>NZ_UTBG01000035.1 GCF_900580675.1 Pseudomonas viridiflava
TGCTCGATCTTCGAACCACGAATCGCGGTGTGCAGGTCGTAATGCAGGCGCGAACGGCCCGGCAGGCTGAAAAAGCTGCGAGCCAGTTGCTCCAGCTCGGCGGCGCGCATGGCTTCGGGGCCGATGTTTTGTTCATGCCGGCCGTTGAACAGCCGGTTGACGTCGAGTTCGAGATAACGCTCACCGCGACGCATGGCCTCGGGGTTGCCGAACAGGAACAGAATACGGGTGCGGGGTTTGATTTCCCCACGGGCGATGCCATGCAACAGGCGGTCGAGCAATTCGATCGGCGCGGTTTCGTTGCCATGGATACCGGACGACAGCAGCAGGTCGCTGCCGTTGTCCAGGGCCTGCGGCGGGCGCACTTCGAGCGCGCCCTCGCTGAGCCAGCGCATCTGCACGCCGTCGACAGTCAGTTGAATTTTTTGCGCCGGTTCACGACCGGCGAGGGTCAGTTCAAGCAGTTTGCCGAGGGCGAGCATAAGCAGCTTCCTTAGTGGTTGCAGCCAGGACCGTGGACGTGATCGTCGTCATCACCTTCGAAGTCGGCCGGTTCCATTTCCAGTTGCAGGCTCATCAGGTTAGTGGCCAATGGGCGCATCAGCAGGTTGGCGTACTCGGCGTCGCCTTCTTCCACGTCCACACCGATCAGCAGTTGGCCGCGGCCGTCGTGCTGGATCCAGATTTCCTTACCCTGCCAGACCACGGCGACGCGGGTGCAGGAGGTTTCCAGCTGGGTGCCGTCGGTGTCTTCAAGAATCAGTTTCAGGGTGTCGGTGGTCATAAAGTGCTCTCAGCCGTGTAGTGTTTAATTGATCTGGAAAGGGTAAACCGAGCCCAGTTTAAGGATTTGCGTCAGTTCATCCAATGCCGTCCGGCACTCCAGCAACAATTGCGGGTCAGCCAGATCGGTTTCGCGCAGGCTGTCGCGGTAGTGCCTCTCGACCCACTGGGTCAGCGTGTCGTACAACGGCGCGGTCATGATAACGCCTGGATTCACCGCCGCCAGCTCGGTTTCATTCAATGCCACACGCAAGCGCAGGCACGCCGGGCCACCGCCGTTCTGCATGCTTTGCTTGAGGTCGAAAACTTTCACTTCGCGGATCAGCCCACCGGCAGCCGTCAGGCCTTGCAGGTACTGCCAGACGCGTTCGTTGGCGCGGCACTCTTCCGGCACGATCAGCAGCATCGCGCCGTCGGCGCGGGTCAGCAATTGGCTGTTGAACAGGTAGGAACGCACGGCGTCCTCGACGCTGACCTGCGCGCGCGGCACGCACACCGACTGGAAGTTGCCGCCCAGCCTAGCCAACTTGCCTTGCAGCTCGCCCAGCATCTGCTCGGTATGGAGGAACGCGTCCTCGTGATAGAACAGCACCTCGCCGTTGCCCACCGCGATCACATCGTTGTGGAACACGCCGGCATCGATCACCGCCGGGTTCTGCTGGGCGTAAACCACGCCGTCGTCCTTCAAGCCGTGCAGGCGTGCGACGGCCTGGGAAGCTTCGAGGGTCTGGCGCGCCGGGTACTTCTGCGGGGCCGAGTAGCGGTTATCGAATGCACTGCGGCCGAACACGAAGAACTCGACGCCCGCCTCGCCGTAGTCACGGCAGAAACGCGTGTGGTTGGCCGCGCCTTCATCACCGAACTGAGCCACCGCCGGCAACGCGGCGTGGTGGGCGAAGTGTCTGGCATCGGCAAACATCGCCCCCAGCACGCGGCTGGTGGTCGGGTGTTCGATGCTGCGGTGGTATTTGCAGTTGAGGTTGGCGGCGGTGAAATGCACGCGGCCATCCGCCGTGTCGGCGCTCGGGCTGACGGTGGCGGCGTTGGCCACCCACATGCTCGAGGCCGAGCAGCTGGCAACCAGCAGCGGCATGGCGTGCTTGGCGGCCTGCTGGATGACCTCGGCGTCGGTGCCGCTGAAGCCGAGGCTGCGCAACGCGGCCACGTCCGGGCGTTCCTGTGGCGCCAGCACCCCTTGCTTAAAACCCATGTCCATCAGGGCTTTCATTTTTTGCAGGCCCTGCAACGCCGCTTCCTTCGGGTTCGAAGACTGCTGGCTGTTGCTCTGGGACGCGACGTTGCCGTAGGACAAACCGCCGTAGTTATGGGTCGGCCCCACTAGACCGTCAAAATTGACTTCATAGGATTTCATCGGCGAGGCTCCACGAACATCTGTTTTTATAGGCATCTGGTGCAGATCTATAGCTGTAAACCCAATCAAGTGTGGGAGCTGGCTTGCCTGCGATGCAGGCGACTCGGTCTTTGAGCCGGACCGAGGTGATGCCATCGCAGGCAAGCCAGCTCCCACATTAGATCAGTGTCACCTTCACTTCAGCGTAATACCGGGTGTCAGCGTGGCTGGGACCACCAGGCTTGGAGTCTCCAGCGACGCCACCGGGTACGCGCAGTAATCCGCCGCGTAATACGCACTGGCGCGATGGTTGCCCGAGGCCCCTACCCCCCCAAACGGCGCGGTGCTGGCGGCGCCGGTCAGCTGTTTGTTCCAGTTGACGATCCCGGCGCGGCTTTCCAGCCAGAACTGCTGGTAGCGCGCCTCGGAATCCGACAACAAGCCGGCGGCCAGGCCGTACTGGGTGTTGTTGGCCTCGGCAATCGCCGCGGCGAAATCGGCGTAGCGGATCACCTGCAACAGCGGGCCGAACAGTTCTTCGTCTTCGCGCTCGGTCACGCCGGTCACGTCGATGATGCCGGGGGTCAGCAACGCGGCCTGAGCCTGGGGCTGGGTCATTTCCAGCAGCGCCACGGCGCCATTGGCGAGCATCAGTTCCTGGGCGTCCATCAAGGCTTTGGCTGCGCCCAGGGAAATCACCGAGCCCATGAACGGCGGCGGCTGCTGGTCGAACGCGCCGACTTCAATCGTGGCGCTGACCGCGACCAGGCGCGCCAGCAGCGCATCGCCCCACGCGCCTTCCGGCACCAGCAAGCGTCGGGCACAGGTGCAACGCTGGCCGGCAGAAATAAACGCCGATTGGATAATGGTGTAGACCGCCGCATCCACGTCGGCCACTTCGTCGACCACCAGCGGGTTGTTACCGCCCATTTCCAGGGCCAGGATCTTGTCCGGGCGCCCGGAGAATTGCTGGTGCAGATGATTGCCGGTGCGGCTGGAACCGGTAAAAAACAAACCGTCGATCCCTGGGTTGGCCGCCAGTGCGATACCGGTTTCCCGCGCGCCTTGCAGCAGGTTCAGCACGCCCGCCGGCAAACCGGCTTCAATCCAGCACTGCACCGTCAGCTCAGCGACTTTCGGGGTCAGCTCGCTGGGCTTGAACAGCACGGTATTCCCCGCCAGCAATGCCGGGACGATATGCCCGTTCGGCAAGTGGCCGGGGAAGTTGTAGGGACCAAATACCGCGACCACGCCATGCGGCTTGTGGCGCAGCACAGCGGTGGCGTCGCCCAGTGGGCCGCTCTTCTCGCCGGTACGCTCGCGGTAGCTTTGCACCGAGATGGCAATCTTGTTGGCCATGCTGGTGACTTCAGTCGCCGATTCCCACAGCGGCTTGCCGGTTTCCTCGCCGATGCAGCGGGCGATTTTATCGGCACGGCTTTTCAGGGTGGCGGCGAAGGCTTCCAGCACACTGATGCGTTCTTCCAGCGGCAGCCGGGCCCAGGCCGGGAATGCCTGGCGTGCGGCCTGCACAGCCGACTCGACCTGCTCGGCGGTGGCGCCGTTGCCGGCCCACAGCACCTGCTGGGTCACCGGGTTGCGCGATTCAAACAGTTCACCCTGGCCCGCCAGCCAGCTTCCCGCGATATACAGCGAATTCATGACTTCGACTCCCGAGCAGCAGACAACGGAACAGCACGCACTTGATCACCCACCACCAGTTGCAGGCGCTTGGCAGTCAGTGGGTCTACGACCAGGGTACCGGCCGCCAGACGGGCCGGGGCGGCCGTGATACGGCAGTCCTCGCGCTTGCGGTTATGGATCAGGAACGGCGTGGCATCGTCCCCCGGCGTGCCGATGGCCAACACCAGCGACTGGCTGTCGCGCACCGAACGGATCTTGCTGGTTTCACACTCCACCGCCGGGCCCGCGTCGAAAATATCGACATAGCCCTGGTAGCTGAACCCTTCGCTCTTGAGCATGCTCAGTGCCGGTTCGGTGTCCGGGTGGACCTTGCCGATCACGTTGCGCGCGTCCTCGGAGAGGAAGCAGCTGTACAGCGGAAACTTCGGCATCAGCTCGGCGATAAACGCCTTGTTGCCCACGCCGGTGAGGTAGTCGGCCTGGCTGAATTCCATCTTGAAGAAGTGCCGGCCCAGGCTTTCCCAGAACGGCGAACGCCCGGCATCGTTGGACACGCCGCGCATCTCGGCAATGATCTTGTTGCCAAACAGCTGCGGGAATTCAGCGATAAACAGCATGCGCGCCTTGGCCAGCATGCGGCCGTTGAGGCCGTTGCGGTAATCGGCGTGCAGGAACAACGAGCACAACTCGGAATTGCCGGTGAGGTCGTTGGCCAAAAACAGCGTCGGAATCTCGCGGTAGATATTCAGCTCCTGGGAGGCACTGACGGTCAGGCCGACCCGGAAGTTGTACCACGGCTCGCGCAGGCCGACGGCGCCAGCGATGGCGGAAATCCCGACCACGCGCCCTTCGTCGTTTTCCAGCACGAACAGGTAGTCGGCATCGCCGCGCCCGGCTTCGCCGCGAAAGGTTTTTTCCGCCCAGCCAACCCGGTGAGTCAGGCGTTCTTCGTTGGCCGGCAAGGTGGTGAGGCCGGTGCCGGTGCTGCGCGCCAGATCAATCAGGGCCGGTAAATCGCTGCTGCGTACGGGACGAACGATCATGCTATCTCCTCAGACGGGCCGCTTTGCAGCCACCCGCGAAACTCATTCTTAAACCGCTACCAGACGCACACTCGCGCCTTCGCCAACGCCCAGGGCTTCGGCGGCTTCCAGGTCCAGGGTCACCGGTTTGCCGGGCGCGTAGTCCAGCTCCAGCATCACCGCGCGGTAATCCTGCAACTGCGCGTTGCTGACCAGGTACTGGCGGCCGACGCCCTTGAGCATCTCGCCGATCTTCACCGGCACCACGCGGCTCTGGGCGATCGAGCGAATCCCCGAAACCCGCGCGTGCAGCGTCGGGCCACCGTCAAAAATGTCGATGTAATGGTCGGTCTCGAAGCCTTCGCGCATGAGGATGTCGAAGGTTATCTGCGCCCGCGGGTGCACCTGGCCCATGGCTTCCTGGGCTTCGTCCGGCAACAGCGGCACGTAGATCGGGTAATGCGGCATCAGCTCGGCAAGGAAAGTACGGCTTTTCAGCCCGCACAGGCGCTCGGCGGCGGCGTAATTGAGGTCGAAGAAGTTGCGACCGATGGCGTCCCAGAACGGCGAGTCACCGTTCTCATCGCTGTAGCCGACAATTTCGGTCACCACCGAGTCGGCAAAGCGCTCGGGGTGGCTGGCGACAAACAGCAGGCGGCCACGGGAATTGAGTTCCGACCACGGCGAACCGACCAGCTCGGGCACCACGTAGAAACTGGTGAGCAGGCTGTTGCCGGTCAGGTCATGGCACTGGGAAAGCACGTGGATCTTGTTGTGGATCTTCAGCTCGCGGGAGGCGTGCACGAAGGTTTCGTTACGGAAGCTGTAGAACGGCTCCGAATAACCGGCCGAGGCGACGATAGCCGAGCAACCGGCGAGCTTGCCGGTCTCGGTGTCTTCGAGCACGAAGAAATAGCTTTCTTCACCGTTGAAACTGACCTCGGCGGCGAAGGACGCTTCGCTGGCGGCGATCTTGTCGCTCAGGCGTTCCACATCATCCGGCAAGGAGGTGACACCAATCGGGCTGTCCGCAGCCAGACGCTGTACCTCGCCCAGATCAGCCATTTGCGCGGGGCGCATCACCAGCATGGTGTCACTCCTTAACTCGAAAAACTCACAGGGAAAAATGCCGGACACGATCTTGAAACCAGCGCGGTCAAGTGTGGGAGCGGGCTTGCTGTGGCGAGGGAGCTTGCTCCCGTTCGACAGCGCAGCTGGAGCCGGCTTTTGGGGCTGCTTCGCACCCCAGCGCAAGCAAGCTTGCTCGCCACAGCAAGCCCGCTCCCACATTTGATCTTCACAGCTCCAACCAAAGGGTCCGGCATACAAAATTCGTGCTCGGCGCCCGATCATTCGGGCGCCGAACGGTCTATCAGGCTTGCGTCAGCGCCTTGACAGCACGTTCGAAGCGGTCCAGGCCTTCGGTGATGTCCGCGTCTTCCACCACCAGGCTCGGCGCGAAACGCACCACGTCCGGGCCGGCTTGCAGGATCATCAGGTTTTCTTTCTCGGCCGCGTTGAACACGTCCTTGGCCTTGCCTTTGAACGCGTCGCTCAGCACGCAGCCGATCAGCAGGCCCAGGCCACGCACCTGGGTGAAGATGCCGTATTTTTCGCCGATCTGCTCCAGGCGTGCCTTGAACAGGTCGTGCTTGGCATTGACGCCGGCCAGCACCTCTGGGGTGTTGATCACGTCGATCACCGCTTCCGCCACCGCGCACGCCAGCGGGTTGCCGCCGTAGGTGGTGCCGTGGGTGCCGACCACCAGGTGCTTGGCCAGGTTCTCGGTGGTGAGCATGGCCGCAATCGGGAAACCGCCGCCCAAGCTCTTGGCGCTGGTGAGGATGTCCGGCACCACGCCGTAATGCTGGTAGGCAAACAAGTGGCCGCTGCGGCCCATGCCGGTCTGCACTTCGTCGAATACCAGCAACGCGTTGTTGGCGTCGCACAGTTCACGGGCACCTTGCAGGTAGGCCAACTCGGCCGGCAATACGCCGCCTTCGCCCTGGATCGGCTCCAGCACCACGGCGCAGGTCTTGTCCGACACGGCGGCTTTCAGCGCTTCCAGGTCGTTATACGGGACGTGGGTGATACCGGTGATTTTCGGGCCGAAACCATCGGAGTACTTCGACTGGCCACCGACGTTGACGGTAAACAGGGTACGGCCGTGAAAGCTGTTCAGCGCGGCAATAATCTCGTACTTCTCGGTACCGAACCGGTCGAACGCCACGCGACGGGCCAGCTTGAAGGCGGCCTCGTTGGCTTCGGCGCCGGAGTTGCAGAAGAACACGCGCTCGGCAAAGGTGGCGTCGATCAGCTTATGCGCCAGGCGCAAGGCCGGCTCATTGGTGAAGACGTTGGACACGTGCCACAGCTTGTTGGCCTGCTCGGTCAGCGCACCGACCAGTGCCGGGTGGGCATGGCCCAATACGTTAACCGCGATGCCGCCGGCAAAGTCGATCAGCTCGCGACCCGCCTGGTCCCATACGCGCGAACCTGCGCCACGCACGGGAATAAAGGCAGCAGGGGCATAGTTGGGAACCATGACCTGGTCGAAATCGGCACGTTGCACCGGGGCTTGCTCAACGGACATCGGAGTCTCCTGAAGAGGAACGCCTGCCTGGAACTGGCGGGCGATGCAGGGATTGTAAGGACAGTTTTCAGCGCGGCCTTGCCGCCAAGCGACAACTTCTTATAGCGCCAACCCCCGATTTTCGCGGGTTTACGCCAATGCGACAAATAGCGTCGCAAAGGCGCAGTTTAAACGGATGGAGGGGTTTGCGGCAGTGGCGTGAGCATTTTGCTGAAAGCCGGGAACAGCACGCACCCGGCCGGCAAAACCGCGTATCAACCGCGCTCGGACGGCACCGACGACAACTCGAACGGGCTGCTGCTGCGCCGCTGGTTGCGGTCTTCGCGAGGGGTGGCGCCGAAGAAATTGCGGTAGGCGCTGGAGAAGTGCGGCCCCGAGGAGAAGCCGCAGGACAGGCCGATCTGGATGATCGACTTGCTGGTTTGCATCAGCATCTGGCGCGCCTTGTTCAGGCGCAGCTCCAGGTAGTACTGGCTGGGAACGCGATTGAGGTATTGCTTGAAGATCCGTTCCAGTTGTCGTCGCGACACGCACACATGCTGGGCGATTTCGTCGGTGGTCAGCGGCTCTTCGATGTTGGCTTCCATCAGCAACACAGCCTGGGTCAGCTTAGGATGGCTCGAGCCCAGGCGGTTTTGCAGCGGAATGCGCTGGCGCTCGCCGCCTTCGCGGATGCGCTCGACCACCAGTTCTTCGGACACGGCACCGGCCAGTTCGGCGCCGTGATCACGGGCCAGTACCGCCAGCAGCAGGTCAAGCACCGACATGCCGCCGCAGGCCGTCAGGCGGTCGCGGTCCCAGTCGAACAAGTGGCTGGTGGCGATGACCTTGGGGAAACGCTCGGCGAAATCATCCTGCCAACGCCAATGCACGGCGGCGCGGTAGCCGTCGAGCAAGCCCAGCTGGGCCAGCGGATACACACCGGCCGACAAACCGCCGATCACACAACCCGCCCGAACCAGCTGCTTGAGCGCGGTGCTGAGCTGGGAGGCGATGACGGTCGGCGGCTCGTCCGCCAGCAGGAACAGTTTCTGGAAGCCTTCGAGCTTGCCTGCCCACGGTTCACCCGGCAATTGCCAGGCGCCTTCGGTTTGCGGCTCGGCCTGCAGAAAAGACAGCTCGTAGACCACGTCCGGATGCACACGCTGAGCAACGCGCAAGGCCTCCTCAGCCAGCGCAAGCGTGAGTGCTTTTGTGCTGGGCCAAATCAGGAAACCAATTTTGTGGGCGGTCATGGAGTGCTATCCGAAGCGAAGAACGGTGATGAAGACAAAGGCCAATGCTAGCCGGTAAACCAACACAAATCTCAAAAACTGATGAGGACCAATGTGGTGATCCACTGTGGGAGGGGGCTTGCCCCCGATAGCGGCCTATCAGCTACACATGTGCTGACTGACACACTGTCATCGGGAGCAAGCCCCCTCCCACACAAAGCAAAAAGCAAAAAGCAGCTCAGGCAGGCCGGGACTATTTCAAGCTGCCAGACAGGAACTGCTGCAAACGCTCGGACTGCGGGTTCACCAGCACTTCGCGCGGGTTGCCACGTTCTTCGACGATGCCTTTGTGCAGGAACACCAATTGGTTGGAGACTTCACGGGCAAAGCCCATTTCGTGGGTCACCACCACCATGGTGCGGCCTTCCTGGGCCAGGTCCTGCATCACCTTGAGCACTTCGCCGACCAGTTCCGGGTCGAGTGCCGAGGTCGGTTCGTCGAACAGCATCACCTCAGGCTCCATCGCCAAGGCACGGGCAATCGCCACGCGCTGCTGCTCGCCGCCGGACATGTGGCCGGGGAACGCATCCTTGCGATGGCCCACGCCGACTTTGGCCAGGTAGTGCTCGGCCTTTTCGCGGGCGTCTTTTTTCGACATGCCCAGCACGTGCACCGGGGCTTCCATCACGTTTTCCAGCGCGGTCATGTGCGACCACAGGTTGAAATGCTGGAACACCATGGACAGGCGCGAACGCATGCGCTGCAACTGCTTGGGGTCGGCAGCCTTCAGGGCACCGTCCTTGTTGGCGACCAGCTTCAGCTCTTCGTTGTTGAGCAGGATCTTGCCGGCGTGGGGTTGCTCGAGCAGGTTGATGCAGCGCAAAAAGGTACTTTTGCCCGAACCACTGGAACCGATGATGCTGATCACATCACCGGCCGCGGCGGCCAGGGACACGCCTTTGAGCACTTCATGACTGCCATAGCGTTTATGCAGGTCTTGGACTTCAAGTTTGTACATGCGGTCGGTTCTCACAAAAACAGGTGGTCAGTCGTTGAGCAAGCGCCCGTGACGCAGCGCTTCGCGCCCCGCCACCTTGGCCAGCCAGAAACCCGCTTGGGCATAACGTAGCCGTTCAACGGCAAACAACACCCCCGAGGTGCCCGCGCAGATCGTGCTCACGCGGTCGGTCAGGGGGTCAATCACTTCAAAAATCGGCTCGCCGGTGTCGACCCAGTCGCCGGCTTTACGCAGGTAACTGATCACCCCGGCGTGGGGTGCGAAGAGCAATTCGGTGCCTTCGAACGGCACGCCTTCGCACGGCTCGTGTTGCGGCGCCGGCCATTGCCCCTTGATCAGGCCCTGCTCGGCGAGGAACGCGAGGATGCCTTCGGCGTGGAAGATCGCCTCGTCACGCCCGGTATCGGCCTGGCCGCCCAGCTCCAGGGTGGTCGCCAGGCACGCCAGCGGAATCTGTGCCTCCGGGAATGCACGGGACAGACGCAACCACGGCAACGAGCAGGCTTCGTCAAACGAACTGCCGCCGGAATCTTCCGCCAGCAGGCCGACTTTCACATTCAGGTGCGCCGACAGCGAACGCCACTGCGGCCAGTGCTGCGGCAACGCGTACATGTGCAGCGCGGCTTCGGCGTCGCAATGCAGGTCGAGGACGATGTCGGCGCTGCAGGCGTGGCTCAGCAGCACGCGTTGCATGCCTTGCAGCTGGCTGCTCGGCTCGGGCAACGCGTTGAGTGCATCGGCCATGGCCTGGCGGATCAGGCGCACATTGGCGTGCGGGTCGTCGCCCAGCTTGCCCTTGAGCAACCCGGCGACCGGCTCGCTCAATTCAACGAAATCACGGTTGAAATTCTTGCCGCTGCCGACCTCGAAACGCCCCTGATGGCTGCCTTGCAGCAACTGGCCCAGGCCCATCGGGTTGGCCACCGGCACCAGCTCGATCACGCCATTCAGCGCACCTTGCTGTTCCAGTTCGGTGAGGCGTTTTTTCAGCTCCCAGGCGGCACGCATGCCGGGCAGTTCGTCGGCGTGCAGGCTGGCCTGGATATAGGCCTTGCGCTCGCCGCTGCCGAAACGAAACACGCTCAGCTGGCGCTCGCAGCCCAGGTGCCCCCAGGGCAACAGGTGATCGATACGTTCCATATCAGTGCTTCCGTGGAGCCAGGTAGCTCAGCCAGCGGCGCTCGGCCAACTTGAACAGGCGTACCAGGATGAAGGTAAGGCACAGGTAGAACACGCCGGCGGTGATGTAGGCTTCGAACGGCAAGTAAAACTGGGCATTCACCGTGCGCGCGGCACCGGTGATGTCGATCAGGGTGACGATGGACGCCAGGCTGGTGGTCTGCAGCATCATGATCACTTCGTTGCTGTACTGCGGCAGCGCGCGGCGCAGGGCCGACGGCAACAGGATGCGGCGGTACAGCTTGTAGCGCGACATGCCCATCGCCTTGGCTGCCTCGATCTCGCCATTCGGCGTGGCCTTGAGGCTACCGGCGATGATTTCGGCGGTGTAGGCGCTGGTGTTGATCGCAAAGGCCAGGCACGCGCAGAACGTGGCGCTGGACAGCAACGGCCACATGAAGCTTTCGCGTACCGCTTCAAACTGGGCCAGGCCGTAGTAGATCAGGAACAGCTGCACCAGCATCGGCGTGCCGCGAATCACGTAGGTGTAGAGCCAGGCCACGCCGTTGACGATGGGCTGCTTGGACACACGCATCAAGCCCAGGGGCAAGGCGGCGAGCAGGCCGAAGAACAGCGAGATGGCGAGCAATTTCAGGGTCGTTGCCAAGCCGCCGAGGTACAGCGGCATGGCGTCCCAGATGACGTTGTAGTCGAAGATCATAGATCAGCCGCCCTTACGCCTACCGAGTAGCGCTTCTCAAGATAGCGCAGGGCCAGCAACGACACGCTGGTGATCACCAGGTACATCGCCGCCACTGCGAGGAAGAAGGTAAAAGGCTCGCGGGTGGCATCCGCCGCCTGCTTGGCCTTGAACATCATGTCTTGCAGGCCCACCACCGAAATCAGCGCGGTGGCCTTGGTCAATACCAGCCAGTTGTTGGTAAACCCGGGGATCGCCAGCCGAATCATCTGCGGCACCATCACCCGGAAAAACACCTGGAAACTGCTCATGCCATACGCAAGGCCGGCCTCGGCCTGGCCCTTGGGGATGGCCATGAAGGCGCCACGGAAGGTTTCCGAGAGGTAGGCGCCAAAGATGAAACCCAGGGTGCCGATACCGGCGGCCAAGGGGTTCAAGTCGATATAGTCGTCATAGCCGAGCATCGGCGCGACGCGGTTAAGCAGGTCCTGGCCGCCGTAGAAAATCAGCAGAATCAGCACCAGGTCGGGGATCCCGCGGATCACCGTGGAGTACAAGTCACCCAGCCAGGCCAACCAGCGCACCGGCGACAGGCGTAACGCGACCCCGATCAGACCCAGAACGATGGCCAAGGCCATGGACGACAAGGCGAGCTGAAGCGTCAACCATGCGCCATCGAGGATGACGGCCCCGTAGCCTTTCAACATGATTCAGGTCCTCGAAAAGGGGGATGAAAAAATGGCGCAAACCTCAGGAATTCTGTTGCTTGCGCCATTCAGGACAGACAGCTGCGACGGGTTACTTAGGGTCAGCGCCGTAAATATCGAAGTCGAAGTACTTGTCCTGGATTTTCTTGTACTCACCGTTGGCACGGATCGCGGCAATAGCAGCGTTGATCTTGTCCAGGTTGGCCTTGTCGCCTTTGCGTACCGCGATGCCGATGCCGTCACCGAAGTACTTGGCGTCGGTGAACTGCGGGCCAACGAACGCGTAGCCTTTACCGGCCGGGGTTTTCAGGAATCCGTCTTGCAGCAGGGTGGCGTCAGCCACGGTGCCGTCGAGGCGACCGGCTTCCACGTCCAGGTAGATTTCGTTCTGCGAGCTGTAAGGAACAACCGTGGCGCCTTTGGGGGCCAGGACTTCCTTGGCGAAACGGTCGTGGATCGAACCGCGCTGCACGCCGATCTTCTTGCCTTTCAATTCATCCAGGCTGTCGCTGACGCTGGTGCCTTCCTTCATCACCAGCTGCGCTGGGCTCAGGTAGTAGCGGTTGGTAAAGTCCACGGACTTCTTGCGGTCTTCAGTGATGGACATGGACGACAGGATCGCGTCGATCTTGCGCACTTTCAGCGCAGGGATCAGGCCGTCGAACTCTTGCTCGACCCATACACACTTGACCTTCATCTCGGCGCACAGGGCGTTGCCGATGTCGTAGTCAAAACCGACGATGCTGCCGTCCGGTGCCTTCGAGGCAAACGGAGGGTAAGCCGCTTCGATACCAATCTTCAGGGGCTTCTCATCAGCGAAGGCCTGCATGGACAGCACGGACAGCGCCAGGGCGCCCAACAGCACAAGTTTCTTCATCTTGGGACTCCATCGGTATAAGGCAAAAAGCAGAATGAGCCAGGGCCCACGATGCGACTTAAAGGAAACCGAAATGCGGTACTGCGTCCTACGCAGGGGGTAATCCTACGACGACGAGCAAGTGATCGGCATTCTAACGACAGGCCGGAAGCCGATATTTCCTCAATGCGACAACTATTTACAGAAGCACCGAGAAAGCTGTTCCAGCACATTGACAGCCTCTGATTTTTATGCAGAGACAAAAGATATTAAACCTGTTGATGCTGCAAATTGCGGGCCTATTATTCGCAAACCCTTCTATCACGGCAAGTCTGGCGTTTAATCTATTCTGCCGGGGTGTCTAAAACGCGGTTTTTCGAGGCATGAGCGTAGCGCATTGCCTCATGTTTGAGCGGCGGGTTACACATTTGCGCGCTGCGGTAACATTCAGAAACGTCCTACGGGAGAAATCGATATTTATTGGCTTGGGGGTTGTGCGGGACGGTCGGACGCCGCTGACGCCCGTTATGAAATGCATTCCAAATGTGGGAGCTGGCTTGCCTGCGATAGCCACCTGTCAGCTAGCCCATCATTGCCTGACATACCCTCATCGCAGGCAAGCCAGCTCCCACATTAGCCCGCGTCGCATGCTGAACCGCACAAAAAAAGCCCCACCCGACCTGCGCCGAATGGGGCTTTATGTGACCAAACCCGCCTTACGCGACGTTCATGGTCTTGTGCGTCTCAATCAAATGCGCCACCACGCCCGGGTCCGCCAGGGTGGAGATATCCCCCAGCCCGTCGTACTCAGCCGTCGCAATCTTGCGCAAAATCCGCCGCATGATTTTCCCCGAGCGCGTCTTCGGCAAGCCCGGCGCCCACTGGATCACGTCCGGCGAGGCAATCGGCCCGATCTCTTTGCGCACCCAGTTTTTCAGCTCCAGGCGCAGCGCTTCGTTCGGCTCTTCGCCGTTTTTCAGGGTGACATACACATAGATGCCCTGCCCCTTGATGTCATGCGGCACCCCCACCACCGCCGCTTCGGCAACTTTAGGGTGAGCAACCATCGCGCTTTCAATCTCGGCGGTGCCCATGCGGTGGCCGGACACGTTGAGCACGTCATCCACTCGGCCGGTGATCCACCAGTAGCCATCTTCATCGCGACGCGCGCCGTCACCCGTGAAGTACATGCCACGGAAGGTCTTGAAGTAAGTGTCGACAAACCGGTCATGGTCGCCGTACAGGGTACGCGCCTGGCCTGGCCACGAATCGAGAATCACCAGGTTGCCTTCGGCAGCGCCCTCGATGATGTTGCCCAGGTTGTCCACCAGCGCCGGCACCACGCCAAAGAATGGCCGCGCCGCCGAACCCGGCTTGAGCGCGTGAGCACCCGGCAACGGGCTCATCAGGGTGGCGCCGGTCTCGGTCTGCCACCAGGTGTCGACGATCGGGCAACGGGATTGGCCGACGTTCTTGTAGTACCAGTCCCACGCTTCCGGGTTAATCGGCTCACCCACCGAACCGAGCAAGCGCAAGCTGCTGCCGTCGATGCCTTCGCAGGCGGCGGTGCCGGAAGCCATCATCGCGCGGATCGCGGTCGGGGCGGTGTAGAGGATATTGACCTTGTGTTTGTCGACGATTTTGCCGACACGGGTGATGTCCGGGTAGTTCGGCACGCCTTCGAACAGCAGCGTGGTCGCGCCATTCGCCAAAGGGCCGTAGACGATATAGGTGTGGCCGGTGATCCAGCCGACGTCGGCGGTGCACCAGTAGATTTCGCCCGGGCGGTAGTCGAACACGCGCTCATGGGTCAGGGCTGCATACAGCAAGTAGCCGCCAGTGGTGTGCTGCACGCCTTTTGGCTTGCCGGTGGAACCGGAGGTATAAAGGATGAACAGTGCTTCTTCGGCGCCCATCTCTTTTGGCGCACACACGGTGCCCGCCACTTTCATCAGGTCTTCGTACCAGATGTCGCGATGCTGGTTCCACTTGATCGCGCCATTGGTGCGCTTGCACACGATGACCTTCTGGATGCTGCTGGTTTCCGGGTTGGTCAGCGCGTCGTCCACGTTGGCTTTGAGCGGAATTTTCTTACCGGCGCGGATGCCTTCGTCGGCAGTGATCACCACCTTCGACTTACAGTCGATGATGCGACCGGCCAGGGCCTCCGGCGAAAAACCGCCGAACACCACGGAGTGAATCGCACCGATGCGGGTACACGCCAGCATGGCGACCACGGCTTCGGGGATCATCGGCATATAGATAGTCACCACGTCGCCGCGGTGCACATCCTGGCCGCGCAGGGCGTTGGCGAACTTGCAGACTTCTTCGTGCAGCTCGCGGTAGGTGATGGTGCGGCTTTCGGAAGGGTCATCGCCCTCCCAGATGATCGCCGCCTGGTCGCCACGCTCGGCGAGGTGACGGTCCAGGCAGTTGTAGGAAACGTTCAGGGTGCCGTCGGCGAACCATTTGATATCGACATGGTGGTCGTCGAAAGAGGTCTGCTTGACCGCGGTGAAAGGCTTGACCCAGTCAAGACGCTTGGCTTGCTCGCGCCAGAAGCCATCGGGGTTGACCACCGACTGCTGGTACATGGCCTTGTAGGTTGCCTCGTCGGTCAGCGTGTTGGCTGCTACTTCGGGGCGAACGGGGTACAGGGAAGCCGCACTCATCTTTCTTACCTCGGTGACATAGTTGTTGTTGTATGGCCCCTGTTGTAGCCGGGGCGGCCCCATAGAACCATTCGACGATGGTAGTAACAAGCCCCTACAGATTGCCCTCCTATCGCCCTTCACCGCTCTGGCCCGAGGCCTGCGGCTCATTGCGGCTGTGTAAAAAACCTTGAGCACGGGATTGTTACAAAAACCGCCAATAGTGTTTATCAAAACTGCGGGTATATGAATATAACCCGCAGGCCTAAAATCAACTCCGCCAACAAGGCACTGTGATTAACACCGCAACAGCCCCCACGAAGGCAACGTTAATCCGAACTTCCCAACTCTTAAGTTACACACGTGGCCTCACAAAGGCCCCGTGACCCCTTTCGCCTAAAAGAAGGTAATTGAACCAATGAAAGCTCTCGTAGTTATGGCCCTCAGCAGCTTGTGCGCAACCGCCGCCCTGGCCGACGAGGCCCCGACCGAGCTGGCCGGCCAGAACGCCCCGATTGTTGAAGACTACACTTACAGCACCCACCTGGATGTCGCCAAAGTCCTGTCCATGAGCAATGTTCCGGAAGTATGCGAAGTTGTACCGGTGAAGATGGAATATGAAGACTCGCAAGGTCAGCGCCATATTCTTAATTATCACGTGATGGGCAATGGCTGCTCTAACGGGTAATTAACTTCCCACGCGGGATTATTATTCGCCGCAAGAAATCGTTCTTGCGGCAAAGCGCCGATCCAGAATCCACCGCGCAACAAATGTGGGCGCTGGCTTGCCTGCGATGGCCATTTCAGCCTTACACACCGCCCCAAGCCCTCCACATCCCCTCCTCCGCACGCCCTACAAAAACTATCCCGCCGCCCGTCAAAAATTTCCAATCCCTGCAAAGCCTTGCAAACACACGCCTTGGCCGAAAACCACAGCATTTTGGCCCTCCATCGTGACCATCCGCCGCAACACAAAGCCGAATTTTTCCCTATAATGCGCGGGTAAATCGGGCCTGCAATATCCCTTTACACAGGGATGAAGAGCCAGACCTGAGGCATCCCGCGCGAGCTTGCACCTAATGCTGCGCACCTCAAGCCTCACGCAGAGCACCCGTAGCCCTATTCCGTTTAATGCGTGCGCTAGCTGCAACAAACGATTCCTTAAGATCCACCGCGGCCTCTGGGCCGTGTGAACACCCAACCATCCGGTTTCACACGGGCACCCTTGAGCCCTCACGCAGGAGACGACACGTCATGCTGAGCTGGGACGAATTCGACAAAGAAGAAGACGGCGAAGTAGTAGCCAAAGGCGCCAACGCCGGCCACGCCACCGAAGCCAACATGGACCGCCTTGACGGCGCAGGCGCCGCAGCGGCCCTCGAAGCACGCAACGTGACTGCCAACGACTCCGCCGCCATCATCCGCGCCAAGGCCGCCTTGGACAAACTCGACGTCGCCGAAGGCCTCGCCGAGCTCGAAGGCTCCGCCGCCCGCGTCGCCGTTGACGAAAAGCGCATGATCAACTGCCGCGCCGACCTCAACCAACTCGTGCCCTTCAAGTACGACTGGGCCTGGCAGAAATACCTCGACGGCTGCGCCAACCACTGGATGCCGCAAGAGGTCAACATGACCGCCGACATCGCCCTGTGGAAAACCCCCGAAGGCCTGACCGATGACGAGCGCCGCATCGTCATGCGCAACCTCGGCTTCTTCTCCACTGCGGATTCATTGGTTGCGAACAACCTGGTCCTGGCCGTGTACCGCCTGATCACCAACCCGGAGTGCCGCCAGTACATCCTGCGCCAGGCCTTCGAAGAAGCGATCCACACCCACGCCTACCAGTACTGCATCGAATCCCTGGCCATGGATGAAGGCGAAATCTTCAACATGTACCACGAGATTCCATCGGTCGCCAAAAAGGCCGCCTGGGGCCTCAAATACACCCGTTCGATCTCCGATCCGAAGTTCGAAACCGGCACCGTCGACACCGACAAAGAACTGCTGCGCAACCTGGTCGCCTACTACTGCGTGCTGGAAGGCATCTTCTTCTACTGCGGCTTCACCCAGATCCTGTCCATGGGCCGCCGCAACAAAATGACCGGCGTGGCGGAACAGTTCCAGTACATCCTGCGCGACGAGTCGATGCACCTGAACTTCGGCATCGACGTGATCAACCAGATCAAAATCGAAAACCCGCATTTGTGGGATGCCGAGATGAAAGAAGAAGCGACCCAGATGATCCTGCAAGGGACTCAGCTGGAGATTGAATATGCGCGCGATACCATGCCGCGTGGGGTGTTGGGGATGAATGCGGCGATGATGGAGGATTACCTCAAGTTTATTGCTAACCGCCGTCTGTCGCAGATTGGGTTGAAGGAAGAATACCCAGGTACCACCAACCCGTTCCCGTGGATGAGCGAGATCATGGACTTGAAGAAAGAGAAGAATTTCTTTGAGACTCGGGTTATTGAGTATCAGACGGGTGGGGCGTTGAGCTGGGATTAATCCCTAAGCCGGCAACATCAAGAAGCCCTGACATGTTCAGGGCTTTTTTATGCTCCGTGATTTGAATAGGAGCCTTCTTACACCAAGATCATCCATAGAAAGGTTGATGCAAACTTCAAGACTGAATAGTCTCGCCCACCGGTGCCTAAGAAACGCCCAACGTAGCAGCTAGCCTCACTTATCAGTCAAAAATCCGCATGACTCCATTCATGCGGAATTCGTACTGCATTGAGGCCAGGCAAGTTGGAGTTTCTTAAATCCGCTCTCTACGTCGGGCCCGCGCCCTTCCGATAACCACGTAGAGATCATAGAAAATGCCTAGCCAATATCCGCTCGACTTGCCGACAGCTAAGAAGGTTGTCACGGCTGAGCCTTTTGTTGCCGTCGTTTTCACCCGGCAAAACCTTCAACTGCACACCCTCCTTCTAGAAAACCAACCCTGGTTCTGCGCTCGCGATCTTGGGCGTTTGATGGGCTGGTATTTAGATGAGCGAACGACGCGCAAGCTCGATGAAGACCAGCGAAGAACTCTAAAACTACTCTTCCACGGTCAGCCGCAAGAAATGCTGATGATCAGCGAATCCGGTGCTTACGCGCTGCTGATTTATCACTACACACCGGGGAATCGCTTATTGCGTAGCTGGCTCACTCATGAAGTCGTTCCTACTTTGCGCGACGAGCGCCAGCCAAGAACATTAGAGCGGCCGTTGTTGAGCATGTTGGATTGGCCGGAGATGTCGTTGAACCTGCTGCATTGGCAGGATGAAGGTTGGATAAGGCTTCGGGATATGCCGTATCTATTAGTGAATCGAACTCATCGGATAGTGCCCTCAAAGACGCGTTGGTGGAGAAAGCTCACGCTACCCTTCTGAATAAAGGAGCGAATTGACTTGCGCGGACGACCGGCAAATCCTTCCAGCTCGTAGGAAATTTCGTAGACGCCATAATGGCTACTCAGTATCGTCCGAGGGTTTTCTACCCTCGGCGGCTGTATGGATATTACGAAAGAAAAAACGGACTGGAATGACGCGGAGCTGGCAGCGGCGGTCGAGGCGTACTTGAAGATGTTGGCTTGGGAAAAGAACGGCCAACCTTTTAACAAAGCCCTGGAAAACCGCCTTCTTCGCGAAGGCCCGGTGGCAGGCCGCGCAAAGGGCTCCGTCGAATTTCGCATGCAAAATATCTCTACCGTGCTCGTCCGTATGGGCTGGGACCGCATCGAAGGCTATAAGCCCGCCAAGAATGTGGGCACAGGCGTAGAGCAACGCATCCGCAATGCACTCGCCGCAAAAGGCGTGTTCGAATCCGAGGATGCTGCCCAAACAGCAGACGAGCAAACGCTGACCCGCCGCGCATCCAAACTGCAGCAACAACCCTTCCATAAGCTACCCGACGGCATTGCCCACCCGCAGAAGGTATCGACCGTCAGCACCGCCTTCGTTCGCGACCCAAAGGTCCGCGCCTGGGTACTAAAAGAAGCCAAAGGCATCTGCGAAGGCTGCGGCTCAAACGCGCCGTTCGAGGTCGATGGTTTGCCATTTCTTGAAGTACATCACGTCAAGCACCTCGCCCAGAAGGGTTCGGATCGCATCACCAATGCTGTAGCCTTGTGCCCCAATTGCCATCAGCGTTGTCACCGGTCGAGTGACCGGGAGGCTTTTACCGAGGGGCTTTACTCTAAAGTCGGAAGATTGGCACGCGAGTAAACTCCTGCGGTCACACCTGATGAACGTTCAAAAAATACTAGATAGGACCGAGGCCAACCCGTGAACCCAGACATGCTCGAAGCCGGCCCTGCAGACGCCAAAGTACTTTCCGTCTTTGACTTTGACGGCACCCTGACCCACCACGACAGTTTCGTGCCATTCCTCAAGTTTGCCTTTGGCACCGGTGAGTTTTATGGCCGGATGGTCAAGCTGGCGGTGCCTGGGCTGCGGTTTTTGCTGCGGCAGATCAGCCGGGATGAGTTGAAGGCGCAGTTGATTCGCACCTTTATGACGGGGGTGGAGAAGGCGTGGGTGCAGCAGAAGGCCGAGGAGTATTGCCAGCGCAATTGGGCGCGGTTGATGCGGCCTACAGGGGTGCTTTCGGTGGAGCAGGAATTGGGCTCCGGCGCGGAAGTGACGCTGTGTTCGGCCTCGCCGGCGTTGGTGTTGCAGCCGTTTGCGAATCGGCTGGGGATCAAGTTGATCGGCACTGAGCTTGAGGTGGTCGACGGGGTGTTGACGGGCAAGCTCACGGGGAATAATTGCCGTTGTGAGAATAAGGTGCTGCGGCTTGAGGCGGTGTATGGGGATTTGGGCGAGTATCGGCTGCGGGCCTGGGGCGATACGCGTGGGGATCGGGAGTTGTTGGCGGCGGCGCAGGATGCGCATTTTCGGCATTTTCATGTGAAGAAGAAAAAGCGGGCTCGGTTGCAGCGGTGATGTCGGTGGGTGGGGTTGGCGGGTGGATCGAGGCGATGCCATCGCTGCCTCGCTGGGGCTCGAGAGCTCCCACATCTAACGGTAGGAGACCGAAGACTTCAGTGACGTTAAGCAGCAATCCAGTTTTCCACGATCAAGCCGTTTACTCGCTTGAACTCGCCTTCGTTGTTAGTGACCAGGACCAATCCTGAGCTTCTAGCGTGACCGGCAATGTGCAGGTCATTTACGCCGATTGGCGTGCCCTTCTTCTCGAGATCGGAACGGATCGAGCCGTAGTGAAAAGCGGCCTTGTCATCGTAGTGGATGATGTCAAGTCGGGAGGTGAAATCCTCTACGGCTCGAGTATTTTTTTCAACAAACTGGCTCTTTTCTGCACCATGCATCAGTTCGGCCAGGGTGATCGAGGAGATCACCATGCGCCCTACGTTCGCATTGAATTTTTCCAGTATTTCGATAGGTCGACGCTTGATGATGTAGATCACGATGTTGGTATCAAGCATGTATTTAATCATCAAAGGACTCTCGCTCTTGCTGGTTCTGATCGGCGCGTTCCTCCATAAAGTCATCAGATACCGATTCGCTTGCAAGGAAAAAGCTGTCCCAAGTGTTTTCAACGGGCGAGATAATCAACTCGCGCCCAACGGCACGCACCTCTACAGTTTTCACGCCAGCGGGAAAACGCATGTCGGCAGGGATGCGGATATTTTGCGTGCGGTTATTGGTGAAGATCGTTCCGGTGGACATTAGGAACACCTCTCTGGGCAGGTGAAGACAGGCAAGAATCATATCTTTCAGATGCTCTATTGCATAGCTCTATAGCATTCATCCGATGGGCGCGTTCGCACGCACAGTTGTTGGCGGCGGCGCAGGATGCGCATTTTCGGCAGTTTCATTCGAAGAAGCAGCAGGGCAAGTTGCAGCGGTTGGACGCAGCGATGCAGGGCAGCGAGACGATTCCTTACTTGATGTCGCTGGACAAGGGTAAGTACAAGCCGGTGGGCCTGGCGATTTCCAAGCAGTTCACTGGGCTGGGGATTGAGAAGAGCAATACGGAGCTGGTGGCTGCAATCAGCGAGGCGTTGCAGGGCATGATTGATGATGGGACGTACGGCAAGATCCTCAAGAAGTGGGACCTTGAGCAGGGTGCGGTGGAAAAAATCAGCATCAACGCCGGCCAGTAACTCGATATAAATGTGGGAGCGGGCTTGCTCGCGAATGCGGTGTGTCAGTGCATTATTCGGCGACTGATCCACCGCTTTCGCGAGCAAGCCCGCTCCCACAGGGGTCCGGTTGTGTATGAAAGATCTCGATCAGTAATAAGAATAAGGACATCCGCCCCACCGTGGCCACCTACTCCCTGGTAATCCGCCGCCTGATGATTTGCTCGGTGACCATCGTGGTCAGCCGCGCCATGACCAGCCCCTTGCTGGCCCTGCTATTGAGCACCCGCCTGGGCCTCAACCAGCAGGACATCGGCCTGCTGATGGGCATTGCCGTGTTCATCGCGACCTTGCTGGGCCTGTACGGCGGCTACATCATCGACCGTCTGGAAAAACGCAAGCTGCTGATCCTGGCCATGCTCTCGAGCTCCATCGGTTTTCTGTTACTGACCTTTGCCAGCAACCTCTACCTCACCACTCTTACCCTGGTGATCACCGAAGCCGCTTCGGCACTGTTCCTGATCGGCTCCAAGGCCATCATCAGCGAAAACCTGCCGGTGGGGGATCGCGCCAAAGTGTTTTCCCTGCGCTACACCCTGACCAACGTCGGCTACGCCACCGGCCCGATGGTGGGCGTGGTGATTGCCGGGCACATGCCGTTGGCGCCGTTCCTGATCGCCAGCGCCATTGCGTTTGGCAGCCTGTTCCTGATGATCGGCATCCCGCCAACCCAGCGCGATGACAGCCATAAACCCCTGAGTTTTCTCAGCACCCTGCGTACGTTGCGCAGTGATCGCACACTGATCCTGTTCACCAGCGGCAGCCTGCTGAGCACCATTGTCCACGGGCGCTACACGCTTTATCTGTCGCAATTTCTGCTGGTGGCCTACAAGCCCGCCGAAGCGCTGAAGATTTTGTCTGCGGTGCTGGCCTGCAATGCCATCACAGTGATTTTGATGCAGTACCAGATCGGCCGCTTTCTCAAGCGCGAACAACTGCGCTACTGGATCGTGCTGGGCACTGTGCTGTTTATTGCCGGGCTGATCGGTTTCAGCCAGGCGGACAGCCTGCTCACCTGGTGCGTGGCGATGTTTGTGTTCACCCTGGGCGAGATGATCATCTACCCCTCGGAATTCCTGTTTATCGACACCATCGCCCCCGATGCACTGCGCGGCAGTTATTACGGTGCGCAGAATCTGGCAGCGTTTGGTGGTGCGATGAGCCCGGTGATTTGCGGCTATCTGCTGATCAATGCGGCGCCGACCAGCATGTTCTACGCCCTCGGCGCACTGACTGCGATAGGCGGCACCTTGTGCTTCCTGAGTGGACGGAGGGTTAAAGGTTCTTGCTGATATTTGCGCGGGTTCCCGCTATTAATAGCCAAACCTTTCACGGACCCGAGCCCCATGAAATTCGACACGGCCTACAGCCTGAATCTCGATGACAAGCTGTCGATCTACGACGTGCGAGACCTGAATTTCGACGAAACCAGCACCTTCGACTCCGACAAGGACAGCTTCCTGTGCCCAAACGATAGATGCCGCGCGGCGTTCGATATGGGCAATGCGCTGAGCACGTTCAACGCAAAAAACGTCAACTATCAGCGCACACCGCACTTCAAAAACAAGACCAGTACCCGGCACATCGACGGCTGCCGCTATGCCAGCACCCACAGAACCGGCGCCGGTGAAAGTGATGACGAGCGCGAGGAAAATTTCCCATCGGAATTTGTACTGACGCGGCGGCAGTACCCACGCAAAACGCCAGTGGCAGGTAATGTGGGAAGCGCCCCACAAGACATAACGAATGGGCCTGCAAACAGTAACAACTCATCCCACAGCACAAATGACACGACCCCGGACAAAACCAGCGTGTTCGCCCACCCGGTGGAGTGTTACGTGTCGAATATCGACGACAAGGACACGCTCAAGGCAATGCCGCTGAAGATCGGCGACCACACCGCGACCTACTGGACGTTTTTCAAGAAGATCGAATACCTGCAAGACAACAAGGGCCTGATCTACTGGGGCAAGATCAAGGCAATCAAGGACTACACCAGCAGCTTTCGCATCGACTTCGAAAAGAAGGTATGGCTCGACAAAAAGCCCTATTCGGTCAACGTCTACCTGAGCAAAAAACTCATCGAGAACTACCGCAAGCGCACCGCGTTCCTGGAACAGATCAAGGCGGCGGTGGACAGTGAGCGGCCCTTGTATTGCTTCTTCTACGGCGTAACCCCGGCGTTGCAGCAGGTGCCCAGCAAGAAGCACCCGGAGCAGACATTCGGGGTGTTCAGCGCGAACATCGAAAACCTGGATCACCTGATTATCCGGGAGGCGCCGGGGTTGGAATAACAGGTAGCCGAAACCCTATCGAAAAAATCCAGTTGATGAGCGGTCAAAACAACTGTACAAAAACACAGTATAGTTTGCCCTCCCCCGTCGAACCTGGAGAAACCCCATGTCCTCTCTGGCAATGAGCTCTTTCGTAGATCAGCAGATTGTCCTGCACCAATTCACCGCCAAACACAGCGTACAGGCCCGCGCCATGCTGGGCTGGAGCCGCGAAGAGTTGGCCCGCCTGGCCGGCGTGACGGCGGATGCGATTCAGCAATTGGAGAGCCAGGGCGAGGTGGAGGATGAAACCCGCCTGGCAGTGGCATTTCGGCTGGAGGCTGAAGGGCTGGTGTTTTTCCCGGGGTTTGCACCGGGTTGGGGAATGAGTGTGCGCAGGTTCGACACTCACCCAAGCGAGACCACCGCGCCAAGCATCATGTCTCGACTGATGGGCTCGACTTCGGCGGCACTTGAGTCATCAACGCCTCAACCGCATGGTGCCTAATATCCGGCTGTTTCAGCAGGCACTTGAGCAGCGTCAACCGGGCTAGCCGCTGCAAAGCCTTCACCCTGTGGGGCTACTTGCTGTTGCGGGCGTTGCGATACTCCCGAACCAGCGTTGTGAGCGAGTCCCTGGACCAGCGTGCGCCGTAGAAGCACAGCATTGCGTCACCTTCAAGCGGCTCGCTCAGGCTTGGGTAGCCGCTCCAGCAAGCCGCATGAAACGCGGCGGTGCGGCTGTCGGACACCAAGGCGTCCAGGCGATATTCGCTCATGTGTTCATCAATTTCATTGCGAGTACGCAGGTTGAATTGCAAGGCCTCATCGACCCGCTGTGCTGGCACCGCCACCAGTTGCGCGCCGGCCCGGCGCAGGATGTCCAGCGCGCTCAGGAAGGCTCTGGTGTGCTCGAGCGGCGCATGACGATTGCCCTGCACAAAGTGCTCGGCAAAGCCTATACGCCGGCCGGCCAACGCCTGGTCTGGCGTGAAGGTGGTGTTGTTCTGCACCAGCGGCACCTCCACCATCAGCTCACCCGTAGGCTCGATGCCACTCAAGGCAATCAATGACAATGAAGGATCACGCTGGGGTTTCAAAGGCAGGGCCGGTGCGTCGTACCCTGGAATCGGAATGGTGGCCTTGAGGGACGCATCAGCGCGGGGATTAACACCAAACTCAATGCCGCGTGGGCTATCCGCAAGAACGCGCGAAAGGGTTGGCGTTTCCAGGGACTCGGGAACCGAGTGCCCCACCGAGCAGGGTAAAACCCTGTGCCAAATTTTATTGCATTTGTCTTCCATCAGCCCCCCTCAAACCTAACGTTTCGAGGATCATCGCACCCCTTGACCGGGCCTGTCGCAGCTCGGAAACAGCTTGAAACTTCCTTTTTTCAAATGCCACTGTCATCAGTTGACGAGGCGCTCTTGCGCGCCGTGATTCTCCACCTCAAGCCACCATGCATGGCCACGCTCCGGCTGGTTCAAACTGAACGCCTGCCCCATCGGCGGTGTGGTGATCGACACGTTGCGCTCCCAGGCCAGGGCCATGATGCGGTCAAAGGGTTCGTGCCAGGCATGGAACGCAAGGTCGAACGTGCCATTGTGAATCGGCAGCAGCCAGCGGCCCTTGAGGTCGATATGTGCTTGCAACGTCTGTTCGGGCTGCATGTGCACATGCGGCCAGTCGACGTTGTAGGCGCCGGTCTCCATCAGCGTCAGGTCGAATGGGCCGTATTGCTCGCCGATGCGTTTGAAGCCGTCGAAATAGCCGGTGTCGCCGCTGAAAAAGATCCTTCGCGCGCCGTCGATCATCACCCACGAACACCACAAGGTCTGGTTGGCATCGAACAGGCCACGCCCGGAAAAGTGCTGCGCGGGCGTGGCGACAAAACGAATGCCATCCACCTCGGTGCCTTGCCACCAATCCAGCTGCCGAACTTTGCTGGCATCCACGCCCCATTTGATCAACAGGTCGCCCACGCCCAGCGGCGCAAGAAAATAGCGGGTCTTGTCGGCCAGTTGGACGACCGCCTTATGGTCAAGATGGTCGTAGTGATTGTGGGAAAGAATCACCGCCTCCAGCGGCGGCAGCTCTTCAAGGCTGATGGGCGGCTGGTGGAAACGCTTGGGGCCAGCCCAACTGAACGGCGAGGCGCGTTCGGCAAACACCGGGTCGGTGACCCAGAACTTGCCGCGCATTTTCAGCAATACGGTGGAATGCCCCAGGCGGAACACGCTGTGATCGGGAGCGGCCAACAGTTGCTCCCGCGTCAGCGGTTGCACCGGGATATTGCCCACCGGTCGCGTGCTGCGCGGCTTGTTGAAGGCCATGTTCCAGAAGATACGCAAGGTCTTGCCAAAGCCGCCGTGCTGCACCGGGGCGTCATTGCTGAAGTGCCCCTGGTCCTGCTCGGCAGGCTTGAGCGCTGCAGGCGAAGGCTTGAGCCGGGATAAAATCGTGGCCATTGCAGAGTGACTCCTATGGTCCGCTCATAAATTACACTGCACAGTGTAGTTTCTAGATTGCAACAAAATCCGGAGCAAGTAAACTGCCGAGTGTAATTTCTCCTGAACAGCCGAGCGCCCCCATGACTGCCCCTCAACGCCTCACCGACCGCAAACGCGAAGCCATCGTGGCCGCGGCTATCGCCGAGTTTCGGGCTCACGGGTTCGAGGTCACCAGCATGGACAAGATCGCCGCCACGGCCGGCGTGTCCAAGCGCACGGTATACAACCACTTCCCCAGCAAGGAAGAGCTGTTTTCCGAAATTCTCCACCAGCTCTGGGCCAGCAGCGTCGCTCAACTCGACGTCAGTTACACCAGTGACCGCCCGCTGCGCGAACAATTGCGCGGGCTGCTGGAGGCGAAGATGAAGATGATGTCGGACCCCAACTTCCTCGACCTGGCCCGGGTAGCCATCGCTGCCACGATTCATTCCCCCGAACGGGCGCAAGATATGGTCAACCGCCTGAGCAAGCGTGAAGAAGGCTTTACCCAGTGGGTACGCGCCGCCCAGGACGACGGCCGCCTCTCCTGTACCGACCCGGCATTCGCCGCCCATCAGATACAGAGCTTGCTCAAGGCTTTTGCGTTCTGGCCACAAATTACCCTCGGCCAGCCCACCCTCGACGCCACCAGCCAAGCCGGCGTAATCGAGTCGGCCATCGACCTGTTTCTGGCCGGCTACGAAGTCCCCTCGCCTCGCCAGGCGTAAGCACTGTTGTGTAAGCGACATTCCAGGTCGTTTTTGACGTTTTTGCCCTCTGTTATGCGCAAATGGCCTGGAAGGACACTGATTATTCCCACGCGAATAACTGACAATATTCACCGGCATTATCCGATCGACGGTTAATCCTGCGAACGCGTGTCGTCGTACTTGCAAAAGAGCTGATCTGGAAATTATGGAAAACAGACAAGGCAAGGGACTTTCGTTTGCCAGGCGTATCTACCGGCCAAGAATCATTGGCACAGCCATGTGCTGTATCAGCGTGATTGCAGCCCTGTACCCGCTGGGACTGCCGGGCTGGACCTGGGCGCTGCTGTTGGTCAATGGTTTTGTCTGGCCGCACTTGGCCTATCAGCTGGCGACCCGTGCCAAATTCCCCTACAACGCCGAACAGCGCAACCTGGTGTGTGACGCCCTGTTCAGCGGGTTTTGGGCCGCAACGCTGCAGTTCACGCCCTTGACTACCGTGACCCTGCTGTCGATGGTCGCCATGAACAACGTCGCCGCCGGCGGCAAGCGCCTGCTGATACGGGGTGCGCTGGCGCAGATCATCGGCATTGCCCTGGCAGCGTTGCTGTTTGGGTTGCGCTTCAACCCCAGCGTCAGCCTGGTGCAGATTTACGCTTGCCTGCCGATGTTGACCCTCTATCCCATGGCCATCGGCATTGTCTGCTATCAGTTGGCGATCAAACTGTCGGAACACAAGCGCACCCTCAGCGCCTTGAGCCGCATCGACAGCCTCACCGGCCTGCTCAACCACGGCTCCTGGAAAGACCTGCTGCACCTGAAGTTCCACAAGTGCCAACAGCAACAAAGCCACGCCACCATCGCGCTGATCGATATCGATCACTTCAAGCAAATCAACGACATCCACGGCCATATCGTCGGGGATGCAGTGCTGCGGCAACTGAGCCTGGAATTGCGGCGCAACCTGCGGGAAAACGACCTGGCCGGACGCTACGGCGGCGATGAGTTCTGTGTGATTCTTCCGCAAATGCCCCTGGAACAATCCGCGCAAATC
>NZ_UTBG01000216.1 GCF_900580675.1 Pseudomonas viridiflava
AACCGGACAGCTTCCGCCCGCTGGCCCTACTTGAAGGCTTCGGCCCAAAAGAAACAAAACCTTTCCACTACCAACTCGACCACCTCGGCACACCCCAGGAACTCACCGCCCCCGACGGCGAAATCGTCTGGTCGGCCCACTACCGCGCCTACGGCGAAATAGCCCGGCTAGACGTCGGAAAAATCGACAACCCGCTGCGCTTCCAGGGCCAATACTTCGATCAGGAAAGCGGACTGCACTACAACCGCCATCGCTACTACAATCCGGATATTGGTCGCTACCTGACGCCCGATCCTGTGAAGTTGGCGGGTGGGATCAATGGGTATCAGTACGTGCCCAATCCTACGGGGTGGATAGATCCTCTAGGGCTGAGTTGTAAAAACAAAAATTGTCCTGATGGGCCGCATAGCCCAATAGTTCCGGGGGGAGGTTTAGCTGCACATGAGGCGGCCGGAGGACACTTGATGGAAAGGCACATAGGTAGAACTGATAGACAATTATTGGATCGTTTGGAGCAGGAACCACATATTCCAGCGGCTTCGACATTTCACGACAGAGCAACAGCCGAGCTGACTATATCAAGCGTGATAGATAACAACCAAACCACACTCGATAACTTCCTCAAAGGCGAAAACAATCAAATCATCTTAATTCAAGACACTAAAGGCCCTGTCGGCACCAGCGTTAAGAAAGACACTACAACACCCGTTCCAGGGACAAAAATTTACCTTGTCATTCGGAGAGATAACAACATGCACAATGGCTACCGCATTCATACAGGATTTCCAAGCCCATGAACCAGGACTATCCCGAACTACAGCAATTTCTTGCCGGATACTTTAATCAGGACTGGGTCGACGACCACGAGAGCGCAAATGAAGTAATTGACCTATTCATTTCCGAGTCTTCCAAAGAAACAGTGATCAAAGTCCAGCTAGAATTAGACAAACTAATATCAATAAAAAAGAATGAACAAGAGCTTCAAGACTATCTACTCACCGACATTGGATGCTACTACTATTACCCTAACGAATGGAGCGACGGCAAAACGTGGCTGCAACATGTCGCTCTAGCTTTGAAAAATGGTAAAACTTAAGATGCAGTTTTTATTCATACTCTCTGCTGCAGGGTTGCGTAGAGAACAACCGTCGAGTAAAAAATAAAAAATATAAATATGCATCATGTGGTGAAAACAGCCCAAAACATATTGAGAATATGGACAGGGCCGAGATCAGATTTGACAGAAATGACCCAGGTCGACCATTCACCGCATTTCCTAAGTGAGCTAACAATGCTGAAGTGCCCATTCATGAAAACTCAATATATTCCTATCATTTCTCATATATTGGGAGCCATATCGATATACGACCTTGAGAATACAATTGGAAAAGAACTACGGAAATACGACCCGAATGATGAAGAGGATAGAAAGAAAATTATAGTTTCTTTTATTCTGAAGGACCTGATGTATCTTTCATACAGACATCGCTTTGTATTGATGTCCGCACTTAGTAAAGCTCTAGACAATCCCGACTTCGACTTTTCAAAAGAATTCAAAAGTGATTACGACGAATACAAAACCATGGCTTGGGACGAAACAGAAATCGCCGACCCTAGAGGTTTCTTCGCCGACATCTACCGGCTCGCCAACGAAGTTTGGAAAGACGACCTACAAAAAGCCAGCATCGAAGACCAGTCAACGTGGTGAAACAGCCCAACACTCCCAGGCGAAACAAAACCTGTGGCGAGCAGGCTTGCCCTGCGCTGGGCCGCGCAGCGGCCCTATCCAGACGCTGCGTATTTTCAGGTAAACCGGCAGTGTCTGTTCTGGGGCTGCTGCGCAGCCCAGCGCAAGGCAAGCCTGCTCACCACAAGGGTTCGCTCATTACAGGAATTGGCCGCCCTGCAATCAGATCATCGCTTTGACAGCTCCATGATCATGCGGCTCAACAGATAGATCCGCGGCGCCACACTCTCCACTTCTGCGTACTCTTCCGGCGTATGAATATTCCCGCCCACGATCCCAAACCCGTCCAGCGTCGGCGTGCCAACCCCGGCGGACAAACTCGCATCCGCCGCCCCGCCACTGCCTTCAATGGTCAACTTACGCCCCAGCTCGCCATAGATACCCTGGGCAATCGCAACCAGTTTGTCCGACTCCGGTGTCTGCGGCATCGGCGGCAAGCCGCGCTGCAGGGTGGTCTTCACCTCGGTGTCGGGGATCAGTTTGTTGGCCGACACGCGTGCCAGGTCTTTCTCGATCCGGTCAAACTCTTCCGGCAGCGCCGCGCGCACGTCGGCTTTGGCGGTGGCTTGGTCGGGGATGACGTTGGTACGGTCGCCAGACTTGATCACGGTGAAGTTGATGGTGGTTTTCTTTTCTTCGTCGCCCAGTTTGCCCAGTTGCAGGATCTGGTGCGCGGCTTCCATGGCGGCGTTGCGTCCCAGTTCCGGGGCAACGCCGGCGTGAGCGGCTTTGCCTTTGACTTCGACCACGGCGGTAGCGCTGCCTTTACGCCACACCACCAGGCCGTCGGCTGGGCGACCGGGTTCGAGGTTGAGGGTGACGTCGTGGGCCTTGGCGGTTTTGCGGATCAGCTCGGAAGCGGCGTCGGAGCCGGTTTCTTCACTGGCGTCGAGCAGGAAGGTGATTTGCGCGTAGTCCTTGAAGCCCTGGCTTTTCAGGACTTTCAGCGCGTAAATGCCGGCGACGATACCGCCCTTGTCATCCATCACGCCTGGGCCATAGGCGCGGCCATCCTTGATATGGAATGGACGCTCGGCGGCCGACCCCTCTTTGAAAACAGTGTCCATGTGCGCCATCAGCAGGATCCTGGCCGTGCCGGTGCCCTTGAGGGTGGCAATCACGTGGCTGTTGTTGGCCGCCTTGTCCGGCACCAGCTCAATGGTGAAGCCAAGCTGTTTCAACTCATCAACAGCGATGTCGCGCACTTGGGTGAGGCCCGGCTCGTAGCCGGAACCCGAGTCGATATTCACCAGGCGTTCAAGCAGTTTCAGGGCCTCGGCCTTGTACTGTTCGGAATCCGCCTGGATTTGCTTGTGAGGTTCGGCGCTGTAAGCCGGCATCGCAAAGGACAAGGCCAGCGTGGCGGCCAGGAGGGTACGTGGAAAGTTGAAGAGCATGGACCGATCCTTGTTTTTTATTGGGGGCGGCCACACCCTACCCCACTAGACCGATCGCAACCAACTCCCCTGCACTGAACTGACCCGGTTGCGCCCGCTGCTCTTGGCCTCGTACAACGCCTGGTCGGCGTCATTCAACCAACTGGTGGAATCAGCGTGCCCCGGTTGATACGGCGCCAGGCCGATGCTCAAGCTGGCGCGCAATGTCGGGTCCTGGGCATACGCCAGGGCGTTGAACCGGTCGCGCAAGGCGTCCATTACTTCAGTGGCACTGTTAAGCGGCATGCCCGGTAGAATCACGCAGAACTCATCACCGCCATAGCGCCCGGCCAGGTCCGTGACGCGCAGGTTCTGGCGCAGCACTTTGCTGAGTTGGCGCAGGACGATATCGCCGGTGACGTGGCCATACGTATCGTTGATGGTCTTGAAGTGGTCAATATCGATCAGCGCAATCGCCGCGCCCTGCTGTTCACGACGGCAACGCTGGAACTCGATTTCCAGATGGTCTTTCCAGGCGCCATGGTTAAGCAGGCCGGACAGGCTGTCGGTACGGCTCAGGGCCAGCAGCTCGCGCTTGTGGCGGGCCAGGGTCACAGCCTGGCGATAGCAGATCCAGCCGAGGGCAAGCGGATACAGCATCAGGATCGGCAGGCAGGCGTAGAGCTGGACCTCGGTGGTCACGGCGATAAACGCCGGCGCGAAGACCAGCAGCGAGGCACCGATGCCCAGCGCCTGCGCCACCCACCCCGCCAGCATGAAACGGGGGCCGCCGATGGCCACGTTGTTCATGGTCATCATCGACAGCGTGGTCACGGCGGGCAGTGGATTGAAGTGCATGGCGCCGACCCAAAACCCGCCGCAGAACGAATCGAACAACAGATTGCGACGTTCGCTGCGCAATGAGTGGGCGCTGCGCGACGACACTTGGTACGCCAAGTGCGGCCAGACAAATGCATTGATCAGCATCCAGGCCCACACCCACCAGGCCGGGTTCAAGGGGTAAACGGCAAACACTACACACACAAAGCCGAGCGTCAGCCCCAGGGTTCGAGATTTGTACATCCGTGAAGCGAGCGGAAGTCCGTTTCCTTCTGCGGCTGACATGGGGGGTGAAATCCTGAGGGAGTGCCTGGAGTCTATCAGGGCGCGGGCAGATCGCCACTACCACTCATAAGTCAGCGCCCTCAGTGCGAAAAGCCCCGCGCGAGCATCAGCGCTACGCCCAGCAGCAGCACGGCAGTAATCCGTTGCAACAATACGCGGTGCCTGGGATTTTCCAGCAGGTGCTGGATGCGCTGACCGAAATAGCAATACAGGCAACCACTGGCGAATTGCAGCAGTAGGAACGTCAGCCCGAGGATGGCGATATCCAGCATAGAGCTGTGCTCCCCAGCCCCGGCGAACTGCGGAAATACCGCGCTGAACATGATGATGGTCTTGGGGTTGGAAAACCCGGTCAGCAAACCCTTGCCGAACAGGCTGCGCGAGCCCTCCGCCGCGGCCCCCCGGTCCATCGACACACCGCTGCTGGTCCACTGTTTAAAGGCGAGATAAAGAATGTAGGCCACGCCAACGAATTGGAGGGTTTGGGTAATCGCCAAGTTGCCCTTGATCAACTCGGAAAAGCCCACGGCAAATACCAGGATCGAAATCAGGTACGACACACTCGCGCCGAGCTGGGCCGGGATCGAACTGCGCAGCCCGGCCTTCAAGCCCAGGCTCAACAACAGCAGCGTCATGGGGCCGGGGCTGAAGGTCATGGTGGTACAAAACAGCAGGAAGTAGAAAAACGAAGAGAGTGTCAATGCGCTGGTCATGGCCCTGGACCTTGGATGGGAAGGCCTGCAGCTTAAGCAAGCAGCATTGCGCGGGGGAGGTAAAGTGGGGCCTAATCCGCCCTGACTTTACCGGTAAAATCACCGGAAAATACAAGGAAGGTTAATGTTTGTATCCGTTATCGCCTTTGTACCTGGTGAGCCCAAGGTGCAGCAGATCGTCGAGGCGTTCAGCCAGGCCATTGAAAACGGTGAGTGGGCCCCCGGCAGCAAGCTGCCGTCGGTACGTGAACTGGCCCAGACCTTGGGCGTCAGCAAATTCACTCTGAATGAGGCGCTGGACCGTCTGCGCGGGCGCAACCTGCTTACCTCCAGCCAGGGCCGTGGTCACTTTGTGGTGATGGACAGCACACGTCCCGCCTCGGCAACCTGGGTCGACCTACTGCCCCGGGACCTGCTCAGCGTACTGCGCCGCCCGCTGGCCACTGCCGGTGGCGACCTGCGCCCCGGCAGCGGCCACCTGCCGGAACAATGGCTGGACAACGACGCGATCCGCCAAGTCATGCGCAGCGTGGTCCGCGCGCCTTCGTTGCGCATTGCCGGGCTGGGGACGCCGGCCGGCCTGCTGCCGTTGCACCACGCCCTACAGCAAAAGCTGCAGGCCGAAGGCCTGACGGTGCCGGTGGAGCAGATCATCACCACGCCGAACACCGTGCAAGGCCTGGACATGCTCATGCGCCTGCTCGCCAGGCCCGGCGACACGGTGCTGCTGGACGCGCCATGCTACTTCAACTTCCACGCCAATTTGGCCCTGCATGGGGCCAAGGTTGTCACCGTCGAGCGTCGCCCCGATGGCTTCGACTTCGCCAAGCTCGAGCAGCTGTTGGCCGAACACCGCCCCAGTCTGTACCTGACCACCAGCGTGCTGCACAACCCTACCGGCCACTCGTTCAGCCCCAGCCAGGCGTTTCGCCTGCTGCAACTGACCCAGCAATACCGCTGCCATATCGTCGAGGATGACCTCTATGGCGACCTGCACCCTAACCCGCCTCCGCGCCTGGCCGCCCTTGCGGGCCTGGACCAGGTGACCTACCTATCGGGCTTTTCGAAGATTCTGAGTGCCAACGCCCGCGTCAGCTACGTGGTGGCCGCGCCGCAACTGGCGGCCAACTTGACGGATATGAAGTTGATGAGCGGCGGCGTGACCTCGGAGCTGTTCGAGCACATCGTCTACCGCATGCTCAGCGAAGGCAGCTACACCAGGCACCGCAAGCGCGTGGTGCAGCGCTTGATCGAAGCCGGTGGGCGTGTCGAACAATGGCTCAAGCGTTACGGCTGCGAACTGCCGATGGGTTATGAAGGCGGGATGTTTATCTGGGCAAGATTGCCACCGGGCGTTGACGGCGAGCGGTTGGCGCAGGACGCGTTGAAACAAGGCATGGTGCTGGCGCCTGGCGCGCTGTTTGGCTACGACCCGGCGCACCGCGACTCGATGCGTTTCAACGTGGCCTACAGCGATGAGCCACGGGTACAACAGGTGTTCGAGGCACTGTTGAATGATTCAGGCCAGTCAGCCCCGGCGTTATAGCCGAAACAGCGCCTGCCAGCGACTCAAGACCGCATCTCTTGCGCGTTGACCAAGCCTCATACACACCATATAGTGTGCCCACAAACAAAACAGACCACTACATAGTGTGCAGTATCGCTATTTACCGACCACACTATGCGCAATATTTCAATGCCTAGTAGCCTGCAAATTACCTATTTATGGACGGGTTCACACGCCGTCAGAACAGACCAGGAAGGAGTATTTCAATGCTGAGTTGGGATGAAGTCGACAACGAAGACACCGGTGCAGCGGTGATCAAGGGCGCCAACGCCGGCCATGCCAGCGAAGCCAATATGGACCGCCTTGACGGCGCCGGCGCCGCAGCGGCCCTCGAAGCACGCAACGTGACTGCCAACGACTCCGCCGCCATCATCCGCGCCAAGGCCGCCCTCGACAAACTCGACGTCGCCGAAGGCCTCGCCGAGCTCGAAGGCTCCGCCGCCCGCGTCGCCGTTGACGAAAAGCGCATGATCAACTGCC
>NZ_UTBG01000062.1 GCF_900580675.1 Pseudomonas viridiflava
GGCATCACCTTCGGAATCGCCGCACTCAACGAGGCGATTCGGCTGTCGGAAGCCGGGTGAGTGCTCATGAACTCCGGTGGCGAGCCTTCCGAAGCCTTGGCCATCTTGTTCCATAACGAGATCGCCGCGTTCGGGTTGTAGCCGGCGCGGGCAGCCAGTTCCAGGCCGATCAGGTCCGCTTCGTTTTCATTGCTGCGGCTGTTGGGCAAGGTCATGCCGTAGTTGGCCACCGTGTCGGCCAGTGCGAGGCTGTCCTGACCGAGACCGAACAAGGCGCCGGCGCCCTGCTTGGCCATCTCGATACCGTAGGCCTTGGACATGGCTTCGCGGCCGTGCTCGCGCAAGGCGTGGGCGATTTCATGGCCCATCACGGCGGCCAGTTCGTCATCGGTGAGCTTGAGCTTGTCGATCAACCCGCTGTACACGAAGATCTTGCCGCCAGGCCCGCAGTTGGCGTTCATCTCGTCGCTTTTGATCAGGTTGACTTCCCACTTCCATTGCGCGGCATCGGGGCGGAAAGTCGGCGCCTGGGCAATCAAGCGATTCGCGATCGCCTGCACGCGCTTGGCGTTGGCGCTGGTCTTGTCCAGCATGCCTTTGCCGCTCGCCTCGCCCAGGGTCTGCTGGTAGGACTGAGCATACATCTGGTCGACTTCCTGACTCGACAGCATGCTGAACATGTATTGCTTACGCTCGACCCCAACCGCGCCGCCGCTGGTGGTATTGACCGACTGACAACCGGCCAGCAGCACTGCTGCCGCCAATACACTGATGCCCAATGATTTCTTCATCAACCCACTCTCCCTGAAAGACGCCTTGAAAACATGGCGCGTATCGTAGGCGTGAATGTGTATCTGCGCCAGATACACAGGAAGTTTACCTGCTCAATTTCAGATACATCCTACAAGTATTCAAGCCGGAGTCAGGCACTCCGGCCCGTTGAGCTTGGGGTCGTTGACCATATTGGCCAGGACCCGCTCGCGCAACGCGACCGGCTCACTGGCCAGCAAGCTTTGCAACACGTGCAACGGCGTTTCCGGATCGAGCCACGCCGCCTGCCCCGCAGCGTCCAGGATCAACGGCCGGCGCTGGCTCTGCGCCGCCTGGGTGACCACCGCGGTGCTCAGCCACACTTGTTCCTGCACAGGGTAGGCCTCCCAGATCGCCGCAAAAAATAACGTGGAGCCCTCCCCCGGCGTGAGCCAGTACGGGCGCTTGCGCTGGGTGCCGCGCCATTCGTAGAAACCGTTGGCGGGCAGCAGGCAGCGGCGCTGGCGAAAGGCTTCGCGGAACATCGGTTGCTCGGCCAGGGTTTCGGCACGGGCATGCGCCGGCGTGCGGGAAAGGTCAGTCAACCAGGGCGGCGTAAGGCCCCAGCGCGCGCGGGCCAGTGTTCGCTGGCCCTCGCTTTGGCGCTGGATCAGCACCGAATCATTCGGGGAGATGTTCCACTGGGCCTGCTGGTCGGCCGGAAAGCCCGGCAAGGCAGCGAAAGTTGGGTTCCAGCGAAACAGGGCATAACGTCCACACATGGGGCAACACGACTCTTGGGTAAACCGACCGACAGCCTAACAGACCAGCACGTCGGGGAAGCTGTCGGGTTCATCGCCCGGCAAGGGCTGCGCGCCCATGTAGGCGGTGATCAGCTCACGGGCTTGCGCGGCCTGGTCGTTGTCGACCTCCAGTCCCAACAGGCCGAATATCGGCAGCTCGCCGGTGCCGCCGAGCAGATGCCGCCCCACCAGGTGCGCCTCGATGCCCTCGCTGGCGAGCATCTGTTGCAGCAGCTCGCCTTCCATCAGGTTTTCCGGTTCATAGATTCGCTGCATGGGCGCACCTGTTATTCATTTTCGCTGCGGGTTTCCAGCATCCACTCTTCACCGTGGACCTGCAGATGAAAAGTGATCGGCCGGCAACACACCTGACAGTCCTCTATATAGGTCTGATCCCCACCGGACAGATCCACCGTTGTCTCGACCTCTTCACCGCAATAAGGACAATCGTACGTCGCGTTTTCCAGCATCGCAGCCTCCAGGGTGACTTGTGCGTATAATCGCCGGTCTATTTACAGGGTTATCGTTCGGCCGAGCCCATTACTCGGGCCGCCCCCTGGTATTTCCTTTACTTACCCTAGCCGTTTCTAACAAGAGAGCATGATGGGCGAATTCGATACCATCCGACCTTACAACGACAGCGAAGTCCCGGCAGTGCTGGCACGGCTGTTCAGTGACAAGGCCTTTCTGGACATCCTGACCCACTTCCGCTTCCCGCGCTTTGCCGGCGCACTGGGCTGGCTGCTCAAGCCAATGATCGCCCGCAAATTGCGCCGTGAATTCGCCGGCGTCACCACCGTGGCGACCCTGCAGGACAAAGTCGAGTACTACGTCGACCACACCATTGACCGCGCGACCGACGGCGTGACCTACACCGGCGTCGAGCAGCTCAAGTCCGGCACCGCCTACCTGTTCCTGGCCAACCACCGCGATATCGTGATGGACCCGGCCTTCGTCAACTACGCCGTGTACCACGCCGGCCTGCCGACGCCGCGCATCGCCATCGGTGACAACCTGCTGCAAAAGCCGTTTGTCAGCGACCTGATGCGCCTGAACAAGAGCTTTATCGTGCACCGCTCGATCACCGGGCGAAAGGAAAAGATGGCGGCGTTCAACCTGCTGTCGGCCTACATCAACCATTCGATCCGCAACGATTGCCAGTCCATCTGGATCGCCCAGGCCGAAGGGCGCGCCAAGGATGGGGACGATCGCACCGAGTCGGCGATCCTCAAGATGTTCCACGTCAGCCGCAAGGACGAGCCGTTTGCCGAGGTGATCCAGTCGCTGAACCTGACGCCGGTGTCGATCAGCTACGAGTACGACCCGTGCGATACGGCCAAGGCGCGCGAGCTGTATATCCGCTCCACCACCGGCACCTACGCCAAGGCGCCGGGCGAAGATGACGTGAGCATTGCCCTGGGCATCACCGGCTACAAGGGCCGGGTGCACATCAACTTTGCGCCGCCGATCACCGAACGCTTCGAAGACACCAAGCTGCTGGCGGTGGAAATGGATCGGCAGATTCTCGGCGGCTACCGGCTGTTCCCGGTGCATTACCTGGCCTACGCGCAGTGGGCCGACGCCGACCCGCAACTGCAGGTGCCAACGGCCGCCGAGGTTTTCCCGGCAGACGAGCTGGCAAAGGCGAAAGCAGAATGGGAGCGGCGCTTGCACGAATGCCCGGCGGAGCATCGACCGTTCCTGGTGGTGCAATATGCAACGCCGGTGCGTAATCAGTACCGAGTCAAGGCCGGGATTCCCCTGTAAACACCGGTGTTTTTACAGGTGGGTGCTGAGCCAGGATATGGCCAGCGCCAACCCGAGGCAGGCGAACCCGACGCGGTACGCCGCCCGGTGCGCCCGTTCGGTGCGCACGTCCAGAAACAGCATCGGCTGATCGATCGCGCGCTCTTCACTTTGCGCGGCGAGCTCGGCCATTGCGCGCTGTTCGCGCAGACGGGTGAGAAACAGCAGCGCCGCACCTGGGCAGGCGACTGATAGCGCTACAACATTGATCAATAGTGCGGGCAACGCCATCGCAAACCTCAAGAAAGCAGTGTCTTGGTATCAACCCAGATACAAACCTGGACGATAGTGGCCTCCGGCGCCTGAAACGTTCCCTCCCCCATTGACGGCTAATGTATCCAGTAATTTACAGCGTCACCTGAACGTCACCTTAACAGTCCACTCTGTTGCCCTTCGAACGTTCGGGAGCTTGTCATGCTGCACGCGCATAACCAGGATCGGTTGTATCTGATTGCCCCGAGCGATGAGCAAGAGGCGCTGATCGGCGGCCTGGCGTTCAATGTCCAGGACCGCCACTGGCTGGTGTACTGCGCCCTGGGCGGGCACCAGCATGCGGACTTGCCGGAAGCCGATCTGTTGACGGGGGTAAGCATGCTGGACTTCTGTATCGACAGTGCTGCGTGAAACTGAAGACGCAAAAAAGCCGGGCTCATTGCTGAGCCCGGCTTCTCTTGTTACCGGTTATTGCGAGCTGAGCAATGAACCGATGCTTGGGTCTTTGAACAGGCGGGTCAAAGCGTCACTCAACACGTCGCTGACCAGCTTGGTGTTGGTTTCCTGGTTTGGCGACATGCCGAAACGCTGGTTGAGCGAAGCACCGTAGCGGCCGCTGTAGCGACGCGTGCCAGCGGTGACGTCGGACTTGAGCGTCGCGCCAATCGAAGCTTCAGTCACGTACAGGCCGTCCTTGGGCGACTGGTACTTCAACTCGGCCAGGGTGATGGTCAACTGCGGCGCGCCCGGCGAGTTGGCCGGGGTGAAGCCGAGCAGACGCACCGCGGCTTCCGCCTGGGCCTGCAGCTTGGGCAGCACATCCTGACCGTTCACCGACACCAGGGCGGTTTCCGGGTACAGACCGCCACGCGAGCCCAATGTCGGGGACGGACGACCATCCACCACGCGTACCGACACCGGCTGACCATGACCTACAGGGGCCAATTGCGTGGTGATTTTCGGTTCAGGCGTGAGTTGTTGCGGGCTGTTGGCGCAGCCAACCAGGGTCAAGCTGGTCACAGTGATCAAACCGAACAACAGGCGTTGCAACATGCGCTTCTCTCCAGAAATCAGGTACCGACAGGCCGGCAGTATAGCGGGGCGCCGCTGCGCGGAACTAGCGCCAGTTACAACCTGTGACCTGTTGCCTCGCAAGCGGTTCGATGTCACCTAGATGTCACAGCCATTACATGGGCCCGTCATCCGCGGCGGGCATGCTTGGCCCAATCTCAGGAGGTTGATCGCCATGCATTTTTTCTGGTCGCTGTTTGCCCGCAAGCCCGCCCTTCGCCAATTCGCCCTGCTCGATGCGCAAGGTCGCTGCCAGGCCTTCAAGGAGTGCTGCCAGCCTCCCGTCGGCGAAGGCTGGGTGGAAATCGAAGAGATTCGCCTGAGCTGGATGCATCACCCGCTGCCGGCCCAGGCGCGGGTCAGCCCACGCCCGACACGGTCGCTACGGCACCAGCCGTTGGCCGCCTGACCGAACTGCTAATAAAAGTCATAAAACACGCCCATTTCCCTGGCGTTCTTCGCTACAATCTCCCCCCGATTATAAGGACGTCTCCTGATCGGGCCTCGCAGCATCGTTAATGCCTCGGTATTAACCCCCAAATCGCCCACAGAGAGCCGCCCACACAGATCGAGTGAAGCTGGCGCGCTTGCTGTTTTCTTTGCAAACCACCCCTCTTTGCCGAATCTGCCAGAGCTGCCATTGCGCTCGGCCACTTGAGTTGTTTGCCCGTTTTGCCGCTTGCCGGCAGTGATTTCGGGCCAGGTGCCAGGCTGGGGCAGCCCTTTTTTGAGGTTCACGTCTTCAAAAGAGCGTGAAAAAACGGGTTTTCACAACTTCACAAGAGTGTGGCGAGCAAATGAATAGTTTGGCGTTTGTACAAGCACCATCAGCGTCTGGAACAGCCCAACCACACAGGACCGAGTACTCCTCAAACACCGGAGCTTGAGCCTGTCCGCTACGGATTGATTGCACAAATCGCACGCTTTGACCATAAGTCGAATTGCCACAGGCGCCCATGAATGCGTTCATAGGCAGATTAGCCCGGCAGGAAGCGTGTGCTGAAGTTGCAAAGAATTGCGAAACGGACATGGCGATCCTGGCCATGGGTAACCTGGGGCAACACGTGAACCGCCCCGTCACTCCTGGCAGCCATGCCGTCAATTTGGTGCTGCAGATTTTGGAGACGCGTTAAATGGCGCATAACGAAGCAGTCGACGTAGTACTGGTAGGGGCCGGCATCATGAGTGCCACCCTGGCCGTATTGCTCAAAGAGCTCGACCCCGGCCTCAAGCTGGAAGTCGTTGAGCTGATGGATTCGGGTGCCGCGGAGAGTTCCAACCCGTGGAACAACGCCGGCACCGGCCACGCCGGGCTGTGTGAGCTGAACTACACACCGCAGGCCGCCGATGGCTCCATCGACATCAAGAAAGCCGTGCACATCAACACCCAGTTTGAGGTGTCGAAGCAGTTCTGGGCGTACCTGACCAAAAAGGGCACCTTCGGCTCTTCCAAGTCCTTTATCAGCCCGGTGCCGCACCTGAGCTTCGTGCAGGGCGACAAAGGCGTGGCGTTCCTCAAGAAGCGCTTTGAAACCCTCAGTCAGCACCACGCGTTTTCGGACATGCATTACACCGAAGACCGCAGCGAAATGGCCGAATGGATGCCGCTGATGATGCCGGGCCGCCCGCTCGACGAGAAAATCGCGGCCACCCGTGTGATGAACGGCACCGACGTCAACTTTGGCGCCCTGACCAACCAGTTGCTCGGCCACCTGACCAGCGCGCCCGATGCGCAGGTCAAGTACAGCAAGCGCGTCACCGGCCTCAAGCGCAACGGCGCGGGCTGGACCGTGAGCATCAAGGACGTCAACAGCGGCAACAGCCGTGAAGTCGACGCCAGGTTTGTCTTCCTCGGCGCCGGTGGCGCGGCCCTGCCGCTGCTGCAAGCGTCGGGCATCGAAGAAAGCAAAGGTTTCGGTGGCTTCCCGGTCAGCGGCCAATGGCTGCGTTGCGACAACCCGGACGTGGTCAAGCACCACCAGGCCAAGGTCTACAGCCAGGCGGCCGTGGGTTCGCCGCCGATGTCGGTGCCGCACCTCGACACCCGCGTGGTGGATGGCAAGAAATCCCTGCTGTTCGGGCCATACGCCGGCTTCACCACCAAGTTCCTCAAGCACGGCTCGTTCCTCGACCTGCCGATGTCGATTCGCGCCGGCAACATCGGCCCGATGCTGGCTGTGGCCCGCGACAACATGGACCTGACCAAGTACCTGGTCAGCGAAGTGCGCCAGTCCATGGAGCAGCGCCTGGAATCCCTGCGTCGCTTCTACCCTGAGGCGAAAGCCGAAGACTGGCGCCTGGAAGTGGCCGGCCAACGGGTGCAGATCATCAAGAAGGACCCGAAAAAAGGCGGCGTGCTGCAATTCGGCACCGAACTGGTCGCGGCCAAAGACGGCTCGCTGGCAGCCCTGCTGGGCGCGTCCCCAGGTGCTTCGGTGACCGTGTCGATCATGCTGGAATTGATCGAGCGCTGCTTCCCTGAAAAGGCCGCCGGTGAATGGGCCACCAAACTGCACGAGATCTTCCCGGCGCGCGAGAAAGTCCTGGAGACGGATGCCGAGCTGTACCGCAAGATCAACACGCAGAACAACATCAGCCTGGAACTGGTTGAGCAAAGCAACGAGGCCGAAAGCTACGCTTGAGGACTGGCTGCAAAAAAAAACGCCCCTCGGGGCGTTTTTTTGTGGCCGGGATAATCAGCCACGGGCGTTTTTGATCAGCTCGATGTACTCATCCGCATGGCGCTGGTCCTTGATCAGCTCGACGAAGGTCTGGCCATGCTCATCCTTGCCATCCAGATCCAGGCCGGATTCCTTGAAGAAACCCAGGAACCGCTCGAAGTCGTCGATACGCAGGCCACGGTAGGCCTTGATCAGTTTATGCAGGGACGGTGAAGTCGCATCAACCGGCTCGAAGTCCAGGAACAACTTGATTTGATCGTCGCCGATCTCGTCGCCAATCACCTGTTTCTTATCTTTACGCATTACCGACTCCAGCCTGCAGACATTTACACGGGAAAGGAAGTCTACCTGCCAGACACCACCTTCGAAAACAACCAAACACTCATGTGGGAGCTGGCTTGCCTGCATTCGGCTCAATTACTTCGCACGAACGGCCCCGGTATGCAGGTCCGCCCAGATATGCCCGTTGGCATAACTGAGGAACTGCACATACACCGTGTCATTGCGCAGCAGGTCGACAATCACGCGGTATTGGGCCAAGGGGTAAGACAACGTCAGGGTTTTGCTGGCGTCGTCATACACCGGCTTTTTCAGGCTTTTGCTTTCGGCATCGAAGTTGAGCACCACCTGGGCGATGGTTGCGCCCTTGTTCAAGGACTTGCCCTTGAGGCGGATCATCAACGGCGAAGTCACCGGGATCGGTTGCTGGCTGGATTGACGCTGATTTCCCACCACCACTGCGTACTCGGTGACCTGCAACAGTTGCTGCTGGTCAGGTGTTTCAGCGCGCAGGCTCAGATCGTCTGCCGGCAGGAATTGGCTGTGCATCGGCGCCGGGGCGGCGGCCAGCGGCAAACTGAAGGTCAGCGCCAGGGCGGCGCAGGTGCGTATCAACAGGCTCATGGGCCGCTCCGTGCGAGGTGGGCCGAGCACTGTAGCTCAATCGAACTGGGCAAGCATCCAGCGTTGGTACTCGGCGACCTCGGCGTCGCCTTCACGCGGCGCCCAATCAGCCAACTCGCCCTCGCCCACTGGCCGATAAGGCCCGGCCTTGCATTCGAACATCACGGTGTCGGGCTCCAGCACCACCAGGCCGTGGAACACCCCCGGCGCGAGATCAACGCCAGGGCATTCGCCGCCTGCCTGCATCACGCGCTTGGCGATCACCTCACCGGTTTCGCTGAACACCAGCAAACCGAGGCGGCCCTTGAGCACCAACAGGGTTTCCGCCTTGTCCGCACTCAAGTGCCGATGCGGCGGCACGTAGGTGCTGGGCTGCAGGCCCACGGCCAGGCGGTGGCAGGGCTCATCCATCTGATGGAAGTTGTGGTGATGCCGGCCACGAGGGCTGGCGGCCGCTTTCTCGGCCAAGTCGTCGAACAGCGTCTGATCAAGAAAGCGGGGCATGGCTTACATCCCTTTAACGGCGTAAATCCCGTTGGCGTTACGCCAGTAGCCTTTGTAATCCATGCCGTAACCGAAGATATAGCGGTCGATGCATGGCAGGCCGACGAAATCGGCTTTCAGCTCCGGGCGAGCCTTGCGGTCGTGGTCTTTATCGATCAGCACGGCGGTGTGCACTTTGCGCGCGCCGGCATGTTTGCAGAAGTCGATGATCGCGCCCAGGGTGTGGCCTTCATCGAGGATGTCGTCGATGATCAGCACGTCACGGTCGATGAACGACACTTCAGGCTTGGCTTTCCAGAACAGGTCGCCGCCGCTGGTTTCGTTGCGATAGCGGGTGGCGTGCAGGTACGAGGCTTCCAGCGGGAATTGCAGGTGCGTGAGCAGCTTGCCGGCGAAAATCAGGCCGCCATTCATCACGCAGAAGACCACCGGGTTGGTGTCGGCCATTTCGCGGGTGATGTGTGCGCCGACCTTGGCGATCGCTTCTTCGACTTGCGCTTCGGTGTACAGGCAGTCAGCCTCGCGCATGATTTGACGGATATGCTCGAGATCAGCGGACATGGCGCTCTCCAAGGGGGTGCTGTGGCAAGAAAAGCGGGCAAAGGTACGCATGTGAGGCGCAACGATCAAGCCTTAATGGACTAACGTACTAGATGTCTATAGGACAACACCCTCGGATAGATTAATCTAGGCCGGTTTTTTTGCCCGCCGCCGGAGCCTTTCCCATGCCCACTCGCGAGATCCGCCACCCGCTGATCCGACACAAACTCGGCCTTATGCGCCGTGCCGACATTAGCACGAAGAATTTCCGTGAGCTTGCTCAGGAAGTCGGAGCGCTGCTCACTTACGAAGCCACCAAGGATTTGCCCCTCGAAACCTACGATATCGAAGGTTGGGCCGGCACTGTCCAGGTGGAGAAAATCGCCGGTAAGAAAATCACCGTGGTGCCGATCCTGCGCGCCGGTATCGGCATGCTCGAAGGGGTGCTCAGCCTGATCCCGGGCGCCAAAGTCAGCGCCGTCGGCGTAGCCCGCAACGAAGAAACCTTGCAGGCCCACACCTACCTGGAAAAACTCGTACCGGAAATCAACGAGCGCCTGGCCATGATCATCGACCCGATGCTCGCCACCGGCAGCTCGATGGTCGCGACCATCGACCTGCTGAAAAAAGCCGGCTGCAAGGACATCCGCGCCATGGTGCTGGTCGCCGCGCCCGAAGGCATCGCCGCCGTCGAGAAGGCCCACCCGGATGTGCAGATCTACACCGCATCCATCGATGAACGCCTGAACGAACACGGCTACATCATCCCAGGCCTGGGCGATGCCGGTGACAAGATCTTCGGCACCAAGCAGAAGGACGCGTGAACATGCAGGATGAATTCAACGACCCGCTTTGGCGCCAGATCCTGTCTGGCGCACAGATGCTTTTCGTAGCATTTGGTGCGTTGGTGTTGATGCCGCTGATCACCGGTCTTGATCCGAACGTCGCACTGTTTACCGCAGGCCTGGGCACGTTGCTGTTCCAGGTGGTGACAGGGCGGCAGGTGCCGGTCTTTCTCGCGTCGAGCTTTGCCTTCATTACCCCGATCATTCTCGCCAAGGGCCAGTTCGGCCTCGCGGCGACCATGGGCGGGGTGATGGCGGCCGGTTTCGTTTATACCTTCCTCGGCCTGGCCGTGAAGGTCAAAGGCACCGGTTTTATCGACCGCCTGCTGCCACCGGTGGTGATCGGTCCGGTGATCATTTCCATCGGCCTGGCCATGGCGCCGATCGCTGCCAACATGGCGATGGGCAAGTCGGGCGATGGGGCCGAGCTGATCCATTACCAGACAGCAATGCTGATCTCGATGCCGGCGCTGCTGACCACGTTGATCGTGGCGGTGTTCGGCAAAGGCATTTTCCGCCTGGTGCCGATTATCTCCGGCGTGCTGGTGGGCTTTGCCATGGCGTTCTACTTTGGCGTGGTCGACACGGCAAAAATCGCCGCCGCACCGTGGTTCGCCCTGCCCCATTTCACCGCACCCGAGTTCAACTGGCAGGCGATCCTGTTTATCGTCCCGGTGGCCCTGGCCCCGGCGATCGAACATATCGGCGGTGTGATTGCGGTCGGCAGCGTGACCGGTCGCGACTACCTGAAGAAACCTGGCCTGCACCGCACCCTGCTGGGTGACGGGATTGCCACGACGGCTGCCGGCCTGTTCGGCGGCCCGCCCAACACCACCTACGCCGAGGTGACTGGCGCGGTGATGCTGACCAAGAACTACAACCCGAAGATCATGACCTGGGCGGCGGTATTTGCAATCAGCCTGGCGTTTATCGGCAAGTTCGGTGCGCTGCTGCAGAGCATTCCGGTGCCGGTGATGGGCGGGATTCTGTGCCTGCTGTTCGGCTCTATCGCCGCCGTGGGCATGAACACGCTGATCCGCCACAGGATCGACCTGGGCGAGGCGCGCAATCTGGTGATTGTGTCGGTGACCCTGGTGTTCGGGATTGGCGGCGTGCTGGTGGGTACCGGCACCGGTCCGGATGATTTCGGCCTGAAGGGCATCGCCCTGTGTGCGGTGGTGGCGATTGGATTGAACCTGCTGCTGCCGGGCAATGATGGCTGGAAGCACAAGAAGCCGGATGAGCCGTTGCTCTAAGGCTTTCGATTTTCGGTGTTGCTGATGGCCTCATCGCGGGCAAGCCCGGCTCCCACAAGGAAATGCATTCCAATGTGGGAGCCGGGCATGCCCGCGATGAGGCCAGTTCAGTCAATCAAGCACTGAAACCTTACAGCTCACCGAGCCCATCAATCAGCGCCTGGTTCTGCTCCGGCGTACCGATGCTGATCCGCAGGAACTGGGCAATCCGCTCCTGCTTGAAGTGCCGCACGATCACACCCTGCTCACGCAGCTTTGCAGCCAGACCGGCCGCATCGTGTCGAGGGTGACGAGCAAAGATGAAGTTGGCCGCAGACGGCAATACTTCAAAGCCTTTGCCTTCCAGTTGCGCAACCACTGTGTTGCGGCTATCGATCACTAACTGGCAGGTCTTCTCGAAATACTCACGGTCCTCGAACGCCGCCGCCGCGCCGACAATCGCCAGGCGATCGAGCGGGTAGGAGTTGAAGCTGTTCTTGACCCGCTCCAGCGCTTCGATCAGGTCCGGGTGGCCCACGGCCAGGCCCACGCGCAGGCCGGCCAGTGAGCGCGACTTGGACAGGGTCTGGGTGACCAGCAAGTTCGGGTAGCGGTCCACCAGGCTGATTGCTGTTTCGCCGCCGAAGTCGATATAGGCTTCATCCACCACGACCACCGAATCCGGGCTGGCCTTGAGGATCTGCTCCACCGCATCCAGCGCCAACACGCAGCCTGTAGGCGCGTTCGGGTTAGGGAAGATGATCCCGCCGTTGGGCTTGGCGTAGTCGGCCGCACGAATCCGGAACTGCTCGTCCAGCGGTATCGGGTCGGACTTGATGCCATACAGGCCGCAGTAAACCGGATAGAAGCTGTAGCTGATGTCCGGAAACAGCAGCGGCAAGTCGTGCTGGAACAAACCGTGGAAAATGTGCGCCAGGACTTCGTCGGAACCGTTGCCGAGGAACACCTTGCCCGCGTCGACCCCGTAATACTTGGCCACCGCCTGCTTGAGCAGGTCGCTGTTGGGGTCCGGGTACAGACGCAAGTTGTCGTTCAACTCGGCCTGCATGGCAGCCAGCGCCTTGGGCGATGGGCCGTAGGGGTTTTCATTGGTGTTGAGCTTGACCAGCTTGGTCAGCTTCGGTTGCTCGCCGGGCACGTAGGGCACGAGGTCCTTGACGAAGGGGCTCCAGAATTTGCTCATGTCTCAGTTCCCCTTCTTGTCTTCAAGGATGCGATATTCGGCGCTGCGAGCGTGGGCGCTCAGCGATTCACCACGGGCCAGCACCGAGGCCGTCTTGCCCAGCTCGGAGGCGCCTTCCGGTGAGCAGAAGATGATCGACGAACGCTTCTGGAAGTCATACACCCCCAGCGGCGACGAGAAACGCGCGGTGCCGGAAGTCGGCAGCACGTGGTTTGGGCCGGCGCAGTAGTCGCCCAGGGCTTCGCTGGTGTGGCGGCCCATGAAGATCGCACCGGCGTGGCGAATCGATGGCAGCCAGGTTTGCGGGTCGGCCACGGACAACTCCAGGTGCTCCGGCGCAATGCGGTTGGCGACTTCGATAGCCTGCTCCATGTCACGCACCAGAATCAGCGCGCCACGGCCATTGATCGACTTCTCGATGATCTCGGCGCGGTCCATGGTCGGCAGCAGCTTATCGATGCTCGCGGCGACTTTGTCGAGGAACTCGGCGTCAGGGCTGACCAGGATCGCCTGGGCGTCTTCGTCGTGTTCGGCCTGGGAGAACAGGTCCATGGCGATCCAGTCCGGGTCGGTCTGGCCGTCGCATACCACGAGGATTTCCGAGGGGCCGGCGATCATGTCGATACCGACTTGGCCGAACACGTGGCGCTTGGCGGTGGCGACATAGATGTTGCCCGGGCCGACCACTTTGTCGACCTTCGGCACGCTTTCAGTGCCGTAGGCCAGGGCAGCAACCGCTTGCGCGCCACCGATGGTGAACACGCGATCAACCCCGGCGATGCACGCTGCGGCCAGTACCAGCTCGTTGATTTCACCGCGCGGGGTCGGTACTACCATGACCACTTCGGTCACGCCCGCCACTTTGGCCGGAATTGCGTTCATCAGCACCGACGACGGGTACGAAGCTTTGCCGCCCGGCACATACAGACCGGCGCGGTCCAGCGGCGTGACCTTCTGGCCCAGCACGGTGCCGTCGGCCTCGGTGTAGCTCCAGGAATCCTGTTTCTGTTTTTCGTGGTAGCTGCGCACCCGCGCTGCGGCGACTTCCAGGGCTTCGCGCTGCGGCGCGGTGATACGCGTCAGGGCCAGCTCCAGGCGCTCGCGAGGCAGGATCAGGTCCGCCATGGACGCCACGTCCAGGCCGTCGAACTGGCGGGTGAAATCCACCAGTGCCGCGTCACCGCGCTCACGCACGGCTTTGATGATGTCGAGTACCCGCTGGTTGACCGAATCGTCGGACACGCTTTCCCAGCTCAGCAGATGATCCAGATGATGGGCGAAATCCGGGTCGGCAGCGTTGAGTCGGGCGATTGCAGTGGACGTGGTCATAGCGAGGGCCTCATAGGATTGGCAAAAATACTCAGGCGCCGAACGTTAGCACTCGATCCGCTTGGGCACCTGAGAATTCTGGCTATGAGGCGGATAGACGGGCGCGGCTCAAGGCCGCGCGGGTGGGTCAACCGCGGTGTCGAGACTCCACTGCCTTGCGCAGGGTGTCGATCAACGCCTGGATACGGGCGTGCTGCATCTTCATCGAAGCTTTGTTGACGATCAGGCGGGAGCTGATGTCGGCAATGAAATCCTGGGGTTCGAGACCGTTGGCACGCAGGGTGTTGCCGGTGTCGACCACGTCGATAATCTTGTCGGCCAAACCGATCAGCGGGGCCAGCTCCATCGAGCCGTAGAGCTTGATGATATCAACCTGGCGGCCTTGCTCGGCATAGTAACGCTTGGCGACATTGACGAACTTGGTGGCCACGCGCAGGCGGCCTTTTGGTTCGACATCACCGACACGGCCGGCGGTCATCAGTTTGCACAGGGCAATACGCAGGTCCAGCGGCTCGTAGAGGCCCTGGCCACCGTATTCCATCAGCACGTCTTTACCGGCGACGCCCAGGTCGGCCGCGCCATGTTCAACGTAGGTCGGCACGTCGGTAGCCCGCACGATCAACAGGCGAACGTCGTCCTGGGTCGTGGGGATGATCAGCTTGCGGCTCTTGTCCGGATTCTCGGTCGGCACGATGCCCGCTTCAGCCAGAAGCGGCAAAGTGTCGTCAAGGATGCGGCCCTTGGACAGTGCGATGGTCAACATGGGAAACGTCAGTCCTTCATCAGGCTATTGCTGTCCGGTCGCAAACGGCGCCAGACACAGATCGAGGCCATTACAGCCTCGATTTGAAACAAATCCGTTTACAGCTGATGGAGGTAAGGGAGCTTGCTCCCTTACCTCCATCACAGCCCAGGTGTCAGCCCGGTACGCGGCGAATTTTCGCGCCGAGCATCTGCAGTTTTTCTTCGATGCACTCGTAACCACGGTCGATGTGGTAGATGCGGTCGATCAAGGTGTCACCTTCCGCGCACAGCGCCGAAATCACCAGGCTGGCAGAAGCACGCAGGTCGGTTGCCATCACTGGCGCGCCTTTGAGCTTCTCGATACCGGTCACGATGGCAGTGTTGCCTTCGACCTGGATCTTGGCGCCCATGCGGTGCAGTTCGTACACGTGCATGAAGCGGTTTTCGAAGATGGTCTCGATCACGGCGCCCGTGCCTTCGGCAATCGCGTTCAAGGAAATGAACTGCGCCTGCATGTCGGTCGGGAACGCCGGGTATGGAGCGGTACGCACGTTGACGGCTTTTGGCCGCTTGCCGTGCATGTTCAGCTCGATCCAGTCGGCACCGGTGGTGATCTCGGCACCGGCCTCCTTGAGTTTTTCCAGGACAGCTTCAAGGATAGTCGGGTCGGTGTCCTTGACCTTGACGCGACCACCGGTGACGGCAGCTGCCACCAGGTAGGTGCCGGTCTCGATACGGTCCGGCATCACTTTATAGGTGGCCGAGTGCAGGCGCTTCACGCCATCAATGGTGATGGTGTCGGTGCCGGCGCCGGTGATGTTGGCGCCCATGGCGATCAAGAAGTTGGCCAGGTCGACCACTTCCGGCTCGCGCGCGGCGTTTTGCAGCACGCTACGGCCGTTGGCCAGGGCGGCGGCCATCATGATGTTCTCGGTACCGGTCACGCTGACGGTATCAAAGAAGAAGTTCGCGCCACGCAGGCCGCCTTCCGGCGCCTTGGCCTTGATGTAGCCGCCTTCGACGTCGATGGTCGCGCCCATGGCTTCAAGGCCACGGATGTGCAGGTCGACCGGACGCGAGCCAATGGCGCAACCGCCAGGCAAGGCCACTTCGGCTTCACCGAAACGGGCAACCATCGGGCCGAGCACCAGGATCGAGGCACGCATGGTTTTCACCAGTTCGTACGGGGCGATCAGGGTCTTGATGGTGCGCGGGTCGATTTCAACAGACAGTTTCTCGTCGATAACCGGCTCGATACCCATGCGGCCGAACAGCTCGATCATCGTGGTGATGTCGTGCAAGTGCGGCAGGTTGGCCACGGTCACCGGGCCATCGCACAGCAGGGTCGCCGCCAGGATCGGCAGGGCGGAGTTTTTCGCACCGGAAATGCGGATCTCGCCATCAAGGCGGCCACCGCCGGTAATAATCAATTTATCCATAAGAATCTCGACGCCTTGGGGGCTCAGGTGCGCTCGGCCCAGGCCGCGCGGCTGAAAAATTTCATAGTGACCGCATGGATGCTGCCATCGGTGATCCACGGGTTCAAATGGGCATAGATCTGCTGCTGACGCTTGACCGGGCTGAGTGCCGCCAGTTCATCGCTAATCACGTTCAGCTGGAAATTGCAGCCTTCGCCTTCAACTTCTACGTTCGTATCCGGCAGCTTTCCTTCAAGGAAGCTCTTAACTTCTAGGGCCTGCATGCTCAACCTCTATCGGCGCCCAGTGCGCACGGGTCGCACATCATACAAAAAAGCCCCGCGCCTGCGAACCCCGCATAGCAGGACTCTGACGGGGGGCTTCTCAATAATGTGTATTAAGGATGCGCCAACAGCTCGGCCAAACCGGAAACTTCGGCAATTTCGCGCATGTCTTCCGGCAATGCACGGATGCTCACCGGCTTTCTGGCCGCCTGGGCATCGCGCATGAAGCACAGCAAGAGCGACAGGCCAACACTGCTCGACTTGGTCACCGCCGAGCAATCCAGCACCAGTGAAGGCGCGGTGCTGGTCTTGATCAGTGCCTGGCCCTGCGTACGCAGGTCCGGCCCGGTGCGGTAATCCAGCACGCCGCTGATCAGCAGCTCGCCTTCATCGCCGAGACGAATAGCCGACTCGGTCATTGCGCGGGCTTCCCGGCAGCTTTGTCGGTTTCTTCCTTGGCCTTGGCCACTTCACCGGCCCAACCATTGATGGTTTTGTCCAGGTCGTTGCCATTGCGCTGCATCGCGTCAGCGAACTGGTCGCGGAACAACTTGCCGATGTTGATGCCATTGATGATCACGTTACGCAGCTTCCACTCGCCGTTGATCTTCTCGAGCGTGTACTGCACAGGGTAAACGGCGCCGTTGGTGCCCTTGACGGTCATGTTGACGCTGGTGCGATCACCCGACTCATCCCCGGCCGGAGCAACGGTAATGCCCTGGTTGTTGTATTCCAGCAAGGCGTTGCCATAAAACTGGAACAGGCCCTTCTTGAAGTTTTCCTGGAACGTCTTCATCTGCGCAGGCGTTGCCTTGCGCGAGTACTTGACCGTCATGATGCTGCGGGAGATGCCTTCGGCATCGACCACTGGCCCCACGATGGTGTTCAAGGCGTCGTAGAACTTACTCGGGTCTTGCTTGTACTGCTCTTTGTTGGCAGTCAGGTCAGCCAACATCCTGTTGGTCGTGTCCTGCACCAGATCGTGCGCAGAACCCGCCGCGTTGGCCATCATCGGCAGTGCTGCCAGCAGCACCAGGAGGCCACGTCGCAAGGTAGAGATCATGAACAGATTCCTCATTTGGCGTCTTTATTGACCGTATTGAGCAGGAATTTACCGATCAAGTCTTCAAGCACCAACGACGACTGTGTGTCGTGGATTGTCGAACCATCCTTGAGCAGGGCTGTTTCCCCACCCACGCTGACGCCGATGTACTTCTCGCCCAGCAACCCCGCAGTGAGGATAGATGCAGTGGAGTCGGTCGGCAGATTATCTACCTTCTTGTCCAGTTGCATGGTCACTCGCCCGGTGAAGCTGTCGCGATCCAGATCGATTGCCGTGACCTTGCCGATGGTTACACCGGCCATGGTCACTTTAGCTCTGACAGTCAAACCGGCGATATTGTCGAAGTACGCGTAAAGTTTATAAGTATCGGCGGTCGGGCTGGCCGACAGGCCACTGACTCGCAGAGCCAGCAACAGTAAAGCCAGGATGCCAGCCAGCAAGAAAAGGCCGACACCGATTTCCACAGTGCGGTTTTGCATCAGAAATCTCCAAACATCAAGGCGGTCAAAATGAAGTCAAGACCCAGTACCGCCAGGGAGGCGTATACAACGGTCTTGGTGGTGGCGCGACTGATCCCTTCTGAGGTGGGCTCACAGTCGTAGCCTTGGAATACGGCGATCCAGGTCACTACAAAGGCAAAGACAATGCTCTTTATGATGCCGTTGAGCACGTCACCGCTGAAGGTCACGCTGTTTTGCATGTTGCCCCAGTACGAGCCGTCATAGACGCCCAACCAGTCAACCGCCACCCAGGAGCCGCCCCAGATACCTACCACGCTGAAAATCATCGCCAGCAGCGGCAGGGAAATGAAGCCGGCCCACAGGCGCGGGGCAACGATGTACTTGAGCGGGTCCACGCCGATCATTTCCAGGCTGGACAACTGCTCGGTGGACTTCATGTTGCCGATTTCGGCGGTGAGCGCCGACCCGGCACGCCCGGCGAACAGCAAGGCGGTGACCACCGGGCCGAGTTCGCGCAGCAGCGTCAGGGCAACCATCTGCCCCACGGCCTGCTCCGAACCGTAGCTGGAGAGAATATTGAAGCCCTGCAACGCCAGCACCATGCCGATGAAAATCCCGGAAACCACAATAATGACCAGGGACATGACGCCGACTGAGTGCAGTTGCTTGATCAGCAGCCCAAAACCGCCACCGATCCCACCGCGACCCAACAACGCGTGAAACAGGAAAATCGTCGAACGCCCCAGTACCTCGACCACGTCGATGCCGGAGCGACCGAAAAGGCGAACCTTTTCGATAAGAGATGTCTTGCGCATCAGCGCTTCCCCAGAAGATCTGAGCGGTAATCCGCTGCCGGAAAGTGAAAAGGCACCGGGCCATCGGGATCGCCGGTCATGAATTGGCGAATGCGCGGGTTGTCTGCGTTCATCAGTTCTTCAGGCGTGCCCTGGCCCAGCACCTGGCCATCACCGACTACATAGAGGTAGTCGGCAATGCTCGCGGTTTCTGCAAGGTCGTGGGAAACAACAATGCTGGTGATCCCCAGTGCATCGTTGAGCAGGCGGATCAGGCGCACCAGAACGCCCATGGCGATCGGGTCCTGGCCAACAAAAGGCTCGTCGTACATGAGGATCTGTGGGTCGAGGGCAATGGCACGCGCCAGGGCGACCCGGCGCTTCATGCCGCCGGACAACTCATCGGGCATCAGGTCGATGGCCCCGCGAAGGCCGACGGCCTGCAGTTTCAGCAACACAATGTCACGAATCATTTCATCGGACAGCTGGGTATGCACCCGCAGCGGGAAGGCTACGTTTTCGAAAACGTCGAGGTCAGTGAACAATGCACCGCTCTGGAACAGCACTCCCATGTGCTTGCGCGCATCGAACAGATCGCTGCGCGACAGCGTCGGCAGGTTCTGGCCATTGACCCACACTTCGCCGGCACTGGGCCGCAATTGCATGCCCATCAGGCGCAACAGGGTGGTCTTGCCGCAACCGGAAGGCCCCATGATGCCCGTGACCTTGCCGCGGGGAATGCGAATATCGACGTTATTGACGATGCTGCGCGTCCCGCGCTTGAAGGTCAGTCCCTTCAGCTCGACCGCGTAGGCGTTATCGGCACTCATCTAAACTCCTTGGGATGCAGCCTCTCACTCAGACACCACGCTTGCGACAAACGTTTGCAACAATTGCGCAATAGATAGCCACATGGGCTGGGCGGACCGAACTGGCGGCGAACTATATCACTGCTGGTACAACGCGCCCAAGGCCGGAACAGTGCTTGTTCAGATTGAGGACAGGGAAAAAACGTTGCTGAGCATCAATCTCAGGCGCGGGCAGAATAAAGCCTGACGAACTTGCGTGAGGGATTTGCTCATTACCGCTATAATCGCCGACTTTTCGTCAGGCTATACGATTTCAGACATGAGCCAATCCAGCGACCTTATTCAATCCGCACAACGCACCATCCGCCTAGAGCTGGAAGCCGTAGAAGGCTTGCTGGCCCATATCGACGCGGACTTTGTACGCGCCTGCGAGATGATTCTGGCCAGCAAGGGTCGCGTTGTCGTGGTCGGCATGGGCAAGTCAGGCCACGTCGGCAACAAGATCGCAGCCACCCTGGCGAGCACTGGCACCACGGCATTTTTTGTACACCCGGCCGAAGCCAGCCACGGCGACATGGGCATGATCACCAAGGATGACATCATCCTTGCACTGTCGAATTCCGGCACCACCAACGAAATCGTGACCCTGCTGCCGCTGATCAAGCGCCTGGGCATCCAGATGATCAGCGTGACCGGCAACCCGGAATCGACGCTGGCCAAGGCTGCCGAAGTCAACCTGAATGTTCACGTGGCCCACGAAGCCTGCCCCCTGAACCTGGCGCCGACGTCCTCCACCACCGCTGCCCTGGTCATGGGCGATGCCCTGGCCGTGGCACTGCTGGAAGCGCGTGGATTTACCGCTGAAGACTTTGCTTTTTCCCATCCAGGTGGCGCCCTCGGCCGCCGCCTGCTGCTTAAAGTGGAAAACGTCATGCATTCGGGCGAGGAACTGCCCCACGTCCAGCGCGGTACCCTGCTGAAGGACGCACTGATGGAAATGACCCGCAAGGGTCTGGGCATGACCGTGATCCTCGAAGCCGACGGGCGCCTGGCCGGGGTCTTCACCGACGGCGACTTGCGCCGCACCCTGGACCGCACCATCGACATCCACACCGCGACCATCGATGCCGTCATGACCCCACACGGCAAGACGGCCCGCCCCGAAATGCTGGCTGCCGAAGCCTTGAAGATCATGGAAGACCACAAGATTGGCGCGCTGGTGGTGGTCGATAGCAACGACTACCCGATTGGCGCCCTGAATATGCACGACTTGTTGCGTGCGGGAGTGATGTAAATGACCAGCGACCTGCTGCAACGCGGCAAGAACATCAAACTGGCGATTTTCGACGTTGACGGCGTGCTGACCGATGGCCGCCTGTACTTCCTCGAAGACGGCAGCGAATTCAAGTCGTTCAACACCCTCGACGGCCAGGGCATCAAGATGCTGATGGCTGCGGGCGTGCAAACGGCAATTATCAGCGGCAGAAAAACCCCGGTTGTGGAACGTCGCGCACAAAACCTGGGGATTCCTCACCTGTATCAGGGCCGCGAGGATAAACTGGTGGTTCTGGACGAGCTTCTAAGCCAACTCAACCTAAGCTATGAGCAGGTGGCCTACTTGGGCGATGACCTGCCAGACCTGCCGGTCATCCGCCGAGTCGGCCTGGGCATGGCCGTTGCCAATGCTGCGGCATTTGTGCGCGAGCACGCCCATGGCATTACCACTGCACGTGGCGGCGAAGGTGCCGCCCGCGAGTTCTGCGAGCTGATCATGCGTGCCCAGGGCAGCCTTGAAGCGGCCAACGCCGCCTACTTATAGAGCGTTTTATGCTAAGCAAAAAGATTCGCAACTTCCTGCTATTCGGGGTCATCGCCGCGCTGTTCCTGGCTGTGGGCTACTGGAATATCAGCCCGGAGCGCTTTCTCGACCAGCCTGCTGCGCAGGTTGACGAAGGGGCTATCGACTATTACGCCACCAATGCCAAAAGCATACAGTTCCTGCCCGATGGCAAGGTGCAGTACGAGATGACGTCGGACAAGGTCGAGCATTTGAAGGCCACCGAAGTCACCCTGCTGACCAACCCGGACATGAACATTTACCGCGGCACCGAGTTTCCGTGGCACGTCACCAGCAAGCGTGGCGAGGTCAATCCGGACGGTACCGAGGTAGAACTGATTGACTCGGTGCGCGTTGCGCGCACCGATGCAAAAAACCGCGACACGGTGATTACCAGCAGTCGCATGACCGTATTCCCGCAGAAGCAATATGCGCAGACCGAGCAAAACGTTAGAATCGACGGCGCTGGCGGTGTATCGACTGGCAAGGGAATGAAAGCGTATTTGAAAGAAAGCAGGATACACCTGCTATCGAACGTAAGAGGACAGTATGAGGCTCGTTAAAACTCTCCCTATTTTGCTCGGCCTGGGCGCAGTACTGGGAAGCGTGAGCGCCTGGGCTCTGCCGAACGATAGCCAGCAACCGATCCACATCTCGGCTGACGATGCGCAACTGGATGACAAGCAAGGCGTCGCCACCTATACCGGCGGCGTGATCATCACCCAGGGTTCGATGAAGATCACCGGCAACACGGTGACGCTGACTCGCACCCAGCAGGGTGACATCGACGTGGTGACGTCGGTGGGCAACCTGGCTTACTTCGAGCAGCAGCAGTCAGCGGCCGATACTGGCAAGATGAAGGGCTACGGCCGGACCATCCAGTATCACGCCCAGCAGAACCGCATTGTCCTGATCGACGAGGCCAAGGTGCTCAGCCCGGATGGCAACTCCACGGAAGGTGAGAAAATCACCTATGACACCGTGAAACAGGTCGCCAACGCCGGTCGTGCCACTGGCAGCAAGCTCAACACGCCACGTCCACGCATCGACATGGTTATCCAGCCGAAGAAGAAAGACGGCGCTGCCCAGCCTGCGCCTAAACCCGATGCGAAGAAGGCGAACTGATGGCAACCCTGAAAGCCCAGCATCTGGCCAAGGCTTATAAAAGCCGTCAGGTCGTGCGCGACGTCAGCCTGTCGATCGACAGCGGCCAGATCGTCGGTTTGCTCGGCCCCAATGGCGCCGGCAAGACCACCTGTTTCTACATGATCGTCGGCCTGGTCCAGGCAGATCAGGGTCGCGTACTGATCGACGATCTGGACGTCAGCCACCAGCCGATGCACGGCCGCGCCCGCGCCGGTATCGGCTATCTTCCGCAGGAAGCGTCGATCTTCCGCAAACTGTCGGTAGCCGACAACATCATGGCGATTCTCGAGACCCGCAAGGAACTCGACCGCGATGGCCGCCGCAAGGAACTGGAAAGCCTGCTGCAGGAATTCCACATCAACCACATTCGCGACAACCTGGGCATGAGCCTGTCCGGTGGCGAGCGTCGGCGTGTGGAAATTGCCCGGGCCCTGGCGACTGCCCCCAAGTTCATCCTGCTGGACGAACCGTTTGCCGGCGTCGACCCGATCTCGGTCGGCGACATCAAGCAGATCATCCATCACCTCAAGGCCAAGGGCATTGGCGTGTTGATCACCGACCACAACGTCCGTGAAACCCTCGACATCTGCGAAACCGCCTACATCGTCAATGATGGCCAGCTGATTGCCGAGGGCGACTCTGCCACCATCCTGGCCAACGAGCTGGTCAAGGAAGTGTATTTGGGTCACGAGTTCCGCCTGTAAGCCTGCCTGGAGAAACGGGTGGTGGCAGGTCGTTTGCCAGAAGCGTGGGAGCCAATAAAAACCTCCGGTTTTTTATTTGTTACCGCGCTCTAGGCAAAGCCCCCGATATCAGGCATATAATTTGCTTATGTTTGGCGCTCACGCGCCCTGTCGTGGATGGCGCATTGCGCCGGCGAATAAGGTGTTAAGCCCCTGCCATGAAACCATCGCTAGTCCTGAGAATGGGCCAGCAGCTGACGATGACACCGCAGCTGCAACAGGCCATCCGCCTGCTCCAATTGTCGACCCTGGACCTGCAACAGGAAATCCAGGAGGCCCTGGAGTCCAATCCGATGCTCGAACGCCAGGAAGAAGGCGACGACTTCGATAATGCAGACCCGCTGGCCGACAACATAGAGCAAAAACCCAACCCCGACGTGCAGGAACCCTCCTACCAGGAAACCGCCCCCACGGTGGATAACCTTGAGGAAGGCGACTGGAACGAACGCATTCCCAACGAACTCCCGGTGGACACTGCCTGGGAGGACGTCTACCAGACCAGCGCCAGCAGCCTGCCCAGCAACGACGATGACGAGTGGGACTTCACCACTCGCACCTCCGCCGGCGAAAGCCTGCAGAGCCACCTGCTGTGGCAACTGAACCTTGCGCCGATGTCGGACACCGATCGCCTGATCGCCGTGACCCTGATCGACTGCATCAACAATCAGGGCTATCTGGACGAGACGCTTGAAGAGATTCTTGAGGCCTTCGACCCGGAACTGGACATCGAGCTGGACGAGATCGAAGCCGTCCTGCACCGCATCCAGCAGTTCGAACCGGCCGGTATCGGCGCACGCAGCCTCAGTGAGTGCCTGCTGCTGCAACTGCGCCAGCTGCCGGCCAAGACCCCTTGGCTGGCCGAAGCCCAGCGCCTGGTTACCGACTACATCGACTTGCTCGGCAGCCGCGACTACAGCCAGCTGATGCGCCGCATGAAGCTCAAGGAAGACGACCTGCGCCAGGTCATCGAGCTGGTGCAGAGCCTCAATCCTCGGCCGGGCTCACAGATCGAGTCCAGCGAAGCCGAATACGTGGTGCCCGACGTGATCGTGCGCAAGGACAACGAGCGCTGGCTGGTTGAGCTTAACCAGGAGTCGGTGCCGCGCCTGCGGGTCAACCCGCAATATGCCGGTTTTGTACGCCGCGCCGACACCAGCGCCGACAACACCTTCATGCGCAACCAGCTGCAGGAAGCGCGCTGGTTCATCAAGAGCCTGCAAAGCCGCAACGAAACCCTGATGAAAGTCGCTACCCAGATCGTCGAGCACCAGCGCGGCTTCCTGGAATACGGCGACGAAGCGATGAAACCCTTGGTTCTGCACGATATCGCCGAGGCGGTGGGCATGCACGAATCGACGATTTCCCGGGTGACCACGCAAAAATTCATGCATACCCCACGGGGCATATATGAACTGAAATACTTTTTCTCCAGCCACGTCAGCACCTCCGAAGGCGGCGAATGCTCGTCCACGGCAATCCGCGCGATCATCAAAAAACTGGTTGCCGCGGAAAATCAGAAAAAGCCGTTGAGTGACAGCAAGATCGCTGGTTTACTGGAGGCACAAGGCATTCAGGTCGCCCGTCGAACCGTCGCCAAGTACCGCGAGTCCCTCGGGATCGCGCCTTCCAGCGAGCGAAAGCGTTTGATGTGACGGGCGGGCCACAGCGTTCCAGTGGCAGGCACCCCGGCCTGCCGCTTTATGCACTGGCAACGAAGGAGAAGCTGTATGCAAGTCAACATCAGTGGACACCAACTGGAAGTCACCAAGCCCCTGCGTGAGTACACCGAGAGCAAGTTGAACAAGCTTGCGGGGCATTTTGACAAGATCACCAACGTGCAGGTCATCATGGAGGTCGACAAGCTCAAGCAGAAAATCGAGGCCACCCTGCACGTACCGAATGCCAAGCTCGTCGCCAATGCGGAACATGAGGATATGTACGCGGCGATTGACTCGCTCTACGACAAGCTGGACCGCCAACTCATAAAGCATAAGGAAAAGAATCTGCACCTGATGCAAGGTACAGGTCGTTAACTCCCCCCCATGATCCAACTTGAAACCATCCTGACCCCCGGCCGTTCCCTCGTGAACGTGCCGGGCGGCAGTAAAAAGCGCGCCCTCGAACAAATTGCCAACCTGATCGGCCGTGAAGTGCCCGAACTGGATACGCAAGCTGTGTACGAGGCATTGATTGCCCGTGAAAAACTGGGTTCGACCGGTTTTGGTAACGGCATCGCCATTCCTCACTGCCGCCTCAAAGGCTGCGAGACACCTGTCAGCGCCCTGCTGCACCTGGACCATCCCATCGATTTCGATGCCATCGACGGCGCCCCGGTCGACCTGCTGTTTGTTCTGCTGGTCCCGGAAGCGGCCACCGATGCGCACCTGGAACTGCTCCGGCAGATCGCCAGCATGCTCGACCGCAAGGAAGTACGTGACAAACTGCGCAGCGCCCCCACCAGTGAGGCGCTCTATCAGGTTGTCCTGGATGTACAAAACGGGCAGTAATCATGCGCTTGATCATCGTCAGTGGCCGCTCCGGCTCGGGTAAAAGCACCGCCCTCAATGTTCTTGAGGACAACGGCTTCTATTGCATCGATAACCTTCCCGCCGGCCTGCTGCCGGAATTGGCCGAACGCGCACTGATCCACACCGAGCTGGCGCAACCCCTGGTCGCCGTTTCGATTGATGCCCGTAACCTGCCAAGCCACCTTGAGCGATTCCCGCAACTGCTCGAGGAAGTACGGGCCAAGCACATTCATTGCGATGTGCTGTACCTGGACGCCGACGAAGAGACCTTGCTCAAGCGTTTCTCCGAAACCCGTCGTCGCCACCCCCTCAGCAGCCCTCACCGCTCCCTGGCCGAAGCCATCGAAGACGAAACCAAGCTGCTGGGCCCGATCATCGACCTCGCTGACCTCAAGATCAACACCACCGGACTCAACCTGTACCAGTTGCGTGATGCGATCAAGCTGCGCCTGCTGAACCAGCCGGAGCCCGGCACGGCATTTCTCGTCGAGTCGTTTGGTTTCAAGCGTGGCATGCCGGTGGATGCCGACCTGGTGTTTGATGTGCGCTGCCTGCCCAACCCCTACTGGAAGCCGGAATTGCGCGACCAGTCCGGGCTGGACCTGCCTGTGGCCGAGTACCTGGCCGCGCAACCGGATGTAGAAGAGATGTTCCAGGACATCTCCAGCTACCTGCTCAAATGGCTGCCGCGCTTTGCCGCGAGCAACCGCGCCTATGTCACCATTGCCATCGGCTGCACCGGCGGCCATCACCGCTCCGTCTACCTGACCGAGCGCCTGGGCCAGGTGCTGCAAAAAACCCTCAAGAACGTCCAGGTTCGCCACCGCGACCTAAGCTGAAAGGAACACCTGCGCGATGCCCGCTCTGGAAATTGAAATCATCAACAAGCTGGGCCTGCACGCCCGCGCCTCTGCCAAGTTCGTCGGTGTTGCCGGGCAGTTTCCCTGCCAGATCCGCGCCGGACGTACGCCGGAATCCATGGTCGACGGCAAAAGCATTATGGCCATGATGATGTTGGCCGCCGGCAAGGGCACCAAAATTCACTTGAAGACGGAAGGCGAGCAAGAGCAGGAAGCTATGGATGCGCTGGTGGCGTTGATCAATAACTATTTTGATGAGGGTGAGTAAGCCCACCCTCTGAGGGACGGTGAAGCCGCAACGGCTTCACCCCAATGCTGTATCCATCACCATCATCAAACAAAACCCGATACACAGCCCCAGGCTGGCCAGCTTTTCGTGGCCGTTGCGCCGCGACTCGGGAATCACCTCGTGGGTCACCACCAGCAACATCGCGCCAGCAGCCAGCGCCAGCCCCAATGGCAACAGCACCTCTGCCAGGCTGACCAGCCAGGCGCAGAGCACGGCGAATACCGGCTCCACCAAACCCGACGCCGCGCCGATCAGGAAGGCCTTGACCCGCGACATCCCTGCCCCGGCCAACACCAACGCAATCACCAGGCCTTCGGGCACGTCCTGCAAGGCAATGCCCATGGCCAGGCTGTCTGCATCCGGCATGCCGCCACCGGCGGAAACGCCCACGGCCATGCCTTCCGGTATGTTGTGGGCGATGATGGCGAACACAAACAGCCAGATACGCGGCGGGATCACCGGTTTATCCGGCGTGCCGACCAGCATTTCCGGGCTCGCGCCGGAGACCTTGCGGTCAACCAGGTACAGCCCGAACGCCCCGAGCATGATGCCGAAGCTGATCAAGCCACTGGCGCCCCATGGCGAAAGCCCCAGGCTTTCAGCGGCGGCAATCCCCGGCACAATCAGCGAGAACGCGGTCGCCGCCAACATCACCCCGGCGCCAAAGCCCAGCAAGGTATCGCTCAGCGCCAACGGCATGCGCCGGATCACCAGCACCGGTACTGCGCCAAGCGCCGTGCCGAGTGCGCAGATCGCACCGCCCTGCAGGGCACGCAAAATACGCGGCTCGAGGTCCATCCAGGCGAGCCCGTGAGCCACCAGCAATGCAGTACCCGCCAATAGCAGCAGCGAGCCAAGCGCATAACGAAACATTCGCCCGCTGCTGATCGCCAGTGTTCCAGTGCCCATAGTCGGCCTTAGGTCTTGTTATGGTGATAAATGTCAGACCAACGCGGCCTGATAACGTGCGGCGACTTCCGGCCAGTTGATAACACTGTAGAAGGCATTGATGTATTCCGGGCGACGGTTCTGGTACAGCAGGTAATAAGCATGCTCCCAGACGTCCAGGCCGAGGATCGGTGTGTTGCCGCTCATCAAAGGGCTGTCCTGGTTGCCGCTGCTTTCCACCACAAGGGTCTTTTGCGGCGTCACGCTCAGCCACGCCCAACCGCTGCCGAAACGCGTCAACGCGGCTTTAGTGAAGGCTTCCTTGAAGCTGTCGAAACCGCCCAGCTGTTCATCAATGGCCTTACCCAGCGCGCCTTCAGGTTTGCCGCCGCCCTTTGGCGACATCACTGCCCAGAACAACGAGTGGTTGGCGTGGCCGCCGCCCTGGTTGATAACGGCCGCACGGAGTTTCTCCGGCAGTTGCTGCACGCTGGACACCAGCTTCTCTACAGGCCAGCCGGCAAACTCGGTGCCCTCGACCGCAGCATTGAGGTTATTGATGTAGGTCTGGTGGTGCTTGGTGTAGTGAATCTCCATGGTTTGCGCATCGATATGCGGTTCCAGGGCATCGTAGGCGTAAGGCAAGGCAGGCAAGGTGTAAGTCATATCAATGTGCTCCGTATTGAGACGGGGTCGGCTGCGCCGCAGTACCGCCCAACAAGCGATGGGTACGCGGGTACTCGCCGTGATCGCTGATGAAATTCAACAGTTCGACGTAGGTTTTGCTGCTCTGGCGCAAGGCTGCCTCGCGCAATTGCGGGCTCAGCCGCGGGTCCTGCATGGTCTGCAGCAAGCGCTGGTGAATCGCGCAGAGGTATTCCGCGCTTTCCTCAGGCTGGTTCAGACGCAGGTGCAGGTCTGCCAGGTTGTGATGGGAAATGACGCAAGCCGCCACTGCTTCGTCGGCATCCGCCCAGCGTTCGAACAACACTTGAGCCAGGGCCAGGGCTTGCAAATAGGCCTCGCGAGCGTCGACCAGTTCGCCTTGCATAAAGCAGCGATTGGCCCGTTCGATCGTGCGTTTCCAGTGCTCCATGGTGAGCCTCCAAAGCAGAGTCGGTGATTACACGCCGCCGGCCGTGAGCTTTTCCGGGTCCAGCAGGATCTCCAGTTGGCTACGTGGCAAGTCGGTGTGCTCGAGGGCGACATCAATCACCGGGCGGCCTTGCTGATAGGCTTTCTTGGCGATTTCAGCAGCCTTTTGGTAACCAATGATCGGGTTGAGTGCAGTGACCAGGATCGGGTTGCGCGACAGCGCCTCCTTGAGCTTGGCCTCGTTGACCTTGAAACTGACGATCGCCTTGTCCGCCAGCAGGCGGCTGGAGTTGGCCAGCAGCTCGAGGCTGCTGAGCAGGTTCTGGGCGATGATCGGCAGCATCACATTCAGCTCGAAGTTGCCTGACTGGCCGGCAATGGTGATCACGCTGTCGTTGCCGATCACTTGCGCGGCAACCATCGCCGTCGCCTCCGGGATCACCGGATTGACCTTGCCCGGCATGATCGACGAGCCGGGCTGCAGGCCTTCCAGCTCGATTTCACCGAGGCCGGCCAGCGGTCCGGAGTTCATCCAGCGCAGGTCGTTGGCGATCTTCATCAGTGATACGGCGATGGCCTTCAACTGGCCAGACACAGCGACAGCGGTGTCCTGGGAGCCAATCAGTGCAAACAGGTTCTTGCCCGGGGTGAATTTCACGTCGGTCAGGCTGCTGAGTTGCTGGCTGAACCGTGCAGCGAATTCGGGGTGAGCGTTAATCCCGGTGCCGACCGCCGTGCCGCCCTGGGCCAGGGCCTGCAGGCTTGGCAGCAGGTCCTGCAAATGGCCGATATTGGCCTTGAGCTGCTGCGCCCAGCCATTGAGCACCTGGCTCATGCGCACCGGCATGGCATCCATCAGGTGAGTACGGCCGGTCTTGATGAACGGGTGAACCTCATCGGCCTTTTGCTCGATCACCTGCACCAGGTGCAGCAGGGCCGGCAGGGTTTGCTCGTGCAACACCAGCGCAGCACTGACGTGGATGGTAGTCGGGATGATGTCGTTGCTGCTTTGGCCACAGTTCACATGGTCGTTGGGGTTAACCGCTTCGCCCAGCAAGCGGCTGGCGAGGGTTGCAATCACTTCGTTGGCATTCATGTTGGAACTGGTGCCGGAGCCGGTCTGGAAGATATCCACCGGGAAGTGCCGCATGAAATCGCCCTCCAGCAAGCCTTGGGCGGCATCGACAATGGCCTTGCCCTGCCCTTCGCTGATCTGCTTGAGGTCGACATTGACCTTGGCGGCGGCGGCCTTGGCCAGGATCAGGGCGCGAATGAATTGCGCGGGCATACGTTGATTGCTGATCGGGAAATTGTTCACCGCGCGCTGGGTTTGCGCACCGTACAGGGCCTCGGCCGGTACTTGCAGTTCGCCCATGCTGTCGCGTTCGATACGGGTGTTACTCATCGTTTGATCCTTGCACCAGGTCGGAGTGAGAAAGAGAGGGCAGTAATTCACAGGTCGCCAATTGCCAGGCAAAGGTCTGCCAGCGCTTGAGGCGGCAGGCACAGTGGGAGAGTTTTTCCAGATCGCGCAGCGGGCGCCAGGCCTGGTCAAGGCACACGGAACGCCAGTGCCACGGCAAGGCAATATCGCTGGCGGTGTCGATCAGCAGTCGAAATGAGGTCTCGGCGATCGTCCACGGGTGGGTAGCGGTGCAGCACGCCAGGTATCGCCCCTCGTTGAGGTAATGTTCGATCAGGCGAGGTTCATTGGGATCGAGCCCACAACGAATCTGACGACTCATCCAACGCCAGCTCTCCAGGTAGGGATCCTCATGCAGGACAGAACTCATGATCCACACTCATTCGGTAATGATATTTATTATTAAATGATATTGAGAATCAAAACAAGGGTGGCACATGAATCCTCCTGCAACGCCCACAAAAAAGGCGCGCCATCCGTGGGATGGCGCGCCTTTTTTAGAACGTCGGGAGTATTAACTGCCGGCGACGGTCATCCGCTCGATCAACACCGACCCTGTGCGGATGTTGCTACGCAGCTCCAGGTCGTTACCCACGGCAACAATCTGCTTGAACATATCGCGCATATTGCCGGCGATGGTGACTTCCTGGACCGCGAATTGAATCTCGCCGTTTTCCACCCAGAAGCCCGCCGCGCCACGCGAATAATCACCCGTGACCATGTTCAGCCCGTGGCCCATCAATTCGGTAACCAGCAGGCCACGCCCCATTTTGCGCAGCAGCGCCGCCTGGTCTTCATCGCCGTGGGTCACGAACAGGTTATGCACACCGCCGGAGTTGGCGGTGCTTGGCAGGCCGAGTTTGCGGCCGCTGTAAGTGCCCAGTACGTAGGACACCAACTCGCCTTTCTCGACGAATGGTTTGGCGTAAGTCGCCAGGCCATCACCGTCGAACGAGGAACTGCCCATCGCCCGCATCAGGTGCGGGCGCTCATCGATTGTCAGCCACTCCGGGAACAGCTTCTGGCCAATTGCACCTTCCAGAAATGAGGACTTGCGGTACAGGTTGCCGCCGGAAATCGCCCCCAGAAAACTGCCAAACAGGCCACCGGCCAGTTCCGCCGAAAACAGCACCGGCACCTCACACGTCGGCACCGGTCGCGCGCCCAGACGGCTCGCCGCACGTTGCGCGGCGCGCTGGCCAATGCTGGCCGGGTCCGCCAGCAATTCGCCCTGGCGGCTCACGTCATACCAGTAGTCGCGCTGCATCTGGCCATTGGCTTCGGCGATCATCACGCAGCTCAAGCTATGGCGCGTGGACGCGTAACCACCGATGAAACCATGGCTGTTGCCGTACACGCGGCAACCTTGATGGGTGCTCAACGTGGTGCCATCCGCGTTTTTGATGCGGGGATCGGCATCGAACGCCGCGGCTTCGCAGACCAGCGCCTGCTCAATGGCTTGCTCGGGTGTAATGTCCCAGGCATGGAACAGGTCAAAATCCTGCACTTCCTTGGCCATCAGCGCCTTGTCGGCCAGCCCCGAGCTCTCATCTTCGGACGTATGCTTGGCAATCGCCAACGCAGCCGCGACCGTCTCGCGAATCGCCTCCGGGCCGCTGGCCGAGGTGCTGGCCGAGCCTTTGCGCTGCCCCACATACAACGTGATACCAAACCCCTGATCACGGTTGAACTCGACGGTTTCCACTTCCCGCTGACGCACCGAAGTCGACAGCCCCTGCTCCAGCGACACCGCCACTTCGCAGGCACTCGCCCCCTGGCGCTTGGCCTCGGCAAGGATCTGCTCGACTTGTTCCTGCAGTGCCGGTAACGCTTGCGGACCGACGCTTTGGGCTGCACTCATGGTTTTCTCCACTCAAATTCTGCTTTCGGTTAAGGCCATCGAGCGACCGGGCCGGACAAGCGGCCCCCGACTGGTTATCATGGCGACGTTTCTTTGCGGACTGCCACCATGGTTGATTCTTACGACGACTCCCTCGATGGGGAGAAAAGCAAAACCCAGGTCAAACGCGAGCTGCATGCTCTGGTTGACCTTGGCGAGCGCCTTACAACGCTCAAGCCGGATTTGGTTGCAAAATTGCCGTTGACCGACGAAATGCGTCGTGCCCTGGCGGATGCGCCCAAGCACACCGCGAATATCGCGCGTAAACGGCACATCATGTTTATCGGCAAATTGATGCGCGACCAAGACACTGACGCCATTCTGACCCTGCTCGATCAACTCGATGCCTCCACTCGCCAGTACAACGAACGTTTCCATAACCTGGAACGTTGGCGTGACCGCCTGATTTCGGGCGATGACGCCGTGCTGGAGAAGTTTGTGCTGGACTACCCGGACGCGGACCGCCAGCAATTGCGCTCCTTGATCCGTCAGGCCCAGCACGAACTGGCGCAAAACAAGGCGCCGGCCACCAGCCGTAAAATCTTCAAGTACATCCGTGAGCTGGACGAGACCCAACGCGGCCTGCGTTGATCCTCTTCCCCGGGTGGCGTTCTGCGCCACCCGAAGCTCCACCTCCTACGACCCCGTGCCACCCACGGTGATCGCATCAATCTTCAGCGTTGGCTGGCCGACACCCACCGGCAGCGACTGCCCATCCTTGCCGCACGTACCCACGCCGCTGTCCAGCGACAGGTCATTACCGACCATCGACACCCTGCTCATGGCTTCCGGCCCGTTGCCGATCAACGTTGCGCCCTTGACCGGCGCGGTAATCTTGCCGTCTTCGATCAGGTACGCCTCGCTGGTGGAGAACACGAATTTGCCACTGGTGATGTCCACCTGGCCGCCGCCCAGGTTGGCGCAGTAGATCCCGCGTTTTACCGAAGCAATGATTTCTGCCGGGTCGCTTTCGCCACCCAGCATGTAAGTGTTGGTCATGCGCGGCATCGGCAGGTGCGCGTAGGATTCGCGACGGCCGTTACCGGTACGCGCCACACCCATCAGGCGGGCGTTGAGCTTGTCTTGCATGTAGCCCTTGAGTACGCCGTTCTCGATGAGGGTGGTGCACTCGGTCGGCGTACCTTCGTCGTCGACGCTCAGCGAGCCACGGCGACCGGCCAGGGTGCCGTCATCGACAATCGTGCAGAGCTTGGACGCGACCATCTCGCCCATGCGCCCGCTGTAGGCCGAACTGCCTTTACGGTTGAAGTCGCCTTCCAGGCCATGGCCAACCGCTTCGTGCAACAACACGCCCGACCAACCCGACCCCAACACCACCGGCAACGTGCCAGCCGGCGCCGGAATGGCTTCAAGGTTGACCAGCGCCTGGCGCAGCGCTTCACGGGCATAGCCCATGGCGCGGTCTTCCGCGAGGAAATAGCGGTAGTCGGTACGCCCGCCGCCGCCATGGCCACCCCGCTCGCGGCGGCCGTTCTGCTCGACGATCACACTGACATTGAAGCGCACCAGTGGCCGCACATCGGCTGCCAGGCCACCATCGGTGGACGCAACCAGAATGCGCTCCCACACGCCAGCCATGCTCACGGTGACCTGCTGGATACGTGGGTCGAGGGCACGGGTGGCGGCATCGATACGCTTGAGCAGATCGACTTTTTCCGCACGGCTGATGACCTCAAGAGGGTTATCCGGCGCATACAACTGAGCCACGTCCTGGGTGCTGAACGCCTGCACAGTGCCGTTCTGGCCAGCTCGGGAAATCGAACGCGCAGCACGCGCCGCCAGGCCCAGGGCTTCGAGGGTAATCGCGTTGCTGTAGGCAAAACCGGTTTTTTCACCGGACTGCGCACGCACGCCCACGCCCTGGTCAAGGTTGAAACTGCCTTCCTTGACGATGCCGTCTTCGAGGGCCCAGGACTCGGAAATCTGGCCCTGGAAATACAGGTCGGCTGCGTCGATGCCCGGCCCGGCCAGATCGCCGAGCACGGTTTGCAAACTTTCGATGGTCACGCCACCGGGTGCCAGGAGGTGTTCACTGACTGAGGACAACAACTCGCTCATAGGTTTGGCCTTAAATTCATCGTTCTGAAGCAGGTCGCTGCGCGCCCTGCGAGAAAAAGCGCCGATGGTTGACCACCGGCATGCGCGCCCGTATCGACGCCTGTTCACTGCTATCGCGATCGGCCAGCAGCACCGCTTCGCCTTGATCCTGTTGTTTCAGTACGCGCCCCCAAGGGTCGACAATCGCCGCGTGGCCATAGGTTTCCCGTGGGCCTGGGTGCACGCCACCCTGGGCGGCCGCCAGCAGGTAGCACTGGGTCTCGATGGCACGCGCGCGGATCAACACGTCCCAGTGCGCCGCGCCGGTCACGGCGGTAAAGGCCGAGGGCGCAGTAATCAATTCAGCCCCCGCCGCGCGCAACTCGCTGTACAACTCAGGGAAGCGCAGGTCGTAACACACCGTCAGGCCCAACCGCCCCACCGGCGTATCCGCCACCACCACGTTGCCACCGAAAGCATAGTCGTCGGATTCGCGATAACGGCCGCGGGTATCCGCCACGTCGACATCGAACAGGTGCAGCTTGTCGTAACGGGCGACGATCTCACCCTGATCATCAATCAGCAGCGAGCAGGCATTGACCTTGGCGTCGGGGTGGTCCCTGGGCGGCAACGGTAAAGTGCCGGCCACTATCCATAAGGTGAGGTCGCGGGCGGTCTGTTTCAACCATGGCAGGATCGGACCCTGGCCCAATGCTTCCGCGCGACCGATATCGGCTACGTCACGGCGGCCCATGGCAGCGAAGTTTTCCGGCAGTACCGCCAGCTTCGCGCCACCCGCTGCCGCCTGCTCCAGCAGGCGCCGGGCCTGGGCCAGGTTGGCCAGCACATCGCTCTGGCTGACCATTTGAATTACCGCAAAGGACATGGGCCGACACTCCGTAAAAGGCATGCGGCCATGCTACTCCACAGGCTCTCAGTTTGGTTTTTCAAATGGCTTGTCGAAAGTAATCTTTGGATCCTTCCACGGCCCTTCGACCTTATATTGCACGCTGGCGAAGCGCGCAACACGGTCACCGATCAGCTTGTCGATCAGGAACAACGCACCACCAATGGCCGGCGCGCCCACGATCAGCGCGGCGATTGGCAGGTTATTGGTCACCGGCAGCGTGACCAGCAGCTTGGCATCGACCCGGTCGGCCACCAGGTCCAGGGTGCCGTTGAGTTCAAGGTTGGTGGACGGCCCGGTCATGGTGATCGGCTCACGGGTCACGAACACACCATTACTCGCCGCAAGCAAGCCTTTGACCCGGTCATAACTCAAGCCCTTGCCGAGCAAGTCAGAGAAGTCCAGGCGCAAACGACGGCCGATGGAGTTGAAGTTAAGCAGGCCGAATACCCGCAGGGCCTGAGCGCCGCCCTCCACTTCCACGAACTGCCCCTTACGGAACGCAGCATCCAGGCTGCCGGAAAAACGCTTCGGCCCGACCCAGGCCGGTGAACCCGGCCAGCGCCCGTCCACGTCCACGTGGAACTCTTCACTGGTCACGCTCGGCGCAAAGCCCCAGCCCTTGAGCACATCGCCAAGATTCTTGCCATCCAGGCGGCCCTTGTACCAACTGCTGCTGGAACCCGGCGCGCCTTCCCAACCACCAGCACCTTTGAGCTGCATGCCCTTAAGCCCCAGGTCCAGAGTGTTGAAGGCCAGGCCTTTGGCGGTTGGGCGGATTTTCAGCGACCAGGCACCCACCAGGTCCGGCCCCTGGAACAGTTGATCAATGGCGATATCCAGTGCCGGAATGTCTTTGGGATCGATGTCAGCCAACGGGTCCGGTGCGTTTTCGTCAGCCTGTACCGTCGGGTCCACTGCCGGCAGCTTCACGTATTGCAGGTTGATCGCGATCGGCGCGCCCTTGGCGTCCGGCAGGTTCACCGTGCCTTTGGCTTGCTGGCTGTCGAGTTGCAGGCCCCAGGCGGCCGGTTTGCGGTCCAGCAGCAGGCGCACCTGATCGAACTGTGTACCGAAGCCGGTCAATTTGCCGACCTTGAAGTCGGCGCCACTGAGCAATTGCTTGGCGCTGCCGCCCGGATCATTGCCGGCGTAGCGGTTGACCAGATTTTTCCACGGGTCTATATCCAGCTCCGAGAGCACGCCGCGAATCCGCAGGCCCTTGCCACCCGGCAGCACCGCATCGCCGTCACCGAGAAACAACTCGCCACGGCCATCATTGAATTTGTCCGGCGCCGCGGCGAAGGTGAAATTCGCCAGCTCACCGTAATCGAACCAGTAGCGACGCTCGGCACCCTGCAGGGTCATGCGGAACGTGCTGTCACGCCCCTGGCTGGCCGGCATGCCAAACGGAGCCGGCAGGTCCACGGCCACACCCTTGAGGTTGGAACTGACCATCAACTGGCTGTCCGCGCCGTCCAGGTCGACCTGCAACTGGTAGGGAATATCCCCGGAAACCGGCAGTGGCTGGCTGATTTTCAGCCAATCGGTCAGTCGCTTGACCGTGACTTGGCCCTTGGCAGTGATGCGCGTGCTGATAGCGCCCGGCTTGCCATCGGCAAAGATCTGCGCGGTGATCGGCCTGTCGAACGCCTGGGCTGTGATGTTCTGCCCGCTCAGGCCCTTGGCGCTGTCAAAGCGTAAATCGCCCTTGAGCTGCGTGAGGTCCAGGGTCGGCTCGGCCAATTGCAGGCGCGCCTTGTCGGTCTGGAAGTCGACCACGATCTTCGGCTCGGTGCCCTTCGCCAGCGGGATATCCAGGTCCAGCTTGCCTTGCAGGTCGCCTTCGCCTTTCCAGCCGGCAAAAGTCGAGGCCGTGCCGATCGGTGCTTCCTGCAGGATTTTCAGGCCATCGCCCAGGCCACCGGCAAACCCGCCAGTGAGCAGCAGGTGGCTGTCCTTGCCTGCCGGGGCGTGGGGAATATTGACGTAGATGTCCTTGACCCTGGTGTCGAGCAGTTGGCCCTTGCTGGCCAGGATGCGCACCCCGCTCTCCTCGACAAACACTTCGCCCTTGACCTTGCTCACGTGCGGCCAGCCCGGCTGGAACGCCAATTCGGCGTCATGCACGTTGAAAAACAGGCTGATGTTGCGCGAAGCCGGCAGCGCGTCGTGGTTCAGCGAGCCCTGGTACTGGAAGAAACCCTGGTCGACCGCGCCTTTGAGAATCGCGGTGCGCAGCCATTCGTCCAGCGCCGGGCTGAGCACTGCCGGCAGGTATTTGGGAGTAAAACGCCCGTCGCCATCGACCAGGCCGACGCGCAGGTCCATGTAGTCTTCCTGGCTATGGTCGAAATGCAGGCGAATCAGGAAGTCCGCAGCGATCTTGCCCTCCTCGGCCAGTACCTTGATGTACGGGGCGATCAGGGTGAAACCCTGTTTATCCAGCTTCCAGGTCAGGCGCGCGTTGGCCTGGATGTACTGCCAGGGCTTGGCGAAGATCGGATCCAGGTGCAGGGAAAAATCCTTGCTGTCCATGCGCAACTCGCCATGGCCCAGGTCGCCGCTGATACTGCCGGAAACATTGCGCGCAGCAGGTGCGCCGGAGTAGGCATCAAAGCCCACGCGTTCGAGGTTGGCGGCGAAGCTGACCTTCTGGTCGGTGGTGTCCTGGGGCCGGAAATCCACCAGCACATTGCGCAGCAGGCCGGTGGCCTTGAGGTGGTCGACGGTTTTGGCGAAACCTTCCGGCAAGGGTGCCAGCGCGTTCAACAGCGGTGTGATCGGGGTCAGGTCGAGGCGGTCTGCCTGAAGATTCCAGACTTCCAGGTTCTTGTCGGTGGCCAACGTCTGCTGCAACTGCAGGCGCGATTCCCAGCGGGTTTCACCCAGGTTCATCGCCAGAGAATCGAACAACACCTTAAGGCCGGTCTCGCTGCGTTGCAGGTAGGCGGTCAGCGCGAGGTTTTCAATGTGCACGGGCTTGCGGTCAGCGTAGCTGCCCTTTACCTGCGCGGAATTGAGCCTGACCACCGCGCTTTGCACGGTGCCCTTGGCCCAGCTCAGCCAGAATTCGCCACCGGCCTTGAACTGTGTGAGTTTCCACTGCTGGGTCAGCCTGGCCGGAATCCACTTGGCCCAGTCGCTTTGGGGCAGGCTCAGGTAGGCTTCAACTGCGCCGTCCTTCCAGTGGCTCGCACGCATGCGGCTGCGCAGGCTCAGGGCCAGTGGCTGGCCGTCGGGCAGGGTCAGGCGGGCGTCCAGGCGCTGGCGGGTAGCGCCGCTGTGCAGGCTCAGACCCACATACGTCATGGTCATCGGTGCCTGGTCGAACGGTTGCAAAGTGACCTGGCTGTCGAGCAGCGACACACGCTTGACCATTTGCATGCGCTGGAGCAATTGCTCCGGGTCCAACGGCTGGTCGTCCTGCAGCGGCAAACCTTGCAGCGCCCAGTGGCCGTCCTTGTCCTCCTTGACGCTCAGTTGCAGGCCGCTGACTTGCAGGTGTGCAAGGCGCACTTCGCGGGCCATCAGGCTGGCCCAGATATCGGGCACCACTTCGACCTGATCCAGGCGCAAGGCACTGCTGCCCTCGCCGACCATCACGTCGTGGGCCAGCAGTACTGGCGCGAACCCGCTCCAGCGCCCTTCCAGGCTGCCGATATGCAGCGGCACGTCGACGGCGGCCTGGGCCTTGGCTTCGATTTCGGCGCGGTATTCAGCCACCAACGGGGTCAGTTCACGCCCCAGGCTCACGTACACCGCCGCCAATACCAGCAGCAACGCGCACAGGCCCAGGCCCCAACGGGTCAAAGCGGCAAAAAAGCGTATCAGACGCTCCATGTCAGGCGACCCTCAAGGCAGTAATCGGACGGCGGATCAAGGTCTGCCGGTCTCGCAAAAAGAAAAAACGATTGGGGATCAGAGCAGCACCACGTCGTATTGTTCCTGGGAATACATGGTTTCGACCTGGAAGCGAATCGTGCGTCCGATAAACCCCTCAAGCTCGGCGACGTTTCCGGACTCTTCATCCAGCAACCGATCGACCACTTTCTGGTTGGCGAGCACTCTATAACCTTCGGCCTGGTAGGCCCGTGCCTCTCGTAAGATTTCCCGGAAAATCTCGTAGCAAACCGTTTCCGGGGTCTTCAACTTGCCGCGGCCCTGGCAGCTGCTGCACGGCTCGCACAGCACTTGCTCGAGGCTTTCACGCGTGCGTTTGCGGGTCATCTGCACCAGGCCCAACTCGGTGATGCCGATGATGTTGGTCTTGGCGTGATCGCGCTCCAGCTGCTTCTCCAGTGTGCGCAATACCTGGCGCTGGTGCTCTTCATCTTCCATGTCGATGAAGTCGATGATGATGATCCCGCCCAGGTTGCGCAGGCGCAGTTGGCGGGCAATCGCGGTGGCCGCCTCGAGGTTGGTCTTGAAGATGGTTTCTTCCAGGTTGCGATGACCGACAAACGCGCCCGTGTTGACGTCGATAGTGGTCATGGCTTCCGCCGGGTCCACCACCAGATAACCGCCGGACTTGAGCGGCACCTTGCGCTCGAGGGCTTTCTGGATTTCGTCCTCGACGCCATACAGGTCGAAGATCGGCCGCTCGCCGGGGTAGTGCTCGAGGCGGTCGGCAATTTCCGGCATCAGCTCGGCCACGAATTGCGTGGTGCGCTGGAAGGTTTCCCGCGAGTCGATGCGAATTTTCTCAATCTTGGGGCTGACCAGGTCGCGCAATGTGCGCAGGGCCAGGCCGAGGTCTTCATAGATCACACTCGGCGCGCCGATGGTCTGGATCTGTGCACCGATCTGGTCCCACAGGCGCCGCAGGTAGCGGATGTCCATCAGAATTTCATCACCACCGGCGCCCTCGGCGGCGGTGCGCAGGATGAAACCACCGGCTTCCTTGATGCCTTCGGCGGCTACGCAGTCGCTGACCACTTTTTTCAGGCGTTCGCGTTCGCCTTCGTCTTCGATCTTCAGCGAAATACCCACGTGCGCAGTACGCGGCATGTACACCAGGTAACGCGACGGAATCGACAGCTGGGTCGTCAGGCGTGCGCCCTTGGAGCCGATGGGGTCCTTGGTGACTTGCACCACCAGGCTCTGCCCTTCATGCACCAGGGCGCTGATGCTTTCGACTGCCGGGCCTTCGCGCAGGGAAATTTCCGAAGCGTGGATAAACGCAGCACGGTCAAGGCCGATGTCGACGAATGCGGCCTGCATCCCCGGCAATACGCGCACTACTTTGCCTTTGTAGATATTGCCGACGATCCCACGCTTCTGGGTACGCTCTACGTGCACTTCTTGCAGAACACCGTTCTCTACCACCGCCACGCGCGATTCCATCGGCGTGATATTGATCAGAATCTCTTCACTCATGGCTGGGTCTCGTTCAGGCGTTTTCACAATAGTGACCGGTCGCTTAAGGCTGGGCGCTGACGTACGGCGTTCAGCGCGCGGTAAGGTTTTGCCAACAGGGTATGCCGAATTGGCCGAGCAGTTGCGCGGTTTCGCACACCGGCAGGCCTACCACGGCGGAATAACTGCCATTGAGCCCGGCGACGAACACCGAGCCCAAGCCTTGGATAGCATAGCCGCCCGCCTTGTCCTGGGGTTCGCCACTGTGCCAGTAGGTTGTAGCTTCCTCGACAGAAACCTCGCGAAAACATACGCGGCTGCCGACACAAAGCGTTTCGCAACGCTGGCCATCAGTCAGGGCGATGGCGGTCAATACTTCGTGTTCACGCCCCGCCAGGGCCATCAACATCGCCAGTGCATCGGCCTGGTCCACCGGCTTGCCGAGGATCTTGCCGTCCACAATCACCGCGGTGTCGGCGCCCAGCACACAGGCGTGCGCGGGATGTTCAAGTGCAGCGAAACCCGCCGTCGCCTTACCACGAGCAAGACGTTCAACGTAAGAAACGGGGGTTTCGTTTGTAAGAGGGGTTTCATCAATAGCGGCGCTGACCACGGTGAAAGGCACACCGATCTGGGTCAGCAGTTCACGCCGCCTCGGAGAGCCCGAGGCCAGGTATAGCGAATTCATTGCAGACTCTCCCTGTAGAGTTTGATAACCAGGCAGAGCCTCGCAATCCATTCAATTGATCTTATAGCGACGACGTAACCCGCGCAGGCCAAAACTGATCCATGGCCACAGCAAGGCGCTGACCAGGGCCGGCAACACCAGTGCGAGGGTCGGCTGGCGGTTACCGGTCAAGGCACTCAGCCACAGCTGTACAAGCTGCGCCAGGCCGAAGATCACCAGAATCACCAGGCACTGCTGCCACATCGGAAACATGCGCAACCGCTGCTGCAACGACAACACCAGGAAGGTGATCAAGGTCAGGATCAACGCGTTCTGGCCCAGCAAGGTGCCATACAGCACATCTTCCGCCAAGCCCAGGAACATGGCCGTGACCATGCCCACTTTGTGCGGCAGGTTCAGCGACCAGAACGCCAGCAGCAGTGCCAGCCAGAGCGGGCGCAGGATTTCCATGAATTGCGGCAGTGGCGAAACGCTCAGCAGCAAACCGATGGCGAAGGTCAGCCAGACGATCCAGCCGTTGCGTGAATGTGTACCAGCCATTATTCCTCCCTCTGCCGCGTGGTTGCCGGAGCGGCGGCCGCTGGCCGGGTAGCCGGGGTGGCAGTGGCAGGCGGCTTGGTCGCCGGAGTGGTGGCTGCCGGCGCCGATGCAGCCGGTTTGGCCGGACGTGTCGAGTGGGCCGCAGGCTTGACCGGCGTCGCCACCGGCGCTGCCGGGGTCGCTGCAGGTGCCGGCGGCCCTACGAACGCCGGTTTCGGCACCGTGGCGGGAATGGTTTGGACGCTGCCGTTCTGCTTGTCTTCCGCTTCCTGGGCTTGCGCGGCGTCGTTGGCGCGCTCTTCCGGAGTGCGGTTATCGCTGAATACCAGCAACAGGTAGCGGCTGCGGTTCAAGGCGGCAGTCGGCACGGCGCGCACGATGGCGAATGGCTGGCCGGAATCGTGGATCACTTCCTTGACCGTCGCCACCGGGTAGCCCGCCGGGAAACGCTGGCCCAGGCCGGAGCTGACCAGCAGGTCGCCTTCCTTGATGTCGGCCGTATCGGCCACATGGCGCAACTCCAGGCGCTCGGGGTTGCCGGTGCCGCTGGCAATCGCGCGCAGGCCGTTACGGTTGACCTGTACCGGAATGCTGTGGGTGGTGTCCGTCAGCAGCAATACCCGCGAGGTGTAGGGCATCAACTCGACCACCTGCCCCATCAGGCCACGGGCATCCAGTACCGGCTGGCCAAGGACCACACCGTCGCGCTCACCTTTGTTGATGATGATGCGATGGGTAAAGGGGTTGGGGTCCATGCCGATCAACTCGGCCACTTCGACCTTTTCGTTGACCAGCGCGGAAGAATTGAGCAACTCGCGCAGCCGAACGTTCTGCTCGGTGAGGGCCGCCAGCTTCTGCATGCGCCCCTGCAACAGCAGGTTTTCAGTCTTGAGTTTTTCGTTCTCGGCGACCAGCTCGGTGCGGCTGCCGAATTGGCTGGCCACGCCCTGGTAGAGACGTTGCGGCAGGTCGGTGATCCAGTAAGTCTGCATCAACACCAGCGACATCTGGCTACGCACGGGCTTGAGCAGTGCAAAGCGGGCATCGACGACCATCAGCGCGACCGAAAGCACGACCAGCACCAATAAGCGCACGCCCAATGAGGGGCCTTTGGCGAAAAGCGGTTTAATAAGCCGCTCCTCCCAGGCAAATGTTCTCTTTATTCATACGGCATCTAACCGGCCTGGATGCAGATTGAAGAAGATAAACGCCCACAGGCAGCACTGCAAAGTGCTGCCTGTGGGCGAAACATGGGCTAACCAGCAACCACTTATTCGCTGGAGAGCAGGTCCATGGTGTGTTTATCCATCATTTCCAGTGCACGGCCACCACCACGGGCGACGCAGGTCAGCGGGTCTTCGGCGACGATCACCGGCAGCCCGGTTTCCTGGGCCAGCAACTTGTCGAGGTCGCGCAGCAAGGCGCCACCACCGGTCAGTACCAGGCCACGCTCGGCGATATCGGAAGCCAATTCCGGCGGCGATTGCTCCAGGGCGCTCTTCACTGCCTGAACGATGGTGGCCAGGGACTCTTGCAGAGCTTCCAGCACTTCATTGGAGTTCAGGGTGAAGGCACGTGGAACGCCTTCTGCCAGGTTGCGACCGCGAACATCGACTTCGCGAACTTCGCCGCCCGGGTAAGCGGTGCCGATTTCCTGCTTGATGCGTTCGGCGGTGGATTCGCCGATCAGGCTGCCGTAGTTACGACGCACATACGTGATGATCGCTTCGTCGAAGCGGTCGCCGCCTACACGCACGGATTCGGCGTATACCACGCCGTTCAGGGAAATCAGGGCGATTTCAGTGGTACCACCACCGATATCCACCACCATCGAACCGCGCGCTTCTTCGACCGGCAGGCCGGCACCGATCGCAGCAGCCATCGGCTCTTCGATCAGGAATACTTCGCGGGCACCGGCGCCAAGGGCCGATTCACGGATGGCACGACGTTCCACCTGGGTGGACTTGCATGGAACGCAGATCAGCACACGAGGGCTGGGCTGCAGGAAACTGTTTTCGTGAACCTTGTTGATGAAGTACTGCAGCATCTTCTCGCAGACACTGAAGTCGGCGATCACGCCGTCTTTCATCGGACGAATGGCAGCAATATTGCCTGGTGTACGGCCGAGCATGCGCTTGGCCTCGGTGCCGACGGCAACGACACTTTTCTGATTACCATGGGTCCGAATGGCCACAACCGATGGCTCATTCAGGACGATACCGCGCTCGCGCACGTAAATAAGGGTGTTGGCAGTGCCCAGGTCAATGGAAAGATCGCTGGAAAACATGCCACGCAGTTTCTTGAACATGGGAAAGGGACCCTAGGCAACGCGTGGGTAAAAAAGTGCGGCAAACTCTAACAACGACAGGGATTTTGGGCAAGGCGCCAATGTGCTAAATTGGCCGACTTTCTGTGCACCAACCCCCACAATCGCGGCCGTAAGACCGTAGAAATGCGGTAGTGTTCCGACAATCTAACACACGGATAGCTTCCGTTCTGTTTTCCACTGGAGATTCCCATGGCGCTTGAACGCTCCGACGTGGAAAAAATCGCTCATCTGGCCTCGCTTGGCCTGAATGAAGCCGATCTTCCACAGACCACCGCAGCCCTGAACAGCATTCTCGGGCTGGTTGACCAAATGCAGGCCGTCAATACCGACGGCATCGAGCCCCTCGCTCACCCGCTGGAAGCCAGCCAGCGCCTGCGCGCAGACGTCGTGACCGAGCAAAACAATCGCGAGGCCTACCAGTCCATCGCGCCAGCGGTCGAAAACGGCCTGTACCTGGTTCCGAAAGTCATCGACTAAAGGGAAAGAGCCTTTCATGCATCACATGACTCTGGCCGAGATCGCCCGCGGTCTCGCCGACAAAAAGTTTTCCTCCGAAGAGCTGACCAAGACCCTGCTGGCGCGTATCGCCGAGCACGACCCCAAGGTCAACAGCTTCATCAGCCTCACCGAGGAGCTGGCCCTGAGCCAGGCCAAGGCCGCCGACGCACGTCGCGCCAACGGTGAGAACGGCGCACTGCTGGGCGCACCGATCGCCCACAAAGACCTGTTCTGCACCCAAGGCATTCGCACCAGCTGCGGCTCGAAGATGCTCGACAACTTTAAAGCGCCCTACGACGCCACCGTGGTGTCCAAGCTGGCTGCCGCCGGGGCCGTGACCCTGGGCAAGACCAACATGGACGAATTCGCCATGGGTTCGGCCAACGAATCGAGCTACTACGGCGCGGTGAAAAACCCGTGGAATCTGGAGCACGTGCCTGGCGGTTCGTCCGGTGGCTCGGCTGCCGCGGTTGCCGCGCGCTTCCTGCCGGCCGCTACGGCCACCGACACCGGCGGTTCGATCCGTCAGCCAGCGGCTTTCACCAACCTCACCGGTTTGAAACCGACCTACGGTCGCGTTTCCCGCTGGGGCATGATCGCCTATGCCTCCAGCCTCGATCAGGGCGGCCCCTTGGCACGCACTGCCGAAGACTGCGCAATATTGTTACAAGGTATGGCCGGGTTCGATAAACAGGACTCCACCAGCATTGATGAGCCGGTGCCGGACTACAGCGCCAGCCTGAATACCTCGCTCAAAGGCCTGCGCATCGGTGTGCCGAAGGAATACTTCAGCGCCGGTCTCGACCCGCGTATCGCCGAGCTGGTGCACGACAGCGTCAAGGCGCTGGAAAAGCTCGGCGCGGTAATCAAGGAAATCAGCCTGCCGAACAACCAGCACGCGATTCCTGCCTACTATGTGATCGCCCCGGCAGAAGCCTCCTCCAACCTCTCGCGTTTCGACGGCGTACGCTTCGGCTACCGCTGCGAAAACCCGAAAGACCTGACCGACCTGTACAAACGCTCGCGTGGCGAAGGCTTCGGTGCCGAAGTACAACGCCGGATCATGGTCGGTGCCTACGCCCTGTCAGCCGGTTACTACGACGCGTATTACCTCAAGGCGCAGAAAATCCGTCGCCTGATCAAGAACGACTTCATGGCCGCCTTTGAAGAAGTCGACGTGATCCTCGGCCCAACCACGCCGAACCCGGCCTGGAAAATCGGCGCCAAGACCGGCGACCCGATCGCCGAGTACCTGGAAGACCTGTACACCATCACCGCCAACCTCGCGGGCTTGCCGGGCTTGTCCATGCCAGCAGGTTTCGTCGATGGCCTGCCGGTCGGCGTGCAATTGCTCGCCCCGTATTTCCAGGAAGGCCGCCTGCTCAATGTGGCGCACCAGTATCAGTTGAACACCGACTGGCACACTCGCACCCCTACCGGCTTCTGAGGAGAACACTATGCAATGGGAAGTTGTGATCGGGCTGGAGATTCATACCCAGCTCGCCACCCAATCGAAGATTTTCTCCGGTAGCGCCACCACGTTCGGCTCCGAGCCCAACACCCAGGCCAGCCTGGTAGACCTGGGCATGCCCGGCGTGCTGCCGGTGCTGAACCAGGAAGCGGTGCGCATGGCGGTGATGTTCGGTTTGGCGATTGACGCCGAAATCGGCCAGCACAACGTGTTCGCACGCAAAAACTACTTTTACCCGGACCTGCCCAAGGGCTACCAGATCAGCCAGATGGAATTGCCGATCGTCGGCAAGGGCTACCTGGACATCCCACTGGAAGACGGCACCATCAAACGTGTCGGCGTGACCCGCGCGCACTTGGAAGAAGATGCCGGCAAGAGCCTGCATGAAGAATTCCCCGGCGCGACCGGCATCGACCTGAACCGCGCCGGCACGCCGTTGCTGGAAATCGTCTCCGAGCCGGACATGCGCAGCGCCAAGGAAGCCGTGGCCTACGTCAAGACCATCCACGCACTGGTGCGTTACCTGGGCATTTGTGACGGCAACATGGCCGAAGGTTCGCTGCGCTGCGACTGCAACGTGTCGATCCGCCCCAAGGGCCAGGTCGAGTTCGGCACCCGCTGCGAGATCAAGAACGTCAACTCGTTCCGCTTCATCGAGAAGGCGATCAACAGCGAAGTGCGTCGCCAGATCGAGCTGATCGAAGACGGCGGCAAGGTCATCCAGCAGACCCGCCTGTACGACCCGAACAAGGACGAAACCCGCGCCATGCGCAGCAAGGAGGAAGCCAACGACTACCGTTACTTCCCCGACCCGGACCTGTTGCCGGTGGTCATCGAGGACTCGTTCCTCAATGACGTGCGCGCCACCCTGCCGGAATTGCCGCAGCAGAAACGCGAGCGTTTCCAGGCGCAGTTCGGCCTGTCGGTCTACGACGCCAGCGTCCTGGCCTCCAGCCGTGAACAAGCCAACTACTTCGAAAAAGTCCTGAGCATTGCCGGTGACGCCAAGCTGGCGGCCAACTGGGTCATGGTTGAACTGGGCAGCCTGTTGAACAAGCAGGGCCTGGAAATCGACGAAGCCCCGGTGACCGCCGAGCAACTGGGCGGCATGCTGCTGCGCATCAAGGACAACACCATCTCCGGCAAAATCGCCAAGACCGTGTTCGAAGCCATGGCCGCAGGCGAAGGCAGCGCTGACGACATCATCGAGAAGCGTGGCCTCAAGCAAGTCACCGACAGCGGCGCGATTTCGGCGGTGCTGGATGAAATGCTCGCGGCCAATGCCGAGCAGGTCGAGCAATACCGCGCGGCAGACGAAGCCAAGCGCGGCAAGATGTTCGGCTTCTTTGTCGGGCAGGCCATGAAGGCCTCGAAAGGCAAGGCTAACCCGCAGCAGGTGAACGAGCTGCTCAAGAGCAAGCTCGAAGGCTGATCGCGGTGAATGGTCCGGGCGGGAGTTCATGCCCCACTCGGACCCCTTGTGGGAGCGGGCTTGCTGTGGCGAGCAAGCTTGCTTGCGCTGGGGTGCGAAGCGCCCCCCCAAAAAGCCGGCTCCAGCTGCGCTGTCGAACGGGAGCAAGCTCCCTCGCCACAGCAAGCCCCCTCCCACATTTGATAAGGGGATACTTTGAATGAAGCGTCTACTTGGCCTTTTAGCCGTATTCTCACTGCTGGCCGGCTGCGCCAGCGGCGTCATCAACCCCAACGGCTATGACGAAACCGGCACCGCCTCGTATTACGGCGCCAGGCACCATGGCAACAAGACGGCCAGCGGTGAACCCTTCAACCAGAACGCCCTGACCGCTGCCCATCGGCAATTGCCCTTCGGTACCCAGGTCAAGGTCACCAACCTGAACAACGACAGGTCCGTCGTCGTCCGCATCAATGATCGCGGCCCGCACACCCGTGGACGCTTGATTGATCTTTCACGCAAAGCCGCCGAGCAACTGGGTATGGTCGGCAGCGGCACCGCACGGGTTCGCGTGCAAGCCTTGAGCAACTAAGCCCACCCTCAAAATCAAAGGAGCCCTGGCCATTTTCGGATTAACCGCCCTCTCGCCCTGGAGCCTGCTCGAACTGGTCAGCGGCCTGCTGCTGCTGATCGTCGGCGCCGAAATCCTCGTGCGCGCCGCCGTGCGCCTGGCCGCCAGCCTCAAGGTGCGGCCGTTGATCATCGGCTTGAGCATCGTCGCTTTCGGCAGCAGCGCGCCGCAAATGACCGTGAGCCTGCAGGCCACTCTGGCCGGCAACACCGATATCGCCGTGGGCAGCGTGATCGGCAGCAGCATTTTCAACATCCTCGTGACCCTCGGTCTGTCGGCGCTGGTGATTCCTTTGCGGGTGTCGCGCCAGCTGGTGCGCGTGGATATCCCGGTGATGATCCTGGCCGGCCTGCTGGTGTTTACCCTGGCGGCCAATGAAGAACTCACGCCGGTCGACGGGCTGTTGCTGCTGGTTGCGCTGGCTGCCTACCTCGGCGTGCTGCATTACCAGACGCGCCATTCGCGCCGCCCGCGCACCCTGGACACCGTGGCGCGGGCGCCCTGGCTGAGCAGCGTGCTGCTGATGCTCGGCGGCCTGTTGATTCTGCTGCTGGCCGGGCATTTGCTGCTGGGCGCCGCCGTGGATGTGGCGAGCGACTTGGGCCTGTCGGAGCGCGTGATCGGCCTCACGCTGATCGGCGTCGGCACCTCGCTGCCCTGCCTGGCCACCTCGCTGATCGCCGCCCTGCGCGGCCAGCGCGAGATTGCCGTGGGCAACGTGATCGGCAGCAACCTGTTCAACCTGTTGGGAGTACTGGGCATTACCGCCCTGGTTGCGCCCTCGCCGCTGTCGGTGTCGCCCAACGCCCTGGACTTCGACCTGCCGGTGATGCTCGGCGCGGTGGCGCTGTGCCTGCCGGTGTTTTATACCGGCTACCGCGTGACCCGCGCCGAAGGCCTGGTGCTGCTGGGCCTGTACCTGGCGTATGGGCTGCATGTGATGTCGTTCACCACCGGCATGCCGCTGGCCAACAAGCTTGAACAACTGATGCTGTATTACGTCCTGCCAGTGCTGGTGGCTTTCCTGTTGTTCAGCACGCTGCGAGCCTGGCGCCGCCAACACAAGAGGGAATCGCAATGACCGATCAGAAAAAGCCCGGGGTTGAGATGCGTCGCCAGGTCATGGGCGATGTGTTCGTCGACCGCGCACTGGGCAATGCCACTGAATTCACCCAGCCGCTGCAGGACTTCGTCAACGAGCATGCCTGGGGCAGCGTGTGGAACCGCGAGGGTTTGCCGCTGAAGACCCGCAGCCTGATCACCCTCGCCGCCCTGACGGCCCTCAAGTGCCCGCAGGAACTCAAGGGCCACGTGCGTGGCGCGCTGAACAATGGCTGCACCGTGGAAGAGATCCGCGAGGCGCTGTTGCATTGCGCGGTGTATGCCGGGGTGCCGGCGGCGATTGATGCGTTTCGGGCGGCGCAGGAAGTGATTCAGGCGTATCAGGCGGAACAGCAGTGACTGTCAGATAGCTATCGCAGGCAAGCCAGCTCCCACAGTTTGATTTGTGAATACAGTCAAAGGTGGGAGCTGGCTTGCCTGCGATTGGCCCTGAAGGTCACTGTATACCTCAGATCCAGCCACCCGCCTGCAGCACGAAAATCCCGATATTCGTGGTCACCGCCGCCAGCAGGGTGGTGATCACGATAATCGCCGCCGCCAGCTCATGGTTGCCCTCGGCCGCCCTGGCCATGACAAAGCTGGCCGCGGCGGTCGGTGCGCCGAAGTACAGGAACAGAATCCCCAACTCCGGCCCGCGAAAGCCCAGCAGCCACGCGCCCAAGGTCGCGACCACCGGCAGCCAGACCATCTTCATCAAGCTCGCGCTCAGCGCCATGTTGCCGCTTTTGCGCAACGCCGCCAGGGACAAGGTGCCGCCAATGCAGATCAAGGCCAGCGGCAAGGTGGTGTCCGCCAGGTACTGCATGGATTTTTCCAGCCAGCCCGGCAGGCCGATCTTGAAAATCGCGAAGGGCGCTGCAACAAATACGCTGATGATCAGCGGGTTGGCCACCACGCTTTTGCAGATGCTCCACGGGTCGGACTTGATCACCGGGCTGTACACCGCCAGCACGATGGTCGACAGGGTGTTGTAGAACAGGATCACCAGCGCCGCGAGGATCGCACCGAGGGAGATGCCGTAGTCGCCGTACATACTGGCCGCCAGCGCCAGGCCGATCACGCCGTTGTTGCCGCGAAACGCGCCCTGGGTGTAAATGCCCCGGTCTTCACGCGGGCAGCGGAAAATCGCCCAGCCCCAGGCCAGGGCAAAGCTCAGCAATGTGGCGATGGCGAAATAGATCAGCAAACCCGGCTTGAGCGCCGAGTGCAGGTCGGCATGCAGGATGCCCAGAAACAGCAGCGCCGGCATGGTGACGTTGAACACCAGGGACGAAGCCGTGTGGATAAAGTTGTCGTTGATCCAGTTGACGCGCTTGAGCAACACCCCCAGGAACAGCATGGCAAACACCGGCGCGGTGATGGTGAGGGTGGTGAGGAAAATTGCCAGCATGCCGGGGAGAACCTTGGTGAGCGTCGTCAAGTGGCTAATGATAAGCCATGCAGCCCTGCGGCGCCTGGGAGATCGCTATCGGGAGCAAGCCCCCTCCCACCTTTGACTGCGTTCACAAATCAAAATGTGGGAGCGGGCTTGCTCGCGAAGCAGGCGACTGGGTCTCAGGTAATCGGCGCCGGGTTGAACAGCGTGATGTCGTTGTGCAGCTTGTGATGCTCAGCCCACGTCTGCTTCTTGCCGCTGGCCACATCCAGGTAGAAGTGGAACAACTCCCAGCCCAGCTCCTCGATGCTCGCGCGCCCGGTAGCGATGCGCCCGGCGTCGATATCGATGAGGTCGGGCCAGCGCTGCGCCAACTCGGTACGCGTCGAGACCTTGACCACCGGCGCCATCGCCAGCCCGTAAGGCGTGCCGCGCCCGGTGGTGAACACATGCAGGTTCATCCCGGCCGCGAGTTGCAAGGTGCCGCACACAAAGTCACTGGCCGGCGTGGCGCAAAAGATCAGGCCCTTGCGCTTGAAGCGCTCGCCCGGGCCCAGCACGCCGTTGATCGCGCTGCTGCCGGACTTGACGATCGAGCCCAGGGACTTCTCGACAATGTTCGACAACCCGCCCTTCTTGTTGCCCGGCGTGGTGTTGGCGCTGCGATCGGCCTCGCCCTTGGCCAGGTAACGGTCGTACCAGTCCATTTCCCTGACCAGTTCCTCGGCAACTTCCTTCGATTCTGCGCGAGAAGTCAGCAGGTAGATAGCATCGCGTACTTCAGTCACCTCGGAAAACATCACCGTCGCCCCGGCCCGTAACAGCAAGTCCGAGGCATAGCCCAGCGCCGGGTTGGCGGTGATGCCGGAAAACGCATCACTGCCGCCGCATTGCATGCCCAGGATCAGCTCGGACGCCGGCACGGTTTCCCGGCGGCGCTGGTCGAGTTTTTTCAAGCGCACTTCGGCCAACGCCATGATCTGTTCGATCATCTCGGTGAAGCCGTGGCTGGAATCCTGCAAGCGATACAGCCAAGGGTCGCTCAGGTCGACGGAGCTGTCGTTGTCGTGCATCACCTGCCCGGCCTGCAATTTCTCGCAGCCCAAGCTGATCACCAGCGCTTCGCCGCCCAGGTTCGGGTTGCGCGCCAGGTTGCGTACGGTACGGATCGGAATGTAGGCATCCGTCGCGGTGATCGCCACGCCACAGCCGTAGCTGTGGGTCAGTGCCACCACGTCGTCGACGTGCGGGTACTTGGGCAGCAATTCATCCTTGATGCGCTTGACCGCATGGTCCAGCACCCCCGTGACGCATTGCACCGTGGTGGTGATGCCAAGGATATTGCGCGTGCCCACGGTACCGTCGGCATTGCGATAACCCTCGAACGTAAACCCTTCCAACGGCGCCTGGGTTTCAGGCACCTCGGTGGACAGCGGCAAGCTGTCCAGGGGCGGCGCGGTGGGCATGCGCAGTTGATCTTCCTGGACCCAACTGCCGCGCGGAATCGGCGCCAAAGCGTAACCAATGGTTTGGCCGTAGCGAATAATCTGACCGCCCTCGGGGATATCTTCCAGCGTCACCTTGTGGCTCTGGGGGATGAAATCCACGGTCACCAGGCCGTCCGGGAACTCGGTCCCGGCCGGTACGCCCTGGTCATTGACCACGATCACCACGTTGTCGCGCTCGTGCAAACGGATCGAGCGCGGCGAGTCGGCATGTTCAATCAACTGCATCACGGGGCCTCTCAGGAATGCGCTTCGGTTAGGTTGGTCAACTCTGGCCCCTTGCTTGGCGGCTCTTTGAGTACTACACGCTTGATCGGGCCGACGATGACCAGATAGCTGAACACCGCCACCAGCGCGTTGGCGCCGACGAACACCAGGGCCCACTTGAACGAGCCGGTGGTGCTGATGATGTAGCCGATGACAATCGGCGTGGTGATCGAGGCCAGGTTACCGAAGGTGTTGAACAGGCCGCCACTGAGGCCGGCGATTTGTTTCGGCGAAGTGTCGGACACCACCGCCCAACCCAGTGCGCCAACGCCTTTACCGAAGAAGGCCAGGGCCATGAAGCCCACCACCATCCATTCAACGTCAACGTAGTTACACGCGATGATGCTGCTGGACACCAGCAAGCCGGCAATGATCGGCGCCTTGCGAGCGAACGTCAGGGAATGCCCTTTGCGCAGCAGGTAGTCGGAAATCACGCCGCCGAGCACGCCGCCGATAAAGCCGCAGATCGCCGGCAACGACGCAATGAAACCAGCCTTGAGGATGGTCATGCCACGGTCCTGCACCAGGTACACCGGGAACCAGGTCAGGAAGAAGTACGTGATGCCGTTGATGCAGTACTGGCCCAGGTACACGCCAAGCATCATGCGGTTGGTCAGCAACTGACGGATATAATCCCACTTCGGCCCGTCGGTTTTCTTGCCTTTGCCCTTGTCCTGATCCATATCGACCATCGCACCGTTGGCCGCGATGTAATCGAGCTCGGCGGTGTTGATCATCGGATGCTGGCGCGGGCTGTGGATAACTTTCAGCCAGATCAGCGAGAACACGATGCCAATCGCGCCCATCACGATAAGCACGTGCTGCCAGCCGAAGCTGTAGACGATCCAGCCCATCAGCGGCGCGAACAACACGGTGGCGAAGTACTGCGCCGAGTTGAAGATGGCCGAAGCCGTACCGCGCTCGGCAGTCGGGAACCAGGCCGCGACGATACGTGCGTTACCGGGGAACGACGGCGCTTCGGCCAGGCCCACCATGAAGCGCAGCATAAACAGCGCAACCACTGCGGTGGAGACACCGAACTCACCGACATAGCCTTGCAGCACGGTGAACAGTGACCAGGTGAAGATGCTCAGGGCATAGACTTTTTTCGAACCGAACCGGTCCAGCAGCCAGCCACCGGGAATTTGCCCGGCCACGTAGGCCCAACCGAATGCGGAGAAGATGTAACCGAGGGTGACCGCGTCGATGCCGAGGTCTTTTTGCAGGCTGGAGCCCGCGATGGCGATGGTGGCCCGGTCGGCGTAGTTGATCGTGGTCACCAGGAACAGCATGAGCAGGATCAAATAACGGACGTGGGTCGGCTTGGTCGCTTGCATGTAGAAGTACTCCCACTAATTATTTTTTTTGCGGGTAATGTTTTTCTGTTGTGTGTTGTGGGGCCTGGCAGGCGCCAGACCCCACAGGTGCTGCGTGTTACGAACCGATGTAGCTGGTTTTGACTACGGTGTAGAACTCTTGCGCATAGCGACCCTGTTCGCGCGAACCGTAGGACGAACCCTTACGGCCGCCGAATGGAACGTGGTAATCCACACCGGCTGTCGGCAGGTTGACCATCACCATCCCGGCCTGGGAGTGGCGCTTGAAGTGGTTGGCGTACTTCAACGAGGTGGTGGCAATGCCCGCCGACAACCCGAACTCGGTGTCGTTGGCCATCGCCAGCGCCGCCTCGTAGTCCGCCACGCGCACCACGTTGGCCACCGGGCCGAAGATCTCCTCACGGCTGATACGCATCGCGGCTTCGCTGTCGGCAAACAGCGTCGGCGCCAGGTAGTAGCCCTCGGTATCGCAGGTCACCAGGCCGCCACCGCTGACCAGCCGCGCGCCTTCGCTTTGGCCGATGTCGATGTACTTGAGGTCCTGGTCCAACTGGGCCTGGGAAACCACCGGGCCGATATCGGTGCCGCTTTTCAGGGCATGGCCGACCTTGATCGACTTCATGCGCTCGGCCATGGCCTCGACAAACTTGTCGTGGATCCCGGCGGTAACGATCAAGCGGCTGGAGGCGGTGCAGCGCTGGCCGGTGGAGTAGAACGCGCTCTGTACCGACAGCTCGACGGCCTGCTTGAGGTCGGCGTCGTCGAGGATGATCTGCGGGTTCTTGCCGCCCATTTCCAGCTGCACCTTGGCCTGGCGCGACACGCAACTGACGGCGATCTGACGACCGACACCCACCGAGCCGGTAAAGCTGATGCCATCGACTTTCGGGCTGTTGACCAGTACATCGCCGACCACACGACCACTGCCCATCACCAGGTTGAACACACCGGCAGGGAAACCGGCGCGCGAGATGATTTCGGCCAGGGCCCAGGCGCAGCCCGGTACGAGTTCGGCAGGTTTGATCACCACGCAGTTGCCGTAGGCCAGGGCCGGGGCGATTTTCCACGCAGGAATGGCGATCGGGAAGTTCCACGGGGTGATCAGACCGACCACACCCAAGGCTTCGCGGGTCACTTCAACATTGACGCCCGGACGCACCGATGGCACGTAGTCGCCGGACAAGCGCAGGCATTCGCCGGCAAAAAATTTGAAGATGTTACCGGCGCGGGTCACTTCGCCGATGGCTTCGGGCAGGGTCTTGCCCTCTTCCCGGGCCAGCAAGGTGCCGAGCTCTTCGCGGCGAGCGAGGATTTCGCTGCCGACTTTATCCAACGCGTCGTGGCGAGCCTGGATACCCGAGGTGGACCAGGCGGGGAACGCCGCCCGGGCCGCATCAATGGCGGTGTTGACTTGGGCTACGTCAGCCTTGGCGTATTCGCCAATGACATCAGACAACTCCGACGGGTTGAGGTTGACGCAATAGTCAGCACCGGCCACCCATTGGCCATTGATGTAGTTTTCGTAACGTTGAGCTTGGGACACAAATCTTCTCCTGACGCAAAAGGCCGCTGATTTCTCAGCGGCCTTGTAGATAGGTTATTGCGCGCCTTGCTTGTCGATCAGCGCGGCCAGGGTTTCGTATTCTTCCGGCAGCAGGTCGGTCAGCGGGGTGCGCACCGGGCCTGCGTCGTAGCCGGCGATTTTTGCACCTGCTTTGACGATGCTCACGGCATAACCGGCCTTGCGGTTACGGATGTCGAGGTAAGGCAGGAAGAAGTCGTCAATGATCCTGGCGACGGTGGCATGATCGTCTTTGGCAATCGCGTGGTAGAAGTCCATCGCGGTTTTCGGGATGAAGTTGAACACCGCGGAGGAGTACACCGGCACGCCCAGGGCCTTGTAGGCAGCGGCGTAAACCTCTGCAGTCGGCAGACCGCCGAGGTAGCTGAAACGGTCACCGAGGCGACGGCGGATCGACACCATCAACTCGATGTCACCCAGGCCGTCTTTGTAGCCGATCAGGTTCGGGCAGCGCTCGGCCAGGCGTTCCAGCAACGGCGCGGTCAGGCGGCAGACGTTGCGGTTGTAGACGACTACGCCGATTTTTACCGATTTGCACACCGCTTCAACGTGGGCGGCAACCCCGTCCTGGCTGGCTTCGGTCAGGTAGTGCGGCAGCAGCAGCAAGCCCTTGGCGCCAAGGCGCTCGGCTTCCTGGGCGTATTCGATGGCCTGGCGGGTCGAACCGCCGACACCGGCGAGGATCGGCACACTGGTGGCGCAGGTATCAACGGCGGTTTTGACCACTTGGGAATATTCGCTGGCAGCGAGGGAGAAAAACTCACCGGTGCCGCCGGCAGCGAACAAGGCGGTGGCGCCGTAAGGGGCCAGCCATTCCAGGCGCTTGATGTAGCCCGCCTGGTGGAAGTCACCCTGGGCGTTGAAATCGGTCACCGGGAAAGACAGCAGACCGTGGGAGAGGATGGACTTCAGTTCTTGTGGATTCATTATTCGAACACCCTGGGCGAAAACTTTCTGTTGAAAGGTTGTTGTAGGTTTTTGTGATGTCGTACGTCATCGTACAACTATAAATGATTTCGTCAACTGCAATTCATCGCGGTTGTGCACGTGCATGCGCTGAAGGCTTATGGGGCGGCGTTCTTGACGTAGGAAATTATTCCTCTATGCTCGACAAAGCTGTATATGCATACAGTTAATACGGAAGATTCCTACGACATAGCAAGGAGCTAACATGTCAGGTCTTGAACTCGCAGCACTCCAAAAGAACCCGCCCACCCTGCGCTTCGAAGGCGGCGAACACACCGCCATCGGCGACGACACCCTGTTGCGTTTCGCCAAGGACGCGCCGGCGATTCCCGCCCGGCAGGTCGAACTGCACCTGCCCAACGGGCTGGCACTCACCTACGGCCAGGTGATCGCACTGGGCGGCGACTTCTATGGGATCCCTGGCCAGCCCATCAGTGATGGCGCCACCCCGGCTGATCGCGTGCAACGCTTCACGGCCGCCTTCAACTCACTGGCCGTGCTGCCCGCCTCGCGGGAAGAAGCGCACAAGATCCTCGCGGTGATGCAAAAGGAGATCAACGCAGTCAACCAGGCAATCAAGGACGGCAAGCAAGCGCATGAAGCCTACGATGCTCTGGGCGATACGCTGTCGGAGGAATGGAACCGCATCACCGGCGGCGGCAGTGTGGTTTCAGGGCTGATTCCGCTGGGGCGCTATTTGAAATTGGCGGCAGACAATGCCGACCACTTCGGCGAATGGGCCCTCTCGGCCTACCTGGCGGGCCATACGGCGGCGCTGCAACAAGCCCTCGTGGCGCATCAGACCGGCACCGACCAGGCATTGGAACTGGCCTATGGGATGAACAGCTTTGCCGATCACTTTCTCACCGATCTGTTTTCCGCCGGCCACCTGCGCGTGCCGCGCAAACAGCTAGCCGCCGTGGTGACGCCAGGCGAACTGGGCTCACTGATCAGCCGCTTCATGCACGACGAAGACAGCAAGTTCGGCCTCAAGGTGCGCAACGCCCTGGGTGATGAATGGCACGCGTATGGGGATAAACGTTATTTCGACGCGATCGACGCGGCCAACCAGGCGCAGGTCAAACGCGCTGTGCAGGCGTCGGCGGATGAGATTTTCGAAACCTTTACCAGCGGTGTCGCGCCCTCCCCGGCCAACTTCAAGGCGCCGCTGCATGTGCCGGATTTGAACGCCGCGCAGAACCCGGCGAATAACTTCTCGCCGCTGTTCAAGATGGAGGGGGACAAGGTGCTGCGGCGCAAGGACGTGAATGACCTGAACGACAAGCACTGGACCAATGACTGGTGGGGTTGGAGCACGTACCTGTTGCTTAAGGACTACAAGCCGAAGTAAACACGCCACTCCAGATACAGGAGATCAAAATGTGGGAGCGGGCTTGCTCGCGAATGCGGTCTCTCAGTTAATGAACAGATGACTGACACACCGCATTCGCGAGCAAGCCCGCTCCCACACTTGAGTCGATTTACACCCGGCACAACTCGCTTGTCTGCTGTTAACCGCGCTGCGCCTCTGCCTCTTCATGGGCATGGCGCAGCCGCTCACGGCTATTGGTCAAATGCAGGCGCATGGCCGCGCGCGCCGCGTCCGAATCCTGGCGGGCAATCGCCTCGTAGATCTCTTCGTGTTCGCGGCTTAGCCGGCTCATGTAGTGCTGCTGGTCATCATGGGCCAGGCGCGCCGAATTCAGGCGGGTACGCGGAATGATGCTGGTGCCCAGGTGGGTCATGATGTCGGTGAAGTAGCGGTTGCCGGTGGACAACGCGATTTCCAGGTGGAACGCGAAGTCCGACGCCACCGCATCGCCGGCGTGCGCCGCGCTTTCATTCAGGGCGTCGAGTGCTGCGCGCATGGCAGCCAATTGTTCGTCGCTGCGTCGCAATGCGGCAAGGCCGGCAGACTCCACTTCCAGGCTGATCCGCAATTCCAGAATCGCCAGCACATCACGCAAGGTCACAACCGTGGCCGGGTCGATCCGGAAGCCGCTGGGGCTTGGCGTGTCCAGCACAAAGGTGCCGATGCCATGGCGGGTTTCAACCTGCCCCGCCGCCTGCAAACGTGAAATGGCCTCACGCACCACCGTGCGGCTGACCCCATGGGCATCCATGATCGCCGACTCGGTAGGCAGTTTATCGCCACGCTTGAGTTGACCGTCGCGGATCTGCTCGGACAACACCGTGACCAGTTCCTGGGCAAGGCTGCGGCGCTTGCGGGGAAGACGAGGGGCGGTGCTGGCGTTTTCCATGTGGATCATCTATCTCGGTTGACTAAAGCAGCATCATAGCCCATGGCGGTTGTACGATCACCGTTCTATCACGACTTTCATCTATATCCTGCGCGCAAAAAAATACCCCGACGCATGTCGAGGCATTTTTCAGGCTCACCCGAAGGTAAAAGCCAGTTACTTCACCACTTTCAGGCTCGGCCGACCGCTTGGGCGGGGCGGCTCGGCATCCGGTGGCGGCACATCATCGCCGTCTTCGCTTTCGATCGCTTCGTCATCCTCGAAAGGCGACTCCAGATCAAACACCATGCCTTGGCCATTCTCCCGGGCATAGATCCCGAGGATGGCACCAATCGGCACGTAAAGCGTATGCGGCACACCGCCGAAACGCCCTTCGAAGCTGACGGCTTCATTGTCCATGTGCAGGTGGCGCACGGCACTCGGTGACACGTTCAGCACAATCTGCCCGTCACTGGCAAAACCCTGCGGTACCTGAACCGCAGCAAATTCGGAATTGACCAGCATGTGCGGGGTGCAATCGTTGTCCACAATCCACTCATAGAGCGCGCGGACCAGGTAGGGTCGACTGGAGTTCATCAGCGGCTCCTTAAGCCTTAGCGCATATCGCGTTCGACACCAGACAGACTCGCCTGGAAAGCCTCACGCGCAAACTGGCGCTCCATGTAATCAAGCAACGGCTTGGCCGGCCGTGGCAGTTCAATGCCCATGATCGGCAAGCGCCAGAGTATGGGTAATAGGCAGCAATCCACCAAGCTTTGTTCCTCACTGAGGAAAAAAGGCTTGTCGGCGAACAGCGGCGAAACACCGGTCAGGCTCTCGCGCAATTCCTTGCGCGCCACCACACGTGCCGCCTCTTTGCTGCGGGTATCCAGAATCACATCCACCAGCCCGCACCAGTCACGCTGGATCCGATGGATCAGCAGGCGGCTATTGGCGCGCGCCACCGGGTACACCGGCAGCAAAGGCGGATGCGGGTAACGCTCATCCAGGTATTCCATCACCACGGTTGACTCCCACAACGCCAGGTCACGATCGACCAGGGTGGGCAAGCTGCCGTAAGGGTTCACTTCGATCAGTTTCGGCGGATGACGACCTGCCTCCACACTGATGATCTCGGCGCTGACACCCTTCTCTGCGAGCACGATGCGTACTCGGTGGGAATAGTGGTCGGCGGGGTCGGAGTAACAGGCCAACCGGTTGGTCACGCCCATGGCGGTCCTCCTCGCTTGTTGAAATTATCGAAAGCTCAAAAACGAGCGCGCCCAGAGAGCATCTCTGTAGAGCCTGGTTCAACCAGACTGCTACGTATTCAGAGATGCCGCTGGGCGCGCAAGATTAACAGCAATTGCTTACGGTTGGATCAATGCACATCCTTCCAGTATTCGCGTTTGAGCAGGTAGGCGAACACAAAGAAGAAGGCCAGGTAGAGCAACACATACGTACCGATGCGCTGATGTTGCAGTTTGACGGGGTTGGCCGAATAGGCCAGGAAGGTCACCAGATTCTTGACCTTCTCGTCGAACTGCTCTTCGTTCAGCGTACCGGTCTTGGGCACGATGGTCAGTTGATCGCACGCTTCATGTGTCAACGGCGTGCCGGTCAACGGATCATATTGCTTCTTGCCGTCTTCAACGACCTGAACCTGCTTGCATCCTACCACTTGACGACCCTGCAGGCCGACCAGAACGTTAGGCATACCGACGTTCGGGAAGACTTTGTTGTTCACGCCGTACGGGCGCGCCGGATCTTCGTAGAAGGATTTGAGGTAACCATAGAGCCAATCGGTACCGCGGACACGTGCCACCAGGGTCAGGTCGGGCGGTGCAGCCCCGAACCAGGCCTTGGCGTCGGCGGGTTGCATGCCGATGTTCATGTGGTCGCCGATCTTCGCGCCGGTGAACACCGCATGGCTGAGCATCACGTCATGCGGGATGCCAAGGTCGTCGGCAACACGCTCGTAACGCTGGAACTTGGCGCTGTGGCAGCCCATGCAATAGTTGGTGAATGTACGCAGCCCGTCCTGCATGGCGGCCTTGTCAGACACATCGATATCGACTTTTTCCAGCTCCGCGCCGTGCTCGGCCGCGAAGGACAGTAGCGGCAGCGCCGCAAGCATCAAAGCAACAAGTAACTTTTTCATCAGCCAGTCACCCTTTCCGGAACCGGTTTGGTCTTCTCGAGCCGGGTGTAGAACGGCATCAGAATGAAGTAGGCGAAGTACAGGAAGGTGCAGACCTGCGACAGCAACGTACGCTCGGGAGTCGGCGCCAGTACGCCGAGCACGCCCAGGATCACGAACGAAATGCAGAACACCCACAGCCAGATCTTGCTCAGCCAGCCTTTATAACGCATGGACTTGACCGGACTGCGGTCGAGCCAGGGCAGTACGAACAGCACCGCGATGGCCGCGCCCATGGCGATGACGCCCATGAGTTTGTCGGGGATCGCCCGCAAGATGGCGTAGAACGGCGTGAAGTACCAGACCGGGGCAATATGCTCAGGTGTCTTGAAGGCGTTGGCCTGCTCGAAGTTGGGTTTCTCCAGGAAATAACCGCCCATCTCCGGGAAAAAGAACACGATCGAGCAGAACACGAACAGAAACACGACCACACCGACGATGTCTTTCACCGTGTAGTACGGGTGGAACGGAATGCCATCCAGCGGGATACCGTTCTCGTCCTTGTGCTTCTTGATGTCTACGCCATCCGGGTTGTTCGAACCGACTTCGTGCAGCGCCAGGATGTGCAGCACCACCAGGCCGAGAATCACAATCGGCAAGGCAACGACGTGCAAGGCGAAGAAGCGGTTCAGGGTGATCCCGGATATCAGGTAGTCGCCCCGGATCCACTGGGTCAGGTCGTTACCGATCACCGGGATCGCGCCGAACAGCGAGATGATTACCTGGGCGCCCCAGTACGACATCTGGCCCCACGGCAGCAGATAGCCCATGAACGCCTCGGCCATCAGCGCCAGGTAGATCAGCATGCCGAACACCCACACCAGCTCGCGAGGCTTCTGGTACGAGCCGTAGAGCAGGCCACGGAACATGTGCATGTAGACAACTATAAAGAACGCCGATGCGCCGGTGGAGTGCAGCAGGCGCAGGATCGAGCCGTACTCGACGTCACGCATGATGTACTCGACGGAGGCAAAGGCCTCTTCCGCCGACGGGGTGTAGCTCATCGTCAGCCAGACGCCGGTGACGATCTGGTTGACCAGCACCAGCAATGCCAGCGAGCCGAAGAAGTAGAAGAAGTTGAAGTTTTTTGGTGCGTAATACTTGCTGAGATGGTCTTCCCACATTTTAGTCGCGGGGAAGCGCGCATCCACCCAATCCATGAACTTGCTCATCAGGCTTTCTCCCCCTCGTCGACGCCAATGACAATGACACTGTCAGTCTCGTAGTGATGTGGTGGAACTGGCAGGTTCAGTGGTGCGGGTTGTGACTTGTAGACACGGCCGGCGAGGTCGTAGTGGGAGCCGTGGCAAGGGCAGAAATAGCCACCGACCCAATCCTTGCCAAGGTCGGCAGGAGCCACTTCCGGGCGGAAGGTAGGCGAGCAACCCAGGTGGGTGCAGATACCGATCAGCAGCAGGATCTCTGGCTTGATCGAACGGACTTCCTTATCGACGTAGGCGGGTTGGTCGGAATTTTTCGAGTCGGGATCAGACAACTGACCCTCGATTTTCTTCAGATTCCCCAGGATTTCCTCAGTACGACGAACGATGAATACGGGCTGACCGCGCCACTCAGCAATCATCTGCTGGCCTGGGTCGATCTTGCTGACATTCACCTTCACCGGTGCACCTGCGGCTTTCGCCTTGGCACTGGGAAACCATGACCCCACGAACGGGACCGCAGCCCCCACCGCTCCTGCAGCACCCACCACGGATGTGGCTGCTACCAAGAAGCGACGCCGGCCTGCATTCACGCCGTCATTGCTCATTCAGTCCTCTCCCATCAGCTTTTTGGCCTGTTAAATCAGGCGTCTACTAAGTGTTGAATCTTTTACTTATAAAAATTTGGTCGGATGGTAATGAAAAGCCACACGTATGACAAGGGAATTGCCCGGACCTGCGCCTCCAGGCCTTGTAGTATAGGGGGTCTACGGATGTGGCAAGTTGTCACGCGCAAATTTGTGCATAAATCGCAGGCAATAAAAAACGCCCAGCTCCGTGAGGAGTTGGGCGTTTTTGTGGAACGTAAAGCGAATTAACGCTTCGAGTACTGCGGACGCTTACGCGCTTTACGCAGACCGACTTTCTTACGTTCAACTTCACGGGCATCGCGAGTCACGAAGCCAGCTTTGCGCAGAGCGCCGCGCAGGGTTTCGTCGTACTGCATCAGAGCGCGAGTGATACCGTGGCGGATTGCGCCAGCTTGACCACTTACACCGCCACCGATAACGGTGACGTAGATGTCGAACTTTTCAACGGTCTCGGTCAGTTCCAGCGGCTGACGAACTACCATGCGGGCAGTTTCGCGACCGAAGAAATTTTCCAGAGTGCGGTTGTTGATCGAGATGTTACCAGTGCCCGGACGCAGGAAAACGCGTGCGGTTGCGGTTTTGCGACGGCCAGTGCCGTAATTTTGAGTCGCCGACATAATGAACTATTCCGTTAAAACTTCAGTTCTTGGGGCTGCTGAGCAGCATGAGGGTGTACAGCGCCCGCATAGACTTTCAGCTTGCGAAACATATCGCGACCCAGTGGGCCCTTCGGCAGCATGCCTTTAACCGCGATTTCAATCGGGGCCTCAGGCTTCTTAGCGATCAGGCCTTCGAAATTGGAAGACTTGATGCCGCCTGGGAAACCGGAGTGACGGTAGTACATTTTGTCGCTTGCTTTGTTGCCGGTTACACGAACCTGCTCAGCGTTGATGATGACGATGTAGTCACCGGTGTCAACGTGAGGGGTGTACTCAGGCTTGTGCTTGCCACGCAGACGGCTGGCGACTTCAGTGGCCAGACGACCCAGAGTCTGACCAGCGGCGTCGACGACAAACCAGTCGCGCTGAACTGTTTCCGGTTTTGCAGTAAAAGTTGTCATTCTTTAATAGCCTCAGGGGCCGCCCTGTAAATTAGACGGCGGATCTTACTGAATAGTGCGTACTTTGACAAGTCAAAGGCAGCCGGATACAGACGCTATCGGGGGCTCGGGTCGGCGCGTCCGTTCAACGGCAAGATTCTTCGGCAGACGGCGCATCACTTCCACTGCAGAAAGAGGTGGGCAATTATGCAGATTGCGAAAAAAAATTCAACCTGCTTTTATGATTGTTTTCCCCGAAGGAGTACCCGATGGATTATCGACAGCTGGGCCGAACCGATCTGAACGTAAGCGCGATAGCCTTGGGCACCATGACCTGGGGCGAGCAGAACAGCGAGGCAGAGGCCTTCGCACAGATCGAACGGGCCAAGGCCGCGGGGATCAACTTCCTCGACACTGCCGAAATGTACCCGGTGCCGCCCAAGGCCGACACTTATGCCACCACCGAGCGCTACATCGGCAATTACTTCAAAAGCCGCGGCGACCGCGGCGACTGGATCCTCGCCAGCAAGATCGCCGGCCCCGGCAACACCATCGACTACATCCGCGATGGCCACCTGCGCCATAACCGCAAGCACATCGTCGAGGCCCTCGACGCCAGCCTCAAGCGCCTGCAAACCGACTGGATCGACCTCTACCAGTTGCACTGGCCGGAGCGCAGCACCAACTTCTTCGGCCAACTGAGCTACAAGCACAAGGACGAAGACGACCTGACCCCGCTGGAGGAAACCCTCGAGGCGCTGGACGAGCAGGTAAAGGCCGGCAAGATCCGCCACATCGGCCTGTCCAACGAAACCCCGTGGGGCACCATGAAATTCCTGGCCCTGGCCGAAGCCCGTGGCTGGACCCGCGCGGTGTCGATCCAGAACCCCTACAACCTGCTCAACCGCAGCTTTGAAGTGGGCCTGGCAGAAGTCGCGATACGCGAACAGTGCGGCCTGCTGGCCTACTCGCCGCTGGCGTTCGGCATGCTCAGCGGCAAATACGAAAATGGCGCACGCCCGGCCAAAGCCCGCCTGACCGAGTACAGCCGTTTCAGCCGCTATTTCAACCCGCAGTCGGAAGCGGCGTGCAGCCGTTACGTGGCCCTGGCACGCGAACACGGCCTGGACCCGGCGCAAATGGCGTTGGCGTTTGTGACGCAGCAACCATTTGTGACCAGCAATATCATTGGCGCGACAAGCCTCGAGCAACTGGACAGCAACATCGCCAGTGCCGACTTGAAGCTGTCCAAAGAGGTGCTGGAAGGGATTGAGGCGATTCAGAAGGATCATCCGAACCCTGCGCCTTGATTGATCCCTAGTCCCCATCGCAGGCAAGCCAGCTCCCACACTTTGATTTGTGAACACAGTCAAAGGTGGGAGGGGGCTTGCCCCGATGAGGCCCTCAGCAACACCACAAAATCAAAGCGCCCGCGCAATAATCTCCTTCATGATCTCGTTAGTCCCCGCATAAATCCGCTGCACCCGCGCATCCGCCCAGGCCCGGGCAATCGGGTATTCCCACATGAAACCGTAGCCGCCGTGCAACTGCACGCACTCATCCAGCACCTTGCATTGCAGGTCCGTGGCCCAGTACTTGGCCATCGCCGCCGTGGGCACGTCCAGCTTGCCTTCCAGGTGCAGCGCCATGCATTTGTCGACAAATACACGGCCAATCTGGATCTCGGTGGCCATCTCCGCCAGCTTGAACCGGGTGTTCTGGAAATCGGCTATCGCCTTGCCGAACGCCTTGCGCTCGCGGGTGTATTCCAGGGTCCACTGCAACGCCGCCTCGGCTGACGACAGCGCGCCAATCGCCACCGTCAGGCGCTCCTGGGGCAATTCCTGCATCAAGTACGCGAAGCCCATGCCGGCCTGGCCCAACAGGTTTGCCTTGGGCACGCGCACGTCCTGGAAAAACAGCTCCGAGGTGTCCTGGGCCTTCATGCCGACCTTTTCCAGGCGCTTGCCCTTGGCGAAGCCCAGCGTGTCGGCCTCCACCAGGAACAAGCTGGTGCCCTTGGCGCCGGCCTTGGGATCGGTCTTGGCGACAACGATCACCAGCTCGGCGAGGAAGCCATTGGTGATAAAGGTCTTGGAGCCATTGATCACATACTCATCGCCGTCAGGCACGGCGGTGGTCTTGACCCCTTGCAGGTCTGACCCGGCCCCCGGCTCAGTCATGGCGATGGCCGTGACCATCTCGCCGGAGATCAACTTGGGCAGGTACTTGTGCTTCAGCGCCTCACTGCCGTAATGCAGGATGTACGGCGCGACAATATCCGAATGCAGCGAGAAACCGATGCCGGTCAGCCCCAGGCGGCTGATCTCCTCGATCACCACCGCGCTGTACAGAAAGTCCGCGCCCAGCCCGCCATATTCCTCCGGCAAGTGCGAGCACAGCATGCCCGCCTCCCCCGCCTTGCTCCACAAGCCCCGGTCGATATAGCCCTGCTTCTCCCATTGCGCATGGAACGGCGCCGCATCCTTTTCGAGAAAGGTGCGCACGCTGTCGCGGAAGAGCTCGTGCTCCGGGCTGAACAAGGTTCTGGGGATCATGGGTCACCTGCGTGGATTGTCGGACAAAGAACAGCCCACAGAGCCTATGCCGCGAAGGCGTCACGGGACACTGGACACATGCGACAAAAAATAAGACGATCCAGCCGTCTGGTGACCACTTTCCCCTATAAGAATAAATGAAATTATGTCTAACCAAATCTCCACGCCGTTGCGGCGCGTCAGCATTTTGGCCATTGATCGGGTATTCGCTTCCACCCTCATGCAAGCCAAGGATTTCTTCCACCTCGCCAGCCTGCGTTACGGCAAACAGCAAGGCCTGGGCCTGACCCCGGCGTTCGAAACACGCCTGGTGAGCCCTGACGGGCAATCGGTGCGCAGCTTCAGTGACGTGATCATGCCGGTGGACGGCGGCCTCGAAGACGCCGACATCATCGTGCTACCGGCCTTCTGGGATGACTTCGACGCCCTGTGCAACCACTACCCGCAAGTGCTGCCGTGGCTGCGCGAGCAGCACGCGCGCGGCGCCGTGCTCTGCGGCGAAGCCACCGGGGTGTTCTGGCTGGCCGAGGCCGGCTTGCTCGATGGCAAGGAGGCGACCACCTATTGGCGCTTCTTCACGGCGTTCAGCGAGCGCTTCCCCAAGGTCCAGCTCAACCAGGACAAGCACCTGACTGACGCCGACAACCTGTATTGCGCCGGCGGTACCACCTCGGCGTGCGACCTCTACATCTACCTGATCGAACGCTTCTGCGGCGCCAACATCGCCCAAGCCGTCGCCCGCGACATTCTGTATGAAGTGCAACGCAGCTACGCCCCGGGGCGTATCGGTTTTGGCGGGCAGAAGCTGCATCAGGATGTGATCATCCTGCAGATCCAGCACTGGCTCGAAGAGCATTTCGCCGACAAATTCCGCTTCGAAGACGTCGCCCGGGAACACGGCATGAGCATCCGCAACTTTATGCGCCGCTTCCAGACCGCCACCGGCGACAAGCCGCTGCATTACCTGCAACGCCTGCGTATCGAGACGGCCAAGGGCTTGCTGTCGGGCAGCCGCAAGAGCATCAAGACCATCAGCTACGAGGTGGGTTACGACGATGCGAGCTTCTTTGCGCGGTTGTTCAGGCAGCACACGGAGCTGTCGCCGAACCAGTATCGGCAGCAATTCCAGCAGGCCGCTTGAGTAAGGGTGCAAACAAAGCAATTGTGGGAGCGGGCTTGCTCGCGAAGGCGGTGTGTCAGTCAACACGTCCAGTGACTGGCACTCCGTCTTCGCGAGCAAGCCCGCTCCCACATTTGAAATACTTCGTTCTTACGGCTTGTGCCCACGCGACAGGAATTCGTGGGACTGCATTTCCAGCAAACGGCTCAGCGTGCGCTGAAACTCGAAGTTCAAGCGACCGCCGGTATAGAGGTCCTTGAGTTCGACTTCGGCCGAGATGATCAGCTTGACGTTACGGTCGTAGAACTCGTCGACCATGTTGATAAACCGACGCGCGATGTCATCGGTGGTCACGCCCATCTGCTCGACGCCGCTGAGAATCACCGCGTGGAAGATCTTGCCCAGTTCGATGTAATCGTTCTGGCTGCGCGGGCCGTCGCAGAGCTGGCGGAACTCAAACCAGGCCACGTCATCGCAGGTGCGCAGCGCGATGATTTCGCGGTTTTCGATCATCAACTTGTCGTTTTCCACCGCCTGGGTGCATTCCGGCGTGAGCGCGCGGAAGCTTTTTTTCAGGCTCTCATGCGCCGCTTCGTTCAGCGGGAAGTGGAACAGCTCCGCTTGCTCAAGGTGACGCAGGCGGTAGTCGACGCCGCTGTCGACGTTGACGATGTCGGTGTTCTGCTTGATCAGCGCAATCGCCGGCAGGAAGCGTGCACGCTGCAGGCCGTCCTTGTACAGGCCGTCGGGCACGATGTTCGACGTCGCGACCAGGGTCACGCCATTCTTGAACAGCTCTTCCATCAGGGTGCCAAGGATCATTGCATCGGTGATGTCGGAGACGAAGAACTCATCGAAGCAAATCACCCGCGCCTCATCGGAGAAACGCTTGGCGATGATGGTCAGCGGGTTTTTCTCGCCCGGCAGGGTCTTCATCTCTTCGTGCACGCGCTTCATGAAGCGGTGGAAGTGGGTGCGGACCTTTTCCTTGAACGGCAGCGCTTCGAAGAAGGTGTCGACCAGGTAAGTCTTGCCGCGGCCGACGCCGCCCCAGAAATACAGGCCTTTGACCGGCGTATGGTCTTTCTTGCCAAACAGCTTGCTGAACATCCCTGGCTTGTTCTGCGAGGCCGCGACGAGGTCGTCGTACAGGCGCTGCAAATGACGCACCGCGTTTTCCTGGGCCGCGTCATGGAAGAATTCAGGGCGTTTCAGATCAGCTTGATATCGTTCTAGGGGCGTCATAATTTCGTTAGCAAGGCAACAAAAACGGGCCGTCACTGTAACGACGGCCCCGGATAATGGCAATCAACCCTTGGTCGGGTTAATCCTCGGTTGGGGTCAACGCAACGCGCAGGGCGTCGATGGCGGCATCGCGCGCTGCCATATCGGCGAAGGTCGCGCTGTCGGCCACCGCAGCGCCGTCCAGCCATACGCTGAAGCTCAGCACTTCAGTGCGTACGTCCAGTGCGTCGCCGCTTTGCAATTGCTTGGTCACCGCGCCCGCCGCCTTGCCGTCGGCAAAATTGCGCGACAGCAGCAGTTGCTCGCCATCGGCGGCCAACAGGCGGAAGCGGAAGCTGCCGTCGTCTTCGCGAAAGCTCACAAAACGCGCAGCCTTCGCGGCTTTCTTCTTGCTGGCAACCGGCGCAGCCGCCTGGTTGACGAACGAACGCAGGCCCACCGCTTCACGCAGCTCGGCGAGGAACGGAGCGGCCACGGCGCGGGCTTTCTTGGCGCCGACCAGCAGCAGGTCTTCCATGTCCGACGGGCGCGACATCAGTTGGTGATAACGCTCGCGCGCCTCGCCCAGTTGGCCGTCCAGCAGTTGGAACAGACGGTTCTTCGCCTCGCCCCACCCCAGGCCTTGCTGCAGCTCGGCGCGGAACTCTTGTTCCTGGGCCTTGCTGGCAAACGCCTGGTACAGGGTGAACAGGTGCGAGTTGTCCGGGTCCTTGGCTTCGCCGGGCGCGCGGGAATCGGTGACGATCCGCGAGATGGCGTCTTTCATGTCCTTGGCGCTGGTGAACAACGGGATGGTGTTGTCGTAGCTTTTCGACATCTTGCGACCGTCCAGGCCCGGCAAGGTGGCGACGCTTTCTTCGATCAACGCCTCGGGCATGGTGAAGAATTCTTTACCGTTGCCGAACAGGTGGTTGAAGCGCTGGCCGATGTCGCGGGCCATTTCCACGTGCTGGATCTGGTCACGACCGACCGGCACCTTGTGCGCGTTGAACATCAGGATGTCCGCCGCCATCAGCACCGGGTAGCTGTACAGGCCCATGGTGATGCCCGCGTCCGGGTCTTCGCCGGTTTCCACGTTCTTGTCCACCGACGCCTTGTAGGCATGCGCGCGGTTGAGCAGGCCCTTGGCGGCCACGCAGGTCAGCAGCCAGGTCAGCTCGGGGATTTCCGGGATGTCGGACTGGCGGTAGAAGGTCACCCGGTTCACATCCAGGCCACCGGCCAGCCAGGTCGCGGCGATTTCCATGCGCGAGCGCTGGATGCGCTGCGGGTCATCGCACTTGATCAGGGCGTGGTAGTCGGCCAGAAAGTAGAAGGAGTCGGCATTGGCATCCTGGCTGGCGAGGATCGCAGGGCGGATCGCACCGGCGTAGTTGCCCAGGTGCGGCGTGCCGGTGGTGGTGATGCCGGTGAGGATACGGGTACGAGTCGTCATGGGTAATCGCTTATCAGACTGCTATCAATTCGAGAGACGCGGCAGCACCAGATCCTTGAGATCGGTCAGCTTGCCGTGAAAAAAGTGTCCGCATTCTGCCACTTTCAGCAGCTCATGGGGGCGATTCAGGGCGGCGGACCAGTCGTAGACCACTTGCGGGTCGACCACTTCGTCGGTTTCCGGCTGGATCAGGGTCAGCGGGCAGCCTTCTGGCAGCACGTCACTGTCGCGCAGGCGCATCACCGCAGCGGCAACCATGAACAGGTGCGCGAGTTTTTCGCCCTTGGCTTCCAGGCGCCCGCCGAGGCTGGCGGCCACATAACCGCCGAAGGAAAACCCAAGCAGGGTGATCGGCAGGTCCGGGTGTTTTTCGCGCAGCCAGGTGGCGGCTGCCTCTGCATCGTCGACTTCACCGGTGGCCATGTCGTGGGTACCGGCGCTGGCACCCACGCCGCGGTAATTGAAACGCAACGTAATCAAACCGGCATCGCGCGCTGTGCGTTGCAGGGTCGATACGACTTTATTGAGCATGGTCCCACCCTGCACCGGGTTAGGGTGGCAGATCAGCGCCAGGCCACGTGGTTCGGGGTGATCCAGGTACAGGGCTTCCAATTGGCCTACCGGGCCATCGATCAAAACGGGGGTTTCACGCATGAGCAAGGAATGAACTCCGTGACCTCTCAAAGGGTCGACTCGTCTAGCTAAAAGTCTGTGCATGGCATCATTGCGAGCTTAATCGCGGTATACAGCGCAGGTCCGAGCCGTTAACGTAAAGCAAAGCCGTTTATAGAGGAAGGACTCGTGGAACACTCGCTCTTAGTTTGGTTGTTGCCGACTCTCGCCTTGGTTGCCGGTGTCGCCATTGGATTCCTGGTTGCCCGCCTGCTGCCGAATGCCGCGCCTAACCGCACGCAGCGTCAGTTGGATGACATCCAGGAACGTTTTGACAGTTACCAGAACGAAGTTGTTACCCACTTCAACAGCACCGCGACCCTGGTCAAGAAGCTTACCCAGAGCTACCAGGAAGTACAGGATCACCTCGCCGATGGCGCCAACCGCCTGGCCCTCGACGACATTACCCGTCAGCGCCTGCTGGCAGCGTTGCATTCCGATGCACCGCAAGCCCCACGGGAGCGCCTGACGCCTCCGCGGGAAAACCAGGAGCCGCCACGGGACTACGCGCCAAAAACGCCGAACGCCCCAGGCATGCTGGATGAGCATTACGGCTTGAAGAAGTAAGTTATTTTCAAGCAATAAAAAGCCCGGCTGATCGATGATCAGCCGGGCTTTTTTGTGGGTGCTCACTGCCTCAAACAACACAGCTCCCACATTGACCGAGTTCAGTCCTCAGGACACCGCTTGTTCCTGCAACCGCCCACTCTCAATCCGCACATGCCGCCCATGGAAGCGCTTGAGGCTGCTGCGGTGCCCGACGCTCACAATGCTCAACCCCGGCAACTCGTCGATCAACGCCTGATACAAGCTCGCCTCGTCCTCCTCATCCATCGCCGAGGTGGCTTCGTCCATGTACAGCCATTGCGGCGCGAACAGCAAGGCACGCGCAAAAGCCAGGCGCTGCTGCTCGCCTGGCGAGAGCATGCGTTGCCAGTGATTGGCCTCATCCAGACGCCCAACCAGATGCGGCAAACGGCAGGTTTCGAGGACCTGTGCATAACGTTCCGGTGAGTAAACACTGTCGTCCTGTGGATAACTCAACACGGCCTTCAACGTGCCGATCGGCAGATACGGCTTCTGCGGCAGGAACAGGTAGCGCGCGGCGGGCAGGCGAATGCTGCCATGACCCGCCGGCCACAGATGCCCCATCGCCCGCAGCAGCGTACTTTTGCCACTGCCGGAACGCCCGCTGAGCATCACACGCTGCCCCGGCTCCACCGTCATGTCGGCGTCGGTCAGCAAATGGCGACCATCCGCCAAGTCCATACCGAGGTCCTGCACCACCAGGCGCTCGCCTTCCGGGCGTACATCAATCGCCGGCACACGTTGCTCGTTATCACTCATGGCCTGATGAAAGCTCAGCAGACGGTCACTGGTGGCACGCCACGCAGCCAGCTCCGAGTAAGCGTCGATAAACCAGCTGAAGTTCTCTTGCACGTTGCCGAACGCCGAGTTGATTTGCATCAGCTCGCCCAGCTGGATTTTGCCGGTGAAGTAGCGCGGCGCAGCCACGATAAACGGGAAGATGATCGCAATCTGGCTGTAGCCGGCGGTAAAGAAGGTCAGGCGCTTGGACACTTTCATGATGTCCCAGAAGTTGTGCCAGACCTTGCCGAAACGCGCACTCAAGCGCTGGTTTTCATTCGGCTCGCCGTTGTACAGGGCGATGCTCTCGGCGTTTTCGCGCACGCGCACCATGGAAAAACGCAGGTCCGCTTCAAAGCGTTGTTGTTGGTTGTTCAGGCCGATCAAGCGGCGGCCGATCAGGTGCGTCAGCCAACTGGCCACGGCGGCGTACAGCAAGGCGCACCAGAACATGTAGCCGGGAATGGTCACGCCGAACACTTCAATGCTGCCCGACACACCCCACAGGATGATCGAAAACGACACCAGGCTGACCACATTGCGCAGCAGGCCCAGGCCCAAACTCAAAGTGCTGGAGGTAAAGTTGTTGAGGTCTTCGGAAATCCGCTGGTCCGGGTTATCGGTGTAACCGCCCTGCTCCAGCTGGTAGTAGTTCTTGTGCGCGAGCCAGCGCGCGAAGTGTTTTTCAGTGAGCCAGGCGCGCCAGCGGATGGTCAGCATCTGGGTCAGGTACAGGCGGTACACCGCGCCCAGAATCGCCACCGCGGCAATGCCGCCGAAATAGCCGATCAGTTGCCAGAAGGCTGCGGTGTCCTTCTTCTCCAGCGCGTTGTAGAAATCCTTGTACCAGTGGTTGATCCATACCGAAATCGCCACGCTGAACAGTGACAACGCGACCACCGCCGCCAGCAACAGCCAGGCCTTGCCCTTCTCCTCACTGCGCCAATAGGGCGTGATCATCGCCCAGGTTCGGCGAAAGAAGTGCCCACGCACCGCATCATTGACCGCGGAATACTCAGCGTTCTGATTCATTGTTCAGGCTCTGTAAGAAAATGTGACAGGCGTTGGAACCGATCATAGACGATCGGTTCAGCGCTCCGTGCGGCCTGAAGCAGGTTGTTCAGATTTCGTTCAGCGGCGTACCGGGCGCTTCTGCAACTTGCGCTGCAAGGTGCGGCGGTGCATGCCCAGGGCGCGGGCGGTGGCGGAGATGTTGCCTTCGTGTTCGGTCAACACACGCTGGATGTGTTCCCACTGCAGACGGTCCACCGACATCGGGTTTTCCGGCACCAGGGTATCCAGGTCGGCGTGTTCGGAGAGCAACGCGGCGAGCACGTCGTCGGCATCCGCCGGTTTGCACAGGTAGTTGCAGGCGCCACGCTTGATCGCCTCGACGGCAGTGGCAATGCTGGAATAACCGGTGAGGATGACCACGCGCATTTCCGGGTCGAGTTCCAGCAGCTTGGGCAGCAGCACCAGGCCGGAGTCGCCGTCCATTTTCAGATCAAGCGCGGCATAGTCCGGCAGGTCGGCCTGGGCGATGGTCAAGCCTTCTTCAGCCGAACCTGCGGTGCTGACGCGAAAGCCGCGACGGCTCATGGCGCGCGCCATTACGCGGGTAAAGGTCGCGTCGTCATCTACCAGCAGCAGGTGCGGCAGTTCTTCGCCTTCGACTTGGATCTCGTCACTCATCGATATCTCCTCGTGCGACACGGGGCAGGCGCAGCTCGGTGAGCGTGCCGCCTTCCTCATGACTATAGAGCTTCACTGAGCCGCCCGCGCGGGTCACGCTGGCCTTGCTCAAAAACAGGCCGAGGCCGAAGCCTTTGCCCTTGGTGGTAAAGAAAGGTTTGCCGATCTGCTCGGCAATGGCCAGCGGCACGCCCGCACCGTGGTCGCGAATGCTGATGGTGACGTTTTCCGCGTCCCAGTCCAGCTGTACGCCCAACCCCTCGGGGCAGGCGTCGGCGGCGTTGTTGAGCAGGTTCAGCAGTGCCTGGGTCAGGTCCGGCGGCGGTGCCATGCGCGGCACCGTGCCCTGGCCCAGCAGGTTGAAACGGTAACTGGCTTCGGGCCGCATCAGGTGCCAGCGGTTAAGGGCTTCGTCGAGCCACCGAGTCACGTCCTGCATTTCCACCGCCAGGCGGCGATTGGCTTCGGCGGCGCGCACCAGTTGCTGCAAGGTCTGTTTGCATTGCTTGACCTGTTCCTGCAGCACGCTGAGGTCGTCTTGCAGCGCCGGGTCGTGATGGTCCTGAACCATTTCATTGAGCAATACGCTCATGGTTGCCAGCGGTGTGCCCAGTTCATGAGCCGCGCCGGCAGCCTGAGTGGCGACGGCCAGCAATTGCTGGTCTCGCAGGCCTTCTTCGCGGCGAATGGCGCGCAGTTCTTCCTGACGGCGCAGTTCTTCGGCCATGCGCGCGGCGAAGAAGGTGATCACCGCAGCGGAAAGCGCAAAGCTCAACCACATCCCGTAGATCTGCAGGTTTTCGCGGGCGATGGGGAAGGTTTGCAACGGATAGAAGCGTGCCAGCAGCAAGGTGTACAGGGTCAGGGCAATGCCCGACAGCACCACCGAGTAGCGCCACGGCAGGGTTACCGCGGCAATCGTCAGTGGCACTAAATAATAAGAAACAAACGGATTGGTGGAACCACCGGAGAAATAAAGCAACACACTGTGAATGAACAGGTCGCAGGCCAATTGCAGGGCGTATTCGAGTTCGGTCACCGGCCAGGTGGTGCGCAACCGGATCGCGGTGAACGCACACAGTACCGTGGAGAAGCCGAGGGTCACGGCCAATTGCAGCCAGGGCAGTGGCAGCAGGTCGAACCAATACGCGAGCCCGACGGAGCCGGCCTGTGCGGCCAGTACCAGGGTACGAATAAACGTCAGGCGCCAGAGGTTCTGGCGGGTGGCGGAAGTCAGTTTTACGGCGGCGAGCATGAGCTCTCCCGGTGAGCGCTGCAGGCGGATCGGCAGGAGTATAAACGAAGCAGGCCTGCCGGCACGGCGTGTGTGGCTCTTTGCCGCAGGCTAGGCAAATGACCGTTCGTCGGCGCCCTCCTCACTTGTAGCGAATGTGTAAACCCGAAGAACCCGATGCCACCGTCTACAGTCATACCGAACACGAACACCCCAAGGAGCTCTCATGTCACGTTTCACTCGCAGTGCAGCCGTTCTCACCCTCAGCGCCAGTGCCTTGGCGAGCCTTCCGACCCTGGCCGCCGATGAGCTGCATTACAACCAGATTTCCCTGCGCGCCGAAGTCAGCCAGGAAGTGGCCCGCGACAAGATGATCGTCACGCTCTATACCGAATCGCAAAACACCGACCCGGCCAAGCTCGCCGCCGAAATCACCACCACGATGAACAAGGCGCTTGGCGAGGCCCGTGAAGTCAAAGGCGTGACCCTGCGCCAGGGCAGCCGCAACAGCTACCCGATCTACGACAACAAGAACCAGAAGATCACCGGCTGGCGTGAACGCGCTGAATTGCGCCTGGAAAGTGCGGATTTCCCGGCGCTCTCCAAACTTACCGGCGAACTGCTGAACACCCTGAAAATGGACAGCATGGACTTCGCCATCGCCGACACCACGCGCAAAGCCAGCGAAGACGCGCTGCTCAAGGATGCCGTGGCTGCATTCAAGGCCCGCGCCCAACTGGCCACCGATGCACTGGGCGGCAAGGGCTACAAGATCGTCAACCTGAACTTCAACACCAACGGTTATCCACAGCCCTACGCGCGTGGCGCCATGATGATGAAGGCGGCTGCGATGGACTCGGCGCCGACGCCGGAAGTCGAGGCCGGCACCAGCCAGGTCAACATGAGTGCCGACGGCGTGATTGAAGTGCAGATGCAATAACCCCCTACCTGACGCACCTGAACGGCGGTAACCTCGGTGACCGCCGTTTTTTTGTTTGGGCAGCGCTCAATGCCTGCCATCTCAGGGGTCTCCATGGAAAGAATCACCTTAAAACCGCTGCTCCTCGCCGCCGGGCTCCTGGCCTTTATGCCCATGGCCCAGGCCGCCAGCACGTTGGTCTACTGCTCCGAAGCCAGCCCCGCCGGCTTCGACCCCAGCCAATACACCAGCGGCACCGACTTTGATGCCTCCGCTGAAACCGTGTTCAACCGCCTGACCCAGTTCAAGCGCGGCGGCACTGAGGTGGAACCGGGCCTGGCAACGCGCTGGGAGGTGTCCAAAGACGGCCTGACCTACACCTTCCACCTGCGCGATGGCGTCAAGTTCCACACCACCGACTTCTTCACACCGACTCGCGACTTCAACGCGGATGACGTGCTGTTTACCTTCAACCGCCTGCTGGACGCCGAGAGCCCGTTCCGCAAGGCCTACCCTTCCGAATCGCCGTACTTCACCGACATGGGCTTGAACACCACCATCAAGAGCCTCGACAAAATCGACGCGCACACGGTGCGTTTCAACCTGAATAACGTCGATGCCTCGTTCGTACAGAACCTGGCCATGAGCTTCGCCTCGGTGCAGTCCGCCGAATACGCCGACCAGCTCCTCAAGGAAGGCAAAGCCGAAGACATCAACCAGAAGCCGGTGGGCACCGGGCCGTTCGTGTTCAAGCGCTACCAGAAAGACTCGCAGATTCGCTACGTGGCGAATAAAGAGTATTGGAAGCCCGAGGATGTGAAGCTCGACAATCTGGTGTTCGCCATCACCCCGGACGCCGCGTCGCGCCTGCAGAAACTCAAGGCGGGCGAATGCCAGGTCAGCGGCTACCCGCGCCCGGCCGATATCGAAGTAATGAAAAAAGACACCCACCTGCGCGTGCTGCAGCAAGCCGGTTTCAACCTGGGCTTCCTCGCCTACAACGTCACGCACCCACCGCTGGACCAGCTCAAAGTGCGCCAGGCGTTGGACATGGCCATCGACAAGCCGGCAATCATCAAGGCCGTGTACCAGGGCGCCGGGCAATTGGCGCAGAACGCGCTGCCACCCGCGCAGTGGTCTTATGACCCGAGCATCAAGGACGCGCCTCACGATCCGACAAAGGCGCGGGCGCTACTAAAAGAAGCAGGGGTTGCACCAGGTACCACCATCAATTTGTGGGCGATGACGGTCCAGCGCGCCTCCAACCCAAACGCGCGAATGTCGGCTCAGATGATTCAGCAGGATTGGGAAAAAGTCGGCATCAAGGCCAATATCGTCAGCTATGAGTGGGGCGAATACATCAAGCGCGCCAAAAATGGCGAGCATGACGCGATGATTTACGGCTGGACCGGCGACAACGGCGACCCGGATAACTGGCTCGGCGTGCTCTACAGTTGTGCTGCGGTCAAGGGCAGCAACTACGCCAAATGGTGTAACCCGGCCTACGACAAGCTGGTCATGCAGGCCAAGCTCAGCAGCGACCGCGAGCAACGCATCAAGTGGTATCAACAGGCGCAAAAAATCCTTAAGGAACAAGTACCTATAACGCCTATTGCGAACTCGACGGTTTTCCAGCCGCTGCGCAAGGAAGTCAGGGACTTCAAGATCAGCCCGTTTGGCCTGACGCCGTTCTATGGCGTGAGTCTGGATAAGTAACAGCAGCGCCCCAATCGAGTGCGCTAGACACCTCGATTGGGCTTTTTTGGTGCCCCATCTGCACCGAAAAAACCCTCTAAATAGTCCAATTTATGTAGAAACTTTCATAATTGCGACATTCCTGTACGTTCGTACCACTGTTTCAGTCTTGTAACGGTTCAACATCTTGCAATGGGTATGGCGCCTGCATAAGTATCCGCAGGCCGACTCACGAGGTCGCCCTCACCACCAAAAATGACAACAAATCATGAGGCCAACATGCTTAAAAACGCAGTCCTTCCGTTATTAGTGAGCGCCGGCCTTATGGCCGCAGCCCCATTCGCCCACGCGGCGACTAACCTGGTGTTCTGCTCCGAAGGGAGCCCGGCCGGTTTTGACCCAGGCCAGTACACCACCGGAACAGACTTCGATGCCTCGGCCGAAACCATGTTCAACCGTCTGACCCAGTTCGAACGCGGCGGCACCGCTGTGATTCCTGGGCTCGCTACCACCTGGGACGTGTCCCCGGATGGCCTGACGTACACCTTCCACCTGCGCGACGGCGTCAAGTTCCACACCACCGCGTACTTCAAGCCGACCCGTACCTTCAATGCCGATGACGTGCTGTTCACGTTCAACCGCATGATCAACAAGGACGATCCGTTCCGCAAAGCCTACCCCACCGAGTTCCCGTACTTCACGGACATGGGGATGGACACCAACATCAAGAACATCGAAAAAGTCGATGACCACACCGTCAAGTTCACCCTTGGCACTGTGGACGCGGCTTTCATCCAGAACCTGGCGATGAGCTTCGCTTCGATCCAGTCCGCCGAATACGCGGCCCAACTGTTGAAAGAAGGCAAAGCCGCGGACATCAACCAGAAGCCAATCGGCACTGGCCCGTTCGTGTTCAAGAGCTATCAGAAAGACTCGAACATCCGTTACACCGGCAACAAGGACTACTGGAAACCTGAAGACGTGAAGATCGATAACCTGATCTTCGCCATCACCACCGACCCGTCGGTGCGTATCCAGAAGCTGAAGAAAAACGAATGCCAGGTCACCCTGTTCCCGCGTCCGGCCGACCTCAAGGCGCTGGAAGCCGACAAGGACCTGAAACTGCCGAACCAGGCCGGTTTCAACCTGGGCTACATCGCTTACAACGTCATGGACAAGGTCAAGGGCAGCGACCAGCCAAACCCGCTGGCTGACATCCGCGTGCGTCAGGCACTGGACATGTCGGTAAACAAGCAGCAGATCATCGACTCCGTGTACCAGGGCGCCGGCCAATTGGCCGTCAACGCCATGCCGCCGACCCAATGGTCGTATGACACCACCATCAAGGACGCCAAGTACGACCCTGAGAAAGCCAAGTCGCTGCTCAAGGAAGCCGGCGTCAAGGAAGGTACCGAAATCGTCCTGTGGGCCATGCCGGTTCAGCGTCCGTACAACCCGAACGCCAAGCTGATGGCTGAAATGCTGCAGAACGACTGGTCCAAGATCGGCCTGAAGGTCAAGATCACCAGCTATGAATGGGGCGAGTACATCAAGCGTTCCAAAGGCGGCGAGAACCAGGCCATGATCATTGGCTGGAGCGGCGACAATGGTGACCCGGACAACTGGCTGAACGTGCTGTTCGGCTGCGACTCGCTGGCCGGCAACAACTTCTCCAAATGGTGCGACAAGAAATTCGACGGCATCGTGAAAGAAGCCAAGGCCACATCGGATGTCGCCAAACGCACCGAGCTGTACAAGCAGGCGCAACATATCCTCAAAGATGCAGTCCCGATGACACCTATCGCGCACTCGACGGTGTATCAACCCATGCGCAATACCGTGCAGGATTTCAAGATCAGCCCGTTTGGCTTGAACTCCTTCTACGGCGTGAGCGTAAGCGGCAAATAAGATCAGTAACGGCGACGTTTCATAACGTCGCCGTTATTGCATCTGCCTGGACCATGGGAAACAGACCACATTCGCAGCCGTTGCGTCCTACAGCAACGAACCGCGATAGGTGGCGCCGTTGCCTACAAGGTCAATCCGTTTTGGCGCATTTACTGCGTGCTCCGCGACCCATAACGTCGTAGGAGAGCAGAAGCTCCATTCAGGGATAGGCACTTGCTATGCGTGGGATCAGTGATGTCTCCCCGGTCATGCGACCGGGGTGATTGCTCGCTGATGACAACTACAAACAAGGATCGGGATCGTCATGCGCCATACCACCGTTCTATCCGCAATTTTTGGCACCAGCCTGCTGGCTGTGGCCACGATGGGTCAGGCCGCTGACAAGAAGAGCCTGGTGTTCTGCTCCGAAGGCAGCCCGGCAGGGTTTGACACTGCGCAATACACCACCGCCACCGACAACGATGCGGCCGAGCCGCTGTACAACCGCCTGGTTGAGTTTGAAAAAGGCGCGACCAACGTGGTGCCTGCGCTGGCAACCAAGTGGGATATTTCCGAAGACGGCCTGACCTACACCTTTCACCTGCGTGAAGGGGTGAAATTCCACAGCAACAAGGAATTCAAGCCGACGCGCGACTTCAACGCCGACGACGTGCTGTTCACCTTCAACCGCATGCTTGACGCCGACCACCCGTTTCGCAAGGCCTACCCCACCGAGTTTCCATACTTCAACGGGATGAGCCTGAACAAGAACATCGCCAAGGTCGAAAAGACCGGCCCCTACACCGTGGTGATGACGCTGAACTCGGTCGACGCCGCGTTTGTGCAGAACATCGCCATGAGTTTTGCCGCGATCCTCTCGGCCGAATACGCCGAACAGTTGCTCAAGCAAGGCAAGCCCAGCGACATCAACCAGAAGCCGATCGGCACTGGGCCGTTCGTGTTCCAGCGTTATCAGAAAGACTCGCAGATCCGCTACGTGGCCAACGCGCAATACTGGGACCCGAGCAAGGTCAAGCTGGACCAACTGATCTTCGCCATCAACACCGACGCTTCGGTACGCGTGCAAAAGCTCAAGGCCGGCGAATGCCAGGTCACCCTGCACCCACGCCCGGCCGACGTAGACGCGCTCAAGGCCGACCCGAACCTGCAGCTGTTGACCAAGCCCGGCTTCAACCTCGGTTACATCGCCTATAACGTGCGGCACAAGCCGTTCGACCAGCTCGAAGTGCGCCAGGCGCTGGACATGGCGGTGAACAAGCAGAGCATCCTGAATGCCGTGTACCAGGGCGCGGGGCAACTGGCGGTCAACGCCATGCCGCCGACGCAATGGTCCTACGACGACACCATCAAGGACGCCGCCTACAACCCGGAAAAAGCCAAGGAACTGCTCAAGGCTGCCGGCGTGAAGGAAGGCACCGAAATCACCCTGTGGGCGATGCCGGTGCAACGGCCGTACAACCCCAACGCCAAGCTGATGGCCGAGATGCTGCAAAGCGACTGGGCCAAGATCGGCCTCAAGGTCAAGATCGTCAGCTACGAATGGGGCGAATACATCAAGCGCACCAAGAACGGTGAGCACGATATCAGCCTGATCGGCTGGACCGGCGACAACGGGGACCCGGACAACTGGCTGGGCACGCTCTACAGCTGCGACGCCATCGGCGGGAACAACTACTCGATGTGGTGTGACCCGGCTTACGACAAGCTGATCAAGCAAGCCAAGGTCGTGACCGACCGCGAACAAAGGACTGTTCTGTACAAACAGGCGCAGCAACTGCTCAAGCAGCAGGTGCCGATCACGCCAGTCGCCCATTCGACGGTCAACCAGCCGTTAAGCGCCAAAGTCGAAGGTTTCAAAGTGAGCCCCTTCGGCCGCAACGTGTTCTCGGGCGTCAGCATTACCCCATAAGAAAATAACCGGATTGCGCAGGGCGGCTCGCCGCCTTGCTGCAAACGTGCAGCCTTTTATTGGGATTTTTCCTACGGCAAACGTTTGCAAAGGCTTGAACGAGTTACACACCCAATAGCCGGATCACCAAAAAAGACCGGCATTAAAAAGAGAACCAAAGGAGCTTCAACCCATGAAACTGAGCAGCAAAGCGCTTCTGGCACTGGCCATCAGCAGCATCACGGCCACCGCCTACGCTGAACCCGTCAGCCAGGAATTCGTTCCGACTACCCTGGCCGGCGCCAGCGCCCAAAGCGAGGCCAAAGGCTTCATCGAAGATTTCAGCCTGGGCGGCACCACGCGTAACTGGTACTCCCATGAAAGCAAGTACCGTGGGGGAACCTTCGGCTACACCGAGCACGGCGTGGCCAAGACCGACCGTAACCGTACCAACTGGGTACAGGGCACCATCCTCAACGCCAGCTCGGGTTTCACCCAGGGCACTATTGGCGTGAAGACCGAAGTCGCGGTGTACAACGCGCTGGTTCTGGATCGCAGCAAGCGTGACATCAAGGGCGGTTCCAACCGTACCCTGGCTGACTCCGACGGCAACGCTGTAGACCAGTGGAGCAAACTGGGCCTGGCCAACGTGCAGTTCCGTGTGTCGAACACCACCTTGACCGCCGGTCGCCAGAACTTCAGCAGCGGTATCGTCGACACCATCGGCAACCGTGCACTGCCTTCGAGCTTCGAAGGTGTGAGCTTCAACAGCGAAGAATTCAGCAACCTGTCGTTCCAGGGCGGCGTGTTTGACCGCGTTTCGCCACGTACCGAACAGAGCCTGTCGAAATTCCGTTCCGAATACACCTCTGACGCCAGCGTAGAAGCCGACAAGGTCTACACCCTGGGTGCCAACTACCAGCCGTTCAAGAGCCTGAAAACCAGCATCTTCGGCGCCAACGTCAAGGATTTCTGGAACCAGTACTACTTCGGCGCTACCCACGAGCTGGGTGACAGCCAGACCCTGTCCCTGACCACCGGCCTGAACTACTACAAAACCGTGGATGAAGGCAAAAAGCTGATGGGGGAAATCGACAACGATACCTACTCCCTGTCCCTGGGCCTGGCGCACCAGGCACACAGCCTGACCTTCTCCTACCAGGCAGTGAACGGTAACGAGTACTTCGACTACCTGCACGAAACCAACGGCATCTACCTGGCCAACTCCCTGACGTCCGACTTCAACGGCCCGAACGAGAAGTCCTTCCAGATCGCCTACGGCATCAACATGGCCGAATACGGCGTGCCAGGCCTGAAGTTCAACGTCTACTCCGCACGCGGCTGGGGCATTGACGGTACTCACTACCGCAGCGGCAACGGCGCAGTCGGCTATGCCGGCATCGAGACCCAGGACGGTGAAAAACACCAGGAATACGGTGTAGGCGCGGCTTATGCGATCCAGAGCGGCCCACTCAAGGCCACCGCGATTCGTGCGACTTACGTCGAGCACCGTGGCAGCGAAAACCAGTCTGACGGCTCCATCAAAGAATTCCGTCTGGTCACCACCATCCCGTTCAACATTCTTTAATTAGCACCAGGTAGACGGCAGGCTCAGGACGAGCCCGCCGTCTACGCTTGTCTGGTCCCATCGATTGCAGAGGGCTCTGAATGAAAATGCTTCCGCTACAAGCCGCCATCGCTGCCGCCCTGTTGAGCGTGGCTGTCGGCATTTCGGCCAAACCGCTGGTGGTCTGCACCGAAGCCAGCCCGGAAGGTTTCGACCCGGTTCTGTACACCACGGCCGTCACCGCTGACGCCGCGGCTGAAACCATGTTCAACCGCCTGGTGGATTTCAAGCCCGGCACCACCGAAGTGATCCCCGCGCTGGCCAAAGACCTGCCCGAGATCAGCGCCGATGGCCTGACCTACACGTTCCACCTGCGTGACGACATCAAGTTCCACACCACCGACTACTTCAAACCCACGCGCAACCTGAATGCCGACGACGTGCTTTGGAGCTTCCAGCGCCAGCTGGACCCGAAACACCCGTGGCACAACAAGTCCCTCGTGGGCTACCCGTACTTCGAAAGCATGGGCTTCAAGGAACTGCTCAAGAGCGTAGAGAAGACCGACGACTACACCGTTGTCTTTACCCTGACCCGCCCTGAAGCACCGTTCCTGGCCGACTTGGGGATGGCATTCTCTTCAATCCATTCCAAGGAATACGCCGACCAGTTGCTAAAATCCGGCAAGACCGAAGACCTCAACGCCAAGCCCATCGGCACTGGCCCGTTCATCTTCACCCGTTACCAGAAAGACGCCCAGGCGCGGTTCAAGGCCAACCCCGACTACTTCCGTGGCAAACCGGCAGTCGACCCGCTGATCCTGGCGATCAGCACCGATAACAACGTGCGCCTGCAGAAGCTCAAGGCCAACGAATGCCAGATCGCGCTGTTCCCCAAGCCGGATGACATTCCAAGCATCAAGAAAGACCCGAACCTGAAAGTCGATGAGCTGGCGGCGATGACCACCAGTTACACCGCATTGAACACCACCCACAAATACATGAGCGATGCGCGTGTACGTCACGCGATCAACATCGCGTTCGACAAGGCCGGCTATACCGAAGCCCTGTTCGGCAAAGGCAATGCGGTGGTGGGGACCGGCCCTTATCCGCCGACCTTGCTGGGTTTCAGCGACAAACTGAAAAACCCACCGCGTGATCTCGACAAAGCCCGCGCCCTGCTCAAGGAAGCCGGCGTACCCGAAGGCACCGAGTTCACCCTGTTCACCCGTAACGGTGGCGGCCCGACCAACCCTAACCCGATGCTTGGCGCCCAGCGCATGCAAGCGGATCTGGCGCAGATTGGCCTGAAGGTCAACATCAAGGTCATGGAATGGGGCGAGATGCTCAAGCGTGCTAAAAACGGCGAGCACGACATGGTTTCGGCAGGCTGGGTAGGTGATAACGGCGACCCGGATAACTTCCTCACGCCAAACCTGAGTTGCGATGCTGCGAAAAACGGCGAAAACTACGCACGCTGGTGTAACAAAGAGTTTCAGGCCTTGATCGACAAGGCTCGCGCCATCGCTGAACCCGGCCAGCGCGCTGCACTCTATGAACAGGCGCAGGACGTTTTCGACAAGGACCAACCATGGCTTCCCATGGCTTACCCGAAACTGTTCACCGCCATGCGCAAGAACGTAGAAGGCTTCACCCAAAGCCCTCTGGGGACAAATAACTTCGCCACCACCCAGGTGAAGTAAATAAGAGAAACGCTCGGCACCGTCGACATCGACGGTGCCGGACCTGCCTAACCGGCTGATTGAGGTACACAACAAGATGTTTAGTTTTATTGCCCGCCGACTGGGGTTACTGATCCCCACGTTTTTCGGCATAACGTTGCTCACGTTTGCGTTGATTCGCATGATCCCTGGCGACCCCGTCGAAGTCATGATGGGCGAGCGGCGCGTCGACCCCGAGATGCACGCACAGGCAATGGAACGCCTTGGCCTTAACAAGCCTTTGTATGCGCAATACCTGGACTACGTGGGCAAACTCGCCCAAGGCGACCTCGGCGAATCCCTGCGCACGCGCACCAGCGTGTGGACCGAATTCACCGCCCTTTTCCCCGCGACCCTGGAACTGTCCATGGCCGCGCTGTTGTTCGCCGGTATCCTGGGCCTGCTGGCCGGGGTGATCGCGGCACTCAAGCGAGGATCCCTGTTCGACCATGGGGTGATGGGCATCTCCCTGGCGGGATATTCGATGCCGATCTTCTGGTGGGGCCTGATCCTGATCATGTTCTTCTCGGTGAGCCTGGGCTGGACCCCGGTTTCCGGGCGGATCGACCTGCTCTACGACATCGAGCCGCGCACCGGCTTCATGCTGATCGACACCCTGCTGGCCGACGAGCCGGACGCGTTCTTCGACGCCCTGCACCACTTGATCCTGCCGGCCATCGTGCTCGGCACCATCCCGCTGGCGGTGATTGCGCGGATGACCCGTTCGTCGATGCTCGAAGTGCTGCGTGAAGACTACATCCGCACCGCCAAGGCCAAAGGCCTGTCGCCGGCGCGCGTGGTGTTCGTGCACGGCCTGCGTAACGCGCTGATCCCGGTACTGACCGTGGTCGGCCTGCAAGTCGGCACCCTGCTGGCCGGTGCGGTCCTGACCGAAACCATCTTCTCGTGGCCCGGCATCGGCAAATGGCTGATCGAAGCGATTGGCGCGCGGGACTACCCGGTGGTGCAAAACGGCATCCTGCTGATCGCCTGCCTGGTGATCCTGGTGAACTTCGTGGTGGATATCCTCTACGGCTTCGCCAACCCACGCATCCGTCACCAGCGCTGAGATCAAGACCATGACCACACCTACTCCAGTGTCAGCAGTCGATCAAAGCCTGCTGTACCCGTCCCCGTACAAAGAATTCTGGCAAGCCTTTTCCAAAAACAAAGGCGCGGTTGCCGGCCTGCTGTTCATGATCCTGATCGTGTTCTGCGCGCTGTTCGCCCCTTGGGTTGCACCGCATAACCCGAGCGAGCAATACCGCGACTTCCTGCTGACCCCGCCGTCGTGGCTGGAAGGCGGGCAGATCCAGTTCCTGCTCGGCACCGACGAGCTGGGCCGCGACCTGCTCTCGCGCCTGATCCAGGGTTCGCGCCTGTCGTTGCTGATCGGTTTGTCGTCGGTGGTGATGTCGCTGATCCCAGGCATCCTGCTGGGGCTGTTCGCCGGGTTTTTCCCGCGCTTGCTTGGCCCGACCATCATGCGTTTGATGGACATAATGCTGGCCCTGCCGTCGCTGCTGCTGGCGGTTGCGATTGTCGCGATCCTCGGCCCTGGCCTGATCAACACCGTGATTGCCATCGCTATCGTCTCGCTGCCGTCGTATGTGCGTCTGACCCGCGCGGCGGTGATGGGCGAACTGAACCGTGACTACGTGACCGCCGCCCGCCTCGCCGGCGCCGGCCTGCCACGCCTGATGTTCATCACCGTGCTGCCCAACTGCATGGCGCCGCTGATCGTACAGGCCACCCTGAGCTTCTCTTCGGCGATCCTCGATGCCGCGGCCCTGGGCTTCCTCGGCCTTGGCGTGCAACCGCCAACCCCCGAGTGGGGCACCATGCTGGCTTCGGCCCGTGACTACATCGAACGCGCCTGGTGGGTGGTGAGCTTGCCTGGTTTGACCATTTTGCTCAGCGTGCTGGCAATCAACTTGATGGGTGACGGCCTGCGCGATGCGCTGGACCCGAAACTCAAGAACGCCGCCTGAGGAGATTCCCATGTCACTGTTAGAAATCAAGAATCTCAACGTCCGCTTCGGCGACAAGACCGCCGTGCCGGTGGTCGATGGCCTCGACATCTCTGTCGACAAAGGCGAAGTACTGGCGATTGTTGGCGAGTCGGGTTCGGGTAAATCCGTGACCATGATGGCGCTGATGGGCCTGATCGAGCACCCCGGCATCGTCACCGCCGACGCCCTGAACTTCGATGGCAAGGACATGCTCAAGCTGAGCAACCGCCAGCGTCGCCAAATCGTCGGCAAAGACCTGGCAATGGTCTTCCAGGACCCGATGACCGCGCTGAACCCCAGCTACACCGTGGGTTTCCAGATTGAAGAAGTGCTGCGCCTGCACCTGAAAATGTCCGGCAAGCAAGCGCGCAAGCGCGCCATCGAACTGTTGGAAAAGGTCGAAATCCCGGGCGCTTCCAGCCGTATGGACGCCTACCCGCACCAACTGTCCGGTGGTATGAGCCAGCGTGTGGCCATCGCCATGGCCATCGCCGGCGAGCCGAAACTGCTGATCGCCGATGAACCGACCACTGCGTTGGACGTGACCATCCAGGCGCAGATCATGGAACTGCTGCTGGCGCTGCAGAAAGAACAGAACATGGGCCTGGTGCTGATCACTCACGACCTCGCGGTCGTGGCGGAAACCGCCCAGCGCGTGTGCGTGATGTACGCAGGCCAGGCGGTGGAAGTCGGCCAGGTGCCGCAACTGTTCGACATTCCGGCGCACCCTTACAGCGAAGCCCTGCTCAAGGCGATCCCCGAGCACAGCCTGGGCGCCACGCGCCTGGCCACGCTGCCGGGTATCGTGCCTGGCCGCTATGACCGTCCGCAGGGTTGCCTGCTGTCGCCACGCTGCCCGTACGTGCAGGAAAGCTGCCGCCAGACCCGCCCGGGCCTGGACCCTAAATCCCACAGCCTTGCGCGCTGCTTCTACCCCTTGAACCAGGAGGTGGCGTAATGGCCGTCGTTCTTACCGCCCGCGACCTGACCCGTCACTACGAAGTGTCCCGTGGCCTGTTCAAGGGCCACGCCCTGGTACGCGCGCTCAATGGTGTGTCGTTTGAGCTGGAAGCCGGCAAGACCCTCGCTGTTGTAGGCGAGTCGGGTTGCGGCAAATCCACCCTGGCCCGTGCGCTCACGCTGATTGAAGAGCCGTCGTCCGGATCCTTGAAAATCGCCGGCCAGGAAGTCGCCGGCGCCGACAAGGCCCAGCGCAAGCAATTACGCAAAGACGTGCAGATGGTGTTCCAGAGCCCGTACGCCTCGTTGAACCCGCGCCAGAAGGTCGGTGACCAACTGGGCGAGCCGCTGCTGATCAACACCAACCTGTCCGCCGCCGAACGCCGCGAAAAAGTCCAGGCGATGATGAAGCAAGTGGGTTTGCGCCCTGAGCACTACCAGCGCTACCCGCACATGTTCTCCGGTGGCCAGCGCCAGCGCATTGCCCTGGCCCGGGCGATGATGCTGCAACCGAAGGTGCTGGTGGCGGATGAGCCGACCTCGGCGCTGGACGTGTCGATCCAGGCGCAGGTGCTCAACCTGTTCATGGACCTGCAGCAGGAGTTCAACACCGCCTACGTGTTCATCTCCCACAACCTGGCGGTGGTGCAGCACGTTGCCGATGACGTGATGGTGATGTACCTCGGCCGCCCGGTGGAAGTGGGCCCCAAGGAAGACATCTACGCCCGCCCGCTGCACCCCTACACCCAGGCGCTGCTGTCGGCGACCCCGACCATCCACCCGGACCCGAACAAGCCGAAAATCAAGATTGTCGGCGAGTTGCCCAACCCGCTGAACCCGCCGTCCGGTTGCGCTTTCCACAAGCGCTGCCCGTACGCAACCGCGCGTTGCAGCAGCGAGGAGCCGCTGTTGCGGCCGTTGGATAACCGTCAGGTGGCGTGCCACTACGCGGAGCAGTTCGTGGCGTGAGCCCGCAATAAAAATGCCCTGGGTGTTGAGCCCAGGGCATTGCCAGTGTTCTACAGCCCTTCCCATCAGGTTGCGCATCAGCCGGGTGGGAGGGGCTTTCTTTTGCGTGTGGCCTACGTTTGGCTGTCGCCGTCATCATCGTCCGGGTCGTCACTGTCCGGTTCGTGGGTGGTCGAATCGTCATCGTCCTTGCTGCCGCCCTGGTCCTCGTCGCCGGGCTCAGCCTCGGACTTGGCCAGTTGCAGACCCGTGTCATGCGACGCCGAAAAGCTCGCCTGACCGCTCTGCACCGGGTTATGCGCCCAGGCCGCCGACATTCCCAAAGACATCAGCACCAGCACTTTAATCAACAGCACTACACGTTGAAAAATACTCATGGTCGATTTCCGTCCAGTCAGTAGATGGATCCGTACGACAGTGATGTACCGTCGCCAGTCATTGAAGCTAGTTCTGATAAAGGGTTTGCGCCAGCGATCACGTATCGCCGTCATCATAGGTTTCACTGTCTTCCCCTTCGTTGTAGGGGTTTTCCGCATCCTCCTTGGGAGCAGGCTGAGCCTGGGGCTGCCAGCTGCCGGAATTGACCTCGTTCTGCTTTTTCTTGGTGACCGGGCCGGTGTCTTTCCACTGGGGGGTGCCGGTGTCGGCCAGCGCCGAGGTGCCTACCAGGGAGGTGGACACACCCAGAGTGCCCAAAAGCACCCACCCGATAGCCCGTTGAGTTAAACGCAAGGTTGCCTCCTGATCCGTCGGTGAAGGGGTGAAGTATTTGAAACGCTAGACCGGATGTGGGGTTAGCGCCAATGCCCCTGACCGATGAAGACCTAAATGTGGGAGCTGGCTTGCCTGCGATAGCGGTCAACCAGACAACAATGATGGTGCATGTTAGTCAGTCATCGCAGGCAAGCCAGCTCCCACAGAGAAGCGGGCCCATGCAGCCATTCAAATCTCACGTTGTTAACTCTCCGGCGCCCACAAAAAAGGGCGAAGCCATCACAGCTTCGCCCTTTTGGTACCGCTCAGACCTTAATGGTGTTCGCGGGTGGCGCGGAATTTCACGTCCGGCCAGCGCTCTTCCATCAGCGCCAGGTTGACCCGGGTCGGGGCCAGGTAGGTCAGGTGACCACCGCCATCGATCGCCAGGTTTTCCACGGCCTTGTTGGAGAACTCTTCCAACTTCTTCTTATCGCTGCAATCGATCCAGCGCGCGGAGTACACGGTGATCGGCTCGTAGGAGCATTCGACCTTGTATTCCTCTTTCAGGCGGCTGGCGACCACATCGAACTGCAGCACACCGACGGCGCCGAGGATGATGTCGTTGCTGCGCTCGGGGAAGAACACCTGGGTGGCGCCCTCTTCCGCCAACTGCTGCAGGCCCTGGCGCAATTGCTTGGACTTGAGCGGGTCACGCAGGCGTACGCGGCGGAACAGTTCCGGGGCGAAGTGCGGGATACCGGTGAAGCCCAACGCCTCACCTTCGGTGAAGGTGTCGCCGATCTGGATGGTGCCGTGGTTGTGCAGGCCGATGATGTCGCCGGCGTAGGCCTCTTCGAGCTGTTCACGCTCGGAGGAGAAGAACGTCAGGGCGTCGCCGATGCGCACGTCCTTGCCGGTACGCACGTGGCGCATCTTCATGCCTTTTTCGTAGCGGCCGGAGCAGATGCGCATAAAGGCGATTCGGTCGCGGTGCTTCGGGTCCATGTTCGCCTGGATCTTGAACACGAAACCGCTGAATTTCTCTTCGACCGGCTCCACGGTGCGCTCGTTGGCGACGCGGGCCAAAGGCTTCGGCGCCCAGTCCACCACGGCGTCGAGCACGTGGTCGACACCAAAGTTGCCCAGCGCAGTACCGAAGAACACCGGGGTCAATTGGCCGTCGAGGAACTCCTGCTGGTTGAACGTGTGGCAGGCGCCCTGCACCAGTTCCAGCTGGTCGACAAAACGGTCGTACTCGTCACCCAGGTGGGCGCGGGCTTCGTCCGAGTCGAGCTTCTCGATGATCTTGGTTTCGGTGCGTTCGTGACCGTGGCCGGCGGTGTAGACAATGATGTAGTCGTCGGCCAGGTGGTACACGCCCTTGAAGTCGCGGTAGCAACCAATCGGCCAGGTGATCGGCGCAGCCTTGATCTTCAGGACCGCTTCGATTTCATCGAGCAGTTCGATCGGGTCGCGGATATCGCGGTCGAGTTTGTTGATGAAGCTCACGATCGGCGTGTCACGCAGACGGCACACGTCCATCAGCGCGATGGTCCGTGGCTCGACGCCCTTACCGCCGTCGAGGACCATCAGTGCCGAGTCCACCGCGGTCAGGGTGCGGTAGGTGTCCTCGGAGAAGTCTTCGTGGCCCGGGGTGTCGAGCAGGTTGACCATGTGGTCACGATAGGGGAACTGCATGACCGACGTGGTAATGGAAATGCCCCGTTGTTTTTCCATTTCCATCCAGTCGGAGGTGGCATGGCGGTCGGATTTGCGGGATTTCACCGTGCCGGCCACTGCGATTGCCTTGCCCATCAGCAAGAGCTTCTCGGTGATGGTGGTTTTACCGGCATCGGGGTGGGAAATAATGGCGAAAGTGCGGCGTTTCGCGACTTCGGCGGCCTGGTGGGTCATGGGAAATCGCCTGGCAGGTGAGTCAAAAAAGGGCGGCGAGTATAGCGCAAACCCAGGGCGCCGGACCACCGTTCACCCCATTGGGGGTGGCTAAATGCTGCCAAGTGTGGAACCTTTTAAAAGGTAGAGACGTCCACTCCCCTGCTATCGCACTCGGAACAGGGGCTGATAAATCAGCAAATTAGCCTGACGAGGCTGCGCTCATGGCTCGAATACATACCGCATTGCCGGTATCGACGAGCTGCATTTCGCGACCACATTCAGAGGCAGCCAGCAATGGCATTGCCGCTCGGAAATGTGGACGCCGACAGAAGAAAAAAAGGAGTCCGCCTGTGGCTATTCGCTATGGCAAAGGGCTGATAGGAGGAGTGGTTGTCGTCGCTCTCCTGGCCCTGCTGGTCCACTGGATCGGCATCAACACGATCGAACTGTACCGCGACGATTTGTTGTTTTACCTGCAAGCACACCTGATCCTGGTTCTAGTCTCCATGCTGGCCGCCCTCGTTGTGGGTATTCCCGCCGGTATCCTGCTCAGCCGACCGAACATGGTCGGGCGTGCAGAACGCTTCATGCAGATCTTCAACATCGGCAACACCGTTCCTCCCCTGGCCGTACTGGCCATCGCCCTCGGCGTCCTCGGCATCGGCAGCGGCCCGGCGATCTTCGCGCTGTTCCTCGCCTCCCTGTTGCCCATCGTGCGCAACACCTACGAAGGCCTGAAAAACGTTCAAGGCTCCCTGAAAGAAGCCGCCACCGGCATCGGCATGACGCCGCGCCAGGTGCTGTTTCGCGTGGAGTTGCCGAATGCCGTGCCGATCATCATCGGCGGTGTGCGCGTGGCCCTGGCGATCAACGTCGGCACCGCACCGCTGGCGTTCCTGATTGGTGCCAACAGCCTGGGCAGCCTGATCTTCCCCGGCATCGCCCTGAACAATCAGCCGCAACTGTTGCTCGGCGCCGCGTGCACCGCGCTGCTGGCGTTGCTGCTTGACGGTCTGGTGACCATGGCCAGCCGCCTCTGGCTGGAACGCGGGTTGCGTCCGTCTTAAGGCTTGGCAAAGGAAATCACATGAAAAAACTGACGTTGATATTGAGCTGCGTCCTGCTGTTTGCAGGTGTTGCTCAAGCCGCTGAAAAACCGGTAATCCGCATCGGCGCACGGGTGTTCACCGAACAGACCCTGCTCGCCGAAATCACCTCCCAGTACCTGCGCGCCAAGGGCTACGACACCCGCGTGACCGGCGGCCTGGGCAGCAACCTGGCGCGCAGTGCCCAGGAAAGCGGGCAACTGGACATGCTTTGGGAATACACCGGCGTGTCGCTGGTGGCTTATAACCATGTCGACGAGAAACTCGACAGCGAACAAACCTACGCCCGAGTGAAAGAACTCGACGCGAAAAAAGGCCTGGTCTGGCTGTCGCCGTCGAAATTCAGCAACACCTACGCGTTGGCGCTGCCCGACAACGTGGCCAAGGAATTCCCGCAGATCAACAGCATCAGCGACCTGACCAAGGCCCTCGCCGAGGACAGCAAACAAAACCGCCTGGTGGCCCTGGATACCGAGTTCGCCAACCGTTCCGACGGCATGGGTGGCATGGTCAAGCTGTACGACATGAACCTGACCCGCAAAAACACCCGGCAGATGGACGCCGGCCTGGTCTACACCGCGCTGCGTAATGGCCAGGTGTTTGCCGGTTTGGTCTACACCACCGACGGTCGCCTGAACGCCTTCAAATTGAAGCTGCTGGAAGACGACAAGCACTACTTCCCGGACTACACCGCCGCGCCCGTGGTGCGTCAGGTCTACCTGGACGCTCACCCGCAACTGGCTGCCGACCTCAAGCCCCTGGCCGAACTCTTCGACGACGCAACCATGCGCGCGCTGAATGCGCGGGTCGACGTCGATCATGAAAGCCCTTCCGCTGTTGCCGCCGATTTCCTGCGCCAACACCCGATCAATCAATAAGGAGAAGACATGGAATTCCTGAACGCCTTTTCCCATCTTGATTGGGCCCAAGTCCTGCAACTGACCGGGCAGCACATCACCCTGGTCGGTATCGCCGTGATCCTGGCGATTGTCGTGGGCGTGCCCCTCGGCGTGTTGATGACCCGTTTCCCGACCCTGGCCGGCCCGCTGCAAGCGAGCGCTACGGTGCTGCTGACCGTGCCGTCGATCGCCCTGTTCGGCCTGCTGCTGCCGTTCTACTCCAAATTCGGCCAGGGCCTGGGGCCGATGCCGGCGATCACCGCCGTGTTCCTCTACTCCCTGCTGCCGATCATGCGTAACACCTACCTGGCCCTGACCGGCGTTGAGCCGGGCATTCGCGAGGCCGCCAAAGGCATCGGCATGACCTTCGGCCAGCGCCTGCGCATGGTCGAACTGCCCATCGCCGTGCCGGTGATCCTCGCCGGTGTGCGCACCGCCGTGGTGATGAACATTGGCGTCATGACCATTGCCGCCACCATCGGCGCCGGTGGCCTGGGTGTACTTATTCTGGCTTCCATCAGCCGCAGCGACATGTCGATGCTGATCGTTGGCGCCGTGCTGGTCAGTCTCCTGGCCATCTTCGCCGACCTGCTCTTGCAATGGCTGCAACGCTCGCTGACTCCAAAAGGACTGCTCAAATGATCGAACTTCAAAACCTGACCAAGACTTTTCAAAGCAACGGCAAAACCGTGTCTGCCGTGAACGACGTAAGCCTGACCGTCAACGAAGGCGAGATTTGCGTATTCCTCGGCCCGTCGGGCTGCGGCAAGAGCACCACGCTGAAAATGATCAACCGCCTGATCAAGCCCACCTCGGGCAAGATCCTGATCAACGGCGAAGACACCACCGACCTCGACGAAGTGACCCTGCGTCGCAACATCGGCTATGTGATCCAGCAGATCGGCCTGTTCCCGAACATGACCATCGAGGAAAACATCGTGGTCGTGCCCAAGCTGCTCGGCTGGGACAAGCAGAAATGCCACGACCGCGCCCGCGAGTTGATGAGCATGATCAAGCTGGAACCCAAGCAGTACCTGCATCGCTACCCGCGTGAACTGTCGGGTGGCCAGCAACAGCGGATCGGCGTGATCCGTGCCCTGGCCGCCGACGCCCCGTTGCTGCTGATGGACGAGCCGTTCGGCGCGGTCGACCCGATCAACCGCGAGATGATCCAGAACGAGTTCTTCGAGATGCAACGTGCGCTGAACAAGACCGTGATCATGGTCAGCCACGACATCGACGAAGCCATCAAGCTGGGTGACAAAATTGCGATCTTCCGCGCCGGCAAGCTGCTGCAGATCGACCACCCGGACACCCTGCTGGCGCACCCGGCCGACGAGTTCGTCAGCAACTTCGTGGGCCAGGACAGCACCCTCAAGCGCCTGCTGCTGGTGAAGGCCGAAGACGCGGCGGACAACGCCCCGTCGGTGAGCCCGGAAACCCCGGTGGCCGAAGCCCTGGAGCTGATGGACGAAACCGACCGCCGCTACGTGGTGGTTACCTGTGCCGAGAACAAGGCGCTGGGTTACGTACGACGTCGCGACCTGCACCGTCAGACCGGCACCTGCGGCCAGTACCTGCGCGAGTTCAACGCCACGGCGGCGTACGACGAGCACTTGCGCATCCTGTTGTCGCGCATGTACGAGTTCAACCGCTCTTGGTTGCCGGTGATGGACGCGGAGCGGGTGTTCCTGGGGGAAGTGACCCAAGAGTCGATTGCCGAGTACCTGAGTTCCGGTAAGTCGCGTGGGGGCAAGACCAGCATTGTCTCGCCTGCCGAGACTGCACTAGCTTGATCTGACACCACTCAGTTAAAAAATGTGGGAGCGGGCTTGCTCGCGAAGACGGAGTCTCAGTCACTGAATAGGTTGACTGATACACCGCTTTCGCGAGCAAGCCCGCTCCCACATTTGGATCTACGGTGTGTCAGCAATGCCTGCGAATTATCCCCATCCGGGGAACATCAATCCGTCACACCGGTCGGTTACATAAGTAGCTGCACGCGACCTCACGACGAACGCGTGCAAAAACGCGACATTTTTAGTTGATCTATGGCCCCTCACGTCCTAAAGTTCGCGCCGAACGTCCATGCTGGAAACGATCCATCCGGCTCAAGTACTGACGACGAGACAGCAAGGCCAAGGGAAGCGTCCATTCCCATGGCCTTTTTGCTTTCGGCGACATGCCTTGGGAAGTAGGCGAACCAAAGTGGGGATACGGAGGACGTTCATTTGCACCCATTGATCAATACAGTTTGCCCTTAGGAGTTCCCCAGCATGTCGATCAACGTCGAAGATTATTTCGCGCGCGCCACTTTTGACAAAATGAAGGCGTTCGCCGACAAGCAAGAAACCCCGTTCGTGGTGATCGACACCGCGATGATCAGCCAGGCCTACGATGACCTGCGCGCCGGTTTCGAATTCGCCAAAGTCTATTACGCGGTCAAGGCCAACCCGGCCATCGAAATCATCGACCTGTTGAAAGACAAGGGTTCGAGCTTCGACATCGCCTCGATCTACGAGCTGGACAAGGTCATGGACCGCGGCGTCAGCGCCGACCGTATCAGCTACGGCAACACCATCAAGAAATCCAAGGACATCCGCTACTTCTACGAGAAAGGCGTGCGCCTGTTCTCCACCGACTCCGAAGCCGACCTGCGCAACATCGCCAAGGCCGCGCCGGGTTCGAAAGTGTATGTGCGGATTCTCACCGAAGGCTCGACCACGGCCGACTGGCCTCTGTCGCGCAAATTCGGCTGCCAGACCGACATGGCCATGGACCTGCTGATCCTCGCCCGCGACCTCGGCCTGGTGCCTTACGGCATCTCGTTCCACGTCGGCTCGCAACAGCGCGACATCAGCGTGTGGGACGCAGCGATCGCCAAGGTCAAAGTGATCTTCGAGCGCCTGAAAGAAGAAGACGGCATCCACCTCAAGCTGATCAACATGGGCGGCGGCTTCCCGGCCAACTACATCACCCGTACCAACAGCCTGGAAACCTACGCCGAAGAAATCATCCGCTTCCTCAAGGAAGACTTCGGCGATGACTTGCCGGAAATCATTCTCGAGCCGGGCCGTTCGTTGATCGCCAACGCCGGCATCCTGGTCAGCGAAGTGGTATTGGTTGCACGTAAATCGCGCACCGCCGTCGAGCGCTGGGTGTACACGGACGTGGGCAAATTTTCCGGCCTGATCGAAACCATGGACGAAGCCATCAAGTTCCCGATCTGGACCGAGAAGAAAGGCGAGATGGAAGAAGTGGTCATCGCCGGTCCTACCTGCGACAGCGCCGACATCATGTACGAAAACTACAAGTACGGCCTGCCGCTGAACCTGGCGATTGGCGACCGTTTGTACTGGTTGTCGACCGGTGCGTACACCACCAGCTACAGCGCGGTTGAGTTCAACGGGTTTCCACCGTTGAAGTCGTTCTACGTGTAACGGCGACCAACAATAAAAAGGCCCATGAGCAATCATGGGCTTTTTTGTGGGCGTCTGATTGGTTCGCGCGCGTTGCGTTACGCAGATAGCTCGCGCAATGCCGCTGTTGCCAAAAAACCTGAGCGTGATGCATAGCGATGGTCCTTCTGAACGCGCTCATCAATGCGAAGCAACAATTGCTCCGGCAAGGAAGCATTGAACCGCACCGACCTGCCGAGGTAAGGAGTGAGGTCAAAGTCGACTATCGCCCATACGCCACCGGCGTGATCCGCATTATCCAAATGGGCATCAACCTCCAACGCCTGGGGCAGCTTCTCCTCATCAGCAACCAGCCCTTCCAGGTGCAACGCCAATGCATCGCGGACATTGTCCAGGGCTTCTGAAAACGACCCACCCGCCGAGAAACATCCCGGCACATCGGGCACTGTCACGCTGTAATCAGAGTCAACGTCTTTATGTACAACCACAGGAAACTTCATTGATCCTCCTCTGAACGAGCCTCGCAGACCCCGTTCAACTCATCAAACAGCACCATCACTTGAGGCCTGCCGATTTTAAAATGCTGTGCAGAGTACCCCTGGCAATCTCTGATTTAGGATGTGGGACAGTTACCCGCCCTGGCTTAACGGGGTGTTTGAACTGGTGATGACTGCCTTTCACTGCCACCTCAAACCAACCATCCGCAACCATAAGTCAATCACCTCTCGACTTCGCATCGCCTTACCTTTCAGTGTGTTTATTACACACTGCAAAATGGCAATGCGCTTTTTTGTACACACGAGACACACCAATGAAAAAGCCCGCTTAACCTCCAAGCGGGCTCGCGTGGCGCGATCATTACAAGGTGCAAATCGTTTGAGCCAGCAAACGAATGTCAGTTTTTGTGGCCAGCGTCGCGACGGGCGTCAGGCGGCTAAGAAAGATTGGCGACGCGTTGCTGATAGGCATCCGCCATTGCCCGAATCTGCGGATCATTCGCCGCTGCCAATGCTTTGTGCGCCGTACGCAAAAACTTCAGATTCCCGCCCTCCAGCGCCTTGCGCAACCACTGCAGCGCAACCTCGATCTGGCCTCCATCAGCCAGCACCGCTGCATAACTGAACTGCCCACGGAAATCACCGGCCTCGGCTGAGCGTCGATACCAGGCCACCGCCGAGTCCATGTCTCGGGGGCAAAACTGGCCTTCTTCCAGATACCGCCCGAGCAGGTTCATCGACTTGGCATGCCCCTGCTCCGCCGCCTGGCGATAAAAAGCCAGCGCTTGAGCTTGATCCTCAGCAACGCCGCGCCCGGTGGCCAGCAGATTGGCGTAGTTGTACTGCGCCCAATCCAGCCCAGCCTCTGCCGCCTGGCGATATTGCCGCGCCGCCGCCGTCTCATCCACCGCGCAGCCCCAGCCGTGCTCCAGGCAACGCCCGGTCATGTTGCGTGCCATCAGGTGCCCGCCGTTGGCTGCAATCCGAAACCAGCGCAGGGCCAGCGCTTCATCGCGCGCAATACCGCGTCCTTCCAGCAGGATTTGCCCGAGCAGGGCCTGGGCGTCGACCACGCCCTCCCTCGACGCGATCAGGATCGCCTGCGCCGCGCGTACCGGCGAGTCGTCGAGCATGCTTTGCAGTTGCTCAACGTTGAGCACTTCCTGGCGGCGCAGCAAAAAGCCCATGTCAGACCTCGACCCAGCGGCGCAGCAGGTTGTGGTAGGTGCCGGTCAGCTGGATCAGGGCCGGGTGGTCCGGGACGTCCTGGGTCAGTTGCTGGATCGCGCCGTCCATCTCGAACAGCAGCGTGCGCTGGCTGTCTTCGCGCACCAGGCTTTGGGTCCAGAAGAATGAGGCGTAGCGCGCGCCGCGGGTCACGGCGTTGACTTTGTGCAGGCTGGAGCCTGGGTACAGCACCATGTCGCCGGCCGGCAGCTTGACGCGTTGCAGGCCAAAGGTGTCCTGGATCTCCAGTTCGCCGCCGTCGTATTCGTCCGGATCGCTGAAGAACAGTGTCGACGAAAGGTCCGTGCGCACCCGCTCATGGCTGCCCCTGGCCTGGCGTACGGCATTGTCGATATGAAAGTCGAAGCTGCCTCCAGCCGTGTAGCAATTGAGCAGCGGCGGAAAGACCTTGTGCGGTAACGCCGCTGACATGAACAGCGGATTTTTCCACAACCGCTCGAGCATCGCCGCACCGATTTCCTTGGCCAGGGGATGGCCTTCGGGCAATTGCAGGTTGTGTTTGGCTTTGGCGGATTGGTGCCCGGCGGTGATTTTACCGTCAGCCCAATCGGCGTTTTCCAGGGCCTGACGGATGCGCTGCACTTCCTCGCGAGAGAACAGGCCGGGAATGTGCAGCAACATGAGGCAATACCTGAAAGCACGGAGGCGCTAATGGTATTGATTCTTATCCGTCCTGTAAAACGGCGAGACGGATGAGATCGTAAAAACCGTAAGCAAAAAGTGTAAAGAATGTAAATTCAATGCAATTAGCAATGTATCGCAATTGATATGAAGTCTTGTTAACCCTATATTCCGCGGCCTCACCACCTTGGGGAAGGGACACGACATGTCGCGCACCACTACAAAAATACCGGCCAATACACCACGCATGCTGGCTTCGGCCATCGGCGTCGCACTCACTGCCAGCTCTGCTGCCCACGTGGCGCAAGCGGCCGAAGACACCGAGCAGCAAGGCCAGCGCAACAGCATTTCCCTGGGCGCCACCAGCATCACCGGCGAAGAACAGGACAATACGTCTTACCAGGTCGAAAAAGCCGCTTCGCAGAAATACACCGCGCCGCTGGTGGACACGCCGCGCTCGGTGACCGTGGTGCCGCAACAAGTGCTCAAGGACACCGCTGCCACGTCGCTGCAGGACGCCCTGCGCACCGTGCCGGGCATTACCTTCGGCGCCGGTGAAGGCGGCAACCCCCAGGGCGACCGCCCGTTCATCCGTGGTTTTGACGCCCAGGGCGACACCTACCTGGACGGCGTGCGCGACACCGGCGGGCAAAGCCGCGAGATCTTTGACATTGAATCCATCGAAGTCAGCAAAGGCCCCAACTCCTCGTTCGGCGGCCGTGGCTCGGCTGGCGGCAGCATCAACCTGGTGAGCAAAACCCCACAAGCACGGGACTTCACCAACGGCGGCTTCACCTACGGTTCCGACCAGACCCGCCGCTACGTGCTCGACGTCAACCGCCAGTTCCTCGACGACAGCGCCGCGTTCCGCTTGAACCTGATGAGCCACGAGCAAAACGTGGCCGGTCGCGATGCGGTCAACTACGACCGCTGGGGCGTCGCGCCGTCGCTGACGTTTGGCCTGGGCACGCCGACCCGCGTCAATCTCAGCTACTACCACATGGAAAGTGACGACCTGCCGGACTCGGGCATTCCGTATGCCTACGGCTCCTCGACCGCCACCGCTCACGTGCACGACAAACCCACCGACGGCGGCGACAGCAACAACTTCTATGGCTTGAAGGATCGCGACTTCCGCAAGACCCGCGCCGACATCAGCACGTTCTCCGTCGAGCACGACCTGAGCGACACCATGACCCTGAAAAACACCCTGCGCCATGGCAGCACCGGTCAGGATTATGTGCTCACCCAGCCGGACGACAGCCAGCGCAACGTCAGCCGTTTCGGCACGGTGTGGCGCCGCGCCAACACCCGCGTGTCCACCACCACGACCACCACCAACCAGACGGACCTGTTCGGCAACTTCCAGGCCCTGGGCTTCAAGCACAGCTACTCCACCGGCCTGGAATTCACCGGCGAAGAAACCCGCGTAAGCGGCTACACCGTCAGCCCTAACAGCAACCCGACCTGCACCGTGGCCGGCGGCGGCCGTGGTGGCCAGTGCACCTCGCTGAGCAACCCGAACCCGGACGACGCCTGGACCGGCAGCATCGCGCGCAACTACAACGGCACCAACACCAAGGCCACCAGCCGCGCCGCGTACGTGTTCGACACCATCGAACTCGACCCGAAATGGCTGCTGAACGTCGGCCTGCGCTACGACACTTTTGACACCGAAGCCAATACCAACGCCGTGCCCACCTCGACGGTCAGGGCGCGCAGCAAGGTCAAGGACGACAGCCAGTTCTTCAACTGGCAGGCCGGCCTGGTCTGGAAGCCGCTGGATAACGGCAGCATCTACACGTCCTACGCCACCTCGGCCTCGCCGGCGGGCGGCCTGGTGGGTGAAGGCGTCGACAACAACGCGATCCCTACCGGCATCAACACCAGCGACCTGAAACCGGAAGAAACCGTCAACTACGAGCTGGGCACCAAGTGGGACCTGTTCCACAACCGCCTGTCCCTCTCCGCTGCGGTGTTCCGAACCGAGACGAAAAACACGCGCATCCTGGTGGACTCGAACACCTATGAAACCGCCGGTGAGTCCCGCGTAGATGGCCTGGAGCTGTCGGCCAGCGGCAAAATCACCGACCAGTGGCAAGTGTTCGCCGGCTACAGCTACCTGAAAGCCGAGCTGGTCGATCCAGGCAAGAACGGCAACCGCCAGGGCGTGGTGCAGGTCGGTTCCAACAAAGGCAACCAGATGCCCAACACGCCAGAGAACTCGTTCAGCCTGTGGACCACCTACGCCCTGACCCCGAAGCTGACCATTGGCGGCGGCGCGTTCTATGTCGACCAGGTTTACGGCGACGCGGCCAACACGGTCTACGTGCCGTCCTACACCCGCTACGACGCCATGGCCAGCTACAAGCTGACCAAGAATGTCGACCTGCAACTGAACGTGCAGAACCTGACGGACAAGACCTATTACGACAAGGCCTACGCCTCGCACTTCGCCAACCAGGCGGCCGGTCGCACAGCGTTGTTGTCCACCAGTTTCCACTTCTGAAAACCGGCCCCAAACGGCAAAAAGCCCCACGCATCGGATGCGTGGGGCTTTTGCGTGTAAAACAGAATTTTTCGCGTTAACCCACGGCATAATGCGCGCCGTGCCCTACATATCCAGATAGACGAGGCGGTCAGACGTGTTGAAGAAAACCCTGTTCCAGTTGCACTGGTTCTTCGGCATCACTGCCGGGCTGGTGCTGGCCTTGATGGGGATCACCGGGGCTGCGGTCTCGTTCCAGGATGAAATCCTGCGGGCGCTCAACCCCACCGTATTGAGCGTGGAAAAACGCGAGGCCGGCGTACTGCCGCCCGCCGAGCTGGTGCGCAAGCTTGAAGCCACCGAAGGCAAGACCGTGTCGATGCTCTGGGTAGAGAGCGAAAGCGGCAACGCCGCGCGCGTGTTCTTCACCCCGCCGCCGGGTGAGCGACGTGGACAGATGCGCTATTTCGATCCCTACACCGGCGACTACATGGGCGACGCCGTCGGCCAGGATGTGTTCGGCTTTATCCTGCAACTGCACCGCTTTCTGGTGATGGGCGAAACCGGTCGGCAAATCACCGGTGCCTGCACGCTGATCCTGGTGTTCTTCTGCCTTTCCGGCCTGTACCTGCGCTGGCCGCGCCAGGTGGCGAGCTGGCGCGCCTGGCTGACGCTGGACTGGCGCAAAAAGGGCCGCGCCTTCAACTGGGACCTGCACTCGGTGTTCGGCACCTGGTGCCTGCTCGCCTATCTGTTGTCGGCGCTGACCGGGCTGTCGTGGTCCTACGACTGGTACAGCCAGGGCCTGACCAAACTGCTGTCCGACGCGCCGCACAATGAACGCGTGCGCAAACGCGGCCCGGCGCCCGAAGGCCCAACGCCTGTGGCCAACTACGACGCGATCTGGAGCAGCATCTACAGCAACGCAGGCGTGGGTTTGAGTGCCTATAACATCCGCATGCCGGCCGTGGCCGGACAACCGGCGACCGTCTACTACCTGCTGAAGGATTCGCCGCACGACCGCGCGCTGAACCAGATCAACCTCGACCCCGCCACCGGCGAGGTCAAATCCCATGACCGGTACGCCAGCAAGCGCTTCAAGTCACAGCTGCTGACCAGCCTCTATGCGCTGCACACCGGCAGTTATTTCGGCTTGGCCGGGCGGATTATTCTCACCGTCAGTTCGCTGCTGATGCCGCTGTTTTTCATCACCGGCTGGCTGCTCTACCTGGACCGCCGCCGCAAAAAACGCCAGGTGCGCGAGGCCCGCGAAGGCCTTGGCGCCAACCAGAGCGACGCCCCGGCGTGGCTGATCGGCTTTGCCAGCCAAAGCGGTTTTGCCGAACAACTGGCCTGGCAGACCGCCGGGCAATTGCAGGCTGCGGGCCTGCCGGTGAAGGTGCAGCCGTTGGGCAGTGTCAGCCAGGACGACCTGCGCCAGTCGGAGAATGCGCTGTTTGTGGTCAGCACCTTCGGCGACGGCGAAGCACCCGACAGCGCCCGTGGTTTCGAGCGCAGCGTGCTGGGCCAGGACCTGTCCCTCAAGGGCCTGAACTACTCGGTATTGGCCCTGGGTGATCGTCAGTACGAACACTTCTGCGGCTTTGCCCGGCGCCTGCATTTCTGGCTGACCCATCAGGGCGGCAACCCGTTGTTCGCCCCCGTGGAAGTGGACAGCGGCAACCCCGCCGCCCTGCTCAACTGGCAGCAACAGCTGGGGCAACTGACCGGCCACGCGCCTGCCGCCGCCTGGCCGACCGCGCAGTATGAAAACTGGACGCTCAGCCAGCGCAGCTTGCTCAACCCTGGCAGCAGCTATTCGGATGTGTACCTGTTGGGCCTCACCCATGCGTCGCCGCAAAGTTGGCAAGCCGGTGACCTGGTGGAAGTCCTGCCGCGCAATTGCCCATGGGCGATTGAGCATTTCCTTGGCGGCCTGGGCTTGGCCGGCAGCGATGGCGTATTGATCGAAGGCCTGCCGCAAACCCTCAACCAGGCCCTGGCCACGCGCCAACTGCCGGACAACCGCGCCCATCTGGTGGGCCTGCACGCCCAGGCACTGGTGAACGCGCTGGCGCCGTTGGGCATGCGCGAATACTCCATCGCCTCGATTCCCAGCGACGGCGTACTCGAACTTATCGTGCGCCAGGAGCGCCACGCGGATGGCGGCCTGGGCCTGGCGAGTGGCTGGCTCACCGAACACGCGGCCATCGGCTCAAGCATCAGCCTGCGCCTGCGCCGCAACAGCGGCTTCCACCTGCCGGACGCCCCGGCGCCATTGATCCTGCTGGGCAACGGCACCGGCCTGGCCGGTTTGCGCAGTTTGCTCAAGGCACGCATTGCCGATGGCCAACAGCGCAACTGGCTGTTGTTCGGCGAACGCACTATCGCCCACGATTTCCTGTGCCAGGACGAGCTGCAAGGCTGGCTGGCCAGCGGTGATCTGGCATTGCTGGACCTGGCATTTTCCCGCGACCAGGAAGAGAAAATCTACGTGCAGGACCGCCTGCGCGAATCCGCCGAGGTACTGCGTAAATGGCTGGCGGACGGCGCGGCGATTTATGTGTGCGGGAGTTTGCAGGGGATGGCGGCTGGGGTGGATCAAGCGCTGCATGACGTGCTGGGCAGTGAGGCGGTGGAGCGGTTGATTGAGCAGGGTCGTTATCGTCGGGATGTGTACTGATAGCTAAAGATATGCAGATAGAAATGTGGGAGCGGGCTTGCTCGCGAAGGCGATGTGTCAGTCGACCTATTCTTGACTGAACCACCGCCTTCGCGAGCAAGCCCGCTCCCACATTTGGTTGTATTTCAAATCAAACGGGCTCCAGTTTTTGCTCGAACACTGACACCCCATCCAGATCCCGCAAAATAACGGTCAGCTCGGCCGTCTGCCCATCAATCTGCACTTCGCCAAAAAACTGAAACCCGGCAAACGGCGAGGTGTTTTGCGCGGGCGGGGCCTTCTCGAACACCACCTCCGGGCCAAAGGTTTTATCCAGCGGGTTCGGCCCGAAGCTCCCCGCGTTGAGTGGCCCGGCGACAAACTCCCAGAACGGCTCAAAATCCTGAAACGCCGCGCGATCCGGGTGGTAGTGATGTGCTGCGCAGTAATGCACGTCCGCTGTCAGCCACACATGGTTGCGTACCTGCTGCGCACGCAGGAAGCCCAGCAGCTCGGCGATTTCCAGCTCGCGGCCCTGCGCCGGGCCTGGGTCATTGTTGGCGATGGCTTCCCAGCGCGGCACGCCTGGGCTGACTTCGCCGTCGGGTACGCCGAGGCCGATCGGCATGTCGGCGGCGATCACTTTCCATTGCGCCGGGGACGCCTTGAGTTCGCGCTTGAGCCAGTCCAGTTGCTCTCGGCCGAGGAAGGGTTTGGCGCCGCCCAAGTTGTCATCGTTGGGGCCGCGGTAGCTGCGCATGTCGAGTACAAACACATCGAGCAACGGGCCATAGCTGAGCTTGCGATAGATCCGCCCGCCGCCATCCGCGCTCTGCCGCCGCATGGGCGAATATTCGAGCCAGGCCTGGCGTGCGCGGCCCACCAGCGTGTTGATGTCCTTGGTCTGATAGCGCTCGTCCAACTGCTTGCTGGGCGACCAGTTATTCACCACCTCGTGGTCGTCCCACTGCCAGATCTGCGGCACCTCGGCATTGAAGCGGCGCACGTTTTCATCGAGCAGGTTGTAGCGGTAATTGCCGCGATATTCATCAAGGGTTTCGGCCACTTTGCTCTTGGCTTCGGTGGTGATATTGCGCCAGATGCGCCCACCTTCAGTGGCCAACTGCGCGGGCACCGGGCCGTCGGCATAGATGGTGTCGCCGCTGTGGATAAAGAAGTCCGGCAGGCGCAGGCGCATGGCCTCGTAGATGCGCATGCCGCCGATGTCCGGGTTGATGCCGAAGCCTTGCCCGACGGTGTCGCCGCTCCACACAAAACGGATGTCACGCCGCTGTTGCGGCACGCTGCGCAGGTGGCCGAACCAGGGCTCGCTGGCGACGCCGGTCTGGGCATCTTCAAAGTGCACGCGGTAGAAAATCGCCTGGTCGGCGGGCAGGCCGGTGAGCTCGACGCGGGCGGTAAAGTCGCTGCGGTTGTCGGCCAGCGGCGAGACAAAGCGGCGCGGGTTGCTGAACACGCTGCGGGTGTCCCACTCCACCACCATGCGCGCCGGGCGGTCGCTGCGGCTCCAGATCATCGCGCGGTCGCCCAGCAGGTCGCCGGACTGTACGCCATCGGTGAGTTGCGGCCGGTCCTTGACCGAGGCGATCACAGCGGGGGCCAGGCCCGGCAGCAACAAGCCGGCGCCGACGGCTTGCATCACGCGGCGACGGCCGAGATCGAAGTGGCTCATGCAGGTGCCCTCTTGAGTATCAAAAGGCAAACTTAAGCACGAGTGGATGAAGCGGATGTGACACCGACCGGAAGGACGATGGAGATCCAATGTGGGAGCTGGCTTGCCTGCAATGGCATCACCCTGGTGTGACTGATACACCGAGGTGCCTGCATCGCAGGCAAGCCAGCTCCCACATTTTTAAACGGTGTCAGGCCTTGGCTGAGGTGACCGTCAGTTCCACCGCTTCCGGGCGCTTGATCAGCGCATACACCAACCCGGTCAGCACGCTACCGGCGACGATCGCCAGCAGGTACAGCAGCGCGTGGTTCATGGCGTTGGGAATGATCAGCACAAACAGCCCGCCATGGGGCGCCGCCAGTTTGCAGCCGAAGTACATCGACAGCGCGCCGGTCAACGCGCCGCCGGCGATGCTGGCCGGGATCACGCGCAAGGGGTCTTTGGCAGCAAACGGGATCGCGCCTTCGGAGATAAAGCACATGCCCAGAATCATCGCCGCCTTGCCGGCCTCGCGTTCGGTCTGGGCGAACTTGCGCCGCGCCAGGAACGTGGCGATGCCCATGCCAATCGGCGGCACCATACCGGCCGCCATGGTCGCGGCCATCGGCGCGCCGCTGGACGCCGCCAACAGCCCGACCGAAAACGCGTAGGCGGCCTTGTTGATCGGCCCGCCGAGGTCGACACACATCATGCCGCCCAACAAGATGCCCAGCAGCACCGCATTGGTGGTGCCCATGGTGCTGAGAAAATCGGTCAGCCCCGTGAGCATCCGCGCCACCGGCGGGCCCACCAGGTAGATCATCGCCAGGCCGGTGAACAGGCTCGCCAGCAATGGGATGATCAGGATCGGCTTGAGCGCCTCCAGGCTCTGCGGCAACTTCACTGCACGGGTGATCAGCTGGACGCAATAACCGGCCAGGAAACCGGCGAGGATCCCGCCGATAAATCCCGCGCCCAGGGTACCCGCCAGCAGGCCACCGATCATGCCGGGGGCAATGCCCGGACGGTCGGCAATCGAGTAGGCAATATAGCCGGCCAGCAGCGGCACCATCAGCATGAAGGCGCGGTCGCCGACGGTTTTCAGCGCCGCCGCCAGGGTGCCTTCCTGCTCGAATGCATGGATGCCGAACACGAAGGACAAGGCAATCAGCAAGCCACCCGCCACCACCATCGGCAACATGAATGACACGCCGGTGAGCAGGTGTTTGTAGACGCCGGTTTTTTCCGACTTTTTAGCCACCGCACCGCTGGCCGCGCTTTCTACTGCGCCTTCGGCCAAAGCCTTGTTGAGGGTCGCTTCGGATTGCTTGAGCGCGATGCCGGTGCCGCAGCGGTAGATCTTCTTGCCGGCGAAGCGCTCGGTGGCGACTTCGATATCCGCCGCCAGCAACACCACGTCGGCGTCGGCAATCGCCTGCGGGCTCAACGGCGTGCGCGCGCCCACCGAGCCCTGGGTCTCGACTTGCAAGTCGTAGCCCAGGCGTTTGGCGGTTTGCTGCAAGGCTTCAGCGGCCATGAAGGTGTGCGCCACGCCGGTGGGGCAAGCGGTGATCGCGACGATACGCGGCGCGTTTTTCGCCGCCTGTTCAGTGGCGACGTAAACCTCGGCCTCTTCGGCGCCGCGACGCAACACTGCCTCGACGTCCGCCAGCGCCTGGGCCGGCGTGCTCTGGAACACGCGCTTGCCGACAAACCGCTGCATGTCGACGACCGTGCTGCTGACCAGCAACACCCATTCGGCGTCATCGATAATCGCCTGGGACAGCTGGCGTTCCGGGCGCTGCACATCCACCACTTCAACGCTGGTGCTCCAGCCCTGGCGCTGCGCGGCGGCGTCCAGCAAGCGGGCGCACAGCACACTGGTGACCATGCCGTTCGGGCAGGCAGTAACAATGGCTAACTTCATCACAAACCCTCTTATTGTTCTGTCAGCGTGCGTACGTGAACGCCGCTTTCGAGACGCGCCAACGCTGCGTCATCGCTGATGCCGAAGCCGATCTGCGTCACCGCCATGGCGGCAATCGCCGTGGCGCGGCGCAGGGTCTGCTCCGGCGTATCGCCGTTGAGCAAGCCGTGAAGCATCCCGGCCAGCAGCGAATCGCCGGCGCCTACGGTGCTGGCCACCGTGACCTTGGGCGGCGTGGCATGCAGCGTCGCACCCGGGCTGTACCAGCTCACGCCCGCTGCGCCGTCGGAGACCACCACATGTTCCACACCTTGCTGATGCAACTGGCTGATTGCATCTGTGGCATGGCCCAGGGCGTCAGCCAGCTCTTCGGTATTGGGTTTGACCAGCCACGGCCCGGCCTGCAAACCTGCGCGCAAGGCTTCACCGCTGGTGTCGAGGGCGACCTTCAAGCCGAGACTTTTCAGTTCCGCCACCAGGCTCTGAAACCACTGCGCACTGACGCCGCGCGGCAAGCTGCCTGCCACTACCACCGCGTCGAATTCAGGGCCGATGATCGCGATGAGTTTTAGCAGTTCCTTTTGCGCGTTCTCACTGACCAGCGGCCCCGGTGCATTGATGTCGGTGACCCGCCCGTCGAGTTCGGCAATCTTGATATTGCTGCGTGTTTCGCCCGGTACGCGAACGAATGCATCGCCAAACTGACGGCTGGCGATCAGCGCATCGAACGCCTCAGGGTTTGTCGCACCGAGAAAGCCGCCCACGGAAACGGTATGGCCCAGATCGGCCAGCACTTGCGCAACATTCACGCCCTTGCCGGCAGCGTGGGTCAACAGCGTTTCGCTGCGGTTGACGGCGCCCGGTTCCAGGCGCGCCAGGCGCACCGTGAGGTCCAACGCCGGGTTCAGCGTCAGGGTCAGAATCCTTGCCATTTACACGGCCTCCACTAGGGCACGCACTTCGGCGGGCGAACCCACCGCGAGTGCTTTTTGCGCCAGGCCCTGGGCCTCGCTCAGACTGAATTCACGCACCCGCGCCTTCACTTCAGGAATGCTGCGGGCCGACACGCTCAACTCATCAACACCCAGGCCGATCAGCACCGGCACCGCCAGCGGGTCTGCCGCCAACTCGCCGCACACGCCGACCCATTTGCCATGAGCATGGGCGGCACGCACGGTGATGTCGATCAGTTGCAACACGGCCGGGTGCAGGCCATCGGCCTGGGCCGACAGAGTCGGGTGGCCACGGTCGATGGCCAGGGTGTACTGGGTCAGGTCATTAGTGCCGACACTGAAGAAGTCGACCTCCTTGGCCAGCACCGGCGCAAGCAAGGCCGCCGACGGGATTTCGATCATGATCCCCAGTTGCAGGTCGGCCACCGGAATTTCCAGGCGCAGGCGCTCGGTCATGTCACGGGCGGCACGCCATTCATCCACGCTGCCGACCATGGGGAACATGATGCGCAGCGGGCGGTTGTCGGCCGAGCGCAGCAACGCGCGCAGCTGCGCTTCCATGATCTGCGGGCGTTGCAGGGTCAGGCGAATGCCGCGCACGCCGAGGAAGGGGTTTTCTTCCTCGGCGATCGGCCAGTAAGGCAGCGGTTTATCGCCGCCCACATCCAGGGTGCGCACCACCAGCGGGCGACCGCCGAGGCCGTCGAGCACGCGGCGGTATTCGGCTTCCTGGGTGGCTTCATCCGGCGCTTGCGGGTGGGCCATGAAAATCAATTCGGTGCGCAACAAACCAATGCCTTCGGCGCCCTGCTCCACCGCGCTGGCCACGCCCGCGCTTTCGCCGATATTGGCGAACACTTCCACGGCGTGACCGTCGCGGGTCAGGGCCGGTTCATGGCGCTGGGCCGAGGCGGCTTGCAGGCGTTGCTCGCGGGTATCGCGCTCGACGGTGGCACGCTCCAAGGTGGCGCGGTCGGGGTCGACATGCAGGCGACCGCGCTGCCCATCCAGCAACAGTGAGGTGCCGGCGGTCAGCAACAATACAGCCGGGCCGGCGCCGACCAGCGCTGGAATCCCCAGGGCGCGGGCGACGATGGCACTGTGGGCCGTGGCGCCCCCGCGCGCGGTGAGAATACCGGCGACGCGCGCCGGGTCCAGGCGCGCCACATCGGACGGACCGACTTCGTCCATCACCAGGATGTACGGTTCACTCGGCTCCTGGGCGGTTTCGACGCCGCACAGTTGCGCCAGCACGCGGCGGCCGATGTCACGCAGGTCGGCGGCACGTTCGGCGAGCAAGGCATCCTGCAACGATTCCTGCTGCTTGGCAGCGGCTTCGATCACGCTCATCCACGCGGCTTCGGCGCTTTCGCCTTGCTTGAGGCGGGTGTCGACTTCGTCGGTGAGTTCCGGGTCGTCGAGCATTTCCTGATGCGTGATGAAAATCTCGCGGATGGCCTTGGCCTGGCTGCGCTCGATCAGGCCCTGGATATCGCGGCGCACGTCGGCCAGAGCGTCCTGCAAACGTTGACGCTCGATGGCGGAGGATTCGCCGCGCAATGGGTAATCGAATACGTGCTGAACCTGCACATGCGCGGGGCCGATGGCGATGCCGGGCGCGGCGGCGATGGCCTGGACCTGGCTGCCGGCCTGCGGCGCGCTGACCACGGGCTCGATGTCGAGGACGGCGGGCTGGGCGCTCACGGTCGGCAGCGGCTCGACCTCTTCGCCCAGGCCCTCTTCGACGGCGGCCAACAAGGCCGGCAGCGCATCGTCGGCAATCGTCGGTTCAGCGACAAACTCCAGCACCTGGCCACGCCGGGCGCCGAGGCTCAGCAGTTTGCTCAGGCTTTTGACCGACACGGCGCCCACCGGGCCATCGACGATGCGCACGCGGATGTCGCCATCAAAATTTTTCGCCAACTGAGCCAGGATCTTCGCCGGGCGCGCGTGCAGGCCGTGGGCGTTGGCCAGGGTGATGCGGGCGCTGGGCCAGTCCGGGGGCAGTTCGCCACCCAGCACTTCTAGCACCGCGCGGCTGCTGGTGGCGCGGCCCAATTCCTGGCCGCGACCTTCAATCAGCAAGGCGCACAGGCGTTCAAGCAGCGCTTGATGGGCTTCGCCGAGGCTGGCCAGACAGAACAGGCCGTTGAGCGGCTGGCCGAGGTAGCGCATGGGTTTGTCCGGGGTGACAAACGCCAGGCCCGGGCGCTTGACGGTCTGTTCGCTGTGCAACCACCACAGGCCATCGCCCAGGGGCAGTGCATCGACCTGTTGCAGCACGGCGGCGAAACCATTGCTCACACAATCGGCCTGCCGCAACAGGCGTGCGCCACGCCATACCAGTTCTTCGAAATCGTCGGCAGACACGCCCAGGCTGATCATCTGCGCGTCCAGGGCCAATTCCTGCGGCGCGCCTTGCAACAATTTCAGCAAGGCTTCGGCGGAACCGGCACGGCGCAGCGCCTGGCCCAGGTCGGTTTCACCGAGGGCGCGGGTCAGCAGTTGCAAAAGGCGCAGGTGTTCATCGGATTTGGCGGCAATGCCAATCGCCAGGTAGACGATCTGGCCGTCGCCCCAGTCCACCCCTTCGGGGAACTGCAGCAGGCGCACGCCGGTGGAAAACACCTGGTCGCGGGTTTCGGGGGTGCCGTGGGGGATGGCAATACCTTGGCCAAGAAAGGTCGAGCCCTGGGCTTCACGCGCCTGCAAGCCGCTGAGGTAACCCTCGGCAACCAGGCCGTCGGCCACCAGTGTGTCAGCGAGCAGGTGCAGGGCGGCAGATTTGTCCACAGCCGTCTGGCCCATGGAAATCTGCTCTACAGTGAGCTCAAGCATGCCGTTCTCCTAGTTAGTGCGGTGGCCGCACTAGGTATTGTTTTGAATAAAACAGTGTAATGGTGTTCCGCAATGACAGACTGAGTAGTCAATTGGCAGTAGGCACTCAGTCGCGAACGTCGTAAAAATACGCTGGCTGAAACGTTTAATCTAGAATTTATGGCAGATTACGCGTTAATTACGCATCCTTGAAGGACCACTCGGCACTTGAGCCAGGACATTGGTCGTATGCATTAATCGGTTACGATTGGACAAAGTGTCGGGGCAAGCTCCAAAAAACAAGGAAATCCCGGATTGAAACTCAGTGATATCGCGCGTCTTGCCGGTGTGTCCGTGACCACCGCCAGCTACGTCATCAATGGCAAGGCCGAGCAACAACGGATCAGCAGCGCAACCGTCGAACGGGTGCGTGCCGTGGTTGAAGCCCATGGCTTTACCCCCAACCCACAAGCGGCCGGGCTGCGCAGCCGGCACACGCGCACCTTGGGCTTTATCCTGCCGGACCTGGAAAACCCCAGTTACGCACGTATCGCCAAGTTACTCGAGCAAGGTGCACGAGCGCGTGGCTATCAGTTGCTGATCGCCAGCTCCGACGATGAAGCCGTCAGCGAGCGCCAGCTGTTGCAACTGTTCCGCGCCCGCCGCTGCGATGCGCTGTTTGTCGCCAGCTGCCTCCCGGCCAGCGATGACAGTTACCGCGAACTGCAAGCCAAAGGCCTGCCGGTGATTGCGATTGACCGGGTGATGGAGCCCGGCCAGTTCTGCTCGGTGGTCAGCGATGACCGCCAGGCCTGCCAGCAACTGACCAGCAGCCTGCTGCAGCCGCTGCCCAAGCAGATCGTGCTGATCGGCGCGCGTCCCGAACTGAGCATCAGCCAGGAGCGCGCGGCAGGTTTTCGCGAAGCGCTGCACGGCTTCACCGGCGAGGTGCTGGTGGAACACGGCGAAGCGTTCAGCCGCGACTGTGGCCGACTGTTGATGGAGCAATTACTGCAACGCCTGGGGCATTTGCCCGACGCGCTGGTGACCACGTCCTACGTGCTGCTGCAAGGCGTGTTCGACGCGCTGCATGACTTCCCGCTGAAGTCGCGACCGCTGCGCCTGGGCACCTTTGGCGATACCCAGTTGCTGGACTTCCTGCCGCTGCCGGTCAACGCCATGGCCCAGCAACATCAGCTGATCGCCGACACCGCTTTGCGCCTGGCCCTGGCGGCCATCGAAGAAGAACACTACCAACCCGGCGTGCACGCCATCGGCCGCACGTTCAAGCAGCGCATTCACGAGGCTTGAGCGTGGAGCTGATCGACACCCACACCCACCTGGACTTCCCGGACTTCGACAGCGATCGCCGGGAAGTCCTCGCCCACAGCCGTGAATTGGGCGTCAGCCGCATGGTGGTGTTGGGGGTGTATCAGCAGAATTGGCAGCGCGTGTGGGATCTGGTGCAAGCGGATGAAGGACTGTTCGCCGCTTTCGGCCTGCATCCGGTCTATCTCGAAGACCACCGCCCCGCCGACCTGATCGAACTGGGCGACTGGTTGACCCGCCTGCACGGCCATCGGCAAGTGTGCGCGGTTGGCGAGATCGGCCTGGATTACTTCATCGAAACGCTGGACCGTGACCGCCAGCAACCGCTGTTCGAAGCCCAGCTCAAGCTGGCGGTGGATTTCCAGTTGCCGGCGCTGCTGCACGTACGCCGCAGCCACGCGGCAGTCATCGCCACCCTCAAGCGCATCCGACTGCCACGCGGTGGGATCATCCATGCGTTTGCCGGGAGCCGTGAAGAAGCCCGCGAATACATCAAGCTTGGCTTCAAGCTCGGCCTGGGCGGCGCCGCGACCTGGCCGCAGGCCCTGCGCATGCACAAGGTGCTGGCGCAATTGCCGCTGGACGCGGTGGTGCTGGAAACCGATTCACCGGACATGGCGCCCGCCATGTACCCCGGCCAGCGCAATAGCCCGCAACACCTGCCGGATATCTGCACCGCCCTGGCCGAATGCATGGGCATCAGCCCGCTGGCGCTGGCGGAGGCGAGCACGCGCAATGCGTGCGAGCTGTTCAACTGGTAGCCGCGGGACAGCCCCTCTTTATACCCGAAACGCGCCGATCAGCTGCTTCAACTCGATCACCTGCGTCGACAGCACACGGCTCGCGGCTTCGGTCTGGTGCGCGCCCTCGGCCGCATGTTCCCCGGCGCGGTTGATGGCGACAATGTTCTGGTCGATATCGTGGGCGACGGCGGTCTGCTGCTCCACGGCAGCGGCGATCTGCTGGTTCTGATCGACGATCATGCCTACGGCTCCGAGGATATTTTCCAGGGCCTGCTGGACTTTTTCCGACTGCCCGACCGTACCATTCGCCATCTCATGGCTGCTGCCCATGGCCTTCACTGCCGCCGCTACACCCGTGTGCAAGCGGCTGATCATCTGTTCGATTTCCTCAGTCGAGTGCTGGGTGCGCCGGGCCAGGGTGCGCACCTCGTCGGCGACTACCGCAAAGCCGCGCCCCTGCTCACCGGCGCGTGCGGCTTCGATGGCGGCATTGAGTGCCAGCAAGTTGGTTTGCTCGGCGATGCTCTTGATCACTTCCAGCACGCTGCTGATGGACTGGCTGTCGCTGGCCAATTGGTTGATGACCCGCACCGACTGGTCGATCTCCGAGGCCAGCTTCGCGATGCTGCCCTGCTGGGATTGCACGAGGCCACGGCCGCTGACGGTTTCGTCGTTGACGCTGTGGGCGCTGCTCACGGCCGCCGCAGCACTGCGCGCGACTTCCTGGGCGGTGGACGACATTTGGTTCATCGCCGTCGCCACCTGCTCGATCTGGCTGCGCTGGTCGCTGACGGCCTGGTTGCTCTTGGCCGAGACGCTTTCCACCTGGCCGGCCTGGAGCTCGACCTGGCTGACGGTGTGCCCGACGCGCTCGATCAAGTCATGGATCTTCGCCACAGTGCCGTTGAACACCAGGCCCAGATCGCCCAACTCATCACGGCTTTGGGCGACGAAGGTGACTGTCATGTCGCCGGCGGCCACCTTGTCCATCATCGAACCCAGGCGCCGCAACGTGGTGCGCGTCGACGCATAAAAACCGGCGTAGAGATAGAAGATCAGCAAAAACACGGCGCTCAGGGCCGAGACCAGCACCACCATGTGCGTGCGGTTCTGCGCCAGGCGCTGTTCCAACTGTTGCCCGAGAAAGGTCAGGGTAGCGCCATCGAGCTGGTAGGTCTGGTCCATCAACTGGCTGACCTTGTCGTAAAACTCCTGCCAGGGCGCGTCAAGGGTTTCAGCCATCACCACCTGTTCTTCGAACAACTCGCTGCCTTGCTTGAGGCTGGCGTTACTCGCCTTGGCCAAACCGTCGAGCGCGGTGTGCGCGGCGTTACTCGCACCCAAGGCGTCCTGCAACTTCAGCGCGTATTCGGCCTGGAGTTTTTCCAACTGCTGCAGCAACTCGTCAAAGCGCGTACTGGAGGATGAATTGAGAAACCCCTGACCCAGGGAATACGCGCCCATCGCCCGGCCTTCGCCCAGGGTTTGAGTGACTTGCGGGGTAACGCTGGTGATCAGTTCGCTGAGTTGGCGCAAGTCACTTTGCGGGTCGCGGCTCAGCCCGGACTGGCTGGCGATGATCTGGCTGAGCATCTGCGCCTTGTTCAGCAACTTGCCGATCAGCGCGCTTTTGCTCAACAGTGATGTTTCCTGTTGCTGGGCCTTGAAGGCAGCCACCAACTCGTCGCGCTTGCCCTCGAAGGCGGCGATTTGTTCAGGCTCGGTGGTCATGGCCTCAAGGCTTTGAAGGCGGCCCAGCACGCTGGCTTCCAGGGCACTGATCTTGCCCTCCAGGTCACCCGCCTTGCCGGCCTGGCCGAGGGTTGCGTTGATTTGCACCTGGTTGTTGAGGGTTTCCAGGTCGCGGCGCAGCGCCAGGCTGTTGCCGAGTAGGTCGAGGCTTTGCAATTCGATGCGCGTGCCCTGGAATTCGCGCCACGAATCGCGCACCAGGTAATAGTTGGTCGCCAGCATCGGCAGCAGGAACAGCACGCTGATCAGGCTGAACTTCATGCCGAAACTCAGACGGTTCATCAACGCGACGGCGGGATAGAGCAAGCTCTTCACAGGTGAACTCCCTTCCTATTATTTTTATTTGAGGCGCAGGGCGGCGGCAGAAAGCCACTATTTAGCGCTCTGTGTATATAGCTCAAATTCGAAGGGAGTTTTGTAACTTAAGGTTAACGGCAGAGGCGACGGGCTCGCCCCTGCCGCAGGGTTCAGGGCAACACGGTCCAGATAGCAAACCCGGCGTACCACAGCACGGCGGCGCGCAGCAGCAATTCCCACAAACGGTCCAGGCTGTTGATGCCGTCGGCGCCGACCACCGGTGGCGGGATTTCTGCGGCCGCCAGGCCGACTTTGTCCATCAACTGCTCGGCGCTGATCTCCCAGCTCAACAGCTCGTGCAACATCACGCGGCTGACCGCGACAAAGTTGCCCACCAGGGCAAAGCTGGCCGCCAGCAGGCGTACCGGCAGCCAGTCGAAAGCATGCCGCAACTGCCCCGCACGTTCGGCCACCAGCGGGTTGTTGCTGTGTTCACTGGCCAGCGCCAGCAGGCGATACGCCAGGGCGGCGACCGGTCCCAACAGGAAGTACCAGAAAATCACCGCGAAGAAGCTCTGGTACGCCTGCCACAACAGATGGCCTTGCACGCGTTCGAGCAGTTGCTCGCCACTCTCGGCGCTCAAGTTCAAATCGCGTTCGGCCACGTGCTCGGCGGCTTGCAGGTCGCCACGACGCCAGGCATCGCGAAACGGGCCGAGCCCGCCCAGCAAATCCCCACGGCCCAGGCTGTAGATCACCACCAGCAGGTGCACCGGCAGCGCCAGCAAGCCGTAGGCAACCGGCTGCAACACCAGCAACAACAGCGCCAGCAATGCCACCGGCAACAACACCAGCACTGTCAGAATCAGCCAGGGCCGCTTGCCCATGCGCGGGCTTGATTCCAGCTTGGCCAGTTCACGCAGCCAGCCACCATCGCGCTGCAACCGCCGGCGCAGGGCCGAGAATTTCTCGATCCACACGGCCAGCACCAACACCAGAAAACTCATTGTGCGTGTCCTCCATCCTGCAGGGCGCCGCGAAAGCGCGTCCAATCAAAAGCCGGGCCGGGATCGGTCTTGCGCCCCGGGGCAATATCGCTGTGACCACAGATACGCTGTGGGGTGATGCCTGGGTAGGCTGCCAGCAACTGGCGGGTCAGGTCGATCAGCGACGCATATTGAGCGTCGGTGAATGGCAGGTCATCCGTGCCTTCCAGCTCTATACCCAAGGAAAAGTCATTGCAGGTTTCGCGCCCTTCGAAGCACGAGACCCCGGCATGCCAGGCACGATCAATACAGGACACAAACTGCGTCACTGCGCCGTCGCGCTCAATCAGAAAATGCGCGGACACCCGTAGGTCTGCAATCCCTTCAAAGTAGGGATGTTCCGTGACATCCAGGCGATTCTGGAAAAACTCCTGCACTTTGCCGGTGGCGAACTGCGCCGGTGGCAGGCTGATGTTGTGCACCACCAACAGAGAGATTTCGCCTGCGGGGCGCTCGTTGAAGTTGGGTGAAGGGCAATGACGAATGCCCTGGCACCAACCGCTGATGGGGTCCAACTGCATACAGGTTCCTTGAACGAGACGAAGTGTTACCAGTATGCCGCGTTCGCACCTGTGGTTGCGATCACTTGCCGTGATCGAGTTGACGCAGCTTGCCAACCACCGCCGCCAACGCGCGCTCAAACAGTGGCCCATCATCCAGGGTGTGCAACCCGCCACGCTTGAACGCGTGCGCCAACTGGCGGGCGCTTCGCTCCAACACCTTGAGCCCCGTGTGGCTGACGAAAATATACTGGTTGGCCGGGGCCATGATCGCGGTAAGCCTGCAGCGCCGGGCAACGCCGGCAGCTTCCTGGAACACCATCCAGGCACCGACCCGCAGTTGATGGACCTTGAGCAGGTCCGGGTCATTGGCCGGCAGTTCCGGGGTTGAATCGGGCACCGCCGTGCTGAACACGAAGGGCTCGCGCACTTCGATCAGCTCATCGACGCCATCCGTCGCCTGCAGATGCAGGGCTTGCAGCCGGACAAAGAATTCACGGGTACTGAAGGGGTCGAACGCGGCGCTGGTCAAACCGTCGCGCAACGCTTTGAGCAACCCCGGCAGCTGTTCCAGCAAATGGCGCCCGGCTTCGGTTTCCTGTTCCAGGCTGACACTCCAGATCAACTCGTCCAGGGTGCGCAGCCCTGCCTGCCATTGAACCGACTGCTCACCGTATTTGAGGCTGGCCAGCAACAGGACCTGGCTCCACGCCTGCTGCACAAATTGCACCACCGCCCGCGGCAGGGTCTTGCCCAACAGCCGCCGATTCAGCACATCCGCCACCCGCTCGCGGGCCGCTTCGGTGAGCTGGCGCGCTTGCTCGGCATCGCGGGTGTGCTGTTCAAGCAGCTCGCTGCGCCGCCGCTCATCGGCGGTAAACGCGCAGAGCTGTTCCAGCAGTTGGGCAAAAATCGCCGGATCTTCGACAAACTCGTTGAGCAAACGCTGCACCACCTGCTCGATGCGCAGGTACAGGTTGTCGCGCTGGTAGTCGTCGCGCAAGCTCCAGCCCATGGCCGCGCCGGCGATTTCATTCAGCAGGCGCCGTGCCGGGTGGCCAGCACGACCGAAAAAACCTTTGTCCAGCACTGCCACTTTCAACATCGGAATCTGTAGACGACCGATCAAGGGCTTGAAAACATCAGGCACCGCAGGGTCGTTGAGGATGAACTCGAACAACAGGGCGATCAGGTTGATCACGTCTTCGTCCGAATCCTCCACGACTCGCGACTTGCCACTCTTGACGCTGACGCGGGTGAGCAACTGCTCAAGCTGGTTGCGCAGGTCAAAATCGTCTTCAGCGTCCGGCTCCGGCACGTACTGCTGCAAATGGGAGAGCAGGCGCACCAGATCGCGCGTGGCGATGGGCTGGGGTTCGGCGCTGGCTTCGAGGGTCGGCGCCACGCTGCCGCGCAGGGGCGCCAGCCACACTTGCAAGGCAGCGAAGGCTTCCTGGCCGTTTTCGTCGACGGGCTGCTCGGCACTCGGTTGCGTTTGCTCGCTCGACTGCTCACGGGCAGCGCGCCCACCAGGGCGGCGCGAGGGCACGACTTTAAGCTCGGGCAACACGCCCGTCGCGATCAGCAATTGATTGGCTTCGCCGTACAGCTGGTCGGCGTCGCTGAGTACGTATTTTTCAAACAGCTTGAGCATGATCAGTTTGACGCGGATCTCCACGCCCAGGCTGCGCCCCGCCCGCAGGAAAAACTCGCACAACAGCGCAGGGCCCAGGGGGTTCTCGCGATCATCCAGATGATTGCCCAGCAACGCGCTGAAGCGGGCGGTGAGTTGCCCCAAGGCCACGCCGTCGCGGTGGCGCACCCGGCCAAGCATGGCTTCCAGCGCCACGGCCTTTTCCAGAGCATCGGTGGATGTGCCGAGCGCGGCGTCATAGGACACCACCGGCACCCATTGCAATTCGCCTCGCTCCGCCTGGCCGAGAGAGGCAAAGGCTTCGAACAGCCGCTCCATGAACACGCGCTCGAAATTCTTGCGCTTGAGGCGCAGGTCGCGCATGGCTTCAAAGAAAATATGGTGGTCGACGGTGCTGCGGGCCTTGTCGGCCATTTCGAACAGCGTGTCGTCGGCGTTATCGAACAGCTCCTGCAGACCCTGCTGCAACTGTTGCGCAGCCTTGTCGCGGACCTGCAGCAATACCACCGGCAGTCGGGCGAGCGGCGATGGCGTGGCCTGTGCCTTGTAGATTGGCACCACCTTTCCGTCATTGTGCATCCTGGCCTCCTGAAACGGCGGTATTGGGTTGGTCAAGAATCGATCACAAGCCTGTTTGGACTATGGATAACCGGTTATTGCCAGGACGTCAAAGCTATGACGCCAATTGCAAGGCGCGAGATTATCTTGCAAATGAGGGGGGTTGCGCCAGCAAACTCTGCCGTTGCGCTGTAAATCAGCGTTGAGTGTGGGTTCAGGCCCGCACTGCCCCTATAATCGGGACACTTTGTTTGTGGAGCCTGTTATGCCGAATCTCCGTCTTGCCGACCTCACCGCCGAAATCGAAGCCAACGTGCGCCGTGCACTGCTGGAAGACATCGGCAGCGGCGACATCACTGCGCAATTGATCCCGGCCGAACGGCTGGCCACAGCCGCCATCATTACCCGCGACAGCGCCGTCATTGCCGGCACTGCCTGGGTCGACGCGGTATTCCGCCAGCTCGACCCACGCGTGGCGGTGCACTGGCAGGTGGCCGATGGCGAGCGCGTCAGCCCCAATCAGGTGTTGTTTCGCCTCGAAGGCCCCGCGCGCTCGCTGCTCAGTGGCGAACGTTGCGCGCTGAATTTCCTGCAGTTGCTGTCAGGCGTCGCCACACGCGCCCAGTACCTGGCAGACTTTGTCGCCAGCACTCAGGTCAAGCTGTTGGATACCCGCAAAACCCTGCCTGGCCTGCGTCTGGCGCAGAAGTACGCGGTAACCTGCGGCGGTTGCCACAACCACCGTATCGGGTTGTATGACGCGTTCCTGATCAAGGAAAACCATATCGCCGCCTGCGGGGGCATTGCCCAAGCCATTACAGCCGCGCACAAGATCGCTCCGGGCAAACCGGTGGAAATCGAAGTGGAAAGCCTGGAGGAATTGCGCGAAGCACTGGCGGCAGGCGCCGACATCATCATGCTCGATGAGTTGAGCCTGGACGATATGCGTGAAGCCGTACGCCTGAACGGTGGCAAGGCCAAGCTGGAGGCCAGCGGCGGGATCAACGAAAGTACCCTGCTGCCCATCGCGGAAACCGGGGTGGACTATATCTCCATCGGTGCGATGACCAAGGATGTGAAGGCGGTGGACCTGTCGATGCGCCTGAGTATATGAGGGGTGGGTGCAGGCGCGAGTCAGCTCGCTCCTGCACCGGGTACGCGCTTAAACGACCAAGTCATTCATCTCGCAATACTCTTGCCATTCGACCCCCAACACCTCGGCTGCCTCTTTGTGCAAGGCCAGCCGTGCCGCCTCGAATTCTTCCGGCGTGGACGTGTACTTGAGGGTCAGCTCCCAGGGCTGATAGCCCTGGCTCTCGGCCTCGTCCTCGAATGCCCACTGGATCTGGTCGCGCTGATCATCGGCGCTCAGGTCTTTGATCTCTTCTTTAAGCTGCGGCGTGTCCTCGAGGTATTTGTCGAGAGCTGCTTGGTGCCGAACTTCCTGGGTCATTTCTGTCGTGGTCATGTTTGTTCTCTTAGATCTAGGAATGGGGATGCATCTGGATCATCAAGGTTGCTCAGATACAAAAGAGCGGGCACGAATGCCGACTCGCCTGGCCTTCAGAACCATTCTGGGATCATCTGAAAACGGTGCTGCCTTTGAAGCGTTGCCTTTGAAACATTGCCCTTAAAAAACGAGTGCCTAATGCCCGAGACAGGAATCGAACCTGCGACCTTCGCGTTACGAGTGCGCTGCTCTACCGGCTGAGCTACACGGGCGGTGGACTAAAGCTAGCACCGCATCGGGCGTGCGGCAACTTGCGGGCCGTCAGCGGGCAATCACCCCCTGGGCCCAGAAGCGTGGTTGCAGATGATGGCCATGTGCGTCCAGGTACTGCTGCTGGGCTTGCTGGATATGGGGCACATCGCGCACCGCGATCATGATCAATAGACCAACGGCCAACACACTCATTAGTTTCCAGGCAAACCATGCCGCCGGCAGCGCTGCGGTCGTCGGGCTTTGCCACGCATGCAGCGCCAGCAGCCAGCCCACCACCAGCGCCAGCCAGACCTGGGAATTGGGCATCACCATCACCCCGTCGACCATCGACTGCACCAGTGCACCCACCAGCGCCGCAAACAGGCACAGCCGAAGCAGGTCGGCACGCTCGGTAACCAACGCACGTTCGCGCAGTACACCGAATGTAGCCCACCCGCCCCGCCATGCCAGAGCCGCGACACATAAGGCCGATGGCACACCCCATTCACTGGCCCATTGCAGGATGGCCTGGTGGGGGTGGGTAGCAATGTCATTGGCAATATCGGCGAAATGCATCGGCCCGAAGCCCAGCCATGGACGCTCCACGATCATATGCCACGCCTGCCACCAGATCGGGCCACGGCCGGACAGCGAGGTGGTGAGACGGTCACTGGCGCCGTTGGCTATCTGGATTCCCAGGTAATCCGCCACTAGCGTGAATATCAGCCAGTACAGCAGCAATCCGCCCAGCATTGCGGCCAGTTGCCAACCCAGCCAGCGCCGCCCTCCAGCCCCCAGCGTCGCCAACACAACACCCGCCGCCGCCATTCCAAGCCAGGTGCCGCGTGTGCCGCCGCTGATCGCGATCAACCACCAGACGCACAGCAACGCAAACACCGCACCTCGCAGGGGGCGGGAGGTTCTGGGGAGCAACAGGGGAAGCGCCAGCAATGGCAGGGTGAACGTCTGGAACTGGCCGTAAAAGCGTTTGTTGGAGAAGCCGGACAACAACAGGTCCGGGTCCAGTGTCAGCTGTCCACTGGTGAATGCCAGCGCAGCGGCGTACAGGTATTGGGTGGATTTGATCAGGCACAGCCCCACCACGATGAAGATCAATACCCGATCCAGACGCTCGCCGCCTTGACGACGAAGCACGGCAAACGCCATTGCGATTGCCCCGCAACCGACAAACACGGCGACTTCGGCAAACGCCCAAAGCGGCTGGTGGGCCAGCGCCGAAGACACCAGCCCCAGCCCGATGATCAACCCGAGCCCCAGCGCGGTAGGCCGGTCAACCACACGCCCTGCTGGGGTGACCGACAGCCCATACAGCACGGCGCAAAACGCGATAGCAATCTGCATCGCCCGTTGCAGGTCATGCCCACCGAAGGGGGCACACACCCCGACAGCCAATAAGCACACTACGGCTACCAGAAAAACATTGCCGCGCTGCTGTATGGATAACGACATCGGCCACCTCTACGTCCGTGTGGATGGTTTAGCAGTTATGCGCCGCCTGCGCCGCAACCCTTGGTTGCGTATTTTTCTTCAGCGGTTGTGGTGCATTTCCAGCCGCTGGTGGCGCTGCGCGTCAGGCTGATGGTCTTGCCCAGTACAGGTGCCGGCGCGTCGAGTATTTCGCAGTTGATGGAACCCGCGCCGGTAGTGACGTCGCCTGCCACGTCGATCTTGCAGTTGGCCGTCGGGCTGGTGCCGCCGATTAATGCCAGCGTGGGCACGGTGCCCTCGTTGAGGGTGCTTTCGTACCCGGCTTTCAACGCGGAAACTTCAGCCAGGCCCGCGGTGAACTTGGCCTTGGCCTGGTGGGTGGTGTACATGGGCAGGCCGATGGTGGCCAAAATGCCGATGATTGCCACGACGATCAACAACTCGATCAGGGTAAAGCCTTTCTGACGCATCACATTCACTCTCCAGAATAGATCTCATGACAGGGCGCATCCTGCACCCCGTATTGTGCAGCGGCGCCAGTGTACTCATCCGCACGCGGTCAATCGCGTACAAGACGCACATTCTGACATTTTATCCTGGCCCACCCGCCTGCCCGATTCCGTCACCTGACTAAGCTATAAATCTTCGACGACCTGTGTGCGGAACCGCGACATGACCAACGCTTCGACGATTTACGCCTGGGAAGGCATCAACCGCAAAGGACGCAAAGTGTGCGGGCAAACCAGCGGGCACAGCCCTGCCATGGTCAAGGCGCAGCTGCGCCAACAAGGCATCAGCCCTGGCCGCGTGCACAAGAAATCATCGCTGCTGCCAAGCCTCGCCCCGCCGATAAAAAGCGCGGACATCACCCTGTTCACCCGCCAACTGGCCACGCTGCTGAAGGCGGGTATTGCGCTGCTGCAGGCCTGCGACATCATCGGCGAAGGCTTCGAAAACCGCTCCATGCGTGAGCTGGTACTGGGCTTGAAACTGCAGATCGCCGCCGGCATCAGCCTGACCGAAGCGTTGCGTAAACAGCCGCGCTACTTCGATGATTTATATTGCAACCTGGTGGCAGCCGGCGAACAGGCGGGAGCGCTTGAGACGCTGCTAGAGCGCGTGGCGCTCCACCGCGAAAAGAGCGAACAGCTCAGAACCCGAATCAAGAAGGCCATGACCTACCCTGTCGCAGTCCTGATAATTGCAGGCCTCGTCACGGGCGTACTGCTGGTGCATGTGGTGCCGCAGTTCCAGACCCTGTTCGCCGGGGTCGACGGCCAGTTGCCCGGCTTCACCTTGCAGGTCATCGCCCTGTCCGAATTCCTCCAGCATGCCTGGTGGATGCTGGCGGTCGGCCTGGCCGCGGGTGCCCTGGGGCTGTGCCACGCCTATCACGCCTCGCCGGTTTTTCGTTATTGGCTTGACGTCGGTTTGTTGAAAACGCCCCTGGCAGGCAAACTGCTGCACAAATCGGCCGTTGCGCGCTTCGCCCGCACGCTTTCAACCACCTTTGCCGCCGGTGTACCGCTGGTGCAAGCGCTGGGTTGCGTGGCCGGCGCCGCAGGGTCAGGGCCGTTCAAACAGGCAATCGAGCATATGCGACATGATGTATCTACCGGCATGCAGTTGAATCACTCAATGGCCGCCAGCGGCCTGTTCCCCGGCATGGCGATTCAGATGACGGCCATCGGCGAAGAGTCCGGCACGCTGGACAGAATGCTGGAAAAAGTCGCCAGTCATTACGAAGCCGCGGTGGACGACCAGGTCGATAACCTCACAAGTTTGATGGAGCCGTTGCTCATGGTGGTGCTGGGGGGCATCGTCGGGGCACTGGTGATTGCCATGTACCTGCCGGTTTTCCAGTTGGGGAGTGCATTTTGAACCTGCTGTTCAGTGAGTACCCCTGGGCTTTTGTGGCGATGGCTTCGGTGCTGGGGCTGATCGTCGGCAGCTTTCTCAATGTGCTGGTGTGGCGCCTGCCGAAAATACTCGACCGCGAATGGCGCGCCCAGGCCCATGAAGTGCTCGGTCTGCCTGCCGAACCTGCCACGCCCACCTACAACCTGATGCACCCCAACTCGTGCTGCCCGCATTGCGATCATCCGATCCGCCCATGGGAAAATATCCCGCTGCTCAGCTACCTGTGGCTCAGGGGCCGTTGTGCCCACTGCCAGGGCGCGATCAGCCCCCGCTACCCGTTCACCGAGCTGGCCTGTGCCTTGATTTCCGCTTTGGTGGCCTGGCATTTCGGTTTCGGCTGGCAAGCCGCTGCGTTGATGCTGGTGAGCTGGGGGTTGTTGGCGATGAGCCTGATCGACATAGACCACCAGCTGCTGCCGGACGTGCTGGTGCTGCCGCTGCTCTGGCTGGGGCTGATCGTCAATGGCTTCGGGCTGTTCACCACCCTGCCTGATGCGCTGTGGGGCGCAGTGATCGGCTACCTGAGCCTGTGGACAGTGTTCTGGCTGTTCAAATTGATCACCGGCAAGGACGGCATGGGCCACGGCGACTTCAAGTTACTGGCGCTGCTCGGGGCCTGGGGCGGCTGGCAGGTACTGCCGATGACGCTGTTCATGTCATCCCTGGTCGGGGTGTTTATGGGGGTGATTCTGCTGCGCTTGCGCAAGGCCCAAGCATCGACGCCCATGCCGTTTGGTCCGTATCTGGCGATTGCCGGCTGGATTGCATTGCTCTGGGGTGGTCAAATAACCGACTTCTATTTGCAGTCTGTCGGTTTCAAATGACCACTTCTGTTGCAACACCCTGGATTCTTGGCCTGACTGGCGGCATCGGCAGCGGTAAAAGCGCGGCGGCCCAGCACTTCACTGACCTGGGCATTGACCTGGTCGACGCCGATCACGCTGCGCGCTGGGTGGTCGAGCCTGGCCGGCCGGCACTGGCACGTATCGCCGAGCATTTTGGTGCCGGCGTCTTGCGGCCTGACGGCCAGCTGGACCGCGCAGCGTTGCGCAAGCTGATCTTTGAAGTACCCGAGGAGCGCCGCTGGCTGGAAGCCTTGCTGCACCCGCTGATCGGCGAGGAAATCCGCGACCATCTGGCCCGCGCCCGATCGCCCTACGCGATCCTGGTGTCACCGCTGCTGATCGAATCCGGCCAGTACAGCATGACCCAGCGCATCCTGGTGATCGACGTGCCGCAATCGCTGCAGATTCAGCGTACCCTGCAGCGCGACGGCATCAGCGAACAGCAAGTGCAGGCGATCCTCAAGGCACAGTCCAGCCGCGAAGACCGCCTGAACCATGCCGATGACGTTCTGGTCAACGACAAGGACCTCGCCTGGCTGCACAGCGAGGTCGAGCGACTGCACCACTTTTACCTTACTTTGCGTGGAGGCCGATCATGAGCCAACCTATGACCGTCGACTGTCCAACCTGCGGTGCACCCGTGGAATGGAAAACAGACAACGCCAACCGGCCGTTCTGCTCGGACCGTTGCAAACTCATCGACCTGGGCGCCTGGGCATCGGAAGAACACAAGATTCCGGTCAGCCCGGATGCCGAGGACGAGCTGTTCTCCGAAGACCTACCGCCGCGCCACTAAGGCCGCATAAAGGCGTATTCCTGCTGGTCGTCGAGGTTCTCTGCAAGGTACTGCAGCTCGTCGGCCAGGTCTTCAAAACTGCGCACGCCCTTGCTCTGCTGCACCACCGCACTGAGCATGGCACGCAGGGTCAAGCCGGGGTCAAAACCGATTTCCTGCGCAGCGTCCTGGCTTCTGCGCAACTCCTGCCTTGCCCATTCGTACACACTCATGATCCAAGCTCCTGGAAGTATTTCGCAGAGCATGGGCCTGTGCGGCTGCCTGAGATTTGATATGGATCAACGCTGCGAATCGTCATCCTTCCACGGCGCCGACAAATAGCGCGTGCGGTTAAAGGTCTCCAACCATTCAGGGCAGAACACCACCAGGGCGCTGATCACCATGCCGTTGATAAAGGCTTCGGGAAAGATGATCAACCATAGATAACCGACGAAGTCTTCCAGCCACTCCGGCATCGCAAAACGCCCGTCGAACCACAACAAGCCCAGCCCCAGCAACAGGCATAACAGGGCCGACAGCGCGGCGGCGAAAAAGCCGGAGCAGAAGATATAGACGAAGGGGTTGCGCGGTTGCGCCCGCTCCACGAGCAGCGCGCAGCCTTCAGTGACCAGCACCGGCAGCACGATCAGCAGCAGACCGTTGACGCCCAGCGCCGCCAGGTCCTGCCGCCCCAGGGCCACCAAAGCTAACTGCGCGGCAAAACCACCGACGATTGCCAATGGCCAGTCGAGCAGCAGGGTGACGGCGGTCATGCCGATAAAATGGTAGGAAACGCCGGTGTCGAAATCTCGCCGCACCAGCCACAACATGAACAGCGCGAACACCGTACCGAACAACAGATGCTGACGCCGCCGGTCGGCAAACAGCTCAACCCACGGCGAACGCAGGATCGCCCACAACAGCACCGGCGCGTACAACAACCCGCCGACGGCCAGGGTGCCCGGTGCCAGTACGGCGGCGCTGATCACGGTTTCACCTGCTCCAGGGCCTGGCGCAGTTCGGCGGCGGAGCCGTATTCGCGTTGCGCGCTCAACTTGCCGTTATCGAGTTGCAGCCATAGCACTTTATCCACAGCACCGGGATAACGCGGGGCGACACGCGCGTCGCGGTCGAGCATGACCCGGTAGCTGTAGGACTGCATCGCCGGCACGGCGAACAGCTTGGCGATCAGCCGGGGCATGCGCTGGATATCGGCGACAAACACCGCATGCCGCGCTTCCAGATAGCCCTTGGCCTGACCTTGCAACGCCGCATCGACCAGCTTGGCAGCGTCCATACTGCGCGCCACCAGCAAAATCTGCGCCTGATCATCCAGGGTGTAGGCCTGGTCAAACTGATCGAGCAAGGTCCAAGGCGCGACACGCTCACCCACTTCGATGGCCTGTGCCCACACAGGTAAAAGGCTCAAAAACAGCACCACGAAAAACTTCACCGCATACTCCCTGGTTCGGATGTTGGTCGAGTAGCCAGTCTACACCGGAGTTTTAAAGCAAGACTTCCTGCGGTCATCATTTGGACGCTAAGCTGCAAATATGGATGACTCAGATTACTTGCGCCTGCTCACCGTAGCGGCCGAACAAGCCAATGCGTTCCTGTCCAATGCCCGCAAATGGGAGCGTGAGCGTTGGGTCTGCCAGCGCCTGCTGCAAGGCTTGAATGTGCCCTACCGGGCCGAAGAGTTTCATGCCGCCGGTCAAGAGCCGCCGGATGTGCTGTTTCGCGACGCCAGCTTCGAGGTGTTTTTCGTGCTGGATGAAGGCCGGCGCCTGAACGACGAATGGCGCGATGAATTGCTGCGCCGGCGCAGTGCGTTTTCCCTGAGCCAACTGGTGCGGCGTGAAGCCAAGCCGCGGCGGATCCCGGCCCATGAGTTCCTGCTGCGCCTGGCGCCGACCCTGCGCAAAAAGGCGCACAACTACAAGGAACGGGGGATGGACCTCGGCGAACTCGACCTCATCGCTTTTACCAGCCTCAAGCGCGAAGTGCTGGACCTCAACAGCCACTTCCCGCCGCCCACCGAATACCTGCGCCAGGGCTGGCGCTCGCTGTCACTGGTAGGCCCGACATTTGCGCGGGTGTTGTTCGCTCACCCCGACGCGCCTGACTTCTTGCGCAACAACCTGGGCCGCAGCATAGTATTCGACGTGGGTATCAGCCTGTGACACGGGCACCGACTAAGCTTGTGGCGATACCGCCAATCCCCTGACTGTAACGTGGCGCCCTTTTGCAACGTCTACCTGACGAGGCCTTATATGACCAGCCATCTGAACCCCGATGACCAACAGCATGTCGAAGAGTACCTGCAACTCTCCCAGAACAGAGTCGAGCGCAAGCCTTTCCGGCCGTGGCTGCTCCTCTGTGTGGTGCTGGTGGTGGTGATCGGGCTCGGTCTGCTGAGCCGCCTTTTGAGTTACCTGACGCTATGAGCTGCCTGGCGCTCGCGGGGGTAACTGCTCCGATTTCTTTTAGCCTTGCGAGATATCCCCATGACCCATCGTATTATTATCGTCGGCGGCGGCGCCGGCGGCCTGGAGTTGGCTACCCGCCTGGGTAAGACTCTGGGCAAGCGCGGCACCGCCAGCATCACGCTGGTGGACGCCAACCTGACCCACATCTGGAAGCCCTTGCTGCACGAAGTGGCTGCCGGCTCGCTGAACTCTTCGGAAGACGAACTCAATTACGTCGCCCAGGCCAAATGGAACCACTTCGAGTTCCAACTGGGGCGCATGAGCGGGCTCGACCGTGAGCAGAAGAAAATCCAGCTGGCCGCGACCCTCGACGAAGAGGGCCGCGAACTGGTGCCGGCGCGCGTGCTCGGCTATGACAGCCTGGTGATTTCGGTCGGCAGCACCACCAACGATTTCGGCACCGAAGGTGCGGCGCAGCATTGCCTGTTCCTCGACACCCGCAAGCAGGCAGAGCGTTTTCACCAGCAGTTGCTCAACCACTACCTGCGCGCCCATGCCGGGCAGACCGATACCATCGAGCAGATCAGCGTCGCCATCGTCGGCGCCGGTGCCACGGGCGTTGAGCTGGCCGCCGAGCTGCATAATGCTGCACATGAGCTGGCAGCCTATGGCCTGGACCGGATCAAGCCGGAAAACATGCACATCACCCTGATCGAAGCCGGCCCACGGGTATTGCCGGCCCTGCCCGAGCGTATCGGCGGGCCTGTGCATAAAACCCTGGAGAAACTCGGGGTGACCGTATTGACCAACTCAGCCGTCAGCGAAGTAACGGCCGATGCGCTGATCACCAGCAGCGGCCAGGTCATCCCTGCCAGCCTCAAGGTATGGGCGGCCGGGATTCGTGCGCCGGGGTTCCTCAAGGACATTGATGGCCTGGAAACCAACCGCATCAACCAGCTGCAAGTCTTGCCGACACTGCAAACCACCCGCGACGAAAACATCTTCGCCTTTGGTGACTGCGCCGCCTGCCCGCAACCGGGCACCGACCGCAATGTACCGCCACGTGCCCAGGCGGCTCACCAGCAGGCTTCATTGCTGGCCAAGTCGCTGAAGCTGCGGATCGAAGGCAAGGACCTGCCTTCGTACAAGTACACCGACTACGGTTCGCTGATTTCGCTGTCGCGCTTCTCGGCGGTGGGTAACTTGATGGGCAACCTCACCGGCAGCGTGATGCTCGAGGGCTGGCTGGCGCGGATGTTCTACGTGTCGCTGTACCGCATGCACCAGATGGCGCTGTATGGTTTCTTCCGCACGGCGATGCTGATGCTGGGCAGCAAGATCGGGCGCGGAACCGAGCCCAGGCTCAAGCTGCACTGATCAGCTGCGCGGCATAAAAAAATCCCCCTACCGGCTGGTCGGGGGATTTTTTATTGGGCGATTATTCCTGTTGGTAGAACTCGGCCATATAGTCGACAAACGCGCGCACCTTCGGCGCCAGGTGCCGAGACTGTGGATAGAGCGCGTAGTAATGGCGCTCGCCCAATGAGTAATTGGGCAGAATGCGCACCAGCCGTCCTTGCACCAGATCATTCTGCACGGTGGCCAAGGTAAAGCACCCGATGCCTGCACCGGCCAGTGTGGCCGCGTGCAGTGCACTGATGGTATTGGTGCTGAAGCGTCCCGACGGCGTGACCTTGAACACCCCGCCACGCGCCGTACTCAGCTCCCACACTGACGAAGCGCCAATGAAGGTCAGCAAGCGATGCTTGTCGAGTTCCTGGGCCGAACGGGGAAGGCCGTGGCGACCAACGTAACCCGGCGACGCCACCAGTACCTGCCTGGAAACCGTCAACGTGCGTGCAACCAACGAGGTATCGGCCAACGCGCTGGCAATACGTATCGCAACATCAAAGCCTGCGGCCACCAGGTCGACAAACTGGTCATCACAGCACAGCTCAAGCTCGATATCGGTATAGCGGCGCTGGAACCCCGGCAGCCAGTGCGGCAAATCCAAAGTCCCCACCACCAGCGGCACGCTGACTCTCAGCACGCCTTCCGGGCGTTGATGCCCTTGGGCGATGGCTTGGGAGGCTGCGTCGACACGATTGAGGATATCGACGCAGGCCGCGTAGTACTGTTCCCCTGCCCCCGTCAGGCTGAAGCGCCGCGTATTGCGGTTGATCAGTTGGGCGCCCAACTCGGTCTCGAGCTGTTGCAGCTGCCGTGAAATCGTCGAGTGCGTGGTGTCCAGGCGCTCTGCGGCAGCAGAAAAGCCCTTGGCTTCGACGATGCACCGGAAGGCGCGCATGGCGGATAACTGGTTCATGCAACGGTCGATCCCAAGCAGGTTTGGGGAATCAGTTAACCGGCAGAGCGATAATTTGCGAAGTGGTCAACACCGAACCGAAGGTGTCTTCGATTTCAGCCAACGCCGATTTGTGCAATTCATCCTTGGTTACTGAGCTGCCATCAGCGCGGGTGATCGCCCGAGTGGCACTGGCATCGGATGCTACCACAACGTCATAACCCAACGGCGCGGCGTCCCGGGCGGCGCCCGCCACACAGGCATGGGTCATCAGGCCGGTGATAATCAGGGTCTTGACCCCGGCTTTTTTCAATTGGGCATCCAGATCGGTGCTGGCAAACACGCTGACCGTGGTTTTCTGCACGAGCTTGTCTTGCGGGCGCGGTTGCATCAGCGGATGAAAATCAACGGTCTTGCCGTTCTTGGCGAAGACAGCCGCGCCGTCCGGAGCAATGTGCTGTACATGAATGACCTGGATTTTTTCTTTATCGGCAAATTTGATCAGGCGCTGGGTGTTTTCAAGCGCTTTCATGCCGTCCGGGATCGGCATGCGGCCGGTGAAGTATTCATTCTGGAAATCGATCACCACCAGGGCGGTGGTTTTCGGGTCCAGGCGATCTATCGGTCCAGCGCCCAGCATGGCGCGGATGGTTGGCTGCTTGTTCGCCCCGGTGTCAGCGGCAACGGCGCACTGGCCGAACCCGATCAGCATGCCAAGGCTGACAAGCACGGATTTGAGCAGCGAGACAGGCAACGAGCGAGTGGATTGAGCATCAGGCAAGGCGGCAGTATGCGTCATGGTGCGATTTCCTGTGGAGTGGGTAACGAGTGGCGCCCAGTCTAGGAGGCCGCGATCGCCGCACCAACGCACCCATCAGCACAATATCTGTTTGGAATTCGCACAAGTAATGCCGAAAAACAGGCAAAAAAAATCCCCGTATCTTTCGATACGAGGATTTTTAATATGGTCGGGGTAAGGGGATTCGAACTCCTGACATCCTGCTCCCAAAGCAGGCGCGCTACCGGACTGCGCTATACCCCGGTTTTGAAATTGGCTCCGTGACCAGGACTCGAACCTGGGACCCAATGATTAACAGTCATTTGCTCTACCGACTGAGCTATCACGGAACTAAACATTTCAAATGTACAACTTTTACTGCGGTGTAACCTTCTCTTCGACTTGCCCGTATCGCTACGTTCATGTGTCTGAGGCGCGCTATTCTACAATCTTAAAAACCTCTGTCAACCCTTTAAATTGCTTTTAAGACAAGGATTTGCGCTTCTTTCTGATTTCTTCTTGGGGAGAAGAAACCCGTGGGCTGACGTTGCTGCGGGGCGCACTTTACAAGCCTTTGCCTTACAGTTCAACGCCCTATCGAAAAAAAAGGCCCCGCAATGCGGGGCCTCCTCTTATAGCCATACAGGCTGGGCTTAGTGGAAGACGATTTCGTCGTTTTCCACCGTAGCCGTGACGCTGGTGCCCGGCATGAAGCTGCCCGACAGGATCAACTGCGCCAGCGGGTTCTCGATCCAGCGCTGGATCGCACGTTTCAACGGCCGTGCGCCATACACCGGGTCGTAACCAACCGCGATCAACTTGTCCAACGCCTCGCGGCTCAGCTCCAGCGACAGCTCGCGTTCGGCCAGACGACCACGCAGGCGGCCCAACTGGATCTCGGTAATACCCGCGATCTGATCCCGCGCCAGAGGCTCGAAGATCACCACTTCATCGACCCGGTTGATAAATTCCGGGCGGAAGTGCGAGGTCAGCGCATCCATCACTGCAGCACGCTGGCCTTCACGATCGCCCACCAACTCCTGGATCTGCGCCGACCCCAGGTTGGAGGTCATCACAATGACCGTGTTGCGGAAATCCACCGTACGCCCGTGGCTGTCCGTCAGACGGCCATCTTCCAGCACCTGCAGCAAGATGTTGAACACATCCGGGTGGGCCTTCTCGACCTCATCCAGCAGGATCACCGAGTAAGGCTTGCGCCGCACGGCTTCAGTCAGGTAACCGCCCTCTTCGTAGCCCACGTAGCCTGGTGGTGCACCGATCAGGCGAGCCACCGAATGCTTCTCCATGAACTCGGACATGTCGATGCGCACCATGGCCTCTTCGGTATCAAAGAGAAACTCGGCCAACGCCTTGCACAGCTCGGTCTTGCCCACGCCGGTCGGGCCGAGGAACATAAATGAACCGCTTGGGCGATTCGGGTCGGACAAGCCGGCCCGCGAACGCCGCACCGCGTTGGACACCGCCACCACGGCCTCTTCCTGGCCGATGACGCGCTGGTGCAACAGGCTTTCCATCTTCAGCAGTTTGTCGCGCTCGCCTTCGAGCATTTTCGACACGGGGATGCCGGTCCACTTGGACACCACCTCGGCAATTTCTTCCTCGGTGACCTTGCTGCGCAGCAACTGGTTCTCGCTCTTGCCGTGCTGGTCAACCATCTGCAGGCTGCGCTCCAGGTCGGGAATCACCCCGTACTGCAACTCGGCCATGCGGTTCAGGTCGCCTTTGCGGCGCGCAGCTTCCAACTCCTGACGGGACTGCTCGATTTTCTGCTGGATCTGCGCCGAACCCTGTACCTCGGCTTTTTCCGAGGTCCAGATTTCTTCGAGGTCCGAATACTCACGTTCCAGGCGCACGATTTCTTCCTGGAGTTTTTCCAGGCGTTTCTTCGCCGCGTCATCCTCTTCTTTTTTCAGCGCCTGGGATTCGACCTTCAGTTGAATCAGGCGCCGGTCCAGGCGGTCGAGCACTTCCGGTTTGGAGTCGATCTCCATGCGGATGCGGCTGGCCGCTTCGTCGATCAAGTCGATGGCCTTGTCCGGCAACTGACGGTCGGTGATATAGCGATGGCTCAATTTGGCCGCCGCAATGATCGCGCCGTCAGTGATCGCCACCTTGTGGTGGACCTCATAGCGCTCTTTGAGGCCACGCAGGATCGCGATGGTGTCTTCTTCGCTCGGCTCTTCCACCAGCACTTTCTGGAAGCGCCGCTCAAGGGCGGCGTCCTTTTCAATGTACTGACGGTATTCGTTGAGCGTGGTCGCGCCAACGCAATGCAGCTCGCCCCGCGCCAATGCTGGCTTGAGCATGTTACCGGCGTCCATCGAGCCTTCGCCTTTACCGGCGCCGACCATGGTGTGCAGTTCGTCGATAAACAAAATGATCTGCCCTTCCTGCTTCGACAGCTCGTTCAACAGGGATTTCAGGCGCTCTTCGAACTCGCCACGGAACTTGGCACCGGCGATCAGCGAGCCCATGTCCAGGGACAACAGACGCTTGCCTTTAAGGCCGTCCGGCACTTCACCATTAATGATGCGCTGGGCCAAACCTTCGGCAATCGCAGTTTTACCCACGCCAGGCTCGCCGATCAGCACCGGGTTGTTCTTGGTGCGACGCTGCAAAACCTGAATGGTGCGACGAATTTCATCGTCACGGCCGATCACCGGGTCCAGCTTGCCCTCTTCGGCGCGCTTGGTCAGGTCAACGGTGTATTTATCCAGGGCCTGGCGCGACTCCTCGTGGTTGGGGTCGTTCACCGCTTCGCCGCCACGCAGGTTGTTGATGGCGTTTTCCAGGGCCTTTTTGCTCACGCCCTGGCCAAGCAACAATTTGCCAAGCTTGCTGTTGTCGTCCATCGCGGCGAGCAGCACCAATTCGCTGGAGATGAACTGATCACCTTTTTGCTGCGCCAGGCGATCCGCTTGGTTGAGCAGGCGCGCCAGGTCCTGCGACATGTTCACGTCGCCGGTAGGGTTTTGGATTTTCGGCAGTTGGTCGAGCTCTTTGCTCAACTCCTTGCGCAGGCTGTTGACGTCAAAGCCCACTTGCATCAACAAGGGCTTGATAGAACCACCTTGCTGATCCAGAAGCGCCTGCATCAAGTGCGCAGGCTCGATGGCCGGGTGGTCGAGACCCACCGCCAAGGATTGAGAGTCCGATAAGGCCAACTGTAATTTGCTGGTTAAACGATCAATACGCATTAGTCACCTTCCTTTTGAGCAGGCCGGAGCTACAGAACACATCCTGAATGAAGAAACCTGCCAGATACCCCTATAGATGTGGTCGATTCTGGGAGATTCAAGCTACGGAGCGTTGACGCAGATCAGGAGAGTCTAGCGCTCAAGCCAGATAAGGGAGGCAAACCGACCGGTGCGAGGGCTGCGGCGGTAAGAAAAGAAACGCGGGTCGGTCACGGTGCAAAAACCACCGCCATAAACAGCGGTGACACCGCGCGCGGCAAGGCGCAGGCGCGCCAGTTGGTAGATGTCGGCCATGAACTTGCCGGGATTGCGGCTCGGCATAAAGGCCTCGGCAGTGGCCGGCAATTGCTGCACGAAGGCCTCACGCACTTCCGGGCCGACTTCAAAGGCTTGCGGGCCAATCGCCGGGCCCAGCCAGACCAGCACTTCGCCCGGCTCGGCGTTCAAACTTTCAACGGCGGCTTCGAGCACGCCAGCCGCCAAACCGCGCCAACCGGCATGCGCTGCCGCCACGCGCGTACCGGCGCGGTTGCAGAACAGCGCCGGCAGGCAATCGGCAGTCATTGATGTGCAGGCGACGCCTGGCGTGCTGGTCCAGCTGCCATCCGCTTCGGCAGTGCGCGACGGATCGGCCTCGACCACCGTAACGCCGTGGACTTGGCGCAACCAGGCAGGCTGAATAGGGAATGCGTCGGTCAGACGACGGCGATTCTCAAGGACAGCCTCAAGGCTGTCCTCGACGTGATCGCCCAGGTTGAGGCTGTCGAACGGCGCCAGACTGACGCCGCCCGCTCGGGTGGTGACACAGGCTTTCACCCTGGCCGGCGCGGGCCAGTCAGGCATCAGCCAGTCACTCATCCGATAAACGCCTCGCGATCCTGCTTGAGCAACGACAGCAACCAGACCAGATCGTCCGGCAGCGGCGATTCCCAGCTCATCCGCTTACCGCTCGTCGGATGATCCAGTTCCAGGAAGCGTGCATGCAGTGCCTGGCGCGGGAAGGATTTCAGCGATTCAACCATGGTCACACTGGCCGCCGGCGGAATACGGAAGCGACCGCCGTAGGCCGGATCGCCGACCAACGGGAAGTTGATGTGGGCCATGTGCACACGAATCTGGTGGGTACGACCGGTTTCCAGCTTGACCCGCACGTGGGTGTGGGAGCGGAAACGCTCCAGCACACGGTAGTGGCTGACGGCCTGCTTGCCGCCTTCCATTACCGCCATACGCTGGCGCTGCTGGCCGTGACGACCGATAGGGGCGTTGATCTTGCCACCCGCCACGACCACACCGATTACGATGCATTCGTAGATTCGGCTGACGCTGCGGCTCTGCAATTGTGTGACCAACTGCGTCTGCGCCTGAATGGTCTTGGCCACCACCATCAAGCCGGTGGTGTCCTTGTCCAGACGGTGCACGATGCCGCAGCGCGGGACATTGATGATGTCCGGCACGTGGTGCAACAGGGCATTGAGCAAGGTGCCATCAGCGTGCCCGGCCGCCGGGTGAACCACCAGGCCAGCGGGTTTGTTGATGACCAGGATGTCGTCGTCTTCATAGACGATATCCAGCTCGATGTCCTGGGCGACCCATTCTCCCTGGGCTTCCTGCTCGGCAGTCAGCTCAAGAATCGCACCGCCATGCACTATGTCTCGCGGGCGGATAACCGCTCCATCCACAGTCAGGCGGCCGTCTTTGATCCAGGCGGAAAGGCGCGAGCGCGAGTGCTCAGCGAATAATTGTGCGGCGACTTGATCGAGGCGTTGGCCGCCCAATTCGGACGGCACCTCTGCGCGAAGTTCAATTTTATCGGACATGCTCAGACTAGGCGTGGCACAGCCTTTGGTTTCGGCTGCGCGCTTGTGGTTAAATACGGCGTCTTTTGCCCCGAGGCTTTCAACGGGGCGCTCATCATAACAGGACGGCCCCGCCCAAGACAGCGGCCGTCATAGGGACGCAAGCCGCCATGCAAGTGAAACACCTGCTGCTGATCGCCATCCTCGCCATGACTGCTGCTTGCTCGTCAACAAAGGAAGTCGTCGACGAAAACCTGAGCGAAGTCGAGTTGTACCAACTGGCTCAGAAAGACTTGGACAATAATAGCTACACCAGTGCCACAGCGAAGCTGAAGGCACTGGAGTCGCGTTATCCGTTCGGGCGCTACGCCGACCAGGCCCAGCTCGAGCTGATCTACGCCAACTACAAGAATGCCGAGCCGGAAGCTGCCAAGTCCGCCGCCGAGCGTTTTATCCGCCTGCACCCGCAGCACCCGAACGTCGACTACGCCTACTACATGAAGGGCCTGACCTCGTTCGACCAGGACGTCGGCCTGCTGGCGCGCTTCCTGCCGCTGGACATGACCAAGCGTGACCCGGGCGCTGCCCGCGACTCCTACAACGAGTTCGCCCAGCTGACCAGCCGCTACCCCAACAGCCGCTACGCGCCGGACGCCAAGCAGCGCATGATCTACCTGCGCAACCTGCTGGCCTCCTACGAGATCCACGTAGCGCACTACTACCTGACCCGTCAGGCTTATGTCGCTGCCGCCAACCGCGGCCGTTATGTAGTGGAAAACTTCCAGGAAACCCCGTCGGTAGGTGACGGCCTGGCCGTGATGACCGAGGCTTACCAGCGTCTGCACCTCGACGAGTTGGCCGACACCAGCCTGGAAACCCTGAAGCTCAACTACCCGGATCACCCAAGCCTGCAAGACGGCAAGTTCGTACCTCAGGTTGCCGAGGCGGATAACCGCTCGTGGCTGAGCAAGTACACCCTGGGCCTGATCGAGTCGCGTCCTCCGCTGCCGCCGGGCGAAACCCGCGCCAACCAGGACGTGATCAAGCAGTACCAGGACGCCAAGGAAGCGATTCCTTCGGACCTCAAGCCGCACGACGAGAACGGCGACGTGATCGAAGAGGAAGAGCCAGAGGCCCTGGGCAACAATCAGGACCGTTCGTGGTTCAGCTACATGACCTTCGGTGTGTTCGACTGATTCAGTCGGCGCAACGCAAAAAGGGAGCCCTTCGGGGCTCCCTTTTTTGTGGGTCAGCATTATTGCTCTGTGCGCCTGCCACGTCCTTGGCTAAACTGGCGCATTCCCTGTCGAGAAACTGCCCATCATGGTTCGTTTACTGTTCTGGATTGCCGTCATTGCCGCCGCGGTATGGTTCTGGCGCAAATTCAAAAGCCCGGCTGCCAAACAGCAACGCTCCAGCGAGCCTGGCGCTGCGATGATGGTGCGCTGCGCCCACTGCGGCGTGCACCTGCCGCAGGACCGGGCACTCAGCTCAAACCAGGCGTGGTACTGCACCCAGGCGCATCTGGAACAAGGACCGAAGTCTATCCAGCGTTGAGTCGACCCGCGGGAGCATAGGGCGCCGGGTCGATGATCGGCGCGCGCCCCAGCAACAAATCGGTAAACAATTGGCAAGAGGCCGGGGCCAATACCAGTCCGTTGCGGTAATGCCCACAGTTCAGCCACAACCCCTTGAAGCCTGGCACCTGGCCGATATAGGGAATGCCCTCCGGCGAGCCTGGGCGCAAACCGGCCCAATGCCCCACCACCTCTGCGTCTGCCAGGGCGGGAATCAGCTCTACCGCCGAAGCCTTGAGGCTTTCCAGCGCAGATTCCGTGGGCGTCTTGTCGAAGCCTTCGTGCTCCAGAGTGCTGCCAATCAGGATGTGCCCGTCACGCCGGGGAATCGCATAACGCCCCTTGGCCAGGACCATGCTCGACAGGAAGTCCGACGCGCACTTGTACAGAATCATCTGGCCCTTGACCGGCTCGACCGGCAACGCCAAGCCCAGCAATCCAAGCAACTCACCACTCCACGCCCCGGCGGCCAACACCACCTGATCGCCGAAGATCGGGCCATTCGCAGTGTTTACGCCCACTACGCGGGCGCCTTCCAGGACAAACCCGGCGACTTCACACTGCTCGTGAATCGTCACGCCGGGCAGCGCCAACAGCGCCGCCTTGAGGGACTTGACCAGCCGCGGGTTGCGCACATTGGCCACGTTGGCCATATAAATCGCTTGGGAGTAGCCGCCTCCCAGCACCGGGACGGCATCATGCGCGGCGGACACATCCACTTTGCTCAAGGGACGGCCCTCACGCGCTGCCCAGGCCAGGGCTTCGGCTTCGTCGTCCAGGTCGAGCCAGTACAAGCCTGTGGTATGAACCTCGGGGTCGACACCGGTGGCGGCAAACAAGCGCTCGGCCAGTTGCGGGTAAAAATCCTGCGACCAATGGGCCAGCGCGGTGACTGCCGGGCTGTAGCGCCAGGGGTACAGCGGGGAAACGATGCCACCGCCAGCCCAGGAAGACTCCTGCCCCAGCCCCGCACGCTCCAATAGCACCACCACCTGCCCCTGGGTCGCGAGGTTGTACGCCGTCAACAAGCCGATGACTCCGCCACCGACAATCACCACCTGTTGTTGCTTAGCCATCATTCGATCCAGCCGATAAATAGGAACAAGCGCGCTCGGCGCCCAATCATCCAGCATCTGCATCTGCATCTGCATCATTGCCCCCAGCATGTCTTGCGCGACATGTGTGGCGCAGCGCCAGGGTTGGCTCGCGCACCGGTGCTGGTCAGGCTGAAGTTGCCGCACGGGTCGCCAGCCATCATCGAGTCGACGGCAGGCATGGCCACCAGCTGGAAATCCTGAGGGTTCAATGCAGCGCTGATTCTATAGCGATCATTGCCCGTACTGACGCCGCTTGCGTCAATAAAAGTGCCGTTCCTCGTATAAAAGCGCTCCAAGTGCTGAGCCTGCTCAGTCAATAGGGCGACGATTTCGGCGCGATAGGCCTTTTTTACATGGCGGGTATACCCGGGGTATGCGACCCCGGCCAGTAACGCGATGATCGCCGTGGCGATCAATAACTCGATCAGGGTAAAGCCCTGGCTGTCCTTGCACATCCTGTTGCTCCTTATTGAAGTTGCCGCCACGCCACTCGCCGAAACCGCGAGCCTCCGTGTTCGTCCACCCGTATGAACACACTCTCCAGCACCGTGCGCGATTGCCCGTTAAGCCCTACAGCCGTGACCCGGTATACCTCGGCTGACGTTTGCGGCGGCAAATGAGCCAGCCCTTGGCCAGGCCCCAGAGATTGAACACCGTAGAGGCCGCCTTGCAGTGCGACCCAGGTAACGGCCGAAACCGGGTTCACTCCGGCACTCACCACCAAAAATGACTCTGCCGGCGGCGCACAGGTAACGATCGACTGGCACGCAGGCAACGCCGCAGAACCCTGCTTTACCGCCAGCTCACCCTGCCTCAAGCCACTTTCCGCCTGTTGAAACGACTGGTTGCGATGCCACAGGCTGCCGGCAACCCTTTGCTGCGTCACCGCCGCCTGCATCGACGACAAGCCCAGCAGCGACAACAGCAGCAGGAATACCAGGCAGACCACCAACACCATGCCCACCTGAGGCCTTTGACCACGCACACCAAGCGCCATGGCCGCCCTACCCCAACCGGTTTCGCAGCGCCGCCACGGCGCTGTAGGTTTGATCCTTGGCCTGGCCTGTCGGGTCTCGCAGCGTCATCAGGATGCGCACACTGCGTATCAAGGACGCGTCGGCAGGGCTTGCGTCGTAGCGTGCCACCTGCGTTGAAGCAGGCTTGGCGGCCATGCCGAAACTGATCTCAAAACGCTGCACGTTGTCCACCAGCACCGCCTTCGCTGGCGCCGCGCGCGTACTGACCTTCAGTTGGCCCGCTTCAAAGGTGTAGGTGATCTGGCGCAACGCAAAACGAACCTGCCCTGGCGCGGGCGCAGGCGAGCTTCCCGCGTAGGCCCGCGCGGTACCTGTGCAGTCGGACAGCACTGTCCAGTCAGGCGCGCCGGCCCCATCCGCAGTAATCAAAGTGAGCGACTTTGCGCCGCCACCGGAAGCCCAGGCCACAGGCCAATCAAAATCCGCAGGGGCATTCTCGATGAAGGCCGTGGCCAGACAGCCGAACATGCCGGCCTGGCGTATATCGTGAATCAACTTGCCGAGGGCAAACCGCGCATCATCCTGAAGCAGCATCGCCGCCTGCTGGCTGGAGTGGGTCGATTGGGAGCTGATCGTCACCTGGCTGACTCCAAGAACCAGCACCAGCCCGACGGCCAATGCCAGCACCAGCTCCAACAGGCTGAAACCTCGCACTCGAGCCCTCATTGCGCAGACCCCGATTCGCTATCAATGCGGCTGGACAGGGTGAAGGCTTCACGGGCACCCGGGGTATTCGTCCCTCGGTGATCATCCCAACTGATGCTGACGGTCGCTTCGTTTGCACTGATCGCCACGGAGCCATCGGCGCCCGCCCCTGCGAAGCCGCGAATATTGGTCTCAAAATCATGCAGGTCCAGGTCGCGCACGCTGGCGGTTGCGGAACTCGCGGGGGCGCGCGCGGCTCCGGTTTTTCCTGGGAGCCATACGTAGTCGGCGCCTGCGTTGGCGCGAATCCGGTCAAGCATGTCGTAGGCAATGAAACTCGCTTGGCTGGTCATCCTTGAGCTGTCGGTGTACCTGAGGGCATTGAGCTGGATCACCGCTGCACCTAACAGGCCAATGGCGAGAATCAGTACCGCCACCAGCACCTCGATCAGCGTCATGCCGCTTTGGTGCCGATGCAAAGCGCAGGGGAAACAGGTGTTGGGGCAAACAAGCATCTCCGTCGTCATCCATGTCGAAGGCCAGAAAAAAGCAGGTAAAACCTGCTGCGCGGCCAAAGACTAGCGCCGCTTTTCGGGCCGCGCTGCTCCGGGAACAAAGGGAAATACTTTGGACATGAAGGCCATCATCCGGCACCCGGCCTGGACGCTATACCTAAGACAGCGACCCAACAGCAACCTCGTCCACGGAGGGACGGCACATGCAACAACAAGGTTTCACCTTGATCGAACTGCTGCTCGGGTTAGTCCTGAGCGCGATACTGGCGCACCTGGCAGTGCCCAATTTCAAGCACCTGCTGCAATCCCAGCAACGACAAAGCGCGGCACAATCGCTGGCGGGCGGGCTGCGTTATGCGCGTACGGAAGCCATCGCGCGCAATCGAGCGGTGGTCATCCATGCACTGCACGACGACTGGAGCCAGGGTTGGCGGGTGATACTGGATGTGAGCGGTCGCGGCCAACTGGACGACGATAACCCCGTGCTGCTGGAGCGCCAGGACAGCGGGCGCGTGCTGATCATGGGAAACGGGCCGGTCAAGAGCCAGGTGCGCTTCAGCGGTTTGGGTGAGCCGGTATTTTCAGGCGGAGGGTTTCGTGCGGGCACCGTGCATGTGTGCGCCACGGACCAGGCGCAGAGCCTGTATCAGATAGTGCTGGCGCCCAGCGGGCGCATCAGCCTGCGCAGCGACAGGGCCGAGCAGGCGCTGTGCCGGCGCTACTCCGGCACCCTGGCAGTCAGAGCAGCGAGCGAACCCGCAGCTCCTTGGGCATGGAGAACGTGATGTTCTCTTCGCGCCCGGCCAGCTCATCGGCACCCGTTGCGCCCCAGGCGTGCAACTGCTGGATAACACCGCGCACCAGGACTTCCGGGGCCGAGGCGCCCGCCGTGATGCCGATACGCTCGACGCCGTCGAACCAGCTGCGCTGCATGTCTTCGGCACCGTCGATCAGGTACGCAGGAGTCGCCATGCGCTCGGCCAGCTCGCGCAGGCGGTTGGAGTTGGAGCTGTTGGGGCTGCCGACCACCAAAACCACGTCGCACTCGTCGGCCAGTTGCTTGACGGCGTCCTGGCGATTTTGCGTGGCGTAGCAAATATCATCCTTGCGCGGGCCGCCAATCGCAGGGAATCGCGTGCGCAGGGCATCGATTACACGGCTGGTGTCGTCCATCGACAAGGTCGTCTGGGTTACGAACGCCAGGCGCTCGGGGTTCTGCACCTGCAGGTTGGCGACGTCTTTTTCGTCTTCCACCAGGTAAATGGCACCGCCATTGCTGGCGTCGTACTGGCCCATGGTGCCTTCGACTTCCGGATGCCCGGCATGGCCGATCAGGATGCATTCGCGGCCGTCACGGCTGTAGCGCGCGACTTCGATATGCACCTTGGTCACCAGCGGGCAGGTGGCGTCGAATACTTTCAGGCCGCGGCCTGCCGCTTCGGTACGCACAGCTTGGGAAACACCGTGGGCACTGAAGATGACGATAACGTCGTCCGGCACCTGGTCGAGCTCTTCAACAAAGATAGCGCCACGTGCGCGCAGGTCTTCGACTACGAATTTGTTGTGGACGACTTCATGGCGCACGTAAATCGGCGGCCCGAAGACTTCCAGGGCGCGGTTGACGATTTCGATCGCCCGGTCCACGCCGGCGCAGAAGCCACGGGGGTTGGCGAGTTTGATTTGCATGCTGTGCCTCGTGTCTTGCAGGGCAAGAAGTTGGATCTTGCAGGCACCGGCAGGCCGGCCCCACATTCAATCAGATCGCTTTAACGTCGATGATTTCAACGTCGAACGTCAAGGTTTTACCGGCCAACGGGTGGTTGAAGTCTATGGTCACTTGCGCGTCATCGAAGGTTTTGACCACACCCGGCAGCTCGGTATTCGCTGCATCGTTGAAGATCACCAGCAAACCTTCCGACAGGTCCATGTCCTGGAACTGCGAACGCGGGATTATCTGCAGGTTTTGCGGATTGGGCTGGCCAAAGGCGTTTTCCGGCAGGATCTGCAGGGTGCGCTTGTCGCCGGCCTTGAAACCGAACAGTGCCGCTTCAAAACCCGGCAGCAGGTTGCCATCGCCGACCTTGAAGGTCGCCGGGGCTTTATCGAACGTGCTGTCGACCGTGTCGCCATTCTCCAGGCGCAGTGCGAAATGCAAAGTGACTTCCGTGTTCTGGCCGATGCGTTGCTCAGCCAATACCTGATCAGTCATTGACGGTCTCTCCGGTTTTTTTGCTTTTGAACATGTCCAACGCCAGCATGATTGCACCGACGGTGATGGCGCTGTCGGCAAAATTGAACGCCGGGAAGTACCAGCGGTTCTGCCAATGCACCAGGATAAAGTCGATCACATGGCCCAGGGCAATGCGGTCGTACAGGTTGCCCAGCGCGCCGCCCAGCACCAGGGCCAGGGCGATCGCCAGCCAGGTATCATCGCGGCCCAGGCGCTTGAGCCAGACCACCAGCACCGCACTGACCACCACGGCGATCAGCGCAAACAGCCAGCGCTGCCAGCCGCCGCCGTCAGCCAGGAAGCTGAAAGCGGCGCCGGTGTTGTAGGCGAGGGTCCAGCTGAAGTAATCCGGGATCACCACGATTTGCTGGAACATTTCCAGGGAGCCCTCGAAGTGAGCCTTGCTGACCTGGTCGATGACCAGGACCAGCAAACTCAAGACGAGCCAGCCCAGACGTCCGAAACGGCGGGCTGAATTAGGCATAGTGACGAACCTCGCCTTCACCGCTGATGTTGTCGACGCAACGACCGCAGATTTCCGGATGCTCAGGGTTCACGCCGACGTCTTCACGGCAGTGCCAGCAACGCGCGCACTTCGGGAAGGCCGACTTGACGACCTGCAGCTTGAGGCCCGGTACGTCGGTAACCACCGCGTCAGCCGGTGCCTGGGCGAACGGTGCCAGGCTGGCGGTCGAGGTGATCAACACGAAGCGCAGCTCGTTGCTCAGCTTGGCCAGGTCGGCGGTCAGGCCTTCCTCGGCAAACAGGGTAACTTCAGCTTGCAGGTTGCCACCGACGGCCTTGGCCGCGCGCTGAACTTCCAGCTCCTTGTTCACCGCGACCTTGACGGCCATCACGCCTTCCCAGTACTCGCGGCCCAGTTCGAAGTCGGCCGGCAGTTCGGTCAAGCCTTCGTACCAGGTGTTGAGCATCACGGACTCGTTACGCTCGCCCGGCAGGTACTCCCACAGTTCGTCGGCGGTGAAGGCCAGGATCGGCGCGATCCAGCGCACCAGCGCTTCGGAGATGTGGTACAGCGCGGTTTGCGCCGAACGGCGCGCCTTGCTGTTGGCAGCGGTGGTGTACTGGCGGTCCTTGATGATGTCGAGGTAGAAACCACCCAGCTCCTGCACGCAGAAGTTGTGGATCTTCGAGTAGACGTTCCAGAAGCGGTATTCGCCGTAGTGTTCCTGCAACTCGCGCTGCAGCAACAGGGTACGGTCCACGGCCCAACGGTCCAGGGCGAGCATGTCCTCGGCCGGCAGGATGTCGGTGGCCGGGTTGAAGCCGGTCAGGTTCGACAGCATGAAGCGTGCGGTATTTCGGATACGGCGGTAGGCATCGGCGCTGCGGGCCAGGATCTGATCCGACACGGCGATCTCGCCCGAATAGTCGGTGGAAGCCACCCACAGACGCATGATGTCGGCGCCCAGGGTTTCATTGATCTTTTTCGGCTCGATCACGTTTTTCAGCGACTTGGACATCTTGCGCCCCGTCTCGTCGACGGTGAAGCCGTGGGTCAGCAGCTCGCGGTACGGCGCGTGGTTGTCGATGGCGCAACCGGTCAGCAGCGACGAGTGGAACCAGCCACGGTGTTGGTCCGAACCTTCCAGGTAGAGGTCGGCACGCGGGCCGGTCTCGTGACCCATCGGGTGCGAACCACGCAGCACGTGCCAGTGGGTAGTGCCCGAGTCGAACCACACGTCGAGGGTGTCGCTGATCTTGTCGTACAGCGGCGCTTCGTCGCCCAACAGCTCGGCGGCGTCCAGCTTGAACCAGGCTTCGATGCCTTCCTGTTCAACACGCTGAGCGACTGTTTCCATCAGTTCGACGGTGCGTGGGTGCAGCTCGCCGCTTTCCTTGTTCAGGAAAAACGGGATCGGTACGCCCCAGTTACGCTGACGGGAGATGCACCAGTCCGGACGGTTGGCGATCATCGAGTGCAGGCGCGCCTGGCCCCAGGCCGGGACGAACTGGGTGTCTTCGATGGCTTTGAGCGAGCGCACACGCAGGGTGTCGCCGCTGACCGGCTCTTTGTCCATGCCGATGAACCACTGCGCCGTGGCGCGGTAGATCAGCGGGGTCTTGTGGCGCCAGCAGTGCATGTAGCTGTGTTTGATTGTTTCGGTGTGCAACAGCGAACCGACTTCGCGCAGCTTGTCGATGATCGGTTCATTGGCCTTGAAGATGAACTGGCCACCGAAGAACTCCAGCGATGGCGCGTACACGCCATTGCTCTGCACCGGGTTGAGGATGTCGTCGTTGACCATGCCGTAGGCTTTGCAGGTCACGAAGTCGTCCACGCCGTAGGCTGGCGCGGAGTGAACCACACCGGTGCCCGAACCCAGCTCGACGTAGTCGGCCAGGTACACCGGCGACAGGCGGTCATAGAACGGGTGGCGGAAGTTGATCAGCTCCAGCGCGGTGCCGGTGGTGGTGGCGATCACTGAACCTTGCAGCTCGTAGCGCGCCAGGCAGGCTTCGACCATTTCCTCGGCCAGCACCAGCAGGCGATCACCGACGTCCACCAGGGCGTAGGTGAATTCCGGGTGCACGTTCAGCGCCTGGTTGGCCGGGATGGTCCACGGGGTGGTGGTCCAGATCACGATGGCGGCGGGTTTGCCCAGGCTGGCCAGGCCAAAGGCCTCGGCCAGCTTGGCGTCGTCGGCGATCGGGAAGGCCACGTCGATGGTCGAGGACTTTTTGTCTTCGTACTCGACTTCCGCTTCAGCCAGGGCCGAGCCGCAGTCGAAGCACCAGTTCACGGGCTTGAGGCCCTTGAACACGAAGCCGCCCTTGACGATTTCGGCCAAGGCGCGAATTTCACCGGCCTCGTTCTTGAAGTTCATGGTCTTGTACGGGTTGTCCCACTCGCCCAGCACGCCCAGGCGGATGAATTCGGACTTCTGCCCTTCGATCTGCTCGGCGGCGTAGGCACGGCACAGTTCGCGGGTTTTATCCGCGCCCAGGTTCTTGCCGTAGGTCACTTCGACTTTGTGTTCGATCGGCAGGCCGTGGCAGTCCCAGCCAGGGACATAAGGTGCGTCGAAACCCGACAGGGTTTTCGAGCGCAGGATCATGTCCTTGAGAATTTTGTTCAGCGCATGACCGATGTGAATCGTGCCGTTGGCATAAGGAGGGCCGTCGTGCAGGACGAATTTCGGACGATCCTTGCCAATTTCGCGCAACTTTCCGTACAGGCCAATACTGTCCCAGCGCTGCAGGATCTGCGGTTCGCGCTGTGGCAGGCCGGCCTTCATTGGGAAGGCGGTGTCCGGAAGGTTTAACGTGGCTTTATAGTCGGTCATTTAAGGCTCTTCGGTTAGCGATGGGCGCTAGGTGCGGCTAGTGCACGGGCGGCGGCGACATCCGCATTGATCGCCGTTTTCAACGCCTCAAGCGAGGCGAAACGCTGCTCTTCACGCAGCTTCTGGTGGAAAACCACCGTTAAACGCCGGTCGTACAAATCACCGGCAAAATCCAAAAGGTGTACTTCCAGGTGGGCCTTGCCATCACCTGCAACCGTGGGCCTGACGCCTATATTGGCGACTCCCGGCCACGGTTGGCCGTCGATGTCGACGCTGACCAGGTAAACCCCGGTCAGCGGCACACGGCGGCGCTTGAGTTGCACGTTGGCGGTCGGCGTGCCCAGTTGGCGCGCCAGCTTCTGGCCGTGCAGGACCCGCCCGGCAATGCGGAACGGGCGGCCGAGCAAACGCTCGGCCAAGGCGAAGTCGGCAGCCGCCAGGGCATTACGCACCTGAGTACTGCTCACGCGCAGCCCGTCGAGTTCGACGGTTTGCGCGGCTTCAACGGTAAATCCCTGAGTGATACCGGCGTGTTGCAGGAAATCGAAATCGCCGACGCGGTCGCAACCAAAACGGAAGTCGTCACCGACCTCCAGGTGTTGCACGCCCAGGCCATCGACGAGGATACGGTCGACGAACTCGGCGGCGCTGAGGCTTTGCAAACGCTGGTTGAAGGCCAGGCAGAGGACGCGGTCCACGCCTTCTTCAGCCAGCAGTTGCAACTTGTCGCGCAGGCGCGCCAGACGGGCGGGCGCGGTTTCCGGCGTGAAGTATTCCCGCGGCTGTGGCTCGAAAATCACCACGCAGCTGGGCACGCCCAACTCGACCGCGCGCTCGCGCAGCCTGGCCAGGATAGCCTGGTGGCCACGGTGAACACCGTCAAAGTTGCCAATAGTGGCGACGCAGCCCCGATGCCGGGGGCGCAGGTTGTGGAGACCTCGAACCAGCTGCATAACGCGCTTCTTGCTCATAAAGTGGTCGATTATAACCACACCCGGCCCCGGACGACAGGCAACAGCGCAGGCCAAATGGATCGAATCGATAAAACCATCGTTTTATCGCGGCAAAGTCTCTATTCGAGTGACTTGCGATTGAAATCTCGCAGGCGAAAGCCTTGCAGCAGCAACATCCCGAAGTACACCACCACGCCAGCCACCACCAGCACGCCCAGGCGCATGAAGCGCTCAAGCATATGGCCCTGGTCCCAAGCGGGCATAAAGTGCATCAGCCCCAGCAGCACCGCGGACATCACCGCCACCGCCACCAGCAGCTTGAGGGCAAACAGGCCCCAGCCTGGCTGTGGCTGGAACATCTGCTGTTTGCGCAGTTGGTAAAACAGCAGGCCGGCGTTAATGCAGGCGCCGGCGCTGATGGCCAGGGCCAGGCCGGCGTGGGCCAGCGGGCCGATAAACACCAGGTTGAGGAGTTGCGTGACGATCAACGTGAAGATCGCGATCTTGACCGGCGTGCGGATGTTTTGCTGGGCGTAGAAACCCGGCGCCAGCACCTTGATCACGATAATCCCCAGCAAACCGACGGAGTAGGCGACCAGCGCGTGCTGAGTCATCAAGGCGTCATGCGCATCGAACTGGCCGTACTGGAACAGCGAGACCGTCAACGGCTCGGCCAGGATCCCCAACGCCAGGGAGCACGGCAGCACCAGCACAAAGCACAGGCGCAGGCCCCAGTCGAGGATGCGCGAATATTCCTGGCGGTCCTTGCTGGCATAGGTGCGCGCCAGCGTTGGCAGCAGAATCGTGCCAAGGGCCACGCCGAGCACGCCGGACGGCAGCTCCATCAGGCGGTCGGCGTAATACATCCACGACACCGAGCCCGAGACCAGCAGCGAGGCAAACGCGGTGTTGATGATCAGCGAAATCTGGCTTACCGACACCCCGAGGATCGCCGGCAGCATATTGCGCATTACACGCCACACGCCGGTGTCCTTGAGGTTCAGGCGCGGCAATACGAGCATGCCGATCTTCTTCAGGTGCGGCAGCTGGTAGAGCAATTGCGCCACGCCACCGGCCAGCACGGCCCAGCCCAGGGCCATGACCGGCGGGTCGAAGTAAGGCGTGAGGAACAGCGCGAAGATAATCATGCTGACGTTTAAAAGGGTCGGCACGAAGGCCGGCACCGAGAAACGGTTCCAGGTGTTGAGAATGGCGCCGGCCAGCGACGACAACGAGATCAGCAATATATAAGGAAAGGTCACGCGCAACAGGTCGGTGGTCAGCGCGAATTTTTCCGGGGTATTGGCGAAACCGGGGGCCGTGGCCCAGATCACCCAAGGCGCGGCGAGCATGCCGATGAGGGTCACCAGCATCAGCACCAGGGTCAGCAGGCCCGACACATAGGCAATAAAGGTGCGGGTCGCCTCTTCGCCCTGTTGGGTCTTGTACTCGGCCAAAATCGGCACGAAGGCCTGGGAAAATGCGCCCTCGGCGAAGATACGTCGCAACAGGTTGGGCAATTTGAAGGCAATAAAGAAAGCATCCGTGGCCATGCTGGCGCCAAAAATGCGCGCCAGCAGGGTGTCACGCACGAACCCCAATACCCGGGAAATCATCGTGATAGAGCTGACGGCAGCCAACGATTTGAGCAGATTCATTGAAAGAGTTTGCGCCTATAGATAAAGAGCAGGCGAACTGTGCGCCTACTTATGCGATACTGCGCGCCTGCAACAGCACAGAGCCAAAGCTCGCGAGTTTACAGGTCAAGCGCCGGAAATAAATCACCCGCCTCTTCAGATCGACCACTCAGCAGTTCGCATCAGCCGCCCTTGACAACCCATCAAGTCATCGGCATGATTCGCGGCCTATTTTGTTTGCTATTTCCTAAAAAGTCTTTCGAGGAGCTCGACGGTGGCCAACACACCTTCCGCCAAAAAACGTGCAAAACAGGCTGAGAAGCGTCGCAGCCACAACGCCAGCCTGCGTTCCATGGTCCGTACCTACATCAAGAATGTAGTTAAGGCCATCGACACCAAAGACGCTGAAAAAGCCCAAGCTGCTTACGTTCTGGCCGTGCCAGTTATCGACCGTATGGCCGATAAAGGCATCATCCACAAGAACAAGGCCGCTCGCCATAAGAGCCGCCTGAATGGCCACATCAAGGCTCTGAGCGTTCCTGCTGCAGCCTAAGTGGTAACAACTTCTACGTAACTCAGGTTGCGTAGCAGTTAAGAAATGCCCCGTACCGAAAGGTCCGGGGCATTTTTGTTTGTGCGCGGAATATGGATCAAACAGTTCAACAATGTGGGAGCTGGCCTGTGTGGGAGCTGGATTGCCTGCGATAGCGGTGGATCAGCTTGCCTATGTGTTGCTGACCCACCGCCATCGCGGGCAAGCCCGCTCCCACATGGAATACGGGCACAAAAAAAACGCCCCGAACCAGTCGGGGCGTTTTTGCTACCTATTGATCAAACCACAATCAATGGTGATGACCGCCTTCACCGTGGACGTGGCCGTGAGCCACTTCTTCCTGGGAAGCGTCGCGGATGGCAACGATCTTCACTTGGAAGTTCAGGCGCTGGCCAGCCAGAGGGTGGTTGCCGTCGACGGTGACGTCGTCGCCGTCCAGGTCACGGATGGTGACGATCTGCATTTGGCCGTCCGGTGCCGAAGCGTGGAACTGCATACCCACTTCCAGCTCATCAACACCTTCGAACATGCTGCGGCTCAGGGTGCTGACCAATTCGGCGGAGTATTCACCGTAGGCATCTTCAGGTTCTACGGCTACGGTCAGTTCATCACCAACCTGCTTGCCTTCCAGAGCCTTCTCCAGGCCTGGGATGATGTTACCTGCGCCTTGCAGGTAGACCAGCGGCGCGCCGCCGGCGGAGCTGTCGATGACCTCACCAGCGTCGTTGGTCAGGGTATAGTCGATGGAGACAGCCTTGTTAGCGGCGATCGTCATGGGGCGAGACCTTTTGCATAAGAATGAAGAACGGACAAGTCTAAACAAGGATTTGCCCGAAAGCGAACAGAACCCGGACGGACGGGGTCAGACAAGCCACTCGACGATCACCGGTTTTCATCAGGATGAAGACTGGCACTGGGTCGCCGAGCTGTCCTGCGGCCACACCCAGCACCTGCGCCACCAGCCGCCCTGGCAGTCGCGCGCCTGGGTGCTTGACCGCGCGCAACGTATTGAAAAAATAGGCCAGCCCTTTGCCTGCGGCTGGTGTGCGCAACTGCACGAATAACGATAACCTTGGCATCTGATTCGCGGTAGACGCTCAGCCATAGAGCGCCACCCAAGCCATGCAACTCCAGAGAATTCGCATGCAGACTTTTTTTATCGCGCCCACCGATTTTGGTGTGGGTCTGACCTCCATCAGCCTTGGGCTGGTGCGTACCCTTGAGCGAGCCGGGCTGAAAGTCGGCTTTTTCAAACCGATTGCCCAACCGCATCCCGGCGACACCGGCCCCGAGCGCTCCACCGAACTGATCGCGCGCACCCACGGTTTGAAACCGCCGCAGCCCCTGGGCCTGGCACACGTGGAGCGCATGCTCGGCGACGGCCAGCTCGACGAACTGCTTGAAGAAATCATCACCTTGTATCAGCAAGCGGCCGTGGGCAAGGACGTGCTGATCGTCGAAGGCATGGTGCCGACCCGCAGCGCCAGTTATGCGGCCCGGGTCAACCTGCACCTGGCGAAAAGCCTGGATGCGGAAGTGATCCTGGTCTCGGCCCCGGAAAACGAAGTGCTCACCGAGCTCTCCGGCCGCGTGGAATTGCAGGCCCAGCTGTTCGGCGGCCCGAAAGACCCGAAAGTGCTCGGCGTGATCCTCAACAAGGTGCGCACCGACGAAAGCATGGAAGCTTTCTCGGCGCGCCTTAAAGAGCATTCGCCGTTGTTGCGCAGCGGCGATTTCCGCCTGCTCGGCTGCATCCCATACCAGCCGGAACTCAACGCCCCGCGCACGCGTGACGTCGCCGACCTGATGGGCGCACAGATCCTCAACGCCGGCGATTACGAAACCCGGCGCATGACCAAAATCATCATCTGCGCGCGCACCATGCGCAACACCGTAGAGCTGCTCAAGCCCGGCGTGCTGGTGGTAACACCAGGCGATCGCGATGACATCATCCTCGCCGTCAGCCTGGCCGCGATCAATGGCGTGCCGCTTGCCGGCCTGTTGCTGACCAGCGACACCCTGCCCGACCCGCGGATCATGGACCTGTGCCGAGGCGCGTTCCAGGCGGGGCTGCCAGTGCTGTCGGTGAGTTCCGGCTCCTATGACACGGCCAACCAGCTCAACAGCCTGAACAAGGAAATCCCGATTGATGACCGCGAGCGCGCGGAGATCATCACCGACTTTGTCGCCAGCCACCTCGATGCGCGCTGGCTGCACCAGCGTTGCGGCACGCCACGGGGGATGCGCCTGTCGCCGGCGGTGTTCCGCTACCAGTTGATCCAGCGCGCCCAGGCGGCCAACAAGCGCATCGTGTTGCCCGAAGGCAGCGAGCCGCTGACCGTGCAAGCCGCCGCCATCTGCCAGGCGCGCGGCATCGCCCGCTGCGTGCTGCTGGCCAAGCCTGCGGACGTGGAAGCCGTCGCCCGCGCCCAGGGCATCGAACTGCCCGAAGGCCTGGAGATTCTCGACCCGGACCTGATTCGCCAACGCTACGTCGAGCCGATGGTTGCCCTGCGCAAGAGCAAGAGCCTCAACGCACCGATGGCCGAGCAGCAGCTGGAAGACACGGTGGTGATCGCGACCATGATGCTCGCGCTGGATGAAGTGGACGGCCTGGTCTCCGGGGTTATCCACTCCACCGCCAACACCATCCGCCCTGCCCTGCAGCTGATCAAGACCGCACCGGGCTGCACGCTGGTGTCGTCGGTGTTTTTCATGCTGTTCCCCGAGCAAGTGCTGGTGTACGGCGACTGCGTGATGAACCCGCACCCAAGCGCCGCCGAACTGGCGGAAATCGCCCTGCAAAGCGCCGACTCGGCCGCCGCCTTCGGCATTACCCCGCGCGTGGCAATGATCAGCTATTCGAGCGGCGATTCGGCCAGCGGTGAGGAAGTGGAGAAGGTTCGCGAAGCCACCCTGCTCGCTCACGAGCAGCAAAGTTCGCTGCTGATCGACGGGCCGCTGCAGTACGACGCCGCCGCCAACGAGACCGTGGCCCGCCAACTCGCGCCCGACAGCCTGGTCGCCGGCAAGGCCACGGTATTTGTGTTCCCCGACCTGAACACCGGCAACACCACGCACAAGGCCGTGCAACGCAGCGCCGACTGCGTAAGCCTGGGGCCGATGCTGCAAGGCCTGCGCAAGCCGGTCAACGATCTGCCGCGCGGCGCCCAGGTTGATGACATCGTGTACACCATCGCGCTGACTGCGATTCAAGCCGCCAACCGACCTATGGATATCTAAATGCTGGATTTTCTACCTGCCGCCGTGCGCGGGGTGATCGCGTCCTTGCTGTTGGCGCTGAACACCATTCTGCTGTGTTCGTTTCTGTTTATCGTCGCGCTGTTCAAGGCGTTGCCCTTCGCCAAGCGGTTCAGTGAATGGCTGATGAACCGCACCCACGAAGCCTGGGTAACCAACAACAAGGGCTGGATGAACCTGGTGCGCCGCACTCGCTGGCACCTGAAGGGCCTTGAAGGCCTGGATTACCAGCATTCGTACCTGGTGACCAGCAACCATCAGAGCTGGGTCGACATCATGGTGCTGCAATACGTGCTCAACCGACGGATTCGCCCGCTGAAATTCTTCCTCAAGCAGGAGCTGATCTGGGTGCCGGTGATTGGCCTGGCCTGGTGGGCCCTTGGCTTTCCGTTCATGAAGCGCTACACCAAGGCGTACCTGGAAAAGCACCCGGAGAAGAAAGGCAAAGACCTGGCAACTACCCGCAAGACCTGTGCGAAGTTTCGTGACAACCCTGTGGGCATTTTCAACTTTGCCGAAGGCACGCGCTTTACGCCGGGCAAGCATGCGCAGCAGAACTCGCCGTTCCGCTATCTGCTCAAGCCCAAGGCGGGTGGTATCGCGTTTGTGCTGGATGCCATGGGTGAGCAGCTGAAGTCACTGGTGAACGTGACCATTCACTACCCAGCCGGGCGCCCGGGGTACTGGGATTTGTTGTGCGGGAATGTGAAGGACGTGGTCGTGCAGTTTGAAGAGGTGCAGATCCCGGCTGAGTTCATTGGCAAGAATTATGAGCAGGATGGGGAGTATCGGTTGGCGTTCCAGGGCTGGATTAACGTCCTGTGGACAGAAAAAGATGCGTTGCTAGAGAGGCTGCACACAGAATTTCCAGCCAGTCACTGATCAAAAATGTGGGAGCGGGCTTGCTCGCGAATGCGGCATGTCAGTCGCCGAATGGGTTGGCTGATCCACCGCTTTCGCGAGCAAGCCCGCTCCCACATTTGACCGAGTTGCTTTCGAGGCACCATGAAAA
>NZ_UTBG01000131.1 GCF_900580675.1 Pseudomonas viridiflava
TGCTGATCGTGGTGTTTGCCGGTGGCAGTTATTTCGACTGGTTTCCCCTGCGCGGGCTCACCTCCAACAACTTTGACGAGCTGAGCTGGGGCGGAAAGATCCTCGATTACTTCTGGCACCTGGCGCTGCCGATCACCGCGCTGGTGATCGGCAACTTCGCGACCATGACCCTGCTGACCAAAAACAGCTTTCTCGACGAGATCAACAAACAATACGTGGTCACCGCCAAGGCCAAGGGCCTGACCAACCATCGCGTGCTTTACGGCCATGTGTTCCGCAACGCGATGCTGCTGGTGATCGCCGGTTTCCCGTCGGCGTTCATCGGGATTTTCTTCACCGGCTCGTTGCTGGTGGAAGTGATTTTCTCCCTCGACGGCCTCGGCCTGATGAGCTTTGAAGCGGCGATCAACCGCGATTACCCGGTGGTGTTCGGCACCCTCTTCATCTTCACCCTGCTAGGGCTGGTGGTGAAGTTGATCGGCGACCTCACCTACACCCTGGTCGATCCGCGTATCGACTTTGCCAGCCGGGAGCATTGAGATGAACCTGTCCCCCCTCAATCGCCGTCGGTTCGAGCGTTTCAAGGCCAACAAGCGTGGCTGGTGGTCGCTGTGGCTGTTCCTGGTGCTGTTCGTGCTCAGCCTGGGCGCGGAGTTGATCGCCAACGACAAACCGCTGGCCGTGCACTTCGACGGCGGCTGGTATTTCCCGGCGCTCAAGCGCTACCCGGAGACCACTTTCGGCGGTGAATTCCCGCTGGAAGCCAACTACAAGAGCCCGTATATCCGTGAGTTGCTCAAGGCCAAGGACGCCTGGACGCTGTGGGCGCCGATCCCGTTCAGCTACCAGAGCATCAACTACGACCTGAAAGTGCCGGCCCCCGCGCCGCCCTCTTCGGTGAACCTGCTGGGCACCGACGACCAGGGCCGCGATGTGCTGGCCCGGGTGATTTATGGCTTTCGCGTGTCAGTGCTGTTTGCCCTGACCCTGACCGTGCTCAGCTCGATCATCGGCGTGATCGCCGGCGCCTTGCAGGGTTTCTATGGCGGCTGGGTCGACCTGGCCGGGCAGCGTTTCCTGGAGATCTGGTCCGGGTTGCCGGTGCTGTACCTGCTGATCATCCTCGCCAGCTTCGTGCAGCCCAACTTCTGGTGGCTGCTGGGGATCATGCTGTTGTTTTCCTGGATGAGCCTGGTGGACGTGGTGCGCGCCGAGTTCCTGCGCGGGCGCAACCTCGAATACGTGCGCGCGGCGCGGGCGCTGGGCATGCAGAACGGTGCGATCATGTTCCGCCACATCCTGCCCAATGCCATGGTCTCGACCATGACCTTCATGCCGTTCATCCTGACCGGCGCCATCGGCACCCTCACCGCCCTGGACTTCCTCGGTTTCGGCCTGCCGGCCGGTTCGCCGTCGCTGGGTGAGCTGGTGGCCCAGGGCAAATCCAACCTGCAAGCGCCGTGGCTGGGCATGAGTGCCTTTGCCGTGCTGGCGATCATGCTGAGTTTGCTGGTGTTTATCGGCGAGTCCGCTCGCGATGCCTTCGATCCGAGGAAATGAGATGAATCAGGACAATCTGATCGAAGTCCGCGACCTCTCCGTCGAGTTCGTCACGGGCGAGCACCACCACCGCGTGGTGAACAACGTCAGTTTCGATATCAAACGCGGCGAAACCCTGGCCCTGGTCGGCGAAAGCGGCTCCGGCAAATCGGTGACCGCCCACTCGATTCTGCGCCTGCTGCCCTACCCGCTGGCGCGGCACCCGTCCGGCACCATCGAATATGCCGGGCAGGACCTGCTGACGCTCAAGGAAAAGACCCTGCGGCACATTCGCGGTAATCGCATTGCGATGATTTTCCAGGAGCCGATGACCTCGCTGAACCCGCTGCACAACATCGAAAAGCAGATCAACGAAGTGCTCGGCCTGCACAAGGGCCTCACCGGCAAGGTCGCCACCCAGCGCACCCTGGAGCTGCTGGAACTGGTCGGCATCCCCGAGCCGCACAAGCGCCTCAAGGCCCTGCCCCACGAATTGTCCGGCGGCCAGCGCCAGCGCGTGATGATCGCGATGGCCCTGGCCAACGAGCCTGAGCTGTTGATCGCGGATGAGCCGACCACCGCCCTCGACGTGACGGTGCAGTTGAAGATCCTCGAGCTGCTCAAGGAGTTGCAGGCGCGCCTGGGCATGGCCTTGCTGTTGATCAGCCATGACCTGAACCTGGTGCGGCGCATCGCGCACCGGGTGTGCGTGATGCAAAAAGGCTGCATCGTCGAGCAGGCCGACGGCGAGACGCTGTTCCAGTCGCCCCAGCACCCCTATACCCAGGAACTGCTGGCGGCGGAGCCCAGCGGCGGGCCGGCCGGCAATGCGGTCGGCGCGCCATTGCTTGAGGTCGATGATCTGAAGGTGTGGTTCCCGATCAAGAAGGGTTTTTTGCGCAACACCGTGGATTACGTCAAGGCGGTGGACGGCATCAACTTCAGCCTGCCCCAGGGCCAGACCCTGGGCATCGTCGGCGAAAGCGGCTCGGGCAAATCCACCCTCGGCCTGGCGATTTTGCGCCTGATCGCCAGCAAGGGCGGGATCCGCTTCGAAGGCCAGCAACTGGACAAGCTGACCCAGCAACAGGTCCGCCCGCTGCGCCGGGAAATGCAGGTGGTGTTCCAGGACCCGTTCGGCAGCCTGAGCCCGCGCATGTGCGTCAGTGAAATCGTCGGCGAAGGCCTGCGCATTCACAAGATGGGCACGCCGGCAGAGCAGGAAGCGGCGATTATCGCCGCACTCAAGGAAGTGGGCCTGGACCCGGAATCGCGCAATCGCTACCCCCACGAGTTCTCCGGTGGCCAGCGCCAACGCATCGCCATCGCCCGCGCGCTGGTGCTCAAGCCACGCCTGATTCTGCTCGACGAACCCACCTCGGCCCTCGACCGCACGGTCCAGCGCCAAGTCGTGGAATTGCTGCGCAGCCTGCAGGCGAAGTACAACCTGACCTACCTGTTTATCAGCCATGATCTGGCGGTGGTGAAGGCTCTAAGCCATCAGCTGATGGTGGTCAAGCAGGGCCAGGTCGTGGAGCAAGGCGAGGCCAAGGCGATTTTTGCCGACCCGCAGCATGCCTACACGCGGCAATTGCTGGAGGCGGCGTTTCTGGTACCCATCCAGCCTGCAACTGGCGACCAAGTGGGACTTCCAGGCTGACGACGCAGGCGGTGTGTGTAATGATCAGGCGTCGATCTCTCAAGGGATGGAGCCACCGTCATGTCGCTGAACACCACCGCTCACCCCGCGCAGGCGCCGCGCTTCTGGCGCGACGAGCGCTTGCCGTTCATCGAAGCTCGGACCATCGCCGACGGGCGCAAGGTCACTTACTCCCGGCATGCCCACGAGCATTTCTCGATCGGCGCAATCACCGCCGGGCGCAGCTATTACCACTACGGCGCCGAGACCTTCCAGATCAGCGCCGGCACGGTGGTGCTGATGAACCCCGGCGACGTGCACGCCTGCAACCCGATCCACGACCAGCACTGGTCCTATCACATGCTGTACCTCGACACGCCCTGGCTGACTGACCTGCAATACCAACTGGGTTTCAGCACCGACCAGGGTTATCGCGCGTTTAACACCCCGTACACTCGCGACCCCGTGCTGTACGACGGCTTGATCGAGCTGTACGGGACACTGCTGGATGAGCACGCCGAGCTGTTGCAAAAACAGAGCGCGCTGGTGAGTTATTTCACCGAGGTGCAGCAGCGCCTGAACCCCTCGCTGACCCCTGTGCGTGAGGTCAACCACAAGCTGGAGCGTGCCGCCGACTACATCCGCGAACACTGCACCGACGCCTTGAAACTCGAAGATATCTGCCTGGCCGCCGAGCTGTCGCCGTCTTACCTGATCCGCGCCTTCAAGCAGTATTACGGGCTGACCCCGCATGCCTTCCTGGTGAACCGGCGCATCCAGTTTGCCCGTACCCAATTGCGCAATGGCGAGTTGATCGCCGACGTGGCCCTGGCGGCAGGGTTTGCCGACCAGGCGCATTTCCAGCGCACGTTCAAGCAGCACTTCGCCGCCACCCCCGGGCAATACCGCGACCTGCTCAAGCCATCAGCAAATAACCCACACTGGCCACCAGCAACCCGGCCATCGAACGGTTGAACAACCGCATGCCCTGAGGATTGCTCAGGTAACGCCGCAAAAAAGTCCCGGCATAGGCCCAGCACGCCACCGACAAATAGCAGATCACCAGGTAGAGCGCCGCAAACAGCCAGACCTGCCCGGCATCGCCATCCGCCGCAAACAGCCCCATCCCCGCCACACAGGCCAGCCAGGCTTTGGGGTTGAGCCATTGCATGATCGCGCCGTAGAGCATCGACGGTGCCGTCGCCGTGCCTTGCGCGTCCAGCCGGCCATCGTCCACCGCGAGCTTCCAGGCCATGTACAGCAAAAAGGCCACCCCGCCCCACTGGATCAGTTGGGTCAGGATTGGCCAGCGCAGCAGCACTTCGTGCAGCCCGAGCCCGATCAACACCAGCAACAGGGTAAAGCCGACCGCCGCGCCAAACACGTGTTTCTGGCTGGCGACAAACCCGAAGCGCGCACCTGAACTCAGGGCCACCACATTCACCGGGCCCGGCGTGATAGAGGTCGCGAGGGCGAAGGCAGCCATGGAAATGATCAAGCTCATTGCAGTTCCTTTTTATGATGAGGCGTACACAGGACTTCACGGTATAAGGCCAGGCCAGATCGGTATTGAACAAAATCACCCTCGGCCAGCGAAGGTTCAGCGCCTGCCCACGTCGTCTGTAGCCGATAGACCCTGTACCCTGTCGGCGCGCACCCGCTGCGCGCCCCAGAAAACAGCCACGTCAGGATGCCAATGCCTAACCCGATTCCACGACGGCGCGATGCCGCCGTCACCCGCGAAGCCATTTTGTTGTCCGCGCGCAAGGTGTTTGCCCGGTCGGGCTATGAAGCTGTCGGGCTGCCTGAAATCGCTGCCGGTGCGGGGGTCACCGTAATGCTGGTCAACCGCTATTTCGACTCAAGGGAGCAGCTGTTTGCCGAAGTGATCGCCGAGACCCTGGCCGGCCCGTTGCTCCTGACGCAAGACACCTTCGGCGCAGAAAACCTCGGCCGTACCCTCGCCAGCGCATTGGTCAGCCTCACCGAGGCCGGAGGTACGTCGCTGGAAGGTTTCCTGATCCTGCTGCATTCGGCATCCGACAAACGCGCCGCCGTGATTGCCCGCGAGCAGCTCGAAAAAGGCCCCCAGGCCAGCATGGCCGACGCGCTCAAGGGCGCCCATCACGAGGAGCGCGCAGCACTGGTGCTTGCGCTGGTGTCGGGGTTCCAAGTGATGCGTCAAATGCTCGAGTTGTCGGCGCTGACCAAGGCCGATCCGCGGGTGTTGGTCGACTTGCTGGCGCCGTTGTTCCAGCAGCTCGTGGACGGTAGCCCGGCTTACTTCAACCGCTGATCAGCGAAAAGTGCGCGCCCACCCCGGCGCGCACGCCCTCGGCCACCGCCAGCGCCACGGAGCCGGCGGCGAGGGAGGCATCACCACAGGCGAACACGCCAGGCACCGAGGTCTGGCGCATGTCGTTGGTGAGCAGGTACGCGCCCGTGACGCCATCGGCCAACTCGCAGCCCAACTGCTCCGCCAGTGGGCTGAGCCGCGTGCGCGACATCGTGAAGATACCGTCGAGATTGAACACCCTGCCGTCGTCCAGTTCCAGGTCGGCACGCGCGCCGCTGATGCGGCGTACAGCGCCGCTTACCACGCTGACGCCACGTCGCTCCAGCTGCGCCTGCTGCTCCGCATCCGGGGTGAACACGCCGTTGGTGAACAATGTGGTAGTGCCCCAATCCGGCAGCATCAGCGCGTGGTGCATCGCCAAGGGGGATGTCGCCAGCACGCCAATCCGGCCCTGATCCAGTTCATAACCGTGGCAGTACGGGCAATGAAACACCCGCGTGCCCCAGCGCTCCTTGAGGCCTTCGATCGCGGGCAGTTCATCGACCACGCCAGTGGCGAGGATCAAGCGCCTGGCGTGAAATGTACCGTTGAGCTCGGTGCGCACGCTGACACCCTCCTCTTGCGTACTCGCCTCAAGCGCGCTGTCCTGTACCCACGTGACGGTCGGGTACTCCATCAACTGGCTGCGCCCTTCGGCGGCGATAACGTCCGGCGCCTGTCCATCCTGGCCGAGAAATCCGTGTGAGGTGGCCGCGAAACGGTTACGCCGCAGCCCCGCATCAATCACCAGTACCTTGCGCCGGGCGCGCGCCAATTGCAGGCCCGCAGACAGGCCGGCGTAGCTGCCGCCGATGATAATGACGTCGTACATCATTGAATGTGACCTCGTGTCATGTGCACCCGGTTATCCGCGCGCTTTCACGACACACCATAAGTTACGTAAAAATAGCCCGTCAAGGGTCTCGCAACTTTTTAGGTTACGAACGATACTTTCGGGCTGATCGCCCAGAGGTTAATTGATGAGAAACGACACCCGCCTGTCGCGAATGCTGCACGTGCTGATCCATATGGGCCGCCACGAGGAACGCGCGACCTCGGACACCATCGCGCAGATGCTCGGCACCAACCCGGTGGTGGTGCGCCGCACCCTCGGGCTGCTCAAGGAGAAAGGTTATGTGCGTTCGGAAAAGGGCCATCAGGGCGGTTGGAGCCTGGGCAAACCTCTGAATGAAATCACCCTGCTGGAGATCCACAATGCCTTGGGCACACCGTCGATATTCGCCATCGGCCTGTCCACCGACCACCCCCAATGCCTGGTGGAACAGGCGGTGAACGCCGCGCTCACGGATGCCTTCGAACAGGCCCAGGCGCTGCTGTTGGAGCGCCTCGGCCAGGTCACGCTGGCGCAGTTGGCCGAGGATTTCGACGAGCGTTATCGCGTGGCGATGCTGCCCTAGCGCTGGCTGGGAATACGGATATCACCGCCGCGGCACTGGGTTTTCACACTGCGCGGGCAGCCGGCGAAGGCCAGGTCTTTGCTCAGGCACACGCGCACCTCCGACAACACCTGGCCTTTGCAGATCACCGCCAGCCCATGGTTGCCCAGGCGCGGGTTGCTCTCGCGAAACAGCGCCTCGATCTCACGGGCAGACAGCGACGGCGGCGTGTTGAACGGCTGCAATTGCGGCGGGATGGCAACTGCGCCCAACGCCGCGTCGGTTTTCTCCAGGTAGGCCAGCGGCTCCAAGCCACTGCAGGTGCCATGTTTGGCCCATTCGTGCTTGAGCAGCGCGCGCGTGACAAACAGCGTGTCGCCCTTGGCCAATGCTTCGCGACTCAGCCGTGACTGCGGCGCACACGACGCCGGCCACCCTCCCCGCGCATATTGCGGCCACAAGCCGTGCAGCACGAAGCCGTAGCCCTTGCCCGAACACTGTTCATTGTCGGGGTGGGTCAGGCAAAAGGTCGGCGACCACGACAGCGACAACACATAAAAATCAAATTCCCCCGGTTGCCCTTGGCTACGCGGCGCCGCCAATGCGCTGGTGGCCAGCGCCAGCCACAACACCATCCAGTATTTCATGCGTTCATTCCTTGAAAAAAACCAGGTGTATCGCGATTACACAGGGATATGGGGGTTACGTTGCAGCACCTTGTCGAGGATGCGATCGGTCTTCAACGCCTCGATCGCCAGCGACGGGTGCTCGGCCTCGCCGCGAATATGCGCGTTCATGGCCAGCACGTGATGCCACTGGATATGGGCATGGCACGGCACCTCCAGCACCTCGTTGACCTCGCCTTCAAGCCGCAGCGGCTGGTCCTCGAACACCGAGAACTGGATACGCCCGTGGCTGCCGATCATCTCTACCCGGTCTTCCCGGCGATCCGCCACGAAGTTCCAGCAACCCATGCCCAAGGCGCCTGAGCCGAAGGTCCAGCAGGCCGTCACCGCGTCTTCAGCCGCATAACGCCCGGCCTGGCGCGCGGTAAAGCCGGTGACCTCGACGATATCCCCGGCCAGGTACTGAAACAGGTCAAAACCATGGCTGGCGAGGTCGGCAAAGTAGCCGCCACCGGCGATCAACGGGTCGGTGCGCCAGTTGGCGGCGCTGGCGTCCTCATCGGCAGGTGGCTTGCACAGGGTCCAGGTCAGGTGGCGCAACTCGCCGATTCGCCCGTCCCGCAGCCAGTCGCGCACTTGCTGGAAACGTGGCAGCGAGCGTCGGTAGTAGGAGACAAACAGGTGCAGCCCGGCGCGCTCGAAGGTGCGCTGCATCAACGCGCTCTGCTCGGCGTTCAGCGCCATGGGCTTTTCGACGCAGCAATGCTTGCCGGCCGCCGCCACCATCAGGCTGTATTCGAGGTGGCTGTCGGGCGGCGTGGCGATGTACACCGCGTCCACTTCGGGGTCGTCGATCAGTGCCTGGGCGTCGGTGTAGAACCGGGCAATGCCGTGGCGTGCGGCATAATCGCGCACGGCGGCTTCACGCCGCCCCATCACGGCCACCAACGCCGAACCTGGCGCTTTGTAGAATGCGGGTCCACTCTTCAATTCAGTGACGCTGCCACAGCCGATCATGCCCCAACGTACGGTGCTCATCTGTTTTCCTCGTCCGTTTTCATCAAGCGGGCAGTATCCACATAGCCACGGCGGTACGCCACAACCACTTAGCATGACAATTGCATTACACTTTTGTGACATTCATCCCGCTGCGGGGGCACAGACGATGAAAATACGTGCAACAGTCATTTGCGAACACGAGGGGCACATCCTCTTCGTGCGCAAGGCAAGATCAAAATGGGCACTGCCGGGCGGCAAGGTCGAACGCAACGAGCGCCCGGTCGGCGCGGCCGAACGCGAGCTGGAAGAAGAAACCGGGCTGAACGTGGACGGCTTGCTGTACTTGCAGGAACTGAAGGCCCGCGACACGCTGCACCATGTGTTCGAAGCCTCGGTGGTGAACATCGCCGAGGCGCGGCCGTGCAACGAGATTGTCGACTGCCAGTGGTATGCGTATGGCGCGGTAGATCAGCTGGACACGACAGACGCCACCCGCCACATCGTCAAATCCTTTCTACGTCGCTTGTAATGCCGGGCTCTGCCCGCTCATGAAGTGGCTGTTGTGGCGAGCGGGCTTGCCACAGGGGTGAGTGAATTCAAGAGCGCGGTTCCTTGGCCTTCGCCTGCCCACGCAAGTACAACGCCTCCACCAGCTTCTGCCGCTCATCCTGTGGCAGCGTTCCGGCAAACTGCGCCAGCGTGCTGTCCACCAGCGCCCTCAACGCCACATCCGCCTCACGCGCCTTGGCCAGCTCCGCCACCAATGCATCGCGGTCCAGCGTCGGGGCCTCCAGTTGCTTGATCACCGCCAACCGCGCCTCACGCCCGGCCACGATCAGCGGCTGGCTGGCGGCACGGTTATGCCGCAGCAATTGGCGCAGTTCCTTGCGCCGCTCCGGCGGCAACTTGACCATGGCCTGGCGCAGGCCATGCTGGTTGACCACCACCTCGGCGGGCTTGGGGCTGGCAGCGACCCAGTGGTAAAGCCCGCCGCCCACCCCGCCGATCAAAAACACATTAAGCAGCACCGAAGCAATCAACCACGGTTTCAGGGTTCTGGAAGTCATTGCTCGGTTTCCTCGGCGTTGACGCTGAACACGACTTCCGCGTCGCCCTGGTCGAAGACACTGGGCAGCACTTCAGAGGACAACATCGGCAGCGGCACGCTCATCGACGCCACCAGCATGCCGGTGACGATGCCTGCAACGCCCACGCCGACAAGGCCGGCCGGCGATAACCAACTGGCATAACGCGACCAGAACGAGCGTGGGGCCGATTGGCGTATCTGCCGCACCAATGCCGGGTCCGCCAATGCCAATGGATGGCTGTCCAACTGACCGTCGAGCCAGCGCGCCTGTTGCACGGCTTGGCGCGCATGCACATTGCCGCTGTCGAGCAATGCCTGGGCCGCTGACCGTTCGGCGCTGGGCCAGCGGTGCAGGTCTGCCCCGTAGGCGTCGGCCAGGTAAACAAAGCGTTCGGGTGTCATGGTTTTCCCCTTCCTGGGCGGGCGAGCCCGGGTGTGTCGGCAAGTTGGCTGCGCAACTGGCGTCGGGCCCGCGACAGCAGGCTCTCCAGTGCCTCGACGCTGATATTCATCAGGGCCGCGGCGTCGATATTCGACAGCTCCTGGTAGTACTGCAACACGATGGCTTCGCGCTGGCGTTCGGGCAAGGCCGCCAGTGCGGCGGCCATGCGCGCACTGCGGTCCTGGGTTTCGAGCCGCTCGTCCGGTGACGGCGCGCTGTCTGCCAGGCCCACCGTGTCCTCGTCGCTCAACGGGCGCTCCCGGCGGCGGCGCAGGCGGTCGTGGCACAGGTTCAACGCGACCCGGTGCAGCCAGGTGTCGAAGCGCGCCTCACCACTGCGCCAGTGGGCCGCCTGGCGCCAGATACGCAGGAAGCTTTCCTGGGCCACATCCTTGGCCTCGTCGGCGTCGCCCAGGATCCGACTGGCAAGCGCCAGCAAACGCGGCAGCTTGCGCGCTACCATTTCGTTGACGGCGGCAGGTTCGTTGTTGCCGATACGCGCCAGCAGCTCAACGTCCGGATCAGTGTCTTTCAATCAGAGAGTTCCCAGGGCCAAGGGCCAGGTTTCAGCGGATCCAGTGCCCTTCACGCCAGTACCAGTTCGGCCCATGGGCCTCCCAATGGCCCGGCTCCCAACGCGCATTGCGCATCACCGGCTGCCAGTGGCCAGGCACCCAGCCGTAGCCACGGCCTTCCCAGCGCCAGTGCCCACGGTCCCAGGCGTAACCGGGGCGCTGGGCAGGGATGACTTCGACGCGCTGCGGCGGCGGGGCTTGCTGAATGATGATTTCGGTCTGGGCAAAGGTCGGGGTGCTGACCAACGCGGCCAGGGCCAGCGGGGCAAGCAAGGCAATACGCAATGTGGCCAGGGGGCTCATGGCAACTCCTTCATGCAACGGGCGAAGTGCCGGTTGCTGATGGATTGAACGGCGGGTGCGCAAAAATCCGTCGCGGGCTGCGCAGATTTTCCTGCAGAGGACGTGAGCAGTATTGCTCAGGGGATGACAGGGCTTGATGAAATATCTGAACGCTTGGCGACGGATTTATGCAGCGGGCGGCGTTGAAGGATTAACGCAGGTAAACCCAAGAGGAAACACCATGTACCGTCGCCTAACCATGCTGGTTGCCGCCCTGCTGATTGTCAGCCTCAGCGGCTGCGTGATCCTGCCGGAACACCGCCACTGCTGCTGGCGCTATTACGGCGCGCTTGACGCGCCCACCCACACAGTCAACGGCTAGCCTACCGCCGCAAACCCACGGCGCCCGGCCCTGATCTCGGTGCGCAACTCGCCGATCAGGTTTGCGATGGAACGGATGCTGTCCAAACCCTCGGGGGACACGCGGGTCAGCAGCAAGTCGACGCGCCCGGACTCCGGCTCAAAGATGCTGATGCGCAACGAGCCGTCGCCATTCTCGGTGCAATCGCAGGCCAGCGGCAGAAATCCCGAGGCCATGATGCGGTTCAATTCGATGATGGAAATCATGCCAAGCCCCCTTCCCTGGGTGTCACCCGGTGGTTGTGATGGAAGCAGAGTAGATGAGGTTTTACCGGGTATCGAATTATTCATTCATAACGTTAACCAGGCCGCATTTCGCCGCCAAATCGCCGAAACACTGACGCCAGAAAACCCGTCACACAACCTCCCGTCTGCTGGCCAGCCTCGGGCTTGACTCGAAGCTCCGATCAAAAGACGCTGTTGGCTTTTTGCCACCACTGCGAGCAAATCAGCATGAGCATTGCCCCTCCAAGCCAGCCCGACAGTGACGTGTACAAAACCCTGCTGGAGTCGACCAAGGCCATCCCCTGGCGCATCGACTGGCAGACCATGACCTTCAGCTATATCGGCCCGCAGATCGAGACATTGCTCGGCTGGAGCCCGCAAAGCTGGGTCAGCGTGGACGACTGGGTCGAACGCATGCACCCGGACGACCGCGAATACGTCGTGAATTTCTGCGTGTCGCAATCACGTGCCGGCGTCGACCATGAGGCCGACTACCGAGCGCTGACGGTGAATGGCGACTATGTGTGGATTCGCGACGTGGTGCATGTGGTGCGCAAGGACGACGAAGTCGAGGCGTTGATCGGTTTTATGTTCGATATCAGCGAGCGCAAAAAAACCGAAGAACACCTGGTGCGCCTGCAAAAGCAACTCGAGGAATACTCCTACCAGGACGGCCTGACCGGCATCGCCAACCGGCGCATGTTCGACACCGTGCTGGAACGCGAATGGTCGAGTGCCCAGCGCAGCCAGTTGCCACTGTCGTTGATCATCCTCGATATCGATTTTTTCAAGCAGTACAACGACCACTACGGGCATATCAAGGGCGACGAATGCCTGCGCCAGGTCGCGCGCGCGTTGTCGCTGGCGGCCAACCGGCCACGGGATTTCATCGCGCGTATCGGCGGAGAAGAGTTCGTGTGGCTGCTGCCGGAAACCGACGCGGCATCGGCAAGGCAAGTAGCAGAACGTTGCCTGCACCTGATCCGCCAGCAGCAGATCGAGCACGGTTTCTCGGCGGTGTCGGACTTGCTGACCTTGAGCCTGGGCGTGGGCACGCGGCTGGTCAGACCCGACAGCCCGATGCTGGGTTTTGTCGAAGAGGTCGACAAGTTGCTGTACCTGGCCAAACGCAATGGACGCATGCGCGCCGAGTTTGCCGGGGATGAAGTTTGAAGCCGAACTCAAATCGCGGGCAAAAAAAATCCCAAGTAGCTGATGGAAACTTGGGATTTAAAAATGCATAAACCGTGGGAGGTGAACGCCCGGCAATAATACCGAGTGCAAAAAGCCGTAACAAGATTAATTTAATCCTTTCGTCGGATTACAACAGCTGTAAGTCATTCAATAACCACACATTTTTAAAGGGAGTCGACACTGTAAGTGCCACTTTTTGGTGCAACTACAGCGCCTATATCCACTTATAAATAAGGGACATCTAGTACGTGGAAGAGTTGTCGCCAGTTGACTGACCGATCAACTTTTTACACGAATCGCTAAGTTCAACGCCACCGTCCGACGCCGCACTGGCAACGCGCTCAACCTGCCGACACAGCGCCAAATTTGTAAAACACCCTACAACGCGTCAGCGTGTTGCGCGCGACGGAACTGCCCCGGTGCCAGCCCATGAGCCTTGCGGAAACATCGGGAAAAGTACGCCTCATCGGTAAAGCCGCAGCGATGTGCGATGGCGCCGATCATCTGCGTGCCATTAAGCAACAGCGTGCGCGCCAGTTGCATGCGACGGTCCAGCACCAGTTGCGAGAAAGGTTTGCCGGTTTCCTTGCGCAGCAGGTGGGTCAGGTAGTTGGGTGACAGGAAGGCGGCGGCGGCCGTGTCGGTCAGGTTGAGCGTCGGCTCATGCAGATGTTCGCGAATGTAAGCCTGCACCCGCGCCAAGGCGTCCTTGCGCCCACGCCGGGTGGCGTTGTTGGCGGCAAATGCCTGCAACGGTTCGGCGTATTGCTCGCACACCCGGCCGATCAGTTGGAATAGATAGCCCTTGAGACGCTCACGGGCGCCGAAGGTGCGATGGGCATCAAGGTCACGCATATGCGCGAGCCAGTTTTTCACTTCTGCAAAAGCCTCATCGTCGAGGATGAAATCCAGCTGTTCCTGGAAGCGAAACGGCGAGAGTTCCGGCGCCTGGCCGATAGGGATGTCTTCCAGGTCCAGGGGGTCACACGTCAGCTGCGGCAGGAAAAACGCCTGACTGAAGTTGATCAGCATGAATTCGCCATCCTCGGGATGGGGAATCACGTGCAGCCGATGGGGCAGAATGAATGCCAGCGCCTTGCGCGGAAAAGGCCGCACCGCGCCGCCGATATGCTGCACGGTGTCGCCGCCGAGGTTGATCTGGATCTGGAAATATTCATGGCGATGGGGACTGGTCAGCGCCGCCCGCCCGCGTTTGTCGCGGATGTAGAAGTCCGGGCGGTCGCTGCGTTGCTCCATGCCGTACGTGGTGACGCGGGTGCCTGGCATAACGGTCTCTCGGGTGGCCTGGGCACCACTGTAGCCTCAACCCTGGCCGAGGGTGAAATTCAACTCGCCGAGGCCGTCAATGCCAGCGCTGACCACGTCGCCCGGTTGCAGCGCGCCGACGCCGGCCGGAGTGCCCGTAAAGATCAGGTCGCCAGGCTTGAGTGCCACGGCGTGGGAGGCATGGCTGATGACGTCTGCAACGGACCAGATCTGGTCGGCCAGGTCGCCGACCTGGCGCTGTTCGCCATTGACCTTGAGCCAGATTTTCCCTTCCGCGGGGTGCCCGACCGCACTCACCGGCTGCAGCGCAGTGGTCGGCGCCGATTCATCAAACGCCTTGGCCCATTCCCACGGGCGTGAGAGCTTTTTCGCCTGGGCTTGCAGGTCGCGGCGCGTCAGATCGATGCCGATCGCGTAACCCCAGATATGCGACAAGGCTTCCTCGGGGCTGATGTCCACCCCGCCCGTGCCGATGGCGACCACCAATTCCACTTCATGGTGCAGATCGGCCGTCAGTGGCGGGTAGGCAATCACGCCCTCAGCCGGCACCACGGCGTCCGCGGGTTTCATAAAGAAGAAAGGCGGCTCGCGATCCGGGTCGTGTCCCATTTCGCGGGCATGCTCGCTGTAGTTACGGCCCACGCAGAATACGCGACGCAGTGGAAAGCGTGCCTCGCTGCCCTGTACGGCCAGGGACGGAGTTGGCGCCGGGGTGAAAACGTAATCGGTCATGGCCTGTGCCTCTTGGTTTGCCTGGCGCCAGTATGGTGAGGGACGCCGCAGCGAAGTTGGACAGGCTTACGCAGATTTTGCACTGGGCGGTGCTTGCACCGGCGTGCTCCGCGCCAACCAGCGATACAGCGGTAGGCAGGCAGCCTGGATCAACAGCATGCGAATCACCTGCATCGCCGTCACCAGTGTCACTGCCAGCCCCAGAGCCTCGGCGGTCAGGCTCATTTCCGGCGCGCTGCCGGGCATCATCCCCAGCGCCAGCGACAGCCACGGCATGCCCAGCCAGGCACCGAGCGCCCACGCAGCGAGGGCCGTGGCAATCACCGAGCCGGCAAGCAACAGCAACACTTTGGACAGCAGGCCCGGTGCCCGACGCAGGAAGCTGCGGTCGAACGCAACACCCAGCGCGCAGCCGATCAACAGCTGGCCAGCACCACTGAGCCAACCGGGCATGCTCATCGACAGGTTATTGCAGCCGACCCCCACCGCGCAGATCAGGAACGGCCCGAACGTCCAGGGGTTGGGCACGTTGCAATGCTTGAACCCCACGGCAGCCAGCCAGCCCATCGCCAGGATGAAGATCAGCCACGGCCAGATCACCGGCAACGCGTCGGGCTTCACTGCATGCGGCACGCCAAAGGTGACGACGGCCGGCACCGTCAGCAGAATCAGCAGCAAGCGGATGCTGTGCGCAGCGGCGATGAAACTGGTGTCCGCCTGACGCTGGCGGCCCAGGTGCACCATCTCGGAAGAGTTGGCCGGCATCAAGGCGAAGAACGCGGTACGCAATGGCACGCCCCAGCGCTGCAGAATCAGCACCGAGCCCAGCGCCAACAGCAGCGTCAGCAGCACCGCGAGCATGATCAGGCCCAAATGGGTCGCCACTTGCTGCATCACCGGCAAAGTGAAATGGCACCCGATGGCCACCGCCACAATCCATTGCCCGGCTTGACGACCTTGGGGGATTTCCGGGATCAGGCCACCGGCGCAGCGGGTCAACAGCACCGCGACCAGCGCGCCGATCACCCAGGGCAACGGCCACCCTGCCCAACTGGCGAGGCTGCCGCCCAGTGCGCCGACGATCAAGGTGATGAGCCAATACTGGCGAAGGTTGAGCATGATTTGCACCCGGCATGGAGAAGAATGCCGACAGGCTATAGACTTGCCGCCATCACAGAAAATATCCATTTGTGAAACGAATCATCACACTTTGTTATGTGAGCCCTATGAACCTCAAAGCCCTTGAGTACTGCGTCGAGATCGCCCGCCAAGGCAGCTTCACCAAGGCCGCGCTGGCATTGCATGTGGCACAGCCGGCGCTGAGCATGGCCGTCAGCCGTTTGGAGGATGAGTTGGGTGTGGCATTGTTCAACCGCGCCACGCGGCAGATCAGTGTGACTGCCGAGGGCCAGTTGTTCCTGGCCCGCGCCGAAGCCAGCCTGCAAGGCCTGGCCGGTGCCCGCCGCGAGTTGCAGGACCTGACTCAGTTGCACAGTGGTGAAATCCGCATCGGCGTGCCGCCGATGTATGGCATCCGGCATATCCCGGAGCTGCTGATGCAGTTCCGCGCCCGCTACCCAGGCATTGCCATGCACGTGGTGGAAGGCAGTGCCGATGACATCAGCGAGCGCCTCGCCACGCGGCAGATTGATGTGGCGCTGTTGGAGTCGCGACGGGTCGATCCCGGCTGGGAGTCCGTGCTGCTGGGCAGTGATGAGATGGTGTTGTGCATGAATGATCGGCACCCGCTGGCGGGCCAGGCGTCGATCCGGGCAGAGCAGCTGAAGGACGAGGCGCTGCTGGTATTCGACAATACGTTCCTGCAACGCCACTTGCTGGAGGCTTTTTGCAGCCAGGCCCGCGTGGGTTTCAAGATTGCCCTGGAAAGCAACTTCGTGCCCCTGGTGATCGCCGCCACCCGCAGCGGCATGGGCGTTTCCACCCTGCTGCGTTCGGTGCAGGAACAGGAGCCCGGGCTGGTCGGCTTGTCATTCGAGCCCGCGCAGTTCATGCACTTCAACCTGTGCTGGCGCGCAGGCGAATACTTGTCCCAGGCCAATCGACGGTTCATCGAAACGGCGAAGGTGTTTTTCCAGGAAGATGCCGGCTCGCCGCTGTCGTTCTAGGCGTTTGGACGACTATTTGCGCGCGACTTTGTAGCGCACGCAATCCTGGTAAAAACTCTGGCGAATCGCCTCGGGTTTGAGCCGCGAACGGCTGTCATAGGTCTGCTCGGTGATGCCCATGGCCATCATGCGCATCCACGATTTGTTGAATTTGATGGTCTGGATCTTCTGCCGCGCGGCGTACAGCGACACCCCCGACAGCTTCAGCTCCTGGGCCCTGGCGGCAGTGCCGGCACCCCAACTGCACATGTACTTGTCACCCTCGCGCAGCTCCCGTGCCTGCACGGCAGCCGCGCCACCGGCCAGGGAGCAGGCGATCAGCATGATTCCAACAGTGCGCATTTGCTTCCTCACCTAACCACCTGAAAATAAAAGCGATTCTGGCGAGGATTTTGTTACAAAGGGGCCATTAAATTGCCTTCTCAGCGAGCCATCACCACTGGTAAGTGGCGCTCGCCTGCACGGTGCGCTGCGAGCCGTACCAGCACCACGAGTAGGAATAGCAGGATGCGACGTACTCTTTGTTCGCCAGGTTAGTGGCGTTGAGTGCCAGGCGCAGGTTGTCCTTGAGGTTGGCGATGTTCGGAATGTCGTAATGCACCGCCGCATCGAACAAGGTGTAACCCGGCACTTTCAAGGTGTTGGCAGTATCGCCCCAGGACGAGCCGACATACCGAGCGCCAGCGCCGACGCCAAAGCCTTTGAGGTTGCCATCATGGAAGGTGTAGTCAGCCCAGGCCGAGGCCGTATGGCGTGGTACGCCGTAGGTGGTCGTGCCTTCAACGGGGATCGCCGGGCCGATGCCCTGATCGGTGAGCGGCGCGTATTGCACGGTACTGTTGGACTTGCTGGCGCGGTTATCCAGGTAAGCATAGGCGGCCGTGATGTCGAGGTTATCGTTGAGGCTGGCTTTGCCTTCCAGTTCGAAGCCGCGGGATTGCTGTTCGCCATCCTGAATACTGCAACGGCCATTGCCGCACAGGTGGGTTGGGTCCGGGTCCAGGGTCGGTACGTTGCTTTGGCGCAGGTCGAAAATCGCCGCCGTGATAAAGCTGTTGCTGCCCGGTGGCTGGTACTTGATACCAATCTCATATTGCTTGCCTTCGGTCGGCTTGAACACCGAACCGCCGAAACCGGTGCCCGACTGCGGGTTGAACGACTCCGCATAGCTGGCATACGGCGCCAGGCCATTATCGAACAGGTAAACCACGCCGACGCGGCCGGTAAACGCCTCGCTGTCCAGGGACGACTTGCTCTTGGCGCCGGTACTCAGGGTTTTGGTGGTGCCTTCGGTACTGGCCCAGTCATAGCGACCGCCCAGCAGCAGCACCCATTTATCCCATTTCATTTGTTCCTGCAGGTAGACGCCGGTCTGCTCGCTGCGCGAAGTGGCGTCCGTCGTGAACGCCGGCGTGGCCACCGGGGCGCCGTAGACCGGATCGAAGATATCCAGGGTGGGCCCACTGCCGTAACCGGCCTTGGTATCGGTGCTGGTGTTCTGGTAATCGAGGCCCATCAACAGCGTGTGCTGCAATGGCCCGGTGTCGAATTTGGCCTGTACCTGGTTGTCGAGGGTGTAGGCGTCCATGTCCACGTCGGTGGCGATGGTCGAGCGGTTGGAGGTGCGGTAATCAGCCTGCAGGTTGCTGTTGTAGATGCTCCGGTAGACGCCCTCGGCGCGCAGGTAACGCGCGTTCTGGCGCACGGTCCATACATCGTTGAAGTGATGCTCGAAGGCATAACCGACGGAGTAATACTCGCGGTCGCTCTTCTCGAAATTTTTCTCGCCGTCGTAGAAATCCACATCAATCTTGCGCCCGGTCGGGCTGTGCAGCACTGACCCCCATGCCGGTACCGAGCCGTAGGACGCGCCCTTGGGGTCCTTCTGAAAATGCCCGAGCAAGGTCAGCGAAGTATCTTCGTCCGGGCGCCAGGTGAACGCAGTCGACAGCGACTGGCGACGGGTTTCAGTGTGCTCGACCTGACCGTCGGCGTCATCGAAAAGGCCGGCGACGCGGTAGGAATAAACACCCTGCTCATCCATCGGGCCGCTGAGGTCGAAGGTGGTGCGCTTCTTGTTGAAGGTGCCGTATTCCACGCCGACTTCATGAAACGGCGTGTCCAGCGGGCGCTTGGTGACCATATTGATCACACCGCTGGGCGTGCCCTGGCCATACAGCACCGAGGCAGGGCCGCGCAGCACTTCGACACGCTCCAGGTCAAAGGCATCCTTTTGCGGCAGGGCATCACGGCTGGAAGGCATGCGCAGGCCGTCAAGGTAAGTCGCCGGTGCGAAGCCGCGGATGGTCAACTGGTCCAGGCGCGAGGCCGTGGCGCCACGGGTTTCCGGGACCACGGCGGCGCTGTAGCGCAGGATCTGGTTGAGGCTCTCGGCGTTCTGCGCGCGCATCTGGTCTTTGGTGACAATGGAGATCGACTGCGGGGTTTCGATCAGCGCGGTGTCCGTCTTGGTGCCCGACAGGCTGCGGGTTGCCACATAACCGGAGACCGGCCCCGTCGGGCTTTCAGCCTGGTACGCGCCGCTAATGGTGGTGGCCTGCAACTCCATGGCCCCGGCGTTCTCCGGGATGGCTTCCAGGCGGTAGCGGTCGGCAGAAATCTTCAAGGCTTGCAGGCCGCTGCCGGCGAGCAACTGGGTCAGCGCCACATCGGTGTCGTATTGGCCACTCAGGCCGTTGCTGCGTTTGCCGCGTGTCAGGCTCGCGTCGAATGCCAGTACCAGCCCCGCTTGTTCGGCCAGGCTATTGAGCGCCTGGCTCAAGTCCCCGGCCGGAATCTGGAAACCGCGTACAGCGCTGCTTTCTGCGGCGCAGGCGGATTGGACGCTCAACAAAGGCACGGCGGCAAAAGCGATCGCCACTGACAGGGCCAGTGGATGCAAGGGACGAGCGAGGCGCGACATGGGAAATCCTGCGTAATAGAGGTTCTATTAACCATGACGGCCATCTCGGGAAATCGGGCAAGGATGAGAGCGATTTTTATTTGAGATAGCTTTTTCGGCGCTGCTGCAATCAGTTGCAGCGTTTTTTTGTGTGGCTTTCAGGCACGTTTTTTCGCGGCTTTTTCCCTTCGCTGGTAAGCCCTTTCTGATTTTTCCAACCGCTCATCCAGTCGCTTTTTCCTGCGGCAGACTCCGACGCCTTGCCCTTCGCCGAGACGTCACGGATGACCCACGCCGCCCACATCGCCTTTATCGAACATGAGCTGAATGGCTTTCATCAGAGCCTGGTGGTTTATCGCCAGCAAATGGGCGAATGGTATTCGCGGGCGCTGGACTCAGTCAGTCATGCGACGGATATGCCGTCGTTGCTGGGGATGGATCGGGTGCTGCGCGTTGGCGATTCGCAGGCAGCGGTGAGCATGAGCGATCCCGACTATCTGGGCAGTGTCGTCATGTGCCAGTCGGGCGGCGAACTGAAGATCGAAAGTAAGTTCGAGTCGGTATATGACGTGCCGATTGGCGACATTCCGGTTGAGGTGATCGGGCTGGACGACGGCAGCTCCACGGTTGTCATGCTGGATGAGCACGGCAAGGGAACGCACCACTGCGCAGCGGGCGGCCGCTATCAGGTGCGGGTGCAGGGCGGCGTTTCGGCGCAACAGGTGGACGCGTTGTTTGCCTCCTACGCCGGGCTGACGGCCGACCTGGAGCAGTGGCTTCGCGGGCAGTGGTCCGGCTTTAAACCGCACTGGGAGCAGTCAACCGCCAGCGCGATTGGCAGCGGCGTGCTGGCGGGCAGTTGGGCGGCGATTCGCGAGGTGTGGGACAGCATCAAGCTGGTCCAGGCGATTCTTGAAGACCCGTTGAAGTTCGGCGAGCAGTTGGGCACCTCGGCGACCCAGTTGGCGCAATTGGCCAGCGAAGCGCCCAAGGTCATGGAACAGGCGATGCTGCTGGCCAGTGATGAGGCCGCGTTGTTCCTGATGGTGCGCACGGCGATGATCTGGCTGGACGCGTTGCCGCCGAGTGAGATTGCCGAGGTGGCAGCTGGGTTTGTGGTGTCGCTGCTGATTGATCTGGTGATTGGCGCGGTATTGACCATCGCCTTGCCTGCGGCGGGTGTGGCGTATGTGAGTGTGCGGCTGGTCAAGTATGGCGCGCGGATTCTCCAAGCGGCGCTGGGCTTTGTTAAGAGTCTTTTGGCGATTCTGACGAAGTTCATGCAGGCGGTGGATCGCTACAAGGCGGTCGCGGTTCGCGGGGTGGTTGGCGGGCTCAAGCAAGGCACGATGCAAATGCGCTGGCGCGCGCGGCAGAACGCGACGCTGAAGCAGAAAGAGCATGTGGATGACGTGCCCGCTTCTGCTCGAAATCCGAATGGGGATGCGGCTGCCTCTTCGGACAAGACCGTTACCAATGGCTGCCCGGTGTCGATGGTGACCGGCGAGGAATTGCTGACCCTCACAGATGGTGTGCTGGACGGGGTGTTGCCGTTTGAGTGGACGCGGCTCTATCGCACCAGTGCGGTGGAAGTGGATTGCGGGTTGGGGTTTGGCTGGAGTCATTCGCTGGCGCAGCGGTTGTCTGTCGTCGGCGAGTCGGTGGTTTGGACGGATCATGAGAATCGGTCGACGCAGTTTCCGATGCCCTCCTCTTCTCGACCGGCGATCA
>NZ_UTBG01000028.1 GCF_900580675.1 Pseudomonas viridiflava
CTTGCTGCGCTGGCCCATCGTGATCAAAGCGGCGTGGGTCAGTACATCGATATGGCATTGCTGGACGTGCGGGTCGCCTGCCTCGCCAATCAGGCAATGAATTACCTGACGACTGGAGTCGCGCCAAAGCGGCTGGGGAATGCCCATCCGAACATCGTGCCGTATCAGGACTTCCCGACTGCCGATGGGGATTTCATCCTCACTGTAGGCAATGACAGCCAGTTCCGTAAGTTTGCCGAGGTGGCGGGGCAGTCGCAGTGGGCGACAGATCCTCGTTTTCTCACCAATAAGCTGCGCGTGGCCAATCGGGGTGAGCTGATACCGCTGATACGCCAGGCAACCGTGTTCATGAC
>NZ_UTBG01000055.1 GCF_900580675.1 Pseudomonas viridiflava
TCCTCACCCTCACCGCCACGCCGATTCCGCGCACGCTGAACATGGCCGTGTCGGGCATGCGCGACCTGTCGATCATCGCCACGCCGCCGGCGCGTCGTTTGTCGGTGCGCACCTTCGTCATGGAACAGAACAAAAGCACGGTCAAGGAAGCGTTGCTGCGTGAACTGCTGCGTGGCGGTCAGGTGTACTACCTGCACAACGACGTGAAGACCATCGAAAAATGCGCCGCCGACCTCGCCGAACTGGTGCCGGAAGCGCGTATCGCCATCGGCCACGGGCAGATGCGCGAACGCGAACTCGAACAGGTGATGAGCGACTTCTACCACAAGCGCTTCAACGTGCTGATCGCCTCGACCATCATCGAGACCGGCATCGACGTGCCGAGCGCCAACACCATCATCATCGAGCGCGCAGATAAATTCGGCCTGGCGCAGCTGCACCAATTGCGCGGCCGCGTCGGTCGCAGTCACCACCAGGCCTATGCCTACTTGCTGACGCCGCCGCGCCAGCAAATTACCGGGGACGCCGAAAAGCGCCTGGAGGCAATCGCCAATACCCAGGACCTCGGCGCCGGTTTTGTACTGGCCACCAACGACCTGGAAATCCGTGGCGCCGGGGAACTGCTCGGCGACGGCCAGAGCGGTCAAATCCAGGCCGTGGGCTTCACCCTTTATATGGAGATGCTCGAGCGCGCGGTGAAAGCCATCCGCAAGGGCGAGCAACCGAACCTCGATCAACCCCTGGGCGGCGGGCCGGAAATCAACCTGCGCTTGCCGGCGTTGATCCCCGAAGACTACCTGCCGGACGTGCACGCGCGGCTGATCCTGTACAAGCGCATCGCCTCGGCCACCGATGAAGAAGGCCTCAAGGACCTGCAGGTCGAGATGATCGACCGCTTCGGCCTGCTGCCGGAACCGACCAAGAACCTGGTGCGCCTGACCCTGCTCAAGTTGCAGGCCGAGCAGTTGGGTATCAAGAAGGTCGACGCCGGGCCGCAGGGCGGGCGCATCGAGTTTGAAGCGCAAACGCCGGTGGACCCGTTGGTGCTGATCAAACTGATCCAGGGCCAGCCCAACCGCTACAAGTTCGAAGGGGCTACGCTGTTCAAATTCATGGTGCCGATGGAACGTGCCGAAGAACGCTTTAATACACTGGAGGCGTTGTTCGAACGCCTCATCCCGAAAACTGCTTGAAGGACGCCCCAATGCGCCTGTTCCGCATTTTGAGCCTGTTGTTGGTGGTCGTGGCACCTTCGGCGTTCGCCGACAGCCCGTACCAGGTGGAAATGATCCTGGTGCGCCAGAACGCGGAGCCGGTGCTCAACAGCCGTCCCGCCCCGGAAACCTGGGATGCCGGGGCCCAGCGCCTGAGCGACAAAATGAGCCCGGCGCGCCTTGGCAATATCGTCGACAAGCTCAGGGCCGATAACAGCTACACCGTGCTCGCGCACAAGGCCTGGGAACAGAACCTTGGCGAGCAGCCGGTGAAAGTGGCGATCACTGACGGTCAGGAGCAATTCGGCCAATTCCCCATCGAGGGCGTCCTGAGCCTGCAACTCGGGCGCTTCACCGATATCGATGCGGATTTCTGGATCAACCAGTTCGACAGCAACGGCAGCGTGATCGCCAGCGAACACCTGGCCCAGAAAGACGTGCGCACCAAGAACAACCAGCTCAACTACCTGGATGGCGGCCACCTGGCGCTGCTGATCAAGATCACCTCGCTGACCGCCAAGCCACCCAGCGCGCCACCGCCCGGCCTTCAGGACTGATCCAGCGCCATGCCCCTGACGTCGTCGTTGACCAAACCCCTGGCCCCTTCGTGGGCCAATCGCTTTAAAGAGCAAAGCCTTGAGCGCGGGCGGCGGTATGCGCTGGAGAACCGCGTGCGCATCGTCGAGTCCGGTGACAGCACCATCGTCGCCAGTTGCGAAGGTTCGGGCAGCAATGTCTACCGGCAGACCATCTCGCTGCGCGAATCGGCCAAGGGCACGCTGATCCTCGTCGACAGCCGCTGTACCTGCCCGGTGCACACCAACTGCAAACACATCGCCGCGGTGCTGCTCAAGGTCCAGGAAACCCTGGCCTACCCGGCGGCGGCACAGGATGCCGAGCTGCTGGAAAAACTCCAGGCCGTGCTGGACAACCGCGTGGTGCTGCCGCAAGTGGTGATGGAAGATGTGCGGCCAGTGCCACGCCTGTGGCTGGCCAGCATCGAATTCAGCGCGTTCGAACCGCGCAACGGCAAGATGCAGCGCTATATCCAGCACCGTGCGGCGCTGTCGTTCAACTACCTGGGCAACTACGTCAGCGGGCAAAAGAACGCCGATATCATCGTGCGTCAGGAAACCCAGAGCCTGCGCATCAAGCGGCATCCGGAACTGGAACAGCCTTATCGCGAACAACTGCG
>NZ_UTBG01000066.1 GCF_900580675.1 Pseudomonas viridiflava
CCCCCGCCACTCACCGACCACCCCGCGTCCAGCAGGATCAACTTGGCCAAGCCGAAGAACGTCGAGCCCCCCAGAGTGACCAGCATGATCAATGCAGTCAGCCGCCCGGAAAAACGTCGTTTGAAAAAGTGCCGCAGACTGGCCCTGTTGGTGGTGACCACCGCCGCTGGTTCCCGCCAGAACAGCACCGGCAGGCTGCTCACCAGCACTAAAGCCGCCAGCAAACCGAACACCAGCGGCGCGCTGAAGTGATCGAACAACAACAGGGTGCCAGGCCCGCCAAGCAACATGCCGAGCATAAACCCGGCGACCTGGAGCGTATTCACGCGCCCCAGGCTGGCACTTGGCAGGCGTTCTGCTGCCAGGCCATCGACGGCAATATCCTGGGTCGCGCTGAACAATGACAACACCGCGATCAACCCCAGCAACAAGCCCATGTTCGGCACATCAAACGGTACCCACGCCATCAACGCCAAGGTCAGCACTGAGCCCGCCTGCAACGGCAAAATCCAACTGCGGCGCCGGCCCCAACGCGGGCTCCAGCGGTTCTCCACCGCCGCCGCCCACAGCAACTTGGCAACCCAAGGCAGGCTCGCCAACGGCGTCAATGCCACCAAATCGAGAGAGGCGCCCATGTCGCGCAGCAACGTCGGGTACGCCTGGAACGCCAGGCCCACCGGCAAACCCTGGGCCAGATACAAACCGGCCACCAACAGCACAATTCGCCAATCCCGCGTAACCACCGCGGCGCGGCCCACGGAAGATGTTCCTACAACCGATTGCATGTATTCACCCTGCCCCAAAAGCCGCAAAACACCATCTAAAGGGATCCACCGAAAAGGCGCCGCCCGTAAGCCGAAACGGCCCCCCGAATCGGGATTAACTGCGCTTGCGCAATACGGCTGCGGGGATCAGAGCATCGCCCAGGGGCTCAAGGACAAAACCGGCCAGCCCGGCTTCCTCCGCGACCTGTTCAAGGCCAAAGGTGTGCCAGTGATGGTCAGCCTGGAAGCGGCGAATCACTTGCTCGCCAGCCAGGACCTGGTAGTCGAGGGTCCAGTGCATAAGATCGCCGCCAGCCGGCTCGCCCTGCAGGGCCACGCGGTAGTCATGATCACCGATGCGGGTATTGGCCACTTGCATCAACGGCACGGTTTGCGGGGCCTTGAGCATCATCACATCGACGATGACGATACCGCGCTCATCCAGGCGCTCGGCCAGCTGTTGCCAGAGCTGGCGACGCTGGGCGCCGTCCAGGTAGCCGATGGTGCCACAGATCACCGCCGCCGCCAGGCGTGGCGGCAGGCTGACTTGGTCGAGGGAGCCAGCCAGCACCGTGACTCGCTGGCGCAAATCCGCATTGCGCATGATCCTCCCCACCAGCGCCGCACGCATCGCGGCCGAGGGCTCCACCGCGAGGATTCGTGCGCCGGGCAGGGCATCGGCGATCACCTGCACGCAGGGCCCAGTACCGGCGCCCACATCCAGGATCACGCCCTGAGGATCAACGGCCCGCAGCGCCTGGGCGATCGGCCCACGGCGCTGCAGCCACTGCTGCTCGCACAAAACGTCATAGAACTCGGCGGACAAGGCATACGGATCGGCGTACTGAGCAGTGGTCATGAAGGCATTCCAGGGGCTGAATATCGAGCCGTAATGATAACCACTCTCAACACCAATTCAACTGTTGAAATGCTCCACCGCCTCAATCTTCTTCAAAAATAGCGACTACCCGAATAAGGTCCCGAACATCCAGCTTCACGCCCGAACGCAGGCACCAGTCCAACGCCAGTTCATCAATGCCATAGGCTGGCTTGCCGCCGTCGGTGGTGGACGCATAGTGCCACGGAGCATCCATGCGTGTGCCGCTGCGGGTGATGATGTTGAGGCGTTCAACGGCCCTACTAACCCCCTGGCCTGGCACATCGCTCGCTGCTGCAAGCCGTACCCGCTGCACGGTCGACATTGAACACCGTACCGGCCCAAATGATCGTCTCGGCGCGCAAGCGTCAGGTGCGTAAGGCAGCGGCATGGCCTCCGCCCTGATTTGAGCGTTTTCATTGTTGAGGTAGGAATAACAGCCTATTGCTGAAAACGGCCCGTGCCTGACCGCTTATCAGTTTGCCCGGCCGAAAAATCTTCGTTGGAAGCCAGAAGACAGGCCCTGTAAAACCGCGTCTCGACAGTAATTGACCCAGATAAATCGTCCGGCTAAATACAAGGTACGGATCGCTGTTATCGACAGCACCCCGCCAAGGTAGCCAGAACCTTAAAGGCTACGTCACTTCGGTGATGGTTCTTCCCCAAGTGCGATTAGCGTTCGGTAGCTCGCACGGTCACCGTTTCTACGGTGATGAACGCCTACTGCTCTTCTGAGCGTCTTCCGAGCTCCGCTCACCAGGCAAACCTTCTCGTTTTTCTTCAACCTACCTCGGGGAAATTCTCTCCCGCACGGGGCAGGTTTCTTCGCGCTTTCAACGGAGACATACCATGCCCGACTCACTGACACCGGAAACACTGAACACCCTGCGGTTGCCCATCGTGTTCACCCCTGGCGCGTGGCAACGCGCAGTACAGCTCGAGCGTTCCGATCACTCTGGGAAGCTGCAGGTCGATCGGTTGAGCCATGTATTGCGCGCAGCCTTCGAAGCCCACCTGGCCTATCCACAAAAGTCCTATGTGCTGTTCGAGGTAGTCCACATTCAACCAACCGATCACTTCGACCACGACCCGTTGCTGCAATTGAGTCTCAGCCTACTCCAAGAACCGGGTCAGCCTGGCGCCTTACTGATAGCGCTTGCAGGAGAACACCAGCGCTAAGCGCAATTGGCGGCGCCCACCTCCACATTCGGACGGCATGCAAGACCTGCATCAATCCAGCCCATCACCCAACCGGGGAACCCTCCCCGACGGGTATGGCGTTCCTCCGTTTTCTCTCGAGGAAATTGCCATGCGCGATATCTACCAAGACGTGACAGACAAGATCGTTAAAGCTTTGGACCAAGGCGTTACCCCCTGGATCAAACCCTGGTCCTCAAGTGGCTCAGCTGACGTCAGTTGTCATCAACCCTTCCCCATCAATGCCGTCACGCGACGTCCGTATTCGGGCATCAATTTACCGCTGCTCTGGGCCGAGGCTAGGTTGCAGGGGTTCACTCAAGATCGTTGGCTGACCTTCAACCAAGCCAGAAAGGCCGGTGGACACATCCGTAAGGGTGAGCACAGCACCCTGGCGGTGCTCTACAAGCCGATGGAGCGCGAGGAACAGACCGAGTCAGGCCAACCGGTCCTCGATGAAAACGGTCAACCCAAGGTCGCTCACTTTGGCATTCTCAGGACACATTTTCTGTTCAACATCGAGCAAACGGAGGGGCTCGAAATGCTCAATGACACCTTGCTCGAGACGGAACAAAGTGATCCCTTCAAGCCCAACAGCGCCGCGGAAAATCTGCTGTTAAGTTCAGGTGCACGCATCGTTCATCGGCCTGCCGACGAAGCCTTTTACCACCCGATCAGGGATCTCATCCAACTGCCGACAAAAGCACAATTTCACGACGAAGGTGGGTACTACGCCACGGCACTGCATGAGCTGACGCATTGGACCGGGCATCACGCTCGGTTGCAGCGCGAAGGCTTGACGTCAACCTGTCCGTTCGGCTCGCCAGGCTACGCGTTTGAAGAGTTGATCGCCGAAATGGGCGCTGCGTTTTTATGTGCCTACACCGGCATACAGGGAGAGCTTCGGCACGAGGGCTACATCGATTCCTGGCTCGGCCTGCTCAAGGCTGACAAACGCGCGATCTTCCGCGCCAGTGGCCAAGCCCGTAGCGCCTCGGAATATGTCCTCAACCTGGAGCAGCAACTGAAGCAAGCGGTCTTGGATGACTCGCCTTGCATGAACGATGGAGCTTAATCGTTACCTCACCGCTGCAAACGCTTCACAGGGTCCAACGCGAGTTGAGCCCTTTTTTTTGAGCCCAGAAAAAGCCCCATCCAGCGATGGCTCTGAGGCAAAGAATCAGAGAGGGCATACACCTGCGGCCTGTCATTCCGTATCCAGGTTCTGCGCCAGAAAATCCAGCAGCTCGAGGGGACTCCGGCTGTCGATCACCTTGTAGATCAGATCGCGCTTACTGCGCGGCAACTTCTTGACCACGCTCTTCGCCGAGGCCCTGACGGCTTCGTCTGTCCCATGGATACGTGCCGCAAGCAGCAAAACCAGCGTGGCGTCTGTCAGATTCATGGTAAGCCCCGAGAAAATTCGCACGGCAGTGTACCGACTCTTGTCTTTTCCGTACCAGCCCTCCAACAAAACGATGTCTAGCCGTATCAATATTCCGATTGCCGCACAAAAGGACACGCACCAAAAGGATGGGTAAGGGTTGGAAGGGGAATGGGGAGTCAAGGGTAAGAGCCCTATCCGAAAAGGCTAAAAGGCCACTGACCCAACCATTTCCCGGAGGTCCTGATGCTCAGTCTGTTTCGCCGCAAAAGGCAGAAGCCTTCTCCGCCACCGACCGTCAACGTCGCCGCAGGTTACCTGTCCGTCGAGTCAGCCCATACCCTCTTAGCAGTGGAGCACCGCCGTCAGTTGCTCGATCGCATCTGGCAATACACCGCCCTCTCCCACGTCCAATTCACCCAGCTCTACTTAAATCCGATCCATCGCTACGCCGAACAGGTCCAGCAACTCCCGGCCAGCGAGACGCACCACCATGCGTATCTCGGTGGCATGCTCGACCATGGCCTGGAGCTGGTCGCTTGCAGTTTGAAACTGCGTCAGTCGTATCTACTGCCCACCGGCGCCGCGCCCGAAGAGCAAGCCGCACAGACCGATGCCTGGTCGGCTGGCATCGCCTATGGCGCCCTGCTGCATGACATCGGCAAGATCGCCGTGGACCTGCAGGTCGAACGTCAGGATGGCCGTCTTTGGCATCCTTGGCAGGGGCCACTGGATCAGCCCTACCGTTTTCGCTACCTCAAAGGCCGCGACTATCACCTGCACGGCGCCGCCGCTGGCTTGCTCTACACCCAAATTCTCGACCGTCCTATCTTGGATTGGCTCAGTGGATTTCCGTCACTGTGGGCAAGCCTGCTGTATGTGCTGGCGGGTCAGTACGAACGTGCCGGCGTGCTCGGTGAGTTGGTGATGCAGGCCGACCGTGTTTCCACCGCACAGAACATCGGTGGTAACCCGAGCAAGGCGCTGCAAGCGCCGATTCATTCGCTGCAACATCACTTGATCACAGGGCTACGTCACCTGGTTCAACACGAGCTGAAACTCAACCAGCCGGGTGCCGCGGGATGGCTGACCCAGGACGCACTCTGGCTGGTCAGCAAGACGGTCACGGACAAGCTGCGAGCCTATCTAATGTCGCAAGCGATTGAGGGCATTCCCTCCTCCAACATCGCGGTGTTCGACGAGCTGCAATCGCATGGGCTAGTCGAGTCGACCCCGGAAGGCAAAGCCATCTGGAACGCGCTCGTTGCGCAGGGTAACTGGCAGCAGAGCTTCACCTTTCTGCGCCTTCAACCGGCGTTAATCTGGGGGAACGAAGACCGGCCTGAGGCGTTCAGCGGAACGGTCAGCGTGGCTGCCGGTGACCACCCGACTGACGCTTCGGTATCACCACCGCCGAAGGCAGTCAGTACAAGATCAACTCAAAGCCCATTGCAGCCAGATCCCATAGCTATGGAAGATGCCGACTATCTCGGAACGTTACTGGATATGTTCGACTCGGCAGAACCTGAGGTTCGTGAAGAACTGTCAGAAAGCATTCTCGAAATCCCAACCCCCTTTTCGAGTAACCCTGGTCAGGTTTTTGTGAATTGGGTCAAGGAAGGCATCCAGAGCCACAAGTTGATCATCAACGACAGCAAGGCCAAGGTACACACGGTGCGCGGTTCGGTGTTTCTGGTAACACCTGGTCTCTTCCAACGCTACGTTCAGGAGTTTCCTGGTATCTCACAGGGTGCCAATCAAGAAACTGAAGAGTGGCGCTGGGTGCAGAAGCAGTTCGAGAAACTGAAGATCCACAGGAAACGGGACGATGGCTTGAACATCTGGATTTGTCAGGTCGAAGGTCCTCGGAAGAAAGCGAAAATCAAAGGTTATTTGCTAGAAAAGCCGGAACTGCTGTTCGAAATGATGCCTGCCGACAACCCTTTTCTTAAAATCGTCAATGCTTAAATTTCCATAGCAGCTATTGGATCCCTACGACGGTCTGTATCGCGAGTACTTGCCAACCTTGGATAGTTTGAAAACGATGCCTCCAGCCTAAGACTCAACAATCTCCTTCTCGAAAAATCACCTGCGGCGGTTCGCTGCCGCCTTTGAACGCTACCAGATCACCTCGGTTCAAAGATGCAGAGCGCTCATTGCCGTTGGAGCAGTCTGCGCACTTGTTGGATTGATGTCGCAGCGGCTGGCTACAGGCATCGCTTGCAGGACAACCGTCGGCCCATGATCACGCCGGTTTTCAAAAGCCCGTAAGGGCCCTTCTACCTCACAGATTGAAAATCCAAACGACCAACACCTGATAACTGAATAGCAATCATTCATATTGACCGACGGTCAGTCGATAACTATAGTTGCGCCCTCATTTCCTCCCGACCCGAAGGCTGCAATGAACTGCTCCGTCCATCTGGCTTCAAACTCATCCGCATCACAGTGCAAGCTACGCACTACTGTTCAGCGTTACACCCTCATCGCGACGACTGCTATGGCGATCAGCACGAGCGGTGCCCATGCGGAGCAAGCGCAGCCGGGTGCACAGCAAGGAGATGCGGCGGTCTCGAGCGAATTCGAGGGTGTCTACACCCTACCGGCACTCAACGTCATAGGGGATAGCCTGGTAACGGAGCACAATGGAGCGGTTCTCGGTTATGTCGCCGAGGTGTCGCGTGTCGGCACAAAAACCGACACGTCTATCCTGGAGACGCCGCAATCAATCTCGGTGGTGACCCGCCAGCAGATGGACCTGCAACGGCCGACCAGCACCAGTGCGGCATTGCGTTACACCGCAGGCGCTACGAGTGAGAAATTTGGCGGTTTTGGGGACTACATAGATCTGACGCGAATTCGCGGGGTCGATGCGGACTATTACCTGGATGGGCTGAGAATCATCAGCAATGCTGGCAGCTGGTTGCCGCAAATCGATCCCTACACCCTGGAGCGTGTCGAAGTGCTACGCGGCCCCTCCGCGTCGGTCTATGGCCAAGGCACAGGCGGTGGGATCGTCAACCAGGTCAGCCGAAAACCTCAAGCCGAGGTGTCCCATGAACTGAACATTCAATACGGCAGCTTCGAGCGCAAACATATTGGCTTCGACACCACAGGGCCGATGAACGAAGACCAGACCCTGCTATACCGTTTTACCGCAAGCGGGCTGGACAGCAACGGCCAAGTTGAAGACGTGCAACACGAGCGCCTGTACCTGGCGCCCTCGTTGACCTGGTTGCCAGACGAGCACACGTCATGGACCTTGATGGCGACCCATTCTCGCGAGCCGGACCTGCCCAACTACAACAGCCTTCCGGCAGCGGTACTGGGGTTGAACAACAGCCCTTATCCGCAAATCAAGCGGCACAGAAACTTCACCGACATGAATTTCGAAGGGTCTTCACGCCGGCAGAATTCGCTGAGCTCGCTGTTTGAACATGAGCTTGCCAATGGCTGGACCTTCACCAGCAATGCCCGCTACATGTACATCGACTCGGACCTGCAGCGAGGCATTGTCTACGGGTATCAGGCAGTTGATGGCAGGCCGCAGCTTAAGGGCACCTACGAGCAGACATCAGCAAAAGTGAACACCTTGTCCCTGGACAACAACCTGCGCGGCGACATTGAACTTGGCCCCACGACGCATACCGTCCTGGCCGGGATCGACTATTCGAAAGGGACTGTAAAGAATGACCTGTACAGCGTTGGTCCTGTCCTGTTCGACCCTTATGGTTCCAACTATCGCCCCACTATCACCCCCGACTTCACAGCAAGCCGGGCAGCGCCATGGCGCGTCAAGCAAGCCCTCACCCGAGAAGGCGTCTACCTTCAGGATCAGATTGCCTACGACCACTGGCGCCTGACGCTCAGCGCGCGACATGACTGGTCGAAAACCGATGACCAGACCAACAGCTATTCGGCGACATCGCGTACCACACGCCAGTACGACAAGAAGTGGAGCGGCCGCGCAGGGCTGAGTTATCAGTTCGATGCGGGAATCGCGCCCTATGTCAGCTACTCCACCTCTTTCGACCCACTGCTGGGTACCGACTACAAGGGTGATACGTTCATTCCCGTGGAGTCCAAACAGTCCGAAGTGGGCATCAAGTACCACCCGCAAAACTCGAAGACGTTGATGAGTGCCGCGGTCTTCCAGCTCAACCAGACCAACGTCAAGACTAGCGATGCCGACCACCTTGGCTTCAGCAACCAGGCTGGAGAGGTTCGTATTCGTGGCCTGGACCTTCAGGCCACAAGCGAAATTGCTGAAAACACCAACCTGATCGCCAGCTACACCTACCTCGACAATGCGCTAATCAAGGACAGCCGCTACCAGGGCAAGCAGCTGGTGCAGACACCTGAGCATAGCGCCGCGGTGTGGCTGGACTACCTGATTGGCAGTGGCCCCCTCGCTGGTCTTCAACTGGGCAGCGGGGTTCGCTACTTGGGTGAAACGTATGGCGACCCCTCCAACACGTTCAAGGTGCCTGACGCCACGCTGGTGGACGTGGCACTGAACTACGACCTGGGGCATCTGATCTCCGAATGGAAAGGCTCGGCGGTCGCGCTCAATGTGAGCAACCTTGCCAACAAGCAGTACGTTGCCAGTTGCAGCTCGCAGATGTACTGCTTCATCGGGCAGGATCGTACGGTCACTGCAACCCTGAACTACCGGTGGTGAGCGCCATGAACAACAGTCTCAGCTCACGGCGCAATGTGCTGCGTGGCCTCCTGAGCGCCGGCGTTGTATTTGCCACCTGCGGTCCGGCGGCGGCCAGTCGATCCTCGCTCGTCATCGAGGACATCGCCGGGCGTGGCGTGCGCGTCGACACTCCGGTTCGACGTATCTTGCTGGGTGATGGGCCCCTGGCCTACGTGGTGGCATTGCTGCGCCCGAACGATCCTTTCAGCAATGTCGTGGGCTGGGGGGACAACTTTCGCGCAGCCGACCTGGATGGCTATCAGGCGTACCTGCGCAGGTTTCCAGAAATTTCCCGTATCCCGTCCTTTCCCAGTACCACGCTGGATTCGATCGGCAGCGAGCTGGCAATCTCGCTGGAGCCTGACGTGGTCGTGATGAACCTGAGCTCCAAGCCCGCAGCCGAGTCCTCTGGCCTGATGGCGCGACTGGCGCAAGTGGGGATTCCCGTTGTGTTTGTCGACTTCCGAACCCGGATGTTCGGCAACACCACTCGCAGTATCGAAATACTCGGGGTACTGCTGGGGCGGCCTGACCGCGCAGCGGCGTTCCTAGCCTTCCGACAGCAGCAGATCGAACGGGTAACGCAGCCATTGGAGTCGGTGCGTTCCAGGCCAAGCGTGATGATCGAACGCGCGGCAGGCCTGTACGAAGATTGTTGCCTCACCTACGGAGACGGCAACTTTGGAGAACTGGTGGCAGCCGCTGGTGGCGACAACCTGGGCAGCTCTTTTCTTCATGGCACGTTTGGCACCTTGCACCCCGAACAAGTGATTGCGTCGGACCCCGACGTGGTGATTGTCACGGGTGCCAACTGGTCCCTTTACTCGCCCGCCGGCGACTGGGTCAACCTGGGGCCCGGTGCAGACCCTGCCGAGGGGCAGGCCCGCCTGGGCCGCCTGATGCGTCGGCCCGCCTATCGAACACTGCGAGCGATCAAGGCCCGGCAGGTCCATGCAATCTGGCACCCGTTCTACGACAACCCCTATTACTTCATCGCATTGCAGCAGGTCGCCAAGTGGCTGCACCCCGAGCTGTTCGCCTCACTCGACCCGGATGCAACCTTTCGCGAGTTGCATGCGCGCTTCCTTCCCGTTCCCTATCAGCCTGGCTATTGGCTCAGCCTGGATGGAGCCTGTGCATGACTGAAC
>NZ_UTBG01000056.1 GCF_900580675.1 Pseudomonas viridiflava
AGCCCCCCATGAGCTTTGATTTCGATACGATCCACCCACGCCTCGGCACCGGCAGCACCAAGTGGAACCGCTACCCGCAAGACGTTTTGCCGATGTGGATCGCCGACATGGACATCGCCGCCCCACCCGCGGTACTCAAGGCCCTGCACAATCGCCTCGACCAGCAAATCCTCGGCTACAGCGTGGCCGGCCCGGATGTACGCGAAGCCATCATCGCCGACCTCTGGGCCAAATACGCGTGGCGCGTACAGCCTGAAGACCTGCTGTTCCTGCCCGGCGTCGAACCCGGCTTCAACATGGCCCTGCACGCCTTCGTGCAACCCGGCCAGCCGGTAGTCCTGCAAACCCCCAACTATCGCCCGATCCGCCTGGCGCCCGGCCACTGGCATTTGCCGCGTATCGAAGTCCCGTTCGAACTCGTCAACGGCGAATACCTCACCCCGCTGCCCGCCCTGCGCCAGGCACTGACCGGCGCCGGTGCGCTGCTGCTGAGCAACCCGCACAACCCCATAGGCAAAGTCTTCCCGCGCGAAGAGCTGCTGGCCGTGGCCACCGCCTGCCTGGACAACGGCGCGCTGATCATCAGCGACGAGATCCACGCCGAACTGTGCTTCGACGGCCGCCGCCACATCCCGACCGCCAGCCTCAGCCCCGAGATCGCCCAGCGCACCATCACGCTGATGTCGGCCAGCAAGGCCTACAACGTGGCCGGCCTGAAAACCTGCTTCGCCGTGGTACAGAACGCCGAGATCCGCGAGCGTTTCAACCAGGCCCGCTGCGGCATGGTCGACAGCGTCAGCCCGCTGGGCCTGGAAGCCACCCGCGCCGCCTACAGCGAATGCGGCGAATGGCTGGAGGCACTCGTCCAGTATCTGCAAGCCAACCGCGACTATTTGCTCGACGCCGTGCAAAACCGCTTACCCGGCGTGGCAATGCACGCGCCCCAGGGCACCTTCCTGGCGTGGCTCGATTGCAGCGCCCTGGGCCTGGACGACCCACAGCAATTTTTTCTGGAGCAGGCCAAGGTCGGTTTGAGCGCGGGCATCGAGTTCGGCGATGACAGCCAACAGTTCGTACGCCTGAACTTCGGCTGCCCACGGGCGATGCTGGAGGAAGGGTTGAAACGCATGGAAGGCGCGCTGCGTCAGCGTCAGCCAGACGCATAAAAAAATGCGGGAGGGGGCAAGCCTCCTCCCGCATTTGCAAACACATTTACAGCTTGGCGATCGATACTTCGGTGGACTTCACAAAGGCAATCACTTCGCTGCCGACCTTCAATTCCAGGTCGCGCACCGAGCGGGTAGTGATCACCGAGGTCACGATACCCGACGCGGTTTGCACGTCGATTTCGGACACCACTTCACCCAGCAGAATTTCCTTGATCACGCCTTTGAACTGATTGCGCACGTTGATCGCTTTAATGGTCATGTCGGGTTTCCTTTTGGCTGTTGGGTCAATCCGCACGAATGCGCAGGCCCTCAAAATGCGCTATCGACGAGAACATTAAAAGGAATATATAACTCTTTATTTATTCCTTTTAAGTATATTCAACTCAACCTTTCAACCCGCGACGTACGCCTCAAATCAACCTTCATGCGGTTGACCTGCGGCCTACGGCTGAAGGCACCGCCCTGGCGTGAGGCGTTGATCCTCATCAACGTGCCATCCCTGGTGATGAACGTTGCGCGTGCCTGGTCGCCCTTTCCAGCCTCAGGGAAAGCATCTTTTATCACGAGTGCCCGCAGATGCTGGTCAATCTCCCCCGTCAGGTTAACGGACAAATCCCCCGAGGGCGTAACGCTCCAGTCCCGCACTTGATCGGCGCTATAGTCAAGCCTGACCATACTTTCAACCGGGTCCATGATGGTCACCTTGTGATCGCTTTGGTTGATCACGTAGGTATTGAAAACGCCTTCCCCGTGCACATCAGCGCCGCCATTGACCACGACAATATTTGCGCCCCCACCGGTGTAAGCCACATCGTTATCACCATTGAGGGTGATCAGATTGTTTTCGTCATTGCCCTGGATGAAGCTTTGCCCCTTTGGCGCCGTCGTCACATTAGAGAATGACTGGAAATGTGCGATTTTTTTCAAGCCATCCTTATCCGACTCTGCGGTTTTTATCGAGACTGTATTGGTAGTGAAATCGATGACATGCCCCAGGTAGTGGGCTGTTTTGTCTTCCCCGTCCTCCTTGTAGACGGTGTTGAGCGGCCCCGAAAAGACCAAGGTATTGCGTCCACCCCCTCCATTGAGCGAGGTTTGCCGCGGGCTGAAACCATCCTTTTCGGTTGCCGAGACTTGCCGGGCCTGTTCCAGGCTCTGGCGGGCATCGGCGTTGATCACCACCGTGTCGTCCGCCTCCCCGCCTCTGATGCCTTTTTTACCGCCACCCAGTAAAAAATAATTGGGTTTTGTTTCCACCCCCGACGCCCAGTCATCTCCGTCTCCCAGGTCCCAGAGCGTGGCCTTGTTTGCACCCTGCTCGCCTTCCACTGCGTGAACCGGCTTGCCGTTCAATGACTTGAACGAACCCATCAGGCTTTCGCCACCCCCGTTGATATTCACTGCAGGAACATGGCCCGGCACCTGGATCAAGTTCAGCAGCCATGAGACTGGTGAATACCAGAGTGCAGGCGTAAGCCCGACTTTGCCTGGCACTTGTTTGACCTCTACGTCGGCGGAACCAAATACCACGCGCTCAAAATGTTGTTTACCGTCGCCTTGCAAAAAATCGTGGTGGCGGGCTTGGTTCTGCTCCACATACTCCTTGCCGTATTTGGTTTCCAGATAGGGCTTGATAACACTGAAGCCTGGCTCAAACCCGAGAAACGACTTTGCGCCGACGCTGAATTTTTGCAGGCCTGAAAGCGGTGTGTATTGGTCGATGTTTTCCACTTCGCGCACAGCAGAGTAAATGGCCTGCGCCGCCATCAGCGTCCCCGCCACGATCAGGCCGGCCGGGCCGGCAGCGCTGGCACCCGCTACGAATGCAGCGCCCAGGGCTATCGAAGTGACTGCATTGGTGACGGCAAAAGCGCCATTGACGTAGTGGTCTTGAGCCTCTTTACCCGTGCTGCGGCCGGCTTTATTGAAGGCATCGACAGCGTTATAGGTATCAAACGGCACACTGAACACCAGTCCGACGCCGCCTGCGGCCTTGCCGATCATCTTGCCCAGGCTGCTGGCCTTGAAGGCCTGGATCGACGCCGCCTGCCCACTGATGACTTTTTGCGCCATCTTGTTCAAACCAACCTCAGCTCCCAAGCCCGCGTAATCTGCCACCACGGCACCGAAGCCGACCGCAGCTTCAGTCGTGTTGCCGTGTTGCAGGTTATCGACAGCACTGCGCAGCGCCTGGAACGTGCTGTAGGCCCGAAAACCCAGGCCTGCCGCACTGTTAGCGGAGGACGCGTCCGCGCCGGAAGTGAAGAAGTTTGCAGGTAGCGGCTTTTTGCTGCTCTGCAATGCGCGCACCTCGGCAGACTGATGCGACATTTCTCCAATTGCCGTTTGCAGCGTGTCAGGCACAAGCCAGCCATCAGCTCGGATAACCAAGGGCGCACTGGCGCGGTCGCGATTCGTCGCGATTTCACCCAGGACATGGGTGACGCGCTCAGCGGTGTCGTTCGGTGCCGACCGCAAGTTCATCTCGAAGCGGCCGTAATCGATATGCACGCTGCTGGCCAGTTTGCGACCATCCGACTCATTCGCCGACGCATCCTCAATCGGTTTGCCGTCGATGCTCGCGCCCATTTTATACAGCTCGACACGGCTGGCTTGCACCTCACCGATTCGGATCGGTGGCCGGCTTTCATCGAGTTTTTGCAGGCGCTGTACTTCAGCCGGGTCAATCGGAGGGGTGTCGGGCAGCTTGGCCACGACCGGGTTGGTTACTTGACCGCCGCCGGTATACCCATCACGGTTTGCGGCGGCGGTGAGAAAAGCCTTTGGC
>NZ_UTBG01000184.1 GCF_900580675.1 Pseudomonas viridiflava
ATTACGGCCCGGACACGCCGGTGGTGAAAAAGCTGCGGCACTTGCAGGTGCACCTGCTGGCGCTGGGCGCCGCCGATGACAGCGCGTTTGATCGGCACGGCTATGCCAAGGCGATGCGCACGCAGATCGACTACGGAATCTTTGATTACTGCGGGGCGAACGTGGTGACGTCCGCGCTGCTGCTGGAGTCCGAAGGCGACACTGCGCAGGCGCACCTGAACAAGGCCAGGGCTGTGGGGCAGGGCGTGTTTGCAGCCGAGACGGTCGCCGGCTGAGTCAGCCTTCGCGAAACAGGTCGTGGGCATCCAGCAGGCGGTAGGCGATTTCCGGGCGTTTTTCCAGACCACGGCGAATCGCTGCCGGAATCGATTGGCGGGTCTTGCGGCACATGCCCGGCAGTTCATCGATGACGATCTGAATCCCGCGCATGCTCTTGACCTCGGTGTGCCCAGGCGCGACATGCACGCGAATGCCCAGTAGTTCGTACATCCGCTGTTGCAGGCGCTCAAGGTCCTGCAGGCTTTGCAGGTCTTCGAGGCGATCGATCAGCTTCTTTTCTTCCTGGCGTGTCAGCTGCAGGATGCGCTGATCGGTGCCGGGAGTGTCGAGCAGCTGTTCGCGGTCGCAGACGCACGCGCCGGGTGGGCAGGGTTGGCGAATGGTCATGTGCAGTGCCTCCCCATTCCGACGTTGAACCGTCAGTAGCTCAGTTGAACCCCGAGACTGCCGAGGGCCTTCCAGTAGTCAGGATAGGTCTTGGCCACGCAGTCCGGGTCCTGGATGCGGATGCCGGCGATTTTCAGTCCCGCCAGCGCAAAGCACATGGCAATGCGGTGGTCGGCGTGGGTATCGACCAGCGCGTCGCACGCAGTGCCGGCCAGCGCCGGGTCGGCGGCCACCAGCAAATCGTCGCCTTCAATCGTGGCCAGGCCCGGACGGATCTGGTTCAAGCCATCGTGCAGCGCCTGCACACGGTCACATTCCTTGACGCGCAGGTTGGCCAGTTCAGTGAAGCGCACCGGGGTGTTGTTGAACGCGGCGAGCACGGCCAGGGTCGGGATCGCGTCCTGCATTTGCGAACCGACCACCGTGGCCTGCATGTTCGGGAACTGCGCGATCACCGCCTGGGCCTTGGCGTCGGGCTGGGTGAAATCCTGTGCAGCCACGCCGATGTCAATGCGCCCGGCGGTCAGCACTTCAGCCGCCCACAGGTAGGTGGCGGCGGAGGCGTCGGGTTCGATCAGGTAATCATGGGCGGTGTAGCCGGTCGGGGCGACGCGCCAGGTGGTGTCGTCGACCACGTCAACCTGCGCGCCGAACGCACGCATGCAGTCCAGGGTCAGGTCGACGTAGCCACGGGCACCGATGTCCTTGCCGGTCAGCGCCACTTCAATCGGTGCTTCGCCGCACGCGGCCAACATCAGCAGGGCGGATACGTACTGGCTGGACAGGCCGCCGTCGATTTCAAAGCGTTTGGCCTGGACCTTGCCCACGCCATGCACGGTGACCGGTGGGCAGCCGGTGGGGCTGTCGACCTCGATACCGTTCTGGCGCAGGGTAGCCAGCAGCGGGCCGATCGGGCGTTTTTGCATGTAGTCGTCGCCATCCAGCACCACGGTGCCCTGCACGGTGGCGACGGCGGCGGTGAGAAAGCGCATGGCGGTGCCGGCGTTGCCGAGGAACAGTGGCTGGGTGGGCAGCTGCAATTTGCCTTGGCTGGTGACCACAAAGGTGGTGTCGTCAGGTTCGTCGATGGTTACGCCCATCTGGCGCAGGGCCACCGACATATGCCGCGTGTCGTCGCTTTTGAGGGCGCCGCTCAAGCGGCTGGTGCCCTTGGCCAAGGCCGCCAGCAACAGCGCGCGGTTGGTAATGGATTTGGAGCCGGGGGGCGCGACCTTGCCATTGAGGGGGAAGTTGGGCGGTGTAACGGTCACGGTTTTCTGCGAACTCAAGGTACAAGGCTCCTGATTCAAGGCAAGGTGGTACGGAGTGGCCGACGCTGCGGACCCGAATAATCGGCCAAACCGTCGGTATTTGTCGAGGTTTAGCGCAAGGCCAGCCAGTAATCATGCAGCGCACGCGCCGCCGGCTCGATTTCGCTGGCGCGCTGCTGGTGCGCTGCAACATCCAGGTCGGCGGGCAGCTCGAAGTTGTCCTGCTCGGCGCACCAGGAGATTTTCTCCAGCAGCCCGGCCTGCGGGGCCGGCAGTTGCGGCCAGTTGCCGATGGCGGCGCCACGGATGTAACCGAAGCACCATTCTTCGGCGAGCGTCACCGCCTGGCCCTGGTGTTCGGTTTCGTCGAAACGCGCCTTGAAGCCCTGGGCGTCTGTCGCCAGTTGCCCGGCCAGGGTATTGAGGTGGCGCACGCAGAGTTCGAGGAAGCGCTGTGCCTCGTCCACGTTTTCCCACTGCGGGTTCTGGCCGCCAAAGATCGCCGGAAACCATTCAGCCACATCCACCTGGGCAGGGCTGGACACCAATGCGGTGAAATAGCCGTCGAGTTCGGCCAGGTTCAGCACCGAATGGTCGTCGCCATACTTGAGCAGGGTTTCATCGATAAATTCGAAATCGGCGGAGGCGAGGGGGTGGGCGAGCATGGCATTTCCTTAAAACGTCGAGCGCCGCAGTCAGGGCGGCTTAAAGCGCCAAGGATGGCGCCTGGCAAGGTTTTTTGCCAGTCCCGCATTTGGCCGATGCGCCGTTGTGCTCCCTTGTTATAGTTCGGGCCTTACCACTCGCCAGTCAGGGATCACTGCCATGTCCGAATACCAAGCTTTCGTCGTCGAACTCACCGGCAACGTTGCCCATGTGCAGATTAACCGCCCGGAAAGGATCAACGCGATGAACGCGGCGTTCTGGACCGAAATCATCGAGATTTTCCAGTGGGTCGAAGACACCGACGCGGTGCGCGCCGTGGTGCTCAGCGGCGCGGGCAAGCATTTCTCGTCGGGCATCGACCTGATGATGCTGGCCTCGGTGGCCAATGACTTCGGCAAGGATGTGGGCCGCAACGCGCGCCTGCTGCGGCGCAAGATCCTCGAGCTGCAAGCCTCGTTCAACGCAGTCGACAACTGCCGTAAGCCGGTGCTGGCGGCGATCCAGGGTTACTGCATCGGCGGCGCCATCGACCTGATCAGCGCCTGCGACATGCGCTACGCCGCCGAAGGGGCGCAGTTCTCGATCAAGGAAATCGACATCGGCATGGCCGCCGACGTCGGCACGCTGCAGCGCCTGCCCCGCATCATCGGCGACGGCATGCTGCGTGAGCTGGCCTACACCGGCCGCCCGTTCGGCGCCGAAGAAGCGCGCAGCATCGGCCTGGTCAATCGCGTGTATGCCGATCAGGAAAGCCTGTTGGCCGGCGTGTTTGAAATCGCCCATGAAATCGCTGCCAAGTCGCCGATTGCCGTGACCGGCACCAAGGCCATGATCAGTTATATGCGCGACCATACGGTCAATGACGGTCTGGAATACGTTGCCACCTGGAACTCGGCTATGTTGCAATCCAACGACCTGCGTGTGGCCATCGCGGCCCACATGAGCAAGCAGAAACCCGAATTCGTGGATTGACTGACATGACCCCAGGCTGGATTACCACAACGCTGCTGGACAACGACGCCCCCGGCGGCTGGGCCGTCGCCCGCAGCCGCGAAGGCTTTTTGCATGACACCAATGGCCCGCTGTTTCCGCGCGAATGGCTCAAGCGCCAGGACCTGTCGGTATTCGCCGAACACGGCATCGGCCACCTTGACGGTGAGCCGGTGTACCTGCTGGAACTTAACGCCGCCGCCGAAGTGCCCGGTTGCAGCTGGCAGGGCCTGCGCGGCTTTATGCTGCAAGGCGATCACACCCTGTACAAAGTGCTGGGCTACGCGGCGCAGATCGGCACCTGGGCGCGCGAACACCGCTTTTGCGGCAGTTGCGGCCAGGCCATGGTCCAGGTGCCACGTGAGCGCGCGATGTACTGCCAGGCCTGCGACCTGCGTAGCTACCCACGGATTTCGCCGAGCATGATCGTGCTGGTGACCCGTGGCGACGAGATCCTGCTGGCGCGTTCGCCGCGCTTCGTCACTGGGGTCTACAGCACCCTGGCGGGCTTTGCCGAGCCGGGGGAGTCCGCCGAAGACTGCCTGATCCGCGAAGTGCGCGAAGAAGTGCAGGTGGAGGTCAAGAACATCCAGTACATGGGCAGCCAATGCTGGCCGTTCCCGCACTCGATGATGCTGGGTTTTCATGCCGAGTATGCCGGTGGCGATATCGTGCCCCAGGCCGACGAGATCGAAGACGCGCAGTGGTTCAACGTGCACGATCTGCCGCCGTTGCCGGCGTCACGTTCGATTGCGCGTTACCTGATCGACCTCTACCTGGCCCGTCGCCTAGGCCACGCTGAACCAGTGCTGCCAGGCTAGGCGCACGGTCAGGCCGAGGACCACGGTGATAAACACTGGACGAATGAATTTGGCGCCGCCGCTGATCGCGCTGCGTGCGCCAAAGAACGCACCGCCCATCACCGAAAAGCCCATCGCCAGGCCGACGATCCAGTCCACCGAGCCGTTGAAGATAAACACCGACAGCGCCGCCGCGTTGCTGACGAAGTTCATGCTGCGCGCCACGCCGCTGGCCTTTACCAGGTCGATGGGGTGCAGCAGCATCGTGCTGACGGTCCAGAACGCCCCGGTGCCGGGCCCGGCCACGCCGTCGTAGAAGCCCAGGCCGAAGCCCTGGGTGGCTTGCCACTTTTTCTTGATCGGCGCGTCGGCGTCCAGCGGGGCCTTGGGCGTGCCGCCGAACAGCAGGTACACACCGCAGCCGAACACGATCACCGGGAGCATTTTGTTCAGGGTTTCGGCGGGCAGGTAGTGGGCGACCACGGCGCCGGCCAGCGCGCCGATCAGGGTGCCGACGATCGCGTGCACCCACTGGCGCGGGTGGAACAGTTTGCGGCGGTAGAAGGTGAAACTGGCGGTGGCGGAGCCAAAGGTGGAACTGAGTTTGTTGGTGCCCAGCACCAGGTGCGGCGGCATGCCCGCCGTGAGCAGCGCCGGGGTGGTGAGCAACCCGCCGCCGCCGGCGATGGCGTCGATGAAGCCGGCGATGAAGGCCACGACGGCGAGAATGGCGAGGGTAGTGAGGTCAACGCTGAGTTCGAAAGGCATGGGCAGGGCTTATTGTTGGCAGGGTACAGCGAAGGGGCTGTACCAAAGGCTTGCATATTACCTGCCGGAAGTCCGCCCCTCCCACACTTTTTAAACAGTATTCACGTGGCTATTTGTGGCTGCCGATCCACTCCAGCGCCGTGCGCCAGATGCAAATCCCCAGGAAGTACGCCGACATCACCGACCACAACCCAAACGTCCACGGGTTGGTGTTGGGGTAATCCACCACCATCAAAAAGCTGCACAGCAACCAGATCGTGGTCACCGCGATATTCAACGGCATGAACCGCTTGACCCGGAACGGATGCAAAAACTTCATCGGCGTCACGGTCAGCAGGGCCAGGCCGATCACCGTCAGCAAGGTCACCCAGGCTTCCGGCTGAATGATGTACACGCACAGGGCAACCACGTTCCACGCCGCCGGGAAACCGACAAAGTAGTTGTCCTTGCTCTTCATGTTTACATTGCAGAAGCAGAACAACGACGACACCAGAATCACCGACACCGTAAACAGATGGGTGAATTCGGGCAAGTCGATATAGCGGTAGATAAACAGCGCAGGAATGAACACGTAGGTCAGGTAATCAATCACCAGGTCCAGCACCGAGCCGTCGAAGCTCGGCAGCACCGTGCTGACATTGACCCGGCGCGCCAGTGAGCCATCGACGCCATCCACCACCAGCGCCAGGCCCAGCCACAGCAGGCACGCCTTGGGTGAGTTTTCCAGCAGGGCGAGGGTGGCCAGGAAGGCCAATACCACGCCAGTGGCGGTAAAGCCGTGGGCGCCCCAGGCTTTGAGTCTGGCTACATGCAGGGTCGATATCACGGGCGGTTCTCCAAAAGGTGAAACGGGCAGCCGACAGTGTGACACCGTCGAGTCTGGCCGGGGAATGCAGGTATCGACCGGGATGGGGGGGATAAGGTTCACCACCCGGTGTATTGCTTAGCGTAGCAAGCGTAGGACGTTTCGGCATCAGCCTTGGCGGAACACCAGTGCTTTCAGGCCACTTTGCGGGTCGATATCCGGAAATTCCGGTGGGTTTTCCAGCCGTTGCACAAAACGCAGGCCCGGTGCTTCGCGGGTCACACCGTCGATCAGGAAGTCCTCGCCGAACGCCGGGTCGTTCATGCAGGCCAGGACCGTGCCCTGGGGCGTGAGCAAATCCGGCAGGCGGCGCAGCACACGTTGGTAATCCTTGGTCAGCAGAAAACTGCCTTTCTGGAACGACGGTGGGTCGATGATCACCAAGTCATAGGGGCCGCTGTTGACGACCTTGGCCCAGGACTTGAACAAGTCGTGGCCCAGGAAGCTGACGTTGCTCAGGTCATGACCATTCAGGCGATGGTTGTCGCGGCCCCGGCTCAGGGCGCCACGTGCCATGTCGAGGTTCACCACATGGTCGGCGCCGCCTTCAAGGGCGGCCACGGAAAACCCGCAGGTGTAGGCGAACAGGTTGAGTACGCGCTGGCCTTTGGCCTGTTCGCGCACCCAGTTGCGGCCGTAGCGCATGTCGAGGAACAGCCCGCTGTTCTGCTTTTTACCCAGGTTGATCAGGTAGCGCAGGCCGCCTTCGGTGATGGTCAGCTCATCAATCGCCTCGCCCACCAGCCATTCGGTGGTGCTTTGCGGCAGGTAGCGGTGTTGCAGGGCGACGGTCTGCGCGCCGAATTGAGCCCAGTCGATCTGCAGCAACAGCTGTTTCAGGGCGTCGAGCTGTGCAGGCTCGGGTTCCTTGAACAACGCCACCAGCACCACGCCCTGCAACCAATCCACGGTCAGTTGCTCCAGGCCCGGCCAGCAGCGGCCACGGCCATGGAACAGGCGCCGGGTTTCAGCCGGTGGGTTGGCCAGGGCGGAGAGGAGGTGGGCGTGCAGGGTGGCGAGGGCGTCTGGGGTCATCGTTAAACGTCAGTCATTGAGCGGGCGGCATTTTAAACACAGTTGCGGGTGTTGGTTAGAAAGAAGCGATCAGCGCTGGCCCAAACGCCTCTTTCAAGAAGCCCGGTGCGATATACCGTTCGTAATGTGCCTCCGACAACAGGAAAAACTCGCGGTCGATCGCATCGCGCAAGTCCGCCAGGCTGCGCTCGCGAAACTCCGGCAGCAACGCCAGCCCATACGCATCCAGTTTCGAAATCACCCGTGCGCCCCTGGCAATCAGCTGGTAGGCCCAGCAATACGGCGACTGGTGCGGCATATAACGAATCTTGCGGTCTTCCAGTTGCTGGCGCAGGCGCTGCGGGTCGAATACTTCCAGCTTGCTGGTCATCACCTGCACCAACAGTTGCTCGAGGCGCAGCCACACCGCCTGCTTTTCGTCGGCGTTGTAGCCATTCCACTGGATGACTTCGTGGTGGTAACGCTTGCAGCCCCTGCAGACCAGGTCACCGTAAACGGTGGAGCACAGGCCGACGCAAGGGGTCTTGATGGTTTGGTTAGGCATAAATATTTGTACGCAGTCTCAAGCACTCAGATATCCATGTGGGAGCGGGCTCGCCACAGCAAGCCCGCTCCCACATTTTTAGATCTGCGTCGAAGATCAATCCCAGCTCAGCGCGCCGCCAGTCTGGTATTCGATCACACGGGTTTCGAAGAAGTTTTTCTCTTTCTTCAAGTCCATGATCTCGCTCATCCACGGGAACGGGTTGGTGGTGCCTGGGTATT
>NZ_UTBG01000248.1 GCF_900580675.1 Pseudomonas viridiflava
GCATGGAGCAGGTAGGGGACTACAAGGTCCTGGTGGCCCATGGCGGCGGTGATGTCAGCAGCTATACCCTGGCGTTGTTGAGAGCCGCCCAATTGTCGATTGCCGGGCGAGCGCCACGTACCTTTCAGCTGCGGGTTGCGACCCTGCGGCATTCGGGCATGACGGATGCGCAGCTGGAGACCCTCAACCGAGGCTATAGCCGTTTGTTTCTGCACGACGATCCACGTGTTGAGCTACTGATGGTCGAAAACTACGAAGTACTGCCTTTCAACCATCTGCGCCCGGCCTCTGCTGTCGGGCGAGAAATCAATCAACGCAACATGCTGATGATGGGCCACCTGACCTCCGGTGATTGTCGCGCAACGTTGTGTAACGACACTTACCTGGCCCTGGGGGATTTTTACCAGCGTGTCAGCAGCTGGCAAGGCGGTGTGCATGCGTTGGTCAGTGGGGATTCACCGCGCAACCAAAGCCACTTGCTCGCATGGCTCAAAAAAGCTGCACAGGGCGCAGGTGTGCCCATCCCCAAAGATTGGCCGCCATCGCTCAATGGCTTGTTTGCGCGCATGGAAGAATGGAGTGTCGGCTATTACCGTGATGTGTATGGCGAACATTATGTGGCCCATGAAAACCCAAGCCAGGGCGGCCATCGCAACCTGGCTTACATCGGAATTGCTGATTTGCTCAGCGGCATGGACCTTGGGGCGTCGTCCTTGCTCAGCGAATTCATGGCCCACGCCCCGGACCCGTTGGGCTTTCACTTCAGCCACCCGACATTTTCCATGCCATTGCTGATGGCTCATCTGCGTGGGCTGCAGGCCCAGTGCCTGCGAGAGCTCGCCTATGAAGAAGGCGTAGAAGGCTTTATCCAGCAGATGGTCCCGTATAGGCGTCGCCTGCACATGCCCGAGGAAGTGCTGGCCGAGGCGAGCACCAGCGCAGGGCGTAACGTATCAAGCGCCCACGCCAGTCAGTTTCTCGGCCTGGATGAAACCCAACTGACCTGCCTGCTGTTCTCGCCGTTTATCCACCACGGCGAAAGGCTGGAAGGTTATTTGCGCCAATGCCACCCGGGCATGCTGGTGGCACTGCCGGAACTGCACAAGGTGCTTCAGGGCAAACCCTCCGCCGACATGTTGCAGCAGTGGGTCGTGGATACCAGCGGCTTACCCATGTCCTTGTTGCAGCACCTGTACCGCAAGCGACCGCAGGTCGGCGTGAAAGGTGCGCGGCGTGATGACTGTGCAACCGCCTGCAGCACGGGGCAGGCCTTTCAATTGTCTGGCCGATGATGCTGCGCGGCGAGCGACAGGCGGACTTCGCCTACCAGGCGGTGTATCGCTACATGATCAGCCTGATCAACGAGGTCGGCACGGATGCCCGGGTAAAGCTGCCCTCGCTGCGGCAGTTGGCCGGGCGCCTTAATGTGTCGATTTCGACCATCCAGTACGCCTATTCATTGCTTGAAAAAGAGGGCAGGGTCTATTCCGTGGCAAAGTCGGGCTATTACGCCTGGCCCATTTCGGCCAGCCCGGCGAGCTGCGCCGGGGGGGACTTGCTTGATCGCCTCTACGCAGCGGCGCGTCGCCCCGGCATGGTGGTGCTCAGCGGCGATGAACCCGCGCTGTTGGCATCCCTGGATGCAAACCTGTTGCGCCAGGAGCGTGAGCTGATACGTCATTACCCGCGCCATTTACAGCCGTGGTCCCAGCCTTATGGCGTCTGGGAGTTGCGTGCGGTGCTGGCGGCGCGCTACACCTCGTCACCCACACACTGCTGGCACGCCGACGATGTGTATATCGGTGCCGACTTGCGCGGTGTGCTGGATATACTGATTGAAGTGCTCGGCCTGAAGGGCACCACGGTGATTGTCGAGTCACCCTGCGACTGGCTGATCCTGCGCCTGCTCCAGGATGCCGGCGTGAACCTCATCGAGTTGCCCTGGGCGCCGGAAGGGCGCCTGGACACAGCAACCCTCGACCAACTGCTGCGTACTCAGCCGGTGCAACTGGTGGTGCTGTCGTCGGCAATCAGCATGCCTTCGGGGGTGGCCATGCCTGCCGATGACCGTCAGGCGGTGGCCCGCTTGCTGGATCACTACGGCTGCTGGCTACTGGAGAACGACACCTTCGGCGAGCTGAGTTTGAAAGAGCCGCAAACGGCACTGCGAGAACGGGTGAACCCGGAGCGACTGATCGTGTTTTCCTCCTTCGAGAAAGTGCTGGGGGCGGAAGCGCCTTATGGTTACCTGCTGTCACGGCGCATGAGCGGTGAATTGCAGCGCCAGTTTCTGCTGCGCTCGTTCCGACTGTCATCGATTCGCCAGCGCGCAATCGCCCGCTTGTACCAAAGCGGGCGCATCGACCAGCACCTCGCTGCGCTGCGTCTGCAACTGGGTGAACAGGCCGTTGAAATGAGCCGGTGCATTGACCAGCACCTGGGCGATCAGGTCACCTATCGGGTGCCGGCGGCCGGAGCAACATTCTGGCTGGGGGCCACGCATGCCGTGGATATGCGCCAGGTGTTCCAGCGCCTGCTTGCCCGGCAGGTGGTGATAGCGCCCGGTGAGCTGTTCAGCCTCAGTGGCCTGCACCACCAGCATCTGCGCTTGAGCCATACCTGTCACGGGCAGCCCGACCTGAGTATTGCCCTGACGGCATTGAGCGAAGCGTTGCGTCAGGCCCAGATTGGCTGAGTGAATGAAGTTTCTCTTGATGCTGTAGGATCGATACCGTCGCGCAGCAGTCCAACACTCAGTAAACTGCCATTTTTTCCCTAATCCTTCTTTCCGAGGTTTATGCATGACAATCAGTCCTTTTGCGGGCAAGCCGGCGCCAGCCCAGTTGCTGGTGGATATCCCGCGACTGGTCACGGCCTACTACACCGGCCAGCCTGATGCAGCAATCTCCACCCAGCGCGTGGCCTTTGGCACCTCCGGGCACCGCGGCAGCTCGTTCGAACTGAGCTTCAACGAATGGCATGTGCTTGCCATCAGTCAGGCCATTTGCCTGTACCGTGAAGCCCAGGGCATCAACGGTCCCTTGTTTGTCGGCCTGGACACCCACGCGTTGTCGACGCCTGCCGGTGCCAGTGCCCTGGAAGTACTGGCCGCCAACGGTGTGCACGTGATGCTGGCCGAGGGCGATGAATACACGCCAACCCCGGCGATCTCCCACGCCATCATTTGCTACAACCGCGGCCGCACCAGCGGTCTGGCAGACGGCATCGTCATCACGCCGTCGCACAACCCGCCGCAAAGTGGGGGCTACAAGTACAACCCGCCCAATGGCGGCCCGGCCGATACCCACGTCACCAAGTGGATCGAAGCCAAGGCCAACGAGCTGCTGGCGAACAAACTGGCGGGGGTCAAGCGCATCACCCACGCCCATGCGCTCAAGGCCGACACCACTCACCGGCATGACTACCTCAACAGCTATGTGGCTGATCTGGGCAATGTGATCGACATGGACGCCATCCGCAGCGCGGACTTGCGCCTGGGCGTTGACCCGCTGGGCGGAGCAGGGGTGCGCTACTGGTCGGCGATTGCCGAGCACTACCGCCTGAACCTGGACGTGGTCAACACTGAGGTTGATTCCACGTTCCGTTTCATGAGCGTCGACTGGGACGGGCAGATCCGTATGGACCCGTCCTCCAGCTACGCGATGCAAGGCCTGATCGGCCTCAAGGACCGCTTCGATGTAGCCTTCGCCTGCGACCCGGACCACGACCGTCATGGCATCGTGACCCCGTCCGGTGGCCTCTTGGCACCGAACAACTACCTGGCAGTGTCCATCGACTACCTGTTCCAGAACCGTCCGGACTGGCGCGCCGATGCAGCCGTGGGCAAGACCGTGGTCAGCAGCGGCCTGATCGATCGTGTGGCCGCTCGCATGGGGCGTCGCCTGTACGAAGTGCCCGTGGGCTTCAAGTGGTTTGCCGATGGCCTGTTCGAGGGTTCGCTCGGCTTTGGTGGTGAAGAGAGCGCTGGCGCCTCGTTCCTGCGCAAGGACGGCACGGTCTGGAGCACCGACAAAGATGGCCTGATCCCGGCGCTGCTGGCCGCGGAAATGACCTCGCGCAAAGGCCAGGACCCCAGCCAGATCTACCGCGGCCTGACCGATGCCCTGGGTGAGCCGTTCGCCATTCGTGTCGACGCCAAGGCCACCCCGGCGCAAAAAGCCTTGCTGGGCAAGCTGTCGCCGGACCAGGTGACGTCCACCGAGTTGGCCGGGGAACGCATCCAGCAGATCCTCAGCCACGCGCCGGGCAACAACCAGGCGATTGGTGGTTTGAAGGTCATGACCGAAAACGGCTGGTTCGCCGCGCGGCCATCCGGCACTGAGGACATCTACAAGATCTACGCCGAGAGCTTTATTGGCGAAGACCACCTTAAGCAGCTGGTGGAGGAAGCGCAGGTCTTGGTAGACGGCGCGATTTCCGAGTAACACCGCGATACCAATGTGGGGGGGCAATCCCTTCCCACATTGGATTCGGATCAGGCCAGGTCGACCAGCACGATCTCGCTGTCTTCCAGCGCGGTTACCCGCAATACTTGCTCATCCTCTACCGCAACACCGTCTCGAGCTTGCGCACGCAAGCCATTGACTTCAATCACCCCGGTCGCCGGTACCAGGTACGCGCGGCGTCCGTTGTCCAAGCGGTATTCCGCGCTTTCCCCGGCTTTCAGGTTCGCGGCCACCAGGCGTGCATCGGCACGAATGCGCAGGCTCTCGCTGTCCCCGGCCTTGCCACTGGCCAGTGTCACAAAGCCTTCTCGATCACCTTTCGGAAAGGGCTTGGCACCCCAGGAAGGCGGCAGGCCGGCTTCGTTCGGGATAATCCATATCTGGAAAATCTTCGTCGGCGTTGCCTCCATGTTGTATTCGCTGTGGGCGATCCCGGTGCCAGCACTCATGACCTGCACATCACCGGCCTCGGTGCGGCCTTTGTTGCCGAGGTTGTCGGCATGACTGATGGCACCTTCACGCACATAGGTGATGATTTCCATGTCACGGTGCGAATGCTGCGGGAAGCCGGTGCCGGGGGCGATGATGTCGTCGTTCCACACGCGCATATTGCCCCAGTGCATACGCTGGGGGTCATGGTATTCGGCGAATGAAAAGTGGTGATGAGCGTCAAGCCAGCCATGGTGGGCGCCGCCCAGGGCGTTGAAAGGTCGAAGTTCAAGCATGATCGTCTCCTGTTGATGGTGCCCATGATCCAACAGGCCATGATCGATAAAAAGCGTAAAAAATGCCTCATTCCTATCGGTAGATTAGATCGATTGCTGGCGCTTTGACTTTCACTTCATCGCCTAACTGCATGACCGCAAAGCATTTGGCTGGAACTGCGCACCGATTCCGGCGACCATGGTGCACTTGTTGAAACCCAGCTCATCGCAGGAGTCCGCGTGCCGCAACAACAGCCTGATTTGCCCCCTGAACTGCGACCCATTGCCGAAATGCCTTTGTTCAAACGCCTGGCAGCGCGCCTGTTTGGTCACGGCCTGACCCGCTTGCGCGCCCAGCACCGGTTTTCCTGGCTGCATGGCCAGGCGGACGGTTTTCGCAGCGGCCACGAGGCTGGCGTGGAGTACGGTTATCGCGAGGGCAAAGCCGAAGGCCTTGAGCAAGGTCGGCAAGTCCTGTTGATCCGCGACTTCCGCCTGCAAGAGCACCGCGCGCCGGGGGTGGACGACAGCCTGTTCGATGATTGGCGCATGCCGCTGACCGCCGATATCAAAAAGCGTATCAAGGCCGACGTGGCCCGCTTGCTGCCAGCCCATGCGCAGCCCAGCGCGGCGCAATGGAAGATGATCTTCAGCGATACACCTTCGACCTCGGTGATTGCCGGCGCAGGCGCTGGCAAATCGACCTCGCTGGTGCTGCGGATTTTGCTGCTGACTCACTATTTGGGCTTCGAGCTGAGTTCGATGACGGTGGTGACCTTCACCCGCGAGTCGCGCAAGGACTTCGTCAACAAGCTCATGGAAATTCTCAGCCTGTGGGGCCAACCCCTTGGCCTTAAAGAAGCCCAGGCCGTGGTGCGTACCTTCCACTCACGCATCCTCCCGATGGTGCGCAGCCTGCCGGGGTTTGAACGCTTGCAGGCGTTCGAGAACCTCAGCAGCGGTTTCGAGGACGCCGACAGCAACCCGTTCGACCTGCGGATCAGCGATGCCCAGCGCCAACAGATGAACGCCTGCTATCACCAGCTGCATGGCCGCGATGCGCGGTTCCGCGAGCTGATTACGCCATTGGCGCGTCAGGGCCTGCAGCTGCGGGAGTTGGAGCGCGATCATCCGGATGTCCAGAAGCGCGTGGCCGTAACCGAACTGGCAGCCAAGCGCGACGAGGAACTCTGTGATGTGATCGAAGACCTGTGGTTTCGAGCCGGCGCCTGGCCGATCAAGGGCATTGAGCCCAGCCGCCAGACCTTCGAAATAAATGGCGCGCAATTTCACTGCCACGGCTACATTCCGGAACTGGACGCGTGGGTGGTACTGGGCTTCGATCCGCGCGAAAACGTCCAGATCAGCCGGCCCAATTCGAAACTGTCGGTTCGGGCCGAGTGGGCGGTGAAGCGCACCTTGTTTCAAGCTTTCTGTCGTAAGCCATTGATATGGCTTGATAGCTATGAGTCATCAAAGCGCATGCTAAGCAGTTTGGCCGGGGATGCCAGCGCAGGGCCCGGCTTTGATTACAAGGTAAAGGGCGAACTTGCCTCGGCGCCGCTGCTCGACAGTTTTGTGATGGCGGCCGGTTTTATCGAAAACCTCGGGCTGGACGTGCCCACGGCGGTGGGCCAGATGAGTTTTGCCAAAGACGACCCGGATCGGTTCTTTTTTGAGGCCTTGAGCATTTT
>NZ_UTBG01000046.1 GCF_900580675.1 Pseudomonas viridiflava
CGTGGGTAACCCGGCAGGACGCCGGGTTAGCCGCGCTGGGCCAAGGATGGCCCATCGCGGCGGCCCACGGATTCAAGCCGGAGTGCGGGCACACCGAGCCTAGGCGAGGTGCCGAGTGTTGGGGCGAGGACCTTTTGGTTACTTTTGGGTCCTTCCAAAAGTGACCCGCCGTAAGGGCGGAACCCTAGGCCGCCGTTACCGCAGCAACGGATATGCCCCCCAAACTCAAACCCCAAACCGCCCCCGCTCCAACTCATACATCGGCCGAACCAAAGCAAACTCCCGATCTATCTGATCCACCAACCCCCCCAGGTCGCCAACCGCACCTCCAGCGGACTCAACCTCCAACCGCTGACACAACTGCGCCAACCGCACCGCCCCCAGATTCCCGCTACTGCCTTTGAAACTATGCGCAATCCGCCCCAACGCCTTGGCATCATCGCGTGCCTTGCGCAACGCCTCGACCCGCTTCTGGGAGTCATCAAGAAAGGTATCGAGCAGCTTGGGATACCCGCCCTCCATGACCTCCTGCAAACCCGACAACACGTCCGGGTCCAGATGTATATCAACCACTTGCTCGCTCCTTGATCAAGAATCGGCGGATTATGCCAGAGCCCCCCAGCAAAACTCCACGCAGACACTGCGCCCACCATCAGCCCAGCGTACATCGCTGCTCAACTGACGCACCAGGCTCAAGCCCCGGCCAGACAGACGGTCGATATCCAGCGGCCGCGCCAGCACCTGTTCCACGTCGAACCCAAGGCCGCTGTCTTCCAGGCGCAACGTCATCTTGCCGCCCGCCTGGGTCGGCACCACCTGCACATGCACGCGCACATAACCGCTGTTCAACTGCGCCAGGCGGTCATTGCGCTGGCGATAGTATTCGGCAAACCCCTGGGCATCACGCTTTAGCCGCGAATCCAGGCCCAGCACGCCATGCTCCAGGGCGTTGGAATACAACTCGGCCATCACACTGTAAAGCGCCCCGCTCTGCTCGCGCAGGCCATGGATCTCCAGCAGCAGTTGCAACAAGTAGGGCAACGGGTTGTAGCGCTTGAGGGTCTCGGCGCGAAACTCGAAACTCACCGACCAATCCAGCGGGCACGACTGGCCGCTGTCGGCATACAACGGCCCGGTGGCGCGCAGCGATTGGCCGGGCTGCAAGGTAATTTCCACCATGCTCACGTCATCCCGCGCCTCGCCGCGAAACGCCGCCAGCGCCTGCTCGATATCCTCGAACAACCGGTCGGGCTCGCGGTTGGCGGCGAAGACCTGCTGCAACCGCTCGGCGCCAAACAGCTGGTCGTTGGCGTCGGCGGTGTCCAGCACGCCATCGGAGAGCAGGAACACACGATCGCCCAGCGCCATGGGCCAGACTTCGGTGCGATCATCAAAGGCGTCCGCCGACAGCACGCCCAGCGGCAAATGCCGCGACTCCAGCGGCATGCGCTTGCCACTCGAAATTTCATGCACATAGCCGTCGGGCATGCCGCCGTTCCACACCTCGACCACTCGCCGCTGCGTGCTGAGGCACAACAGGGTGGCGCAGCAAAACATGTCCACCGGCAGGATGCGTTTGAGCTTGGCATTCATCTCGCGCAGGGTCTGCGCCAGGCCATAGCCCTTGGCAGTCATGCCGTAGAACACTTCCGCCAGCGGCATGGCACCCACCGCCGCCGGCAAGCCGTGGCCGGTGAAATCACCGAGCAGCACGTGCATGTCGCCCGAAGGCGTATAGGCGGCCAGCAGCAGGTCGCCGTTGAACAGCGCATAGGGCGATTGCAGGTAGCGGATATTCGGCGCGGCGTTGATACAACCGGAATGCGCGACCTTGTCGAACACCGCCTTGGCCACTCGTTGCTCATGCAAGAGATAGTCGTGGTGTTTGGCGATCAGGTCACGCTGTTGCAAGACCGTGGCCTGCAACCGACGCAGGCGGTCCATGGCGTTGATCTTGGCCGCCAGGATCAGTTGGTTATAGGGCTTGGGCAGGAAGTCATCCCCGCCGGCATCCAGGCACTGGGCCAGGGCTTCGCTTTCGCGCAGGGAGGTGAGAAAAATCAGCGGGACCAGCTCTTCACCCGCCAACTGCTTGATGCGCCGCGCGGCTTCAAAGCCATCCATCACCGGCATCAGTGCGTCCATCAACACCAGTTGCGGACGCTCGCGGGTGAACACCTCGACCGCTTCCTCGCCATTGCTGGCGGTAAGCACTTGATGGCCCTGGCGGCGCACGATGGTCGACAGCAGCAACAGGTCGGCGGCGCTGTCCTCCGCGATCAGGATGGTCAGCGGCTCTAGGACGGGGGCCAGGACGCTCAACTGATGTCGAACAGTTTGTCGAAGTTGGAGATGGCGAGGATCTTGCGCACGTCGGAGTTGCTGTTGATCACCTGGACTTCCGCCGCTTCGCCGCCGGCATGATCCCTGAGCAGCAACAGCATGCCCAGGGCCGAACTGTCCATATAGGTGGTCTCTTTGAGGTCGACGACGTACAGATCCGGCACCTTGTAGAAACGCTCGTAGGCATCACGAAACATCTGGTGGCTGCCGAAATCGAACCGGCCCTTGATAGCGATCGTCAACTTCTTCCCGTCCGGGGATACATCTGACTCAACTGACATGCGACTGCTTCCTTGTCATTGGCAATAGACACAAGGTGTAGCAGGTGATGGGGCTGCGGGCAACTGTCAGTAAACGTCTTTGCGGGGAAGACGCTGGGACAGCTCATCGAGCAGTTTCTGCTCGCGCTTGTCTTCAATTGCCCGCGCTTCGTCGATATAGCGCTGCACCAGTTTGCGCAGGCCTTCGACGCGGGCGAATGCCGCTTGCCAGCTCTCGCGGGCCTTGTCGAGGTTGTTCTGGTGCCAGGCCAGGCTTTGGCGCTGCTGGCCGACGGCGGTCTCAAGCTGGTTGAGAAAGCCCTGGTAACCCATCAGCCACTGGCCCGACACGCCTTTGGTGCCGCGCTCGATCCACTGCTGTTGGTACTCGCCGCGAAAGCGCTCAAGGTCGCCGAGTTTGCTTTCCGCCAGGCGTACCTGGCCCTGGAAGTAACCCAGGCGCTGCACGGCGGCTTTTTCGGCCTTTTCGGCCATGTCCACCACAGGTGCCAGGCGCGAGGAACGGCTGCTGGCCATGGCTTAGCCGCCTGGCGCCGGGGCGAAGATCGAGCCCAAGTGCGCTTCGCTTTCACCCATGCTGATCTTGTCGTTGAGGCCCTGGCGCAGGTAGGTCACCAGCTGCGGTTGCAGGGCGATGGCCAGGTCGGTTTCGCGATCGCCACCGGCCACGTAGGCGCCGACGCTGATCAAGTCGCGGCTCTGCTGGTAGCGCGACCACAACTGCTTGAAATGCTGCGCGCGGGCCATATGCTCGGGCGTGACCACGGCCGGCATCACCCGGCTGATCGAGGCTTCGATGTCGATGGCCGGGTAGTGCCCCTCTTCCGCCAGGCGCCGCGACAGCACGATGTGGCCGTCGAGCACGCCCCGCGCCGAGTCGGCGATCGGGTCCTGCTGGTCATCGCCTTCGGACAATACGGTGTAGAACGCGGTGATCGAACCGCCACCGGCCTCGGCATTACCGGCGCGCTCGACCAGCTTGGGCAGCTTGGCGAACACCGACGGCGGGTAGCCCTTGGTGGCCGGCGGCTCGCCGATGGCCAGGGCGATTTCCCGCTGGGCCTGGGCGAAACGCGTGAGCGAGTCCATCAGCAACAGGACGTTCTTGCCCTTGTCGCGGAAATATTCGGCGATGCGCGTGCAGTACATCGCCGCGCGCAAACGCATCAGCGGCGCATCGTCCGCCGGCGACGCCACCACGACGGAGCGCTTGAGGCCTTCTTCACCGAGGCTGTGCTCGATGAACTCTTTCACCTCGCGGCCCCGCTCACCGATCAGCCCGACCACGATGATGTCGGCTTCGGTGAAGCGGGTCATCATGCCGAGCAATACCGACTTACCCACGCCGGTACCCGCGAATAGGCCCAGACGCTGGCCGCGGCCGACCGTCAATAAACCGTTGATACTGCGAATGCCCACATCCAGCGGCACGCTGATCGGGTTGCGGTTGAGCGGGTTGATAGTCGGGCCGTCCATCGGCACCCAGTCTTCGGCCTTCATGCCGCCCTTGCCGTCCAGCGCGCGACCGGCGCCATCGAGCACCCGGCCGAGCATGCTCATGCCCATCGGCAGGCGGCCGGTGTCGGCCAGCGGCACCACGCGGGCGCCGGGGGCGATGCCGGCCAGGCTGCCCACGGGCATCAGGAAAATCTTGCTGCCGGAAAAGCCCATCACTTCGGCTTCGACCTGCACCGGGTGGTAGCTGTCGTCGTTGATCACCATGCAGCGGCTGCCCATGGCGGCGCGCAGGCCTTCGGCTTCGAGGGTCAGGCCGACCATGCGCAGCAGGCGCCCTTCCAGTATCGGCTGAGCGGGCAATTCGGTGGCTTCGGTATAGCCGCTCAGGCGCTTGGCAAAGCTGGTGCGATCAAGGCGCATCGGCGGCGTCCAGGTCCACGCTCAGGTCAGGCTCGGCCGGGTTGAGGACCTGCTCATGCACCTGGTCCAGCAACTTGGCCATGATCTGGCTGATGCGGGTTTCCACCGTGGCATCGATGCGGCTGTGTTCGGTTTCGACGCGGCAACCGCCAGGCTGCAACGCCGCATCCTCGACAATGCGCCAGGTTTCTTCATGGCGCTCGCGCAGGGCTTTGACCTGTTCGAAATCCTGCGGGTTGATGTACAACCGCACATTGCCGACGCCCAGGGGCAGCAGCTTGAGGGCTTCGCGCATCACGCTTTCGATGTGGCTGGAGTCCAGCACCAGTTCTCGCTGGATGACTTGGCGGGCGATGTGCTCGACCAGGCCGACCATGGCTTTTTCGATCTGCGCATCTTGCTCGGCAATGGGGTCAAACAGGGTGTTCATCAAGCGTTCCAGGCTGGCCAGCTTGACGCTCAGCGCTTCCTCGGCTTCCTGGCGGACCTTGAGCGTAGTGCTGCGAAAACCGTCTTTTTCACCCGCCGCGAAGCCTTCGTTGTAGGCCTCCTGGCGGATGCTTTCCAACTCTTCCAGGGTCAGTGGCTGGACTTCATCCAACGGCACTTCTTCCATTTCCGCCGGCAACTCTTCTACCGGCTCGGGCTCGGGCTCCGGCACATGCGGGTCGAAGCTGGGCAACGACCAGATGTCGAACCCGCCGACATCCCGTGCGCGAATCAGATCGCTGGGTGCCTCATCTTTGTTCGACATGAGTGGCGCCTTAAATCATTTCTTCGCCGCCCTTCCCGCCGAGAACGATTTCTCCGGCTTCGGCCATACGGCGGGCAATGGTGAGGATTTCTTTCTGCGCGGTTTCCACGTCGCTGACGCGCACCGGGCCCTTGGCCTCGAGGTCGTCGCGCAACAGTTCGGAAGCACGCTTGGACATGTTCTTGAAGATCTTTTCCTTGACGCCTTCGTCCGAGCCCTTGAGGGCCAGCACCAAAACATCAGACGACACTTCACGCAGCAGCGCCTGGATGCCACGGTCGTCGACATCGGAGAGGTTGTTGAACACAAACATAAGGTCTTCGATCTGGCCGGACAGGGTGTCGTCGATCTCGCGGATCGAGTCCATCAACTGGCCTTCGACCGAGCTGTCGAGGAAGTTCATGATGTCGGCCGCGCGCTTGATACCACCCAGGGTGGTACGCGAGGCGTTCGAGTTACCCGAGAACTGCTTCTCGAGAATCGTGTTCAATTCTTTCAACGCCGCCGGCTGCACAGTGTTCAGCGACGAGACGCGCAGGATGATATCCAGGCGCACTTTATGGTCGAAGTGGCCGAGCACTTCACCGGCCTGGTCGGGGTCGAGGTAAGCGACCACGATCGCCTGGATCTGCGGGTGCTCGTAGCGGATCACGTCGGCGACGGCACGCGGCTCCATCCATTTCAGGCTGTCGAGGCCGCTGGTGTTGCCGCCCAGCAGGATGCGGTCGATCAGGCCGTTGGCCTTGTCTTCGCCCAAGGCCGAAGTCAGCATCTTGCGGATGTAGCTGTCGGAGCCGACGCCGAGGCTGGTCTGGTCGCCGACGATCTCGACGAATTCGCTCATCACCTGCTCGACTTGCTCACGGTGCACATTGCGCATTTGCGCCATGGCCACGCCCACGCGCTGGACCTCTTTGGGCCCCATGTGGCGCAGCACTTGGGCAGCGTCGGTTTCACCAAGGGACAGCAGCAGAACGGCCGCTTTGTCGACCTTGCTGAGCTTGGCAACAGCGGCTCGATTATCACTCATCTGCGTTGATCCACTCTTTCACGACCTGGGCCACACGGCCCGGGTCTTCTGCCACCAGACTTTTGATTGCGTTCAGCTGAGCGTCGTAACCTTCGCTCGGGCTTGGCAACAGGATGCTTTGCGGGCCGCCGAGGCTGACGCGGTCGTTGGCCAGTTCGCCATCCAGGCCGCCCATGCCACCCAACTCGACGTCGCTGCCACCAAAGGCCGCGAGTTGTTTCTTGCCATTGCCGGTGATGTTGTTGAGCACCGGGCGCAGCACACCGAACACCAGCACCAGGATGAACAACACACCCAACACTTGCTTGACGATGTCCCAGAACCACGGCTGCGTGTAGAACGCGGCTTCGGCAATCACTTCACCGCGCGCGGCGGAGAACGGCATGTTGATCACGCTGACGCTGTCGCCACGGCTGGCGTCAAAACCGACGGCGTCCTGCACCAGGCGAGTGAAGCGCGCCAATTCGTCGGCGCTCCAGGGCGCACGAGTCACAGCGCCATCCGCTGCGTTGACCTTGACCTGGTCATCGACCACCACCGACACCGACAGGCGATTGACACGGCCCTGTTGCTGCTTGGTGTGGCTGATCGAACGGTCGAGTTCGAAGTTTTTGGTCGACTGGTTACGCTTGTCCGCCGGGTACGGGGCGAGCATTGGCTGGCCGGTGGCCGGGTCCATGATCTGCTGACCGTTGGCGTCCAGCAATGGCTGGCCAGGCTGGATCGCGCCAGCGGTGGCTGCGGCGCCACCGGTGGTTTGCGGCGCGGTGGCCGGCGCTGGCGGCTGGTTGCTCAGGGCACCCGGCACACCTTGCGGGCCATTGCTGGCGGTGCGTTGTTCGCTGGTCGACTGCTCGCTGCGCAGCGCGGGCTGGTCCGGGTTGAACTGCTCGGAGGTCGACTCGACGGCGCTGAAGTCGACGTCGGCGGACACCTCGGCCTTGTAGCGGTCATTGCCCAACACCGGTTGCAGGATGTTGTGCACGCGCTGGGTCAGCATGCTTTCCATGCGACGGCTGTAGTCGAACTGCTTGCCGGCCTGGGTCAGCGCGGAGTTTTCCGCCATGTCGGACAGCAGGTTGCCCTTCTGGTCCACCACGGTGATTTGCGACTTGCTCAATTCGGGAACGCTGGTGGCCACCAGGTTGATGATCGCCAATACCTGGCCAGGCTCCAGGGAGCGGCCGGAGAACAGCTCGACCAGGACCGAGGCGCTTGGCTTGCGCTCATCGCGCACAAACACCGAGCTTTTCGGAATGGCCAGGTGCACGCGGGCACCCTTGACGTTATTCAGGCTGGAGATGGTGCGGGCCAGCTCGCCTTCCAGGCCACGACGGTAGCGTGTGGCTTCCATGAACTGGCTGGTACCCAGGCCCTGGTCCTTGTCGAGGATTTCAAAACCGATATTGCTGTCGGACGGGGTGACGCCGGCCGCAGCCAGTTTCATCCGCGCACGGGCCACATCGTCGGCCTTGACCAGCAACGCGCCGGAGTTGGGCTCCACGGTGTAGGCGATGTCGGCGGCGGCCAGGGTTTCCATGATCTGCTTGGAATCCATCCCGGCCAGGCTGCCGTACAGCGGGCGGTAATCAGGTTGCTGCGACCACAGCACCACGGCAAAACCAATCGCCACGCTGGCAGCCAGGCCGACCATCAGGCCCACCTGACGCAGCATGGTCATTTCCGAGAGGTTTTCCAGGAACGACAGGCCAAACAGCGGCGGCTTGCCGTCTGCCTTGGCGGGTACGTTGTCCACGACTGCTTCTGCCATGACTTAAATCTCGTCCTTAAACCGGCATCTGCATGATGTCTTGATAGGCTTGAACCAACTTGTTGCGCACTTGGGTCAGGGCCTGAAACGACACGCTGGCTTTCTGCGAGGCGACCATCACATCGGTGAGGTCCACGCCGCTTTTGCCGATTTCGAAGGCATTGGCCAACTGGCTGGAGGCTTGCTGGGTATCGCTGACTTTGTTGATGGCCGAACCCAGCATGTCGGCGAAACTGCTTTGGCCCAATTGCGGCGCTTGCGCGACGGATTTCGGTTGGGCCATGGCATCCATTTGCATGGAGCGCATATCCAACATCAACCGATTGAACTCAATACCCTGGCTCATGACCTTCTCTCTCCGACAACCCGCAAATTTTTGACACTACGCAGCGATTACTAGGGGAGGTAGCAACAAGGGTGCCAGCTCTGTAGCAACTCGTAAGAAAAGGCGACAAACCTTGTCCAACTTGTTACCGGTCAGGTGGCGAAGAGATACGCTTCCACGTCCATTCCGGCGTCACGCATCTGCGCCAGTTTGTAGCGCAGGGTGCGCGGGCTGATGCCCAGGCGTTCGGCGGCTTCCTTGCGGCGGCCGCGTTCGGCCCGCAGGGTGTCGATGATCATCTGGAATTCGCGGCGACGCAGGTCGTCGCCCAGGGCGCCGGCGGGTTCGGCTTCAGCCACCACGGGCGCGGGCGCCAAGCTCGGCAAGGGCGCCGCGCCACTGCCCATCGACAGGCAGAAATCCTGCGGCTGGATCAGCCCGCCCTGCTGCAAAATCAGCGCGCGCTGGATGGCATTGTCGAGTTCGCGCACGTTGCCGGGCCACGGGTAAGCGATCAGACACGCCTGGGCCTCGGCCGACAGCCGCGCCTGGGCATGCTTCATTTTTTTGACGTGGTTGTTCAGCAGGCGCTCGGCCAGCGGGATGATGTCCGCCGGGCGCTCACGCAGCGGGCGCCAGGCCAGGGGAAATACCGAAAGCCGGTAGAACAGATCTTCACGGAAGCGCCCCGCCGCCACTTCGCCGGCGAGGTCACGGTTGGTGGTGGCGACCACGCGGATATCCAGCTGGATCGGCTTGCGTGCGCCGACGCGCTCGACTTCGCGCTCCTGCAGCACGCGCAGCAACTTGGCTTGCAGGCCCAGGGGCATTTCCGAGATTTCATCGAGCAGGATGGTGCCGCCATCCGCCTGCTCGAACTTGCCCGCCTGGGCCGCGATGGCGCCGGTGAACGAGCCCTTTTCGTGGCCGAACAGCGTGGCTTCGAGCATGTTGTCGGGGATCGCCGCGCAGTTGATCGCGATAAACGGTTGTTTGGCGCGGGTCGATTGCTGGTGGATATAACGTGCCAGCACTTCTTTACCGGTGCCGGACTCGCCGGAAATCAGCACGGTGGAATCACTGCGCGCTACGCGGGCCGCGAGCTCCAGCAACTGTGCACTGGCCGGTTCGAAGGCAATCGGGCCTTCGCCGTCGGTCGCCGATATGACGCCGAGGGCATGCCGCGCCACCAGTTCGATCAAGGCTTTGGGCTCAAAGGGTTTGACCAGGTAATCCGCCGCGCCCTGGCGCATCGCATCCACCGCGCGCTCGACGGCGCCATGGGCAGTCATCAGCAATACCGGCAGTTGCGCCTGACGCGCGCGCAACAGGCCGAGCAACTGGTGGCCGTCCATGCCGGGCATGTTCACGTCGCTGACCACCAGGCTGAAGACTTCCTGCTCCACGGCCTCCAAGGCGTCCTCGGCAGAACCGACCGCCCGGTAGTCATGGCCCGCCAACAGCAGCGTGTCAGCCAATGCTTCACGCAGGGCGCGATCGTCTTCCACCAACAGAACCTTGATAGCCATTACTTTTTTACTCCGCGCTTGCCGCGCATGAAAACAGCGGCAAGGTCATCAATGCACAGGTGCCACGCCCCAACCGGGAATGCAGCTGCAATTCTCCCTGATGCGCACGTGCCACTGCCTTGACCACGGTCAGGCCGAGGCCGGTGCCGTTGGTCTTGGTGGTGAAAAAAGGTTCGCCCAGGCGCTGCAGTACGGCGGGCGCGATCCCGCTGCCGCTGTCGCTGATGCACAGGCGCAGGGTTTGCTCGCGGTGGTACAGGTGCACCTTGAGCCGCGCCCCCAGGCCGCTGGCCTGGGTGGCGTTTTCGATCAGGTTGAGCAGCGAGCCGACCAGGGTGTCGCGGTTGCACAGCAGTTCGCCGAGGTGGCTGTCGCACTGCCAGCGCACTTGCACGTCCTGGATATGCGTAGCGGCCGCGGCCTGCAGCGCCTGCATCAGCTCGGCCGGGGTGATGCGGTCGGTCAGCGGCAATTCGCCGCGGGCAAACACCAGCATGTCGCGCACCTGGTGCTCCAGTTCATGCAAGCGCTCCTTGAGGCGCCCGGCAAATCGCTGGTGAGTGGCGGCAGGCAATTGCTCATCAGTCAAATGACTGGCGTAGATCAACGCCGCCGACAACGGCGTGCGGATCTGATGCGCCAGAGAAGCGACCATCCGCCCCAGCGACGACAAACGCTCATGCCGCGCCAGTTGGTCTTGCAGGTGACGGGTTTCAGTCAAGTCGTTCAGCAGCACCAACTGGCCCGGCTCCGCGTCCAGGGAACGGGTGGCGATGGACAAGCGGCGACCGTCTTTGAGGGAGATTTCGTGGCCGTCGTCTTCGCGTGGTGCAAAGCAGCGGGTGATCACGTGGCGCCACAGCTCGCCTTCCAGCGGCAGGCCGAGCATGTCGCAGGCGGCCGGGTTGGCTTCGCGCACACGGCCCTGGTCGTCAATGACGATCACGCCACCGGGCAGCAGCGACAGCAGGTTTTGCAGACGGTTGGCCAGGCGTTCTTTCTCGGCCAGCTCTTCCATGCGTTGGGCGCTGACCACGGCCAGCTCGCCTTTGAGCTCGGAAACCCGGGCTTCCAGCAGGCTGTAGGAGTCTGTCAGTTGGCTCGACATCTGATTGAACAGCGAAAAAGCCGTTTCAAGGCCTTGGCGGCTATGCTGTTCGACAGACGGAAGCAGCCCCGGAATGGCAGGGCTGGCAGATTGTTGGGCGGCGTGGGGCATCATGCTCTCTCGCTTGGCTGACCGTCAGTTAAACGGAACGTTGCGAGGGCTGTAGCAATAGTTGTGCCGAAAAAAAACCGCTGATTAATCAGCGGCTTGTATTTTAGGCGTCAATCATCTGCCTGTTCATCGCCTTCTTTGCGGCTCATTCCGTACTTGCGCATCTTCTCGACCAGGGTGGTTCGACGGATGCGCAGGCGCTCGGCAGCACGCGCGACGATGCCGTTGGCGTCGTCCAAAGCCTGTTGAATGAGGCCCTGTTCGAGGTTGCCAAGGTAGTCCTTCAGGTCCAGGCCTTCGGGCGGCAGCATGGCGGTGGAACCGAAGTCCGGGGTGTGGCCGTTGATGGCCACGCGCTCTTCCATGTCACTGCGCAGGCTGTCGACCAGTTGCTCGTCTTCATCGTCGACGTAGCGGAATTTCTTCGGCAACTCGACCACGCCGATCACGCCGTAGGGGTGCATGATTGCCATGCGCTCCACCAGGTTGGCCAGCTCGCGGACGTTGCCCGGCCAGCCGTGACGGCACAGCGACATGATCGCGGCGGAGTTGAAACGGATCGAGCCGCGCTTTTCGTGTTCCATGCGCGAGATCAGTTCGTTCATCAGCAACGGGATGTCTTCCACGCGCTCACGCAGCGGGGCCATCTCGATTGGGAAAACGTTAAGGCGGTAGTACAGGTCTTCGCGGAAGCTGCCGACCTCGATCATGCTTTCGAGGTTCTTGTGCGTGGCGGCGATGATGCGTACGTCGACGCTCTGGGTCTTGTTGCTGCCCACGCGCTCGAAGGTGCGCTCCTGCAGCACGCGCAACAGCTTGACCTGCATCGGCAGCGGCATGTCGCCGATTTCGTCGAGGAACAGGGTGCCGCCGTTGGCCAGCTCGAAACGCCCGGCACGGCTGGTGATCGCCCCGGTAAAGGCGCCCTTCTCGTGGCCGAACAATTCGCTTTCCAGCAACTCGGCCGGAATCGCCCCGCAGTTGACCGGCACGAAAGGCCCGTCGCGGCGCTTGGAGTGATAGTGCAGGTTGCGCGCAACCACTTCCTTGCCGGTGCCGGACTCGCCGAGGATCAGCACGCTGGCGTCGGTATCGGCCACTTGCTGCATCATCTGGCGCACGTGCTGGATCGCACGGCTGGTGCCGACGAGGCTGCGGAAAAGGTTGGGTTCGCGGTGGCGACCGCGCTCGCGGGCCTGGTCATACATCTCGCGATAGACCTGGGCACGGTGCAGGGAATCGAGCAATTTGCTGTAGCTGGGGGGCATTTCCAGGGTGGACAGCACGCGGCGGCGTTGGTCTTCCGGCAGGTCGACGGAAGAAATATCGCCCATTAGCAACACGGGAAGGAACTCATCCCAGGTAGACAGTGTCTTTAACAAGCCCAAAACAGCGCCAGGAGCGTTTACCGTCCCGATCAGCACACAAATGACTTCACGGCTCGACGACAATGAGCTGACCGCCTGCTGCCAGTCATGGCTGCCGCAGGGCAAATTTTCTTCGCCAAGAAAATTCAAAATCACCGCTAAATCGCGGCGGCGGACGCTATCGTCATCGATCAGCAGAATTTTGGTTTCACGCCACATGCAATAGCAACTTCCCTAGTAAAACGCTCTGCCCAAACTGCGGGCAATCGAGACGCCTGTAAGACTTCTTACCTTACTAGACGCCTGAAATCTGAAAACAGCACTAGTTAAGTCAAAAATACTGGCACAGTCAAATATATGACGCGCCGTTCGGATTAACTGAGCCCATTCAGCCGAACAGATGGTAAACCTTTGACGCGTTTTTCGCTTGGTTGATCTGCGACATCTCTTCGAAAATCGCCTGGCGCTCACCAGTCGTCACCTCAAGCAATTGCTGGTACACCGCCAGCAAGCTCTCAAGCTTCTCACGCAACGCATCCTCGTCCACCGGCGCCTCGCTGAGCACCTGCTCGATCACGTCGCGACAGCCCATGTCGAGCTCGCCAATGGCGTCCCAGTTGCGGTCCGCCAGCGCGCCCATCAGCGCCTCACGGGTTTCATCAATGCGTTGCAGTGCTTGGCTCATGACGTGTTCCTCAAGGCCTGAGGCCTTATTCTGCTACAGCCTGTGGCGCCGCAATGGCATCCCAGCCTTCTTTCACGGTAATCAGCAAACGCGCGACTTCGTCGATCATGTCGGCGTCGTTGTGCAGATTGGCTTCCATCAGACGGTTGGTCATGTACGCATACAGACTTTCCAACTGCTGGACGTAAGCCGGGTTGTCACTTTTTTGCGCATCGAGGCCGTCACGCAGGCCGATCACGATGTCGATGGCCTTGCCGAGCATCAAGCCCTTGGCCGCGATGTCGCCGCGCGCCAACGCACCTTTGGCCTGGGCCATGCGGTCCAGCCCGCCTTCCATCAACATCTGCACCAGGCGATGTGGGCTGGCTTCGGAGATCTGAGCATGGGAATTGACCTTCTGGTATTGGCGAAGGGCTCTCATGGGATTCATGTTTCTACCTCGTGACAGGCGACAGCGAAAAGGATTCTAGTAACCAATATGTCGACGGGTTCGCAAAAAGCTTTAGCGCCAGTTGTCCCGTGATAAAAAAAAAGCCAGGCAGATTGCCTGGCCTTTTTTCATCAACTGCGATCAAGTATTGGTCTTGACGTTGTTCAATGCATTGAGCGTGGTCATGACGCTGGTGCTTTGCTGGCGCAATTGGGCAACCAGGGTGTCCATGGCGTTGTATTTGGCGGACAGGCTGCTGGTGAGCAGGGTCATGCGCTCGTCGAGCGACGCTTGATCCTTGGTCAAGTTCTTCAGCGTGTCAGACAAAGACGTAGAGCGCGTAGCCAGGATGCCAGTGCTCGCCTTGGCGTAGTCGTCCGTGGCGCTTTTCATGCGCGCCAGCATGCCACTCTTGCCGGAAAACATGCTGCTGATGTCGGCAGCGTTGGTCTTAACGGCCGCATCCCACTTTTTATCGTCCAGCGTCAACAAGCCGGTGGTGGAGCTTGTGGTCACACCGAATTGAGCCAGGGACTTCAACGTGCCGGTGCCCGACAGGGCGTTGAATTCGTTGCGGATTGCGTTCTGCAGCGAACGCATGGTCGAGTCGCCCGTCAGCGCCGCGGCCGTGGTACTGCCGTCCAGGTTGGTGGTGATCTTGGTTTCGGCGTTCATCGCGGTGATCAGGGCGTTGTAGGTATCGACAAAGCCTTTGACCCCGGACTTCAGGGCTGCGTTGTTGGTGCTGACCGTAATCAGCGTGGCGTTCCTTGCGGCTTCTAGACCAGCCGTATCGCCAGCCGTCGTCAGTGCAGAAACCGACACCAACTTGATGTTCACCCCGCTAAGGGCGCCTTCAATGCTGTTGGTCTTGGAAACGGATTTGACACCATCAATGCTGTACAACGCATCCAACGGCTTATCAACCACCGTCGCGCCGGTGTCCAACCCGGAAGTGCCAGACAGCGTCAGGTCCGAGCCCGTACCCATGGTGGTCGAGGTCAGGATCAGCCGCGAGCCGTTGGAGTCAGTCTGGATGTTGGCACTCAAGCCCGAGGTGCCGAACTGGGTGTTGATCGAGTCACGCACCTGTTGCAGGGTCGCACCGGCGGGCACGCTCAGGTCGTAGCCCTTGCCCGACTGGGTAATGGTCAGGGTCGTCGGCTTGTCGGTGGCGTTTACCACGGTGGTTGCACCACCGGTGTAGTTCGCACTCGACAACTTGGACGCCTGCGCCAGCTGGCTCACGATCAAACGGAAGCTACCGTTGGAGGCCGTGTTGCTGGCCGTCATGGTGGCGACCTTTTCGTCCGAAGAAGAGCCGGTCAAGCCAGTGAAGCTGTTGCCCGTGGACATGGTGTCCAGCGCGCCACGGAACGCATCCAGCGCCGCCTGAATCTTGCCGATCGAAGACAGCGTGGTGGTCGCTTTCGCGGACGCGGTATTGATCTGCGTCTGCTTGGGCACCTTCTCGGCGTTGACCAAGGATGTCACGATCGCTTGCGTATCGATGTTCGAACCGATACCACTTACCGTTGAACCCGCCATCATCTATCTCCTGTTCGGTGGCTGCCGTTATCTTGACTTGTTACAGCTCAAGCCACGACAGCAACAAGTTTCATGCCAGCTTACGCCTTGTCGTCAAACAACAAGTTGCTTGTGCTGGAAAGGCTCTGTGCCAGTTTCAACGCCGTTTCCGACGGAATCTGGCGAATCACTTCACCGTTGTCGGTGTTGATGACCTTGACCACCACACGATGGGTAGAGTCATCAATGGAAAAATCCAGGCTACGCTGGGTAGCCTGAACGAAATCTCGAATATCGGTTACCGCTTTTTCCAGGTCCGCGCGCTCCGGCTGTTTGCCGATGGCCGGGGTTTCCTGGACTTGGGTGATGCTTCTGTCGACTGCAACCTGAGCAGGTGCGCTTTGGGGGGCAACCGGCGGATAAGACTGGTTCAGCTTTACACTCATGTCCATGTCCAATCTCCTCTAAACCGAAAAAACGGAAGGGCACGTAGACGCGCCCTTCCGTTAGTTACCAAGCGCTGGGATTACTGAAGCAGCTTCAGTACAGCAGATGGCAGCTGGTTAGCCTGCGACAGGATCGCGGTGGAAGCCGACTGCAGGGTTTGTTGCTTGGTCAGCTCGGCGGTTTCGGAAGCGAAGTCGACGTCCTGAACGGTGGAACGTGCAGCGGTGGAGTTCTTCTGAATGTTCTGCAGGTTGTCTGCAGTGGTAGTCAGACGGTTCTGGGTAGCACCCAGGCCCGAACGAACGCCGTCGATGGTGCCGATGGCCTTGTCGATTACAGCCAGGGCGTTTTGTGCCTTGGTAGCGTCGGTCACGTCGGTTTGAGCAACGGTGGTTTTGGTCGAAGCAGCTTCGGTGGCAGCACCGGCAGCGAACAGACCGGCAACACCAGCGCCAGCCAGGGAGTAGCCCTTGGCGGAGTCCAGCGACACTTGACCGGTAACGATCAGGTCGTCGGCCAGGGCAACGGCAGTACCGTAAGCGCCTGCACCGTCTTTAGCAGCAACAGTTACCGAACCAGGAGCAGTCGAGCCGCTGACCACGATGTTTTCACCGGTGTCGGACTTCACTTCCAGAGTTTTTTTGCTTTCGTCGTAGCTGACGCTGATACCCAGCTTGGCGGCGTTGGATTTCAGTTGGTCGGCCAGGCCGGCTTGGCTGGTCACGCCTTTGAAGTCAACGGACGCGCCGCCAACGGTCAGGGTAAACGAGGCAGGAGCCAGCTTGGCGGCAGCTTCGTCTACAGCGAACTTGGCTTCGGTGCTGGCAGTTGCAGTCAGGCCACCGATGATGCCGTTCAGGTTGCTGGCGATGGTTTTAGCCGAGTCACCTACACCGGCAGTGTAGGTACCGGTTTGGCCGTTACCAGTTACAACGATGTCGCCTGCAACAGTACCGGTGCCTGGAGCGATGGCAACGCTTTTCAGCTGCTGGGAGCCGATGTTGTTGGCCGAAACGTTTTCCAGGCTCAGGTTGATGGTTTCGTTAGCGTTGGCGCCAACCTGGATAGCTTTGGTACCGTACGAACCGTCCAGCAACTTCTGGCCACCGAAAGTGGTGGTGGTGGAGATACGGGTCAGTTCCGAAGTCAGAGCCTGGTATTCGTCGTTGTTCGACTTACGGTCGTCAGCGCTGAGGGAGCCAGTAGCGGAAGACAGAGCCAGGGTACGCATTTTCTGCAGGATGTCGGTCGAAGCCTGCATCGCGCCTTCAGCGGTCTGAGCGATGGAGATACCGTCGTTCACGTTTTTTACTGCTTGGCCCAGGCCGTTGATTTGGCTGGTCAGGCGGTTAGCGATCTGCAGGCCGGCAGCGTCGTCTTTAGCGCTGTTGATACGCAGGCCGGAAGACAGGCGCTGCATGGAAGTGGCCAGGGCGCCGCCAGCTTTGTTCAGGTTGCCCTGAGTAGTGATCGAAGCAATGTTGGTGTTTACTGTTAAAGCCATGACGAAATCCTCGTTGGATGGATACTGCGGCTTCCGGCCCTGGCAACCGCCGGGTGTGGCCTGAGAACCTACGTAATAGTTATCGTCGTGGTAGCCGGTTGCTTGAGGATTTTTTTGATTTTTTTTACTGGCGCCGTGCCACCCCTTGTAATTCAACGGTTTACGCAGGCACAAAACCCAGCAAACATTGGCTTTTCTGGCGCCAAATAAAAAACGCCGATGATCTTTCGATCATCGGCGTTTTTTTGTGCCCGCTATTCAGGGTGTCACGGACGATAAAGAATCGCCGAACCCCACGACAGGCCTACACCAAAACCACTGATCGCCACGCGCTTCCAGGTGGCGTCCATCACATGCTTTTCCAGCAGCAACGGAATGCTCGACGACACGGTGTTGCCGGTCTCGACCATGTCCTTGATGAACTTGTCCACCGGCGCATCTTCAAAGCGGCGCGCCACGGCGTCGACAATCGCCGCACTGCCCTGGTGAATGCAGAACGCGTCGATGTCATCGGCCTTGAGGTCCGACTCGTTGAGCAGCTCGTGCAGATGCGCCGGCACTTTGAGCAGCGCAAAGTTGAAGACTTGGCGGCCGTTCATGAAGAACACGCCATCGCTGACCTTAAGGTGCGGCGCGCCCGAACCGTCGGTGCCGAACTTGGACTTGCCCAGCAACCACGGCGCGTCTTCGGCCATCCAGGTCGCGGTGGCGGCGTCGCCGAACAGCATGGTGGTGTTGCGGTCTTCCGGGTCGACAATCTTCGAATACGGGTCGGCGGTGATCAGCAGGCCGTTTTTCAGGCCGGTGGCTTCCATGAAGCCCTTCATCGCGTAGATACCGTAGACGTAGCCCGAGCAGCCCAGGGAGATATCAAAGGCGGCAACGTGAGTCGGCAGGCCCAGTTTGTCCTGGACGATCGCTGCGGTATGGGGCAAACCCTCTTCGTCACCGTTCTGGGTGACGACGATCAGCGCGTCGATAGACTCGCGCTTCAACTCCGGGTTGTTGGCAAACAAAGCGTTGACCGCCTCGACACACAGATCGGAGGTTTCCTGCGCCGCTTCCTTGCGCGGCAGGAAGGCCGAACCGATCTTGCCAATGATGAACTCTTCATCCTTGGCGAATTTGGCACCCTGGGCGTAGTTATCGATCCCGTCTGCCGGCACGTAACTGGCGATGCTTTTTATGCCAATCATTGTGGCTTCCCAATACTAAATAGCTGGAGAACACCCCATGGACGACGCCAGGGGTGCTGACAATAAAGGGGATAACCCCATAACAATCTCGCTGAAAGCCGCCCTGCGCGGACCCTGTGACGACTTATCCTTTTCACACGATACAGTGAAGATGCGCTTTATGACTCACAGGTCACTCAATTGTGTGTGCTTTATGCAAAACCTTCAAACAATTAAACCCCACAAACGACAACGGCCCAGCCTGTTTCCAGGCTGGGCCGCTTGGCATTGCGCTGCTTACATCTTGTTGAACAAGCTCAGTTGCGAGACTTTCACAAACGCCAGCTGCGAGGCCTCGAGCATGGTTTGCTGCAAGGTCAGGTTGATCGCCGCCTCGCCCATGTCGACGTTGGCCAGGGCGCTCATGGTGCTGGTGTTGGCCAGGCCGACGCTGGTGTTTTCGCTGGACTGCACGGTCAGCGCGTTCTGCCGCGCACCGATGGAGCCGCGCACATTGTCCACCTGGTCAGACGAGTTGGTCAGGTTACTGACCGCCGCGTTCAAGGCGTCCTGCAGCTTGACCCGTGCACCCGGAATGCCATCTGCCGGCAGCTCCAGGGCCTGGCGCAGCTGGCTCAGGGTGTCGAGGGCATTCTGGGTTTTCTGGGTGCTGTTGCCGACCGAAAACTGATCGCCCGTATTCGGCGTGCCGCTCAGCTCGAAGGTAACCCCCGCTGCGGTGATCGTGCTCGCAGCCGGCGGAGTGCCGGCATTGACCACGCCGTCGCCAATCGCCTTGCTGTTGGCGGTATAGGGCTGGGCATAGACTTTATAAGCCGTCGGGTCGGTGTCGTCGAACTTGATCAACACGCCGCTGTTCGGGAAGGTGCTGGAGTAGTCAGTCGCGCTGCTGACGCGCGGATTGGTCAATTGCGCCGACGAGGTGTTGCTCGGGGTCCGAGCAGTGTTGAAGGCGTCCGGCGTGGCGCTCAGGCTGAACTCGCGGCCCTTGACCAGCGCATCGGCATTCGGCCCGGTGGCGGTATCGGTGAGGTCAATCGTGATGTCGAACTTGACCCCGCGCACGTTGATGCTGGCGCTGCCTTCCTTGGTGGAGTCGAACGTGCCATTACCTGGCAGCTGCGAGGTAATGTTGTTGTTGTCCTTGTCGGTCACCACGTACTGGGTACTGCTGGTGAAGGTCACCTTGTACGGCTGGCCGTCGGCGAACTGCTTGGTGTAGTCGGTGCCCGACGTGACCAGCCCGGCCGAGATCGCGACCTTGTGGTCGTCCACCAGCGGCGGCGAAATCGCCGGTGCCACCGGGGCCGTCGCCGGTGCAATGTAATTGGACTGGGTGCGGCTGGTGTTCACCGCGCCTTCCAGGATGGTCTTGCCGGTGTCGCTGGTGCGCACGTTCAGTGTTTCCGAGACCTGCAGGCTCAGCTCGTTCTCGTCGCCCTGGTAGCTATAAGTACCATCATTGTTGCGCGAGTACGGCGGCGTGTCGGTCTTGGAACCGGAGAACAGATAATTGCCTGCCGCGTCCTTGCTGTTGAGCAAGCCCAGCAGTTGATCCTCAAGCGCACCGACCTCGACCGAAATCGACTTGCGGTCGGCATCGCTGGTCACGCCACCGGCGCGCAGCGCCAGCTGGCTACCGGCCTGGATCGTGGTACTGATCGCCGTCAGCACGCTTTCTTCGTTGGTCAGGGTGTTCTGAATGCTGGTGATGTTGCCGCTGTATTGGGCCAGCATGTCTTTTTGCTGTTGCAGCATCAGCAGGCGTTGCGCGGCGACGGGATCATCCGCGGCGGTCTGTACACGCACACCGGAACTCGCCTGTTGTTGCGCCTTGACCACGCTGGAGTAGTTATCCGTATAACGCGTGGCACTGGTGTCGAAATACTGCTGTGTAGAAATGCGCATCGTCCCAGACTCCCTTAAAGACTATTGATCAGCGTACTGAAGGTTTCTTGCGCAGCCTTGATGATCTGCGACGACGCGGTGTAGTACTGCTGGAACTTGATCATGTCGCCCGCCTCTTCGTCCAGGTTGACCTGGGACACCGAGTTGCGCGCATTTTTATTGGCCGTCAGCAGTGCGGTGGTGGCCGTCGTGTCCGTGGTGGCCGCCGCGGCCTTGGCGCCGACAGTCGACACCAACTTGCTGTTGGCCCCTACCAGGCTGAGCCCGCCACTGCCATCCGCCGCCACGCCCACAGTCGCCTTGGTCTGCAGGTTCACCAGCGCCTGGGCGTTGCGGTTATCGGACTTGCCGGTGTTATTGAACGAGAACGAGGTGCTGTCACCGCTGGTGGGCGAACCGGCCACTGTGGTGTCGAAGCTGAAGCTTTTGGCCGGGTTCAGCAAGGTACCGCTGGCATCCCGCATCGGCACGTTGATGGTGATCTTGTTGGCCTGGCCCGGAACGATAGTGCCGGTGCCAATGGGCTCACCCTTGGCGTTACTCAAGGTGTAGCTCTGCGTGCCATCGGCCGCCGTATCGCCGAACACCATTTTCACCGGCATCGAGTTGGCGATCCCGACGCGCAGCTGCGCGGCATCTGCACCGCTCTGGATATCGATGGGCACGGTCAAAGTCGGTGGCGTGAACGTGCCGGTACCCTGATTCGACTTGCCGGCCTCGCCCTGCAACGGCGCGGCAAAGGCAATCTTGCTCGGGTCGGTGAGGACGGTGCCGATTTCCTTGGCGCCATTGGCGGTCGGGCTGACCTTGAAGCTGTCACCGGCCTGCATCGGGCCGTCTTTGAGCGACAGGGTAAAACCGTCGATCACGGTCGGCGGATCTGCGGTGATGTCAAAGGTGCCCATGGCTTTGCCGTCGGAGCGCACCACCGTGAATTTGTTGAGGTCGCCGGCGTCGTTGAAGCTGACCTTGTAATCGAAATTGGTCAGCTTGCTGCTGTCTTTGATCGTCACGCCCAGGCTGCCGTCGCTTTTGTTGCTTTGTGCAGCCTGGCTGCGCAGCGCGATGGAAGCCGCGCTGTTGATGTCCTTGAACATCGAGGCGCCGAACTCACCGTTCAGGTCCACGCCCTGGCCGAGCTGGCTGTTGATCGCGTCGGCGGTGACGATGGCAATCCGGCCCAGGTCGTTGATCGCCGGCATCAGCACGTCGCTGCGATAGCGCAACAGGCCGCCGATGCTGCCGCCACTGACCACGTTGCCCAGGTCGACGGCGGTGTTGCCGGCCATGTTGAGCTGGATCGTGTATTGGCTGGTGTCGCTCTGGCTCGGCACCGCGGAAATCGTGTTGGACTGGTCACCCAGCACCAGCGATTGACCGCTGCCGGTGCTGACGCTGAACACGCCGTTCTTCTCGCTGGCGGTCACGCCGATCAGCTCATTGAGCGAGCGCACGGCCTCGGCACGCGCGTCCAGCAGGTTGTTCGGTGCGGTATTGGACGAACCCTGCACCTGGCTGATCTGCTTGTTCAGGGACGCAATCGACGAGGTCAGCTGGTTGACCTGATCGCTCATGGAGGTCAGCTGGCTGTTGATGGTTTCTTTCTGCTGGCCCAACTGGGTGGAGATCGAGTTGAAGCGGTTGCTCAGGGTCTGGGCACTGGTCAGCAGGATCTGGCGCGCCGAGGTGTCGTTCGGGTTGGCCGAGGCGGTCTGCACCGCAGCGAAGAACGAGCTGAGTACGGCCGACATGCCGGTGGTCTTGTCCGACAAGGTCTTGTCGACGGCACTGACCTGGTCCAGGTACGCCGCCGCATCACTATTGAGCGAGGTGCTGTTCTGGTAGGCCGTGTCCAGGTATTCGTTGTACACCCGGCGCACGTCGGACAGGGTGGTGCCGGTGCCGATGAACACGCCGCCATACGGGTTCGACGCATTCGAGCTCTGGGTAGTCTGCTGACGCGAATAGCCGGCGGTATTGGCGTTGGCAATGTTGTTACTCAAGACCGACAACGATCCTTGAGCGGCATTGAGCCCTGACATCCCGATACTGAGCAAACTCATGGTTCAGACCTTATAAATGTGTGGTTGCGCCAGCGGCAGCGTAATTCTGGTAACTGTTCATGGTTTTTGCGATCTGCGAAATCTTGCTGGCGTAGGCCGGGTCGGTTGCGTAACCGGCTTTTTGCAACTCGCGTACAAACTGTTCCGGGTTGTCGGCCGACTTCACAACTTCTTTATAGCGATCATTGCTTTGCAGCAATGTCACGAGGTCATGGAAGCTGTCCTGATAGGAATCGTAGGAACGGAACTGCGCCGTTTCCTTGACCATCGCCCCGTCACGAAACTCGCTGGTGATCGCGCGTGCCTGGCCGCCCTGCCAACTCTGGCCGGCCTTGATGCCGAACAGGTTGTGGCTGCTGCTGCCGTCCTCGGCGCGCATCACCGATTTGCCCCAACCGGTTTCCAGGGCGGCCTGGGCGACCAGGTATTTCGGGTCGACGCCAATCCGCGCGGCGGCGGCCTTGGCCATCGGCAACATGGTGGCGACAAATTCATCCTGCGAACTGAAAGCTTTCTTCGCCGGTGCCAGCGGTGGCTGGGCCACGGCGCGGCCATACACCTGCATCCCTGCGCTGGGCACGGCAAAGGTACGCGCGCTGCTGTTGACCACGTTGTCGGCGGCGGCACTGTTGCGCAGCGGCGCGGCCTGGGCGACGGTGGTGGCATCGGTACTTGGCACGATGCCGGCCAGCAGGCGATCCGTCAGTTTGCTTGGCAAGGCGATGCGGCGCTGGTTCATCAGCTCCATGTCATTGCTGTGCGACGCGGCGGCGCCGGCCTGCGGCTCTGCCACGCGGTAAGCCCACAGCGGACGCTGGCCATTGGAGCGGCCCAACGGGCCTTCGGCCTGGGTGCCGGCGGCAATCTCGGTCGGCACGGCGGTCTTTTTCACCGGTTCGGCGGCGGCCGGGCCCTGCAAGGTGGCCGCCTGGGCGTCCACCGGTTTGTTCTTCTGCATCTGACGCATCAGCACGTCGGCCAGGCCGATACCGCCGCCTTCGCGGGACATCGAGACTGCCAGCTGCTGGTCGTACATTTCCTGGTACTGCTTGGCCGCCGGGGTGTTCAGCGGGTTGTCCTTGCCCAGGGCCTCGGTGGCCGAGCGCATCGACTTGAGCATCTCGCTCAAGAACAGCGACTCGAACTCCTGCGCGACTTTGCGCATGTTGCCTTCGCTGTTCTTGTCGTCGCCGACCTTGAGCTGGTTAAGCCGGTTCAAGTCGGAGTAAGACCCCGAGTCCGCCGTGCTGCTGATCCCGCTCTTGCGCATATCCATGGCCATGGCCTCAGATCACGATCAGGTCGGCTTGCAAGGCGCCGGCCTGTTTCAATGCTTCGAGGATCGCCATCAGGTCGCCTGGCGCTGCGCCTACCTGGTTCACCGCGCGGACAATCTCATCCAGCGTAGTGCCGGGGCCGAACTTGAACATCGGCTTGGCTTCTTGCTCGGCGTTGACGCGCGAACGCGGCACCACGGCCGTCTGGCCGTTGGACAAAGGCCCCGGCTGGCTGACGATCGGGTCTTCGGTGATGGTGACGGTCAGGCTACCGTGGGTCACTGCCGCCGGCGAAACCTTGACGTTCTGGCCGATCACGATGGTACCGGTACGCGAGTTGATGATGACCTTGGCCACCGCCTGGCCCGGGTCGACCTCAAGGTTTTCCAGGATCGACAGGTAGTCGACGCGCTGGCTTGGGTCGAGCGGCGCAGTGACGCGGATCGAGCCGCCGTCGATGGCCTGGGCCACGCCAGGGCCGAGCATGTCGTTGATCTTGTCGACCACGCGCTTGGCGGTGGTGAAGTCCGAACGGTTGAGGTTCAGCGTCAGGCTGTTGCCCTGGTTGAAACCGCTCGGCACGGTCCGCTCAACCGTGGCACCGCCCGGAATACGACCGGCCGACGGCACGTTGACGGTGATCTTCGAACCGTCGCGGCCTTCGGCGTCAAAACCGCCCACCACCAGGTTGCCCTGGGCGATGGCGTAGACGTTGCCGTCGATACCTTTCAGCGGCGTCATCAGCAAAGTGCCGCCGCGCAGGCTTTTCGAGTTACCGATGGAGGCCACGGTAATGTCGACCACCTGGCCCGGCTTGGAGAACGGCGGCAAGTCGGCACTGATCGACACGGCCGCGACGTTTTTCAGCTGCACGTTGCCCGAACCCGCCGGCACCTTGATGCCGAACTGCGAGAGCATGTTGTTGAAGGTCTGCAGGGTGAACGGGGTCTGGGTGGTCTGGTCACCCGTACCGCTGAGCCCCACCACCAGGCCGTAGCCGATCAGCTGGTTGGAACGCACGCCGGAAATGCTCGCGATGTCTTTCAGGCGCTCGGCCTGGGCGCCTGCGCTCAGGGCCAGCAGCAACATCGCAGCCATCAGCTGTTTGAAGTTCAAGTTGGCCACCTAGAAAGGGAACAGCGGGCTAAGGAAGAAACGGTCGAACCAGCCCGGCTGACTTGCATCAGCAAACGAACCTGTACCCGAGTAGGTAATGCGCGCATCGGCAATTCGCGTCGACGACACGGTGTTGTCCGTGGCGATGTCATCCGCGCGGACCATCCCGGCGATGCGCACCAACTCGTCACCGGTATTAAGGGTCATCCACTTCTCGCCGCGAATCGCAATGATGCCGTTGGGCAACACGTCAGCCACGGTCACGGTGATCGAGCCGGTCAGGGTATTGCCCTGCGCCGCGGCGCTCTTGCCGTTGGTGGCACGGTCGCCGCTGTAGCCGGCGTCCAGGCTCAGGTCACCGCTGCCCAATGGGTTATTGGTGTTGGGCACGCCGCCAAACAGCGAGCTCAGACCAATGCTGGTCTTGCTGGTCTTGCCGATCTGCGAGTTGGCGTTTTTGCTGGCCTGGGTGCGCTCGTTCAGGGTGATGGTGATGATGTCACCGACCCGGAACGCCTTGCGGTCGCTGTACAGGTTCTGTTCGAAACCGGCCTGGTAGATCGAGCCATTGTTGGCCGCCGCCGGCAACGGCGTGCGCGGCAACACCGGCGCGTAGTACGGGTCATTGGGTTTTGGCGTCGGGGCGACACAGCCCGCGAGCACGGCGATCCCACTCAATGCCAGAACAGAAACAAAGCGATTCATGACCCTTACCTCACGGTGCTGCAGGCGCCCTCAAGAGCGCCCCATAGACTTGATTACAGATTCTGCGTTACGAACGAAAGCATCTGGTCGGCGGTGGAGATCACCTTGGAGTTCATCTCGTAGGCGCGCTGGGTGGTGATCATGTTGACCATCTCCTCGACCGTGCTCACGTTGGAGGTTTCCAGGGTGCTTTGCAGCGTGGTGCCGAAACCGTTCAGGCCAGGGGTGCCGATTTGCGGCGCGCCGCTGGAGGCGGTTTCCAGGAACAGGTTGTTACCCATGGCCTGCAGGCCGGCCGGGTTGATGAAGTCGGCGGTTTGCAGGTTGCCGATCACTTGCGACGCCGGGTTGCCGGCGACAGTGATCGACACGGTGCCGTCGTTGCCGACGGTGAAGGTCTTGGCATCGGCCGGTACGACAACCGCCGGCTCCAGTGCGAAGCCGTTGGCAGTCACGATCTGGCCGTTGGAGTCCAGGTGGAAAGTACCGTCACGGGTGTAGGACGTGGTGCCGTCCGGTTGCAGGATCTGGAAGAAGCCACGGCCGTTAATCGCCATGTCCAACGGCTGGCCGGTCTGCTGCAGGTTACCGGCGCTGAAGTTCTTCTGGGTGCCGACGATCTGCACACCGGTACCCAGTTGCAGGCCCGACGGCAATTCGCTGTCCTGGGTCGACTGCGCGCCCGGCTGCTTCTTGATCTGATAGAGCAAGTCCTGGAACTCGGCGCGGTCACGTTTGAAACCCGTGGTCGACACGTTGGCCAAGTTGTTGGAAATGGTGGTCAGGTTGGTGTCCTGGGCGGACAGACCTGTTTTGGCAACCCATAGAGCCGGAAGCATGCTGTTCTCCTTCGTGCGCCTGTTTGTTGGCGCTGCGCTGCAAAATTAGTGTTGAGTAGCGAATCAGGTCATCGCCAGGACGCGAGTCATGGCCTGGTCGTCTTCTTTGGCGCTGTTCATCATCTTGATGTGCAGCTCGAACTGCTTGGAAAGCGCCAGCACCGCGGTCATTTCTTCCACGGCATTGACGTTGCTCGCCTGCAGGAAGCCCGAGGTCAGGGTAACGTTCGCGTTGGCCTGGGCCGGCTGGCCATCCTTGGTGTGGATGGTGCCATCCAGGCCTTTATTCATATTCTTCAGGTCCGGCTGGACCAGCTTGATGCGGTCCACTTCAGCCATTACCCGCGGGCCTTCGCCCATGGCGCGGATACTGATGGTGCCATCAGAACCCACTTCGATTTTCTGCTGGGGCGGCACGGCAATCGGGCCACCGTTGCCCATGATCGGCATGCCGTTGCCGGCCCGCAGCACGCCCAATGCATCGACGTTCATGCTGGCGCTGCGCACGTAGGCTTCGCTGCCGTCCGGGGTTTGCACGGCCATCCAGCCGTCGCCATTGACGGCGACGTCCAGGTCGCGACCGGTTTCGATCATTGCGCCAGGGGTGAAGTCGGTGGCTGGGCGCTCGGTCATGGCAAAGGCCCGCGCCGGAAAGCTGTCACCGAACACCGGCATCGAACGCGCCTGTTCCAGGTCACGTTGGAAACCATTGGTGGAAATGTTCGCCAGGTTGTTGGCATGGGCCTTCTGCGCCAGTGCATTCTGGCTGGCGCCGGTCATTGCCACATAAAGGTACTTGTCCACGCTCTTTCCTCTTTCTGACGGACGCTTGCCGCCCACCGCTGTACTGATGAGGCTTAAGCAATTTGCGAACCAACTTTTGAAAAGAGACTGAAGTGCAGGCGGTACGGGGGTTTGCGGGGAGACGTGAAGATTTGCAGGCGTGAGGAGAGTCGAAAAAACGGCGGACTACTGCCGCCTGCGGCAAGCACCGGCCTTGTTGGCGACAAAGATCAAATGTGGGAGCTGGCTTGCCTGCGATAGCGCAGTGTCCTTTTGCTCATCAGTGACTGAAGGACCGCAATCGCAGGCAAGCCAGCTCCCACAGGGTTTAACCGCGCTCGGCCTTGAGGATTTCGTAATCGCGCAATTTATTGGCGATGGTGGTGTGGGACACACCCAGGCGCTTGCCCAGCTGTCGGCTGCTGGAATGCTCGGCGTACAAGCTTTCCAGGACCGCCTTCTCGAACCGCCCGACGATTTCATCCAGGCCGCCCTCCAGGGAAAAATCGCCCAGCGGCTGACGCACCCCGTAATCCGGCAAGCGAATATGCTCCGCCTTGACCGTCCCGCCCTCACACAACGAGACCGCCTGGAACAGCACATTCTCCAACTGCCGCACATTGCCCGGCCAATGGTAATGACTCAGCCGGTCCATCGCGGCCGGCGCCAACTTGGGCAGCGGGCAGCCAATCTGCCGGCTGGCCTGGTCAAGAAAATGCTCAACCAACGGCGCCAACCCATCCAGGCATTCACGCAGGGGCGGGATGTGCAGCGACAGCACATTCAGCCGGTGATAAAGATCCTGGCGGAATTCGCCCCTGGCGCAGAGCTCGGACAAGTCCACTTGGGTGGCGCAGATCACCCGCACATCCAGGTACACCTCCTCATCACTGCCGACCCGCCGAAAGCAGCCGTCCTGCAAAAACCGCAACAATTTCACTTGCAACCGCGCGCTCATTTCCCCTACGCCATCGAGGAACAACGTACCGCCCGCCGTCAACTCCAGCAGCCCGAGCTTGCCCTCGGCCCGCGCCCCTTCAAACGCGCCGGGGCCGTAGCCGAACAGCTCGGTCTCGGCCATCGACTCGGGCAACCCGGCGCAGTTAAGTGCCATCAGCGGTGATTGCCCGCGCGGGCTGGCCAGGTGGCAGGCGCGCGCCAGCAGTTCTTTACCAGTGCCGGTTTCGCCTTCTATTAATAGAGGCGCATCCAGCGGCGCCATCCGCCGAGCCTCTCGGACGACAGCAGCCATGACCCTGGAGCTTTGGAAAATGCTGTCAAACCCGCGCAGCTCTTGCTTGCGCACATTGTAGATACGCTCACCCACCCGATCGGCGCGGTGCAGGGTCAGCACGGCGCCGGCCATGGCTTCGCTGTCATCGTGCTCGGAAGATTGCAGCGGCGCGATGTCCGCCAGGAACACGTCGCCCTTGACCTTGACCCGCAGGCCATTGATCCGCGATTTACTGGCGCGCACCAGCTCCGGCAAATCGAAGTCTTCGGCATAGCGCGAGAGCGGAATGCCCGGCACCTCGTCCACCCGCACCCCCAGCAACTGCGCCGCCGCACGGTTGGCGGCGACGATGGAGCCGCCCATGTCGATCGACAGCACCGGAAACTCCAAGGCGCCGAGCAAGGCATTCAGCTCCATATGCCTGCGCTCGCTGGGCATCAGCCCTACCCTTTTCACGCCAAATACCCCGGCAATCGCCTCGAACTGCGGGCGCAGTGCCTGGAACTGCATGTTCACCAGGTTCGGGCAAAACAGGTAAATCGCGTTGCCATGTTCGCCGCCCACCTCGCCCTTGGCGACGTTGACGCCGTATTCCACCAGCAGGTTGAGAATGTCCCGCAGGATGCCGATGCGGTTCTGGCAGTGCACTTTGATACGCATGAAAAGGCCCGAAAAAGTGGGTAAACGCCGCGTCTATTTGTCGCTGCGCGCAGATAGTCGTCAAGATTATGTGACAGCCAGCGACCTTTTCCCAGCCCAAAGCACAGACGAGCCGCCTAATCGTAACGAAAACTTTACGAATACCTGTAAATTTTCCTACAGGTCCGCGCTTGAGCCCGATGGAATCTGCCGCGTTGCGCGGTATCAATAGGTATATCGCAGGACATAACAAGAACGAATGCCTAGCAGGAGAGCCGTATGAAGCAGACGCACTACGTGGCCCGCGAGCCCGATGCGCAAGGTTTTATCCACTACCCGCCGGAAGAACACGCGGTGTGGAACACCCTGATCACGCGCCAGTTGAAAGTGATCGAAGGCCGCGCCTGCCAGGAATACCTGGACGGCATCGACAAGCTCGGCCTGCCGCTCGATCGCATTCCACAGCTGGACGAAATCAATCAGGTGCTGGCCGAGACCACTGGCTGGCAAGTCGCCCGTGTGCCGGCGCTGATCCCCTTCCAGACCTTCTTCGAATTGCTCGCCAATAAACAGTTTCCGGTGGCGACCTTTATTCGTACCCGTGAAGAACTGGACTACCTGCAAGAGCCGGATATCTTCCACGAGATCTTCGGCCACTGCCCGCTGCTGACCAACCCCTGGTTCGCCGAATTCACCCATACCTACGGCAAGCTCGGCCTCGCGGCCACTAAAGAGCAACGCGTGTACCTGGCGCGCCTGTACTGGATGACCATCGAGTTTGGTTTGGTGGATACGCCTCAGGGCCTGCGCATCTACGGTGGCGGTATTTTGTCGTCGCCCAAGGAAAGCGTGTATTGCCTGTCGGATGAGCCTGAGCGCCAGCCCTTCGACCCGCTGGAAGCGATGCGCACGCCGTATCGCATCGACATCCTGCAACCGCTGTACTTCGTCCTGCCCGAGCTCAAGCGCCTGTTCGAAGTGGCGCAGGAAGACATCATGGGCATGGTCGAGCGCGGTATGCAGCTGGGCCTGCATGCCCCCAAGTTCCCGCCGAAGCCCAAAGCCGCGTGACACTTACGTTTCGAGGCCAGGTGAGTCTGTTCCCTGGCCGCGCGTTGCTTTAGGGTAACGCCCACTGATCTTCAATCATTCGAATTCAGGACACCCCACATGACCACCTTGAACCAAGCCCACTGCGAAGCCTGCCGCGCCGATGCCCCGCAAGTCAGCGATGAAGAACTGCCGGTACTGCTCAAGCAGATCCCCGACTGGAACATCGAAGTCCGCGACGGCGTGATGCAGCTGGAAAAGGTTTTCCTGTTCAAGAACTTCAAATTCGCCCTGGCCTTCACCAACGCCATGGGTGAAATCTCCGAAGCCGAAGGCCATCACCCAGGCTTGCTCACCGAGTGGGGCAAAGTCACCGTGACCTGGTGGAGCCACTCGATCAAGGGCCTGCACCGCAACGACTTCATCATGGCCGCGCGCACCGACGCAGTGGCCAAAGACGCCGAGGGCCGCAAGTAATGCATTTCGACGCGATTGGCCGCGTACCCGGCGACCCGATCCTCGGCCTGATGGACCTGTACGCCCAGGACGCCAATCCGAACAAGTTCGACCTCGGCGTGGGCGTGTACAAGGACGACCAGGGTCTGACGCCGATTCCGCACTCGGTGAAACTCGCCGAGCAGCGCCTGGTCGACACCCAGACCACCAAGACCTACATCGGCGGCCACGGCAATGCTGCGTTCGGCACGCTGATCAGCGAGCTGGTGCTCGGCGCCGACTCCACGTTGATCCGTGAACGCCGCGCCGGCGCAACGCAAACCCCAGGCGGCACCGGCGCCCTGCGCCTAAGCGCCGACTTTATCGCCCAGAGCCTGCCTGGCCGCGGCGTGTGGCTGAGCAACCCGACCTGGCCGATCCACGAAACGATCTTCGCCAAGGCCGGGCTCAAGGTCAGCCACTACCCCTACGTGGGCGCGGACAATCGGCTGGACGTGGCGGCAATGCTCGCCACCCTGTCTACCGTACCCAAGGGCGACGTGGTGCTGCTGCATGCGTGTTGCCACAACCCGACCGGGTTCGACCTGTCCCGGGATGACTGGCGCCAGGTGCTGCAGATCGTGCGTGAGCGTCAATTGCTGCCGCTGATCGACTTTGCCTACCAGGGTTTTGGCGACGGCCTGGAGCAAGACGCCTGGGCCGTGCGGCTGTTTGCAGCCGAACTGCCTGAAGTGGTGATCACCAGTTCCTGTTCAAAGAACTTCGGCCTGTATCGCGACCGTGTCGGTGCGCTGATCGTGTGTGCGGCGGACGCCGAGAAGCTCACGGATGTGCGCAGCCAGCTGGCGAATACCGCGCGCAACCTGTGGTCGACGCCACCGGATCATGGCGCTGCGGTGGTCGCGACCATCCTGGGCGATGCCGAGCTGAAAAAGCGCTGGGCCGAAGAAGTTGAAGCCATGCGGGCACGGATTGCGCAGTTGCGCTCCGGGCTGGTGGAGGCGCTGGCGCCGCACGGCCTGGCGGAGCGGTTTGCGCATATTGGTGCGCAACGCGGGATGTTTTCCTATACCGGCCTGAGTGCCGAGCAGGTAAAGCAACTGCGCGAGAAGCACAGTGTGTATATGGTCAGTTCGGGGCGGGCTAACGTGGCGGGCATCGACGCGACGCGTTTGACCCTGCTGGCCCAAGCCATCGCCGACGTCTCAAACTGAAGAAACGCGGACCAAATGTGGGAGCGGGCTTGCTCGCGAATACGGTGTGTCAGTCAATATAGGAAGTGACTGTTACACCGCATTCGCGAGCAAGCCCGCTTGTGTCTTGACCTGGGATTAAGATGGGGGTGAGAGCGGTGAGTGGCAAGCTGAATGCCCGGAGTGCTTAAAGCACGT
>NZ_UTBG01000217.1 GCF_900580675.1 Pseudomonas viridiflava
ACCGTGGAGTGTGACAAAGAGAGCCTGACGGTCAACGGCGACCGTATCGCCGTGAGCGCAATCCGCAACCCTGCGGAGCTGCCATGGAAGTCGCAAAACGTCGATGTGGTATTCGAGTGCACCGGCCTGTTCACCAGCCGCGAGAAAGCCTCCGCCCACCTGACTGCCGGTGCGCGCAAGGTCATCATCTCCGCTCCTGCCAGCGGCGCAGATGCGACCATCGTCTATGGCGTGAACCACGACACGCTGCGTCAGTCGCACCAGATCATCTCCAGCGCTTCCTGCACCACCAACTGCCTGGCGCCGGTTGCCCAGGTGCTGCACCGTGAACTGGGTATCGAAAGCGGCCTGATGACCACCATTCATGCCTACACCAACGACCAGAACCTGATCGACGTCTACCACACCGATCCGTAC
>NZ_UTBG01000127.1 GCF_900580675.1 Pseudomonas viridiflava
CTTCGTGAGTTTACGTACGACGTTCCGTTATTGATGATAAATAAAAACGATCTCTGCTTAAGCATTTTGCAGTCGGTTAGATGGCTGTCTGGAATATGATGAAACTACGCCTGGTCGTCCTCGCAGCGGACAGCTGGCTCTCAAACGATAAAAATAAAAGGTCCCATCCATGAACGTTCAGACTGTGGATATCAAACAGTGGATCGATGATCGATCCATGTCTCGCTACCAGTGGTTAATTCTTTTTCTGTGCTTCCTGATCGTTACCTTTGACGGCTTTGACGCCGCCATCATGGGCTTCATCGCCCCTGCGGTGATTCAGGACTGGAGCATCACCCGTGCCGCGTTCGGACCGATTCTCGCTGCCGCAATGGTGGGCCTGGCTGCTGGCGCGTTGATGTCTGGACCCTATTCCGATCGGCTGGGGCGCCGTCGTGTGTTGCTTTGGTCGGTGGCGTGCTTTGCTGTATTCAGCGTGCTCTGTGCATTTGCCCGTTCGCCGGTGGAGCTGGCGGTTTTACGGTTCCTGACCGGCCTGGGATTGGGGGCTGCAATGCCCAACAGCACCACACTGCTGTCGGAATACATTCCCAAGCGCCATCGCAGCTTTCTCATCACACTGATGTTCATGGGTTTTGGTCTGGGGTCTGCCATGGGTGGATTCGTTTCGGCCTGGATGATTCCGCACTTTGGCTGGCATGCAGTCTTGCTGTTGGGCGGGATTCTGCCGCTGCTGCTGTTGCCGGTGCTCTACTTTCTGCTGCCCGAGTCGGTCGACTTCATGGTCAACAAACAGTATCCGCAGGCCCGAATCATCACCGTGCTTAAGCGCATGGGCGGAACGTTCAACGACAGTGTGCGGTTCACTCTCGCCGAGGTGGTGCCCGATCAAGCATCCGGTGGCAGGGTTCGTTATCTGCTAAGCGGTGAGTATCGCTGGCGCACATTGAGCTTGTGGATGACCTATTTCATGGGGTTGCTGGTTATTTATCTGTTAACCGGCTGGATGCCTACCCTGATCAAGGATGCGGGCGTTACTCTCGAGCGCGCCGCCATGGTTACCGCCATGTTCCAATTGGGCGGCCTGGTCGGCATTCTGCTCGTGGGTTACGCCATGGATCGCATGAGCGCCAAGGTTGTTATTGCGGCGGCATACCTGGGCGGGGCGATTTGCGTCTTTACCATTGGCCTGGTCGATATCGGAACCGGACTTCTGGGTGTAATGATTTTCGCTGCCGGTTTTTGCATTAATGGTGCACAGACCGGGCTTAACGCTTTTGCTCCGAGCCAGTACCCCACGGCGTTCCGCGCTACAGGTGTTAGCTGGATGCTGGGCATCGGTCGGTTCGGCGGTATTTTCGGCTCAATGATGGGTGGGGTCCTGTTGAGTTTCGGTCTGCCGATGAACGTGATTTTTGCCGTGCTTGGTGTGCCGGCGATTCTCGCGGCTATCGCGATCCTGTCCAGTCCTAGGCCACGCTTCGAGCGACCCCTACCTGAGTTGAATCACTAAAAGGCCGAGCCCCACTGGGGCTCGGATAGTTATTATCAAATTGTCTGGAGAAGTACACATGGCGCGCATCATCGGTGGACTCGCCGTATCACACACACCCACTATCGGTTTCGCGGTCGACCACGACAAGCAGAATGAAGCGGCCTGGGCACCGATCTTCAAGAGCTTCGAACCCATCAAAGCGTGGCTCGCGGAGCGTAAGCCGCAGGTGCTGTTCTACATATTCAATGACCATGTAACGTCGTTTTTCTTCGATCATTATTCTGCCTTCGCACTCGGTGTGGACGATCATTACGATGTGGCCGATGAAGGCGGTGGCAAGCGTGACCTGCCTCCGATCAGTGGTCACGCGGCACTGTCCCGGCATATCGGAAACAGCCTGATGGCCGACGAGTTTGATATGTCGTTTTTCCGCGATAAGCCGATCGATCATGGGCTCTTCTCGCCAATGTCGGCCTTGTTGCCATTCAAGGATGGCTGGCCTGTAGAGGTCGTGCCGTTGCAAGTTGGCGTGCTGCAGTTTCCGGTCCCAAGCGCCAAACGATGCTACAAATTGGGCCAGGCGTTGCGTCGTGCCATCGAGAGTTATCCGGAAGATATCAAGGTTGCCATCGTTGCCACTGGTGGTGTTTCCCATCAGGTTCACGGGGAACGCTGCGGCTTCAACAATCCTGAATGGGATGCGCAATTCGTTGACTTGTTCGTCAGCGATCCAGAGCGCCTGACTGAAATGACCCTCGCCGAATACGCTACGCTCGGCGGCATGGAAGGTTCGGAAGTGATCACCTGGCTGATCATGCGCGGTGCGCTGTCGGCCAATGTCAACGTGCTGCATCAGGATTACTACCTGCCTTCGATGACAGGTATCGCCACGCTGCTATTGGAAAACCAGGCCAGGGATGTGCCGGTTGACGTACTCGAACGCCACCGCGAGCACATCAATCATCAACTGGCAGGTATCGAAAAACTGGAAGGCACTTACCCCTTTACCCTTGAGCGTAGCCACAAGGGCTACCGGCTCAATCGCTTCCTGCATAACCTGATCAATCCGGTCTGGCGCGAGCGTTTTCTCGAAGCGCCGGACGGCCTGTTTGATGAACATCAACTTACCCTTCAAGAGCGGGACATGGTCCGTCGTCGAGATTGGCAGGCGCTGATTCAATACGGCGCGATTTTCTTTCTGCTGGAGAAGCTTGGTGCGGTGGTCGGTGTGTCCAACCTGCACATCTACTCGGCCATGAAAGGGTTGTCACTAGAAGAGTTTCAGAAAACCCGGAATCAGCAGGTTACGTATTCGGTCGCAGGGAAGCAGTGATTCAAGGCGCTTGCCGGACTACCTCGCGGATCTGTTGGATCAATGCCTCGGCGGCCGGGGAATGCAAACCGTTGGTTCGGTAGATAAGGCCTATGGGGCGGCTGGTGTCATGCAGTTGCAGCTGCAAGCGCTGCAACTCACCTGAAGCAATTTCGTGTTCGAGCTGATGCTCTGAGACCACCGCGAGCATGTCCGAGTGCAGCAGTAATCCGCGGATAATTGCCAGATCGCCGGTTTCTACCACCGGTTCGGGAGACTTGTCGCCCAAGCGTTTGAAATGTGCATCCATTATCAGCCTGGCAGGTGTATTGGCCCTGGGTAATATCCAGTGGGCGTTGCTCAGGTCTTTCGCCGTCACAACCTTCCCTGACAATGGATGCCCTCTTCGAACCAACACCACCATTTCTTCGGTCAACAGTTCCTCGCCATGAAGATCACTGGCATAGCCCGTGGGTCTCAATGCCCCAAATACAAAATCGACATCACCCGCGCGTAGTTCCAGTGCCAGTAGATTGAAGGGGCTTTCGTTAGTCGCGACCCGAACTCCGGGATGATTGTTGATCAACTGTACGATGGCTTGTGGAAGGATCCGAGTACGCCCCAGCGGCAAGGCGCCCACCGTCACGGTCCCTTGCAGGGAACCCTTGAGTGCGGCGATGTCGGCGTCGATATGCCGAAGTTCGTTGAGGGCTCGACGAATGGGATAGAGAATTTCCTGGCTCGCCCGGGTTGGTCGCAAACCACGGGCAGTGCGCTCGAACAGGACCTTGCCAGTACCGCTTTCGAGTATTTTTAGCGCGCTGCTGATCGCCGGTTGCGAGAACCCGAAGGCATTGGCCACGGTCTGCATGTGTTGCGTTTCGCACAGTTTGACGAAAATTTCCAAACGTCGTGTATACAGCAGGTAAAGCTGTTCGTGCACGGTTACCGGCGGCTGGCCGAGCATCGCCGGAATCACCGCCAGTTCGGCCAGGATCCGTCTTGCGCGGGGCAGGATACACTTCCCGTAGGTTGTTAAAAGCATGCCATTGGCATGCCGCTCAAACAGTTGCACACCCAGTCGCGCTTCCAGGTCATGCACCGATCGAGTCACCACAGATTGAGCTCGCAACAACACTTCCGATGCCCGAGAGACGCTTCCATGATCGGCAACCCGAATAAAGGTTCGGATTTGCATCAAATGTGGTAATTCACTCTCGGACATTAGGAAAACTCTTTCAGTTCAGGACGGCATTCGACAATGCTGATAAGTAAAAAGTATAGCATTGTAATTCGAACGCATTAGTCGCTCCCAGGTAGCTGTGCCAGCATTCCCATAAATAAGAGAGGGAGTCCTGACTAACATGAGTGACACTAACGCAAAGACCGCCCTGGTCGTCAGCGCCCATTCCGCCGACTTCGTCTGGCGTGCCGGCGGTTCCATCGCACTGCATGGCCAGCAAGGTTATGGGGTTCATATCGTTTGCCTGTCCTTCGGCGAGCGAGGCGAGTCCGCCAAGCTATGGCGCAAGGGCGAGATGACTGAAGGCAAGGTCAAGGCCGCTCGCCGTGAAGAAGCCCAGGCTGCCGCCGACATTCTCGGTGCCACGGTCGAATTCTTCGATATCGGCGACTACCCGATGCGCGCTGACAAAGAAACCCTGTTCCGCCTGGCCGACGTGTTCCGCCGTGTGCAACCAGAATTTGTCCTCAGCCATTCCTTGAAAGATCCTTATAACTACGATCACCCCCTGGCCATCCACCTGACTCAGGAAGCGCGGATTATCGCCCAGGCCGAAGGTTATAGGCCGGGCGAGAAAATCGTTGGCGCGCCACCGGTGTACAGCTTCGAACCGCACCAGCCTGAGCAGTGCGAGTGGAAGCCTGATGTGCTACTGGATATCACCGAAGTTTGGGACAAGAAGTACGCCGCCATCCAGTGCATGGCGGGTCAGGAGCACCTGTGGGAGTACTACACCCGAGTGGCCTTGCAGCGGGGCGTCCAGGCAAAGCGCAATATCGGCATCACCTCGAAAAAAGATATCGTCTACGCCGAGGGTTACCAGAGCATATTTCCACGAGTTACGGAGAATCTGGGATGAGCATGGTCGGTAAGACAGGTGTGGTCGTGCGTAACATTGAGCGCTCCGACAGTGCGCTGATCGATGAATTGACCCGATACGGCGTCGCTACGGTTCACGAATCTCAAGGTCGTAAAGGACTTCTGTCGTCATCGATACGACCGATCCAGCGGGATATCGCCATTAGCGGTTCGGCTGTAACGGTGTTGGTCGCCCCCGGTGATAACTGGATGTTCCATGTGGCTGTGGAACAATGCAAACCGGGCGATATCCTGGTGGTCGCGCCCAGTTCGCCCTGCAGCGATGGTTTTTTCGGCGACCTGTTGGCCACCTCGCTGAAAGCTCGTGGCGTGTGCGGCCTAGTGTTGGATGCTGGTGTGCGAGATACCAAAACCCTGAGAGAAATGGGCTTTTGGGTCTGGTCCCGTGCCGTGCATGCCCAAGGCACCATCAAGGAAACCTTGGGCTCGGTGAATATTCCGGTTGTGTGCGCCGGTCAACTGGTCAATCCCGGTGACGTGGTGCTGGCCGATGACGATGGTGTGGTGATTGTGCGGCGTGAAGAGCTGCCGGCAGTGATCGAGGCTAGTCGCAAGCGCGCCGATCTCGAAGAGCAAAAACGCCTGCGCCTGGCGAACGGTGAGTTGGGCCTGGACATCTATAACATGCGTCCGCGCCTGGAAGAGAAGGGTCTGAAGTACTACGACAGCCTCGATCAACTGGAGGACTGAGCATGAGCCAGACTCGTATTCCCTGTCTGATGATGCGCGGCGGTACTTCCAAGGGAGCCTACTTCCTGGCCGAGGATTTGCCGGCCGAGCAAGACCAGCGGGATAAAGTTTTGCTGGCGGCCATGGGCTCGCCTGATCTGCGGCAAATCGATGGAATCGGTGGTGCTGATTCGTTGACCAGCAAAGTGGCGATCATCCGTCGCTCAGAGCGTCCAGGTGTCGATGTCGACTATCTGTTTGCCCAGGTAGTCGTGGACCAGCCACGAGTCGACTACGGTCAGAACTGCGGCAACATCCTGGCTGGGGTTGGACCTTTTGCCCTTGAGCGTGGGCTGATTCCGACCCAAGGTGAGGTGACGCGGGTCAGGATATTCATGGAGAACACCGGCCAGACCGCCACCGCTGTGGTCCAGACGCCGAATGGCGAGGTTCGTTATGAGGGTGACGCCAGCATCGATGGCGTGCCAGGCGCCGCAGCACCAGTGATCGTCGAGTTTGACGATATCGCCGGCTCCAGTTGCGGTGCTTTATTGCCCACCGGCAACGTGCTCGACCGTTTCGATGGCGTCGAGGTGACCTGCATCGACAATGGCATGCCGGTGGTTGTGATGCGCGCTGCCGACTTGGGGCGCAGTGGCTATGAAAGTCGTGAACAGCTAGATGTTGATGAAGAGCTAAAGGCCCAGATCGAATCGATTCGTTTGCTAGCCGGCCCATTGATGAACCTGGGCGACGTCACCCAACGTAGCGTGCCAAAAATGTGTTTGATTGCCGAACCCATTGCGGGAGGTGCTATCAGCAGTCGCAGTTTCATTCCCCATAAATGTCATGCGTCGATTGGCGTATTTGGCGCTGTGAGTGTGGCGTCGGCATGCCTGATCGCCGGCGCAGTCACTCAAGGCGTGGCTCGTGTCCCAACCGGTGAACATCTACGGCTATCGGTGGAGCATCCAACCGGTGAGTTTACTGTCGAATTGCAATTGGATAATGGTTCGCTGGTCGGCTGTGGGCTGCTGCGTACTTCCAGGTTGCTATTCGATGGTCAGGTATGTGTGCCCCATTCTATTTGGTCGGGTAAGGCTAGTGGTGACCAATAATGGTGACCTCGATTGATAGCGTTGGGATGATCGGCTTCGGTGAGGTTGGTGCAATCATCGACCAGGATCTGGTCGCTCAGGGCGTGAGGGTGGTGGCTTTTGATCGTTTGATTGAGGATCCCGAACGTCGCGCAGCTCTTGTAGAGAAGGCTCGGACCTGCGGGGTGACTCTGGTGGACTCACTTGAGCGCGCCATCGACAATGTGCCATTGATTATCAGTACCGTCACCGCTGGTTGCGCCTTGGAGGTAGCCAGAAGCGTGGCTGCTCGGCGTCCCCTAGGGCAACTGTTCATGGATCTCAATTCAGTGTCGCCCCGGCCAAGCAACTGGCTAGCGAAGCCATTGAAGGTAGCGGTGGCTGTTACATCGACGCCGCCGTGATGGCGCCGGTGCGACCTCGGCGCCTGAAAACGCCCATCCTGCTAGGGGGGACGCAGGCACTTGCCCTGACCGATGCGTTACAAAAGTTGGGGTTCAATGTGCAAGCGTTCTCCGAAAAAATTGGTGTGGCCTGCGCAGTAAAAATGTGTCGCAGTGTAATGATCAAGGGTTTGGAGGCATTGACCACGGAGTGTCTTTCAACTGCCCGGCAATATGGTGTCGAGCAACCAGTGCTCGAGTCGTTGCACGCGAGTTTCCCCAGCATGGGCTGGAATGCAGACCATCCTCATTACCTAATCAGCCGCGTCGCGGAACACGGTCGTCGTCGGTCTGAGGAAATGCTCGAAGTGGTCAAGACCGTCGAGGACATCGGTATAGCGCCGCGCATGAGCCAGGCCATTGCCGCCGTTCAAGCGGGATTAGTCGACGCCATGGATGAAGCAGAAATTCACTATGCCGACATACTGCAATTCGACTGGAGCAGTCTGGTTGATGCCTTGTACGGCAAGCATGTCGATCCGCAACGAAAGCCTTAAAGCATGACCCCCATTTCAGCGGGGTTTATCAACCTGAGGAAAAACAAGAATGATCGAAAATCGTGGAGTGGTATAACTCGGCAATGGCAAAGTCGAAATTCAGAAAATCGACTATCCAAAAATGC
>NZ_UTBG01000040.1 GCF_900580675.1 Pseudomonas viridiflava
ACCTGGACATCACCCATCAGCTGTTCAAGAACTTCGTGTCACGCTATCGCCCACAGTTGGCAATCGATGACGTCGCGACCGGTGAAGTGTGGCTGGGTGTTGCAGCGCTGGACAAGCAACTGGTCGATGAACTGCAAACCAGCGACGAATACCTGGCCACCAAGGCCAAGACCGCCGAGGTGTTCCACCTGCATTATGCCGAGCGTAAAAGCCTGCAGGAGCGAGTGGGGCTGGCCGCCAGCGGTTCAGTGGACCGTGTGTTGCTGACCTGGTGGAGCCGTTTGACCCAGCAGCGTTTCTGGTAATCCCAGAATGTAGGTAGTCCCTCTGTGGGAGCGGGCTTGCTCGCGAATGCTATTAGTCAGTTAACCCATCTGTCTCTGACACACCGTATTCGCGAGCAAGCCCGCTCCCACATTGTCACTCTGCAGCGTTTTGGGGACAGATCTTGTAATAGTTTTGCGTTGTAGGAAATTTGCGTTTCGCCTGTACGATCCAAGTCCTTTTTGTTATTTCAGGACTTGCATGAACACCCTCTCGGAGCCTCCCAGTGGTCTTTCCCCAAGACATCTGCTGCCGCTGTTCCCGCTGAAGCACCCCGTATTCCGTCTACTAACCTTGTCCCGGTCCTTTGATCGCGCTTTGCCGTGTCTGGCATTCTGAAAATCTATAACGAGACTCTATAAATGGAATGGTTAGCGGATCCAACGGCCTGGCTCGGCCTGTTGACCTTGATTGTGCTGGAACTGGTGCTGGGCATCGACAACCTGGTGTTTATCGCGATCCTGGCGGACAAACTGCCGCCGGAGCAGCGCGACCGCGCGCGGTTGATCGGTTTGTCGCTGGCGCTGCTGATGCGCCTGGGCTTGCTGGCGAGTATTTCGTGGTTGGTGACCCTCACGCAGCCGCTGTTCGAAGTGTTCGACAAGAGCTTCTCCGGCCGTGACCTGATCATGCTGTTCGGTGGTGTGTTCCTGTTGTTCAAGGCCACCATGGAACTGCACGAGCGCCTTGAAGGCCATGTGGCCCAGCGTACCGGCAATGTGGCGTATGCGATGTTCTGGCCGATCGTGGCGCAGATCGTGGTGCTTGACGCGGTGTTCTCTCTCGATGCGGTGATTACCGCCGTGGGCATGGTCGACGAGCTGGCGATCATGATGATCGCAGTGATTGTGTCCATCGGCCTGATGATCGTGGCGAGCAAGCCGCTGACCCGCTTCGTCAACGCGCACCCGACCGTGATCATGTTGTGCTTGGGCTTCCTGATGATGATCGGTTTCGCCCTGACCGCCGAAGGCCTGGGCTTCCACATTCCGAAGGGCTACCTGTATGCCGCGATTGGTTTCTCGATCCTGATCGAAGTGTTCAACCAGATTGCCCGCTCGCGTCGCAAGAAGTCGGCGCAGGGCGTGCTGCCGGTGCGTGAGCGCACTGCGCATGCGGTGATGCGCTTGCTCGGCGGTCGCAGCCTGGCTGTGGAGGAAGTGGGTGAAGACGTGGCTGACCTGCTGGGTGAGCCGGACGCGGCCCAGGGC
>NZ_UTBG01000231.1 GCF_900580675.1 Pseudomonas viridiflava
ATACACAAGTCCGCAAGACGCGCAAAACTGGGCCAAAAACGAAAGTGACTGACTGAATGCATACCCCGTGGGAGGCGGCTTGCCGGCGATGGCGTCAGTTCAGTCACTGATAGGTCGCTTCAGAAAAAGCATCGCCGGCAAGCCGCCTCCCACAGTCCGTGGTCGCAGCAAGACTCGGGTATAACGCTGAGCACAAGCATGGGCATGATCGGCGTGCTTGAGATCACGCTGATCGTTCCTACGCTCCGCGTGGGAATGCCGCTCAGGACGCTCCGCGTCCGCTCTCGAATGTGGCGCAGATGCGTGCCCAAGCTCCAGCGTTATCCACGTCATGCGCTCGGCTCACTGAATCCGCAATCTGTGCCATTTGTGACGCGGAGCGTCACGGGAGGCATGCCCACGCGGAGCGATGGGCACGATCAGTGTTGAGCCGGATTTGTGAGCGCAGAGTGGGAACGATCATACGCGGCGCGTGAGGAATGATCAGCGGGGCAATATCAGCCTGGCGTCACAATCACCGTGCACGTCATTCCCGCTGACAGC
>NZ_UTBG01000186.1 GCF_900580675.1 Pseudomonas viridiflava
CCCACAAGCCAGCTGCTAAAACTGCTGCTGCGAAACCAGCCGCCAAGCCAGCTGCTAAAACTGCTGCTGCGAAACCAGCCGCCAAGCCAGCTGCTAAAACTGCTGCTGCAAAACCAGCCGTTAAGCCAGCTGCCAAACCTGCTGCTGCAAAGCCAGCCGCCAAGCCAGCTTCGAAACCTGCTGCCGCCAAGCCAGCCACTCCAGCTGCCCCGGCCGCCTCCACCGCTCCAACGGCACCGGCCACCAGCACGCCTGCACCTGTAGCGCCAAGCACCCCAACCAGCGCTTCCTAAGTGCCGGTGGCCACGACGCGCAGCTGCTGCAGCGCGTCGTGGTCAAGGTTGGCGGCTCCGGTCGCCAGCCCTTCAAGCCATCCCTCTTGAACCACTTCCTCGCCAGTCGGCCATGCTTGCGCCAGTGCTTCCAGGCGTGTCAGCAACGCTCGTTCGGCTTCCAGCTCCAGGGCTTTGACCCGCTCACGTAACGTCGCCAGTGACTGATCCTGCTGCGCCATGGCGCGCCATTTCATGCGTACCTGCCGCAATGGTTCGACCACTTGCGCCTGCCAGGGCTCGGCGATCTGCTTAAGCGCCTGCATGCGCTCGGCGGTCGGCGCGACGCCGCGTTGCTCCAGCCATGCTCCGCAAAGCAACAGGCACACATCTGCCCCTTGTTCCTGCAGGCGCAGGCATGCGGCTTCGCACCCTGAGCGGGCGTAAGTCGAAAGGGCAAAGCTCCACAGGTCAGCGCACATATTCACACCCAAGCCAGCGGGCAACGAAGCTGGTAGACTCCGCCGCCATTATGATCCGACTTCAAAGCCTAACATTACAGCGTGGCCCGCAACGTCTTCTTGAAGACGCCGAGCTGACCCTGCACGCCGGTCACAAAGCCGGCCTGATCGGTGCCAACGGCGCCGGCAAATCCACGTTGTTCGCCCTGTTGCTGGGTGAGCTGAGCCCGGATTCCGGGGACTGCTTGCTGCCGGCCGACTGGCGCATCGCCCATATGCGCCAGGAGATCGATACCCTGGACCGCATCGCGATCGACTACGTGCTGGATGGCGACCTGCGTTTGCGCCAGGTGCAACACGACCTGGCCGAGGCCGAGAAAGCCCAGGACGGCGCCGCCCAGGCTCGCCTGCACTCGGAGCTCGACAGTGCCGACGGCTACACCGCCGACGCCCGCGCCCGCAAGATGCTCGCCGGCCTTGGCTTTACCAACGAGCAGATGGACCGCCCGGTCGCCGACTTCTCCGGTGGCTGGCGCATGCGCCTGAACCTGGCCCAGGCACTGATGTGCCCTTCGGACCTGTTGCTGCTCGACGAACCGACCAACCACTTGGACCTCGATGCGATCCTGTGGCTGGAAGATTTCCTCAAGAACTACCAGGGCACGTTGCTGCTGATTTCTCACGACCGGGATTTCCTCGACGCCGTGGTCGATAACATCGCCCACGTCGAACAGAAGAAAATCACCCTCTACCGTGGCGGTTATAGCGCGTTCGAGCGCGCCCGTGCCGAGCGGCTGGCCCAGCAGCAGCAAGCGTTCGAGAAGCAGCAGGCGCAACGTGCGCACATGGAAAGCTACATCGCCCGGTTCAAGGCCCAGGCCACCAAGGCCCGCCAGGCCCAGAGCCGGATCAAGGCGTTGGAGCGCATGGAAGAGCTGTCGGCGGCCCACGTCGATTCACCGTTCGACTTTGTGTTCCGCGAGTCGGTGAAAATCTCCAGCCCGCTGCTGGACCTCTCGGATGCCCGCCTGGGTTATGGCGACAAAACCATCCTCGAGAAGGTCAAGCTGCAACTCACGCCTGGCGCGCGCATCGGTTTGCTCGGCCCCAACGGCGCGGGCAAGTCGACGCTGATCAAGAACCTGTCGGGCGAGCTGCAACCCCTGGCCGGCCGCCTGACCCGTGGCGAGAACTTGGTGGTGGGCTACTTCGCCCAGCATCAGTTGGACTCTCTGGACGCCAAGGCCAGCCCGCTGCTGCACTTGCAGCGCCTGGCGCCCACCGAGCGTGAACAGGTGCTGCGCGACTTCCTCGGTGGTTTCGACTTCCGCGGCGCACGCATTGATGAGCCGGTGCTGAACTTCTCCGGTGGCGAAAAAGCCCGCCTGGCCTTGGCGTTGATCGCCTGGGACCGTCCCAACCTGCTGTTGCTCGACGAGCCGACCAACCACCTGGATCTGGAAATGCGCCTGGCGCTGACCATGGCCCTGCAGGAATTCAGTGGCGCGGTACTGGTGGTGTCGCACGATCGCCACTTGCTCAAGAGCACTACCGACAATTTCCTGCTGGTGGCTGACGGCAAAGTCGAAGAGTTCGACGGCGACCTTGACGACTATGCGCGCTGGCTGACGGATTACCGCCTGCGCAGCGCGCCGGTCAGCAACAGCCCGGTCAACCCGGACAAAACCGACAAGAAAGCCCAGCGCCAGGCCGCCGCCGCACTGCGTCAGCAGTTGGCGCCGCACAAGCGTGAAGCCGACAAGCTGGAAGCCGAGCTGGGCAAGGTGCATGAGCGCCTTGCCAGGATCGAAGCCAGCCTGGGTGACAGCGCCGTGTACGAAGCGGCGCGCAAGGATGAACTGCGCGATCTGCTCGCCGAACAGGCCAAGCTCAAGGTACGTGAAGGCCAGTTGGAGGAAACCTGGATGGAAGCCCTCGAACTGCTCGAAACCCTGCAGGCGGAGCTGGAGGCGCTGTCCTGATGGAAGCGCTACAGCTGCCTATACCCGTGCAATGGGTCGAGCCCGTGTGGATCGGTGTGCAAATCCTGCTGATCCTGCTGGCCGGCTACCTCGCCCAGCGTGTGGTCGCCAACGGCCTGACCCGCCTGGGTGAGCGCTACCCGTTCCCGCCGCAATTGCTGATGCCGCTGCGTGGCGGCCTGCGCTGGCTGATCATGGGCAGCGCGCTGATTTTCGTGCTGGGCCGCCTGGGTGTGTCTGCCACGGTGTTGTGGACGGCGCTGTCAGGGTTTGTCGCGGTGGCGGCTGTGGCGTTCTTCGCCATGTGGTCGGTGCTGTCCAACCTGTTGTGCGCGATTTTGATCTTTACCGTGGGGCCGTTCCGACTCGGTGACATCGTCGAACTGGTGGATACCGTCGACAAGCCAGGCGTGAAGGGCCGGGTAGTTGCGATCAACCTGCTCTACACCACGCTGATTGAAGTGGAAGAAGCGGGCACCGACAGCGCGATGGTGCAGGTGCCAAACAGCCTGTTTTTCCAACGCTCGGTGCGGCGTTGGCCAGGCAACCACGTGTTTCCGGGCGACCGCTAGTATTCACATCTCGTAAAAAACTATAGCCAGCCTTTGGTCGGCGGAGTTAGCTTAAGGCTCACGCAAGTCACAACAGCAAACTCCCCTCCTGAGGTGTGTAATGGCACTCGACACATGGCTGGCCTTTTTCGTGGCCAGTTGGATCATCTCCCTTTCCCCCGGCGCCGGCGCCATCGCCTCGATGTCCAGCGGCCTGCAATATGGTTTCCTGCGCGGTTACTGGAACGCCATTGGCCTGCAACTGGGCCTGGCGATGCAGATTGCCGTGGTGGCGGGCGGGCTGGGTGCCATTCTTGCGACGTCTTCGACCGCGTTCTATGCGATCAAATGGTTTGGCGTGGCGTACCTGGTGTATTTGGCCATCAAGCAATGGCGCGCGTTGCCCATGGACATGACCGATGACGCGGCTGTACGCCCGATCGGCAAGCCAATGGCGATGATGTTCCGCGGTTTTCTGGTCAACGCCAGCAACCCGAAGGCCCTGGTGTTCATGCTGGCGGTGCTGCCGCAGTTCGTGAACCCGCAGGCGCCGCTGCTGATCCAGTACCTGATCATCGGTGTGACGATGATCAGCGTCGATATGATCGTGATGGCCGGCTACACAGGGTTGGCGTCTAAGGTGCTACGCCTGTTGCGCACGCCGAAGCAGCAGAAACGCATGAACCGCACGTTTGCTGGGTTGTTTGTTGGTGCGGCGGGCTTTCTTGCAAGCCTGAATCGCGCAACGGCGTAACTGACAAAACCGAATCAAAATGTGGGAGCTGGCTTGCCTGCGATAGCATCACCCTGGTGTAACTGGTACACCAAGGTGTCTGCATCGCAGGCAAGCCAGCTCCCACATTGGTTTTGTGTTGCATGTATTTCCGGTGATCAGCGCAAGATCTTCGGCGCTTCATCCCTTGGCAGGTTGTTGCGCAGCACCGGTTGGCCAGGCTCCTGATACCCGCCGCCCAACTGCTCTGCCAACTGCCGCGCAACATCCTCACCCAATGCCTTCGAAACCTCCTTCACCACGCGCGGCCGGTTCAGGCTGACGCGTACGTCGCGGCTGTTCACCAGCTTGGTGTCCTGGCCCTCACCCATGGCGGTAAACGCCGAGGTGATCTCAAACGTGCGCGTATTGATCAGGCTGAAATCCGCCACCAGCGTCAGGCCCAGCACCGCCGAGTAGCTGTTGGTGTGGTCCAGCGCGTTGATGTCCTGGGTGAAGTCGATGTCTGACAGCGTGCCGAACAGCACGTAGTCCGCACCCTTGAAGTTACCGGCCTTGATGCGCTTGATCACGTCATAGACGTCACCTTTGGCATCGGCGGTGTAGGGCGTGCCCTGCACTAGCTGGAATTGCCGGGACTTGAGGATCTCGCCCTTGATATCGCCGCTGAATTTGCGCAGCTCGGTCTGCTCGATGTAGCTGTTACGGCTCTCGTACTCGCTGTAGCTCGACGCACCGCTGGCGTGGTAGGCGCTGGCCTGGAAGTTGTTGCTGGCCGAGACCTGGTGGATGTACTCCTCGACCCGCGCCTCGTAGGCCAGGTCAGTCACCGCGATCTTCGGGGCGGCCGAGGCGCCGAAGGCGCACAGCAGGCTGATCAAACCAATCCATGCACGCATTGCTTAGCGCTCCGTGGTCTTGCGGATTTCTTTTTCGTCCATCCATTCGGCCAGGCCGCTCTCGACGTCGATCAGCTGCAGGCTGAACTTGTAGAACACGTCCTTGTAGTCCGAGCTGCGCTTGACAATGGAGCTGATGGAGCCTTCCAGGCGGTACTTGGCGGCGACCATATTGCCGGTCTTGCTGACAGTGGACTTCTTGTACAAGCCGCTCTGGTTCTGCAGCTTGAGCTGGTCGACCTGGCTTTGCATGTCGGTGTTGTCGCTGGCGAAGCGCGCGGTGCCGGTCTTCATCAGCTGGGTCTTGATCGACGTGGTGATCTCGCGGGTATCGATGTACTCGCTGGTCTTGTTCTTCACGTCATACACCTGCACCACCGGACGGCCCTGCAGGATGCCGGACTGAGCCAGGGAGCGGGTCATGCTTTCGGCGATCATCTGCAAGTCGGTGGAGCCGAACTCGTTGGTGACCAGTTCCACGGCCTTGGTGTCGCCGTAGCTGATGTTTTTACCGCCCAGTACCGGCGAGGTATTGGCGCAACCGCTGGCCAGGACGGCAACCACGGCAAGAATCGAAAAGCGTGCAAACATGGTGATGTCTCTCTGCAACAAAATTAAGGGGTTTTCACTTCAAGACGGAAGTCAGCGGCCTGGGGCAAATTGGCGATGGCCGGCAGGAAGGTCGCCTGGTTGGCGTACAGGTTCAGCACCTTCCAGGTTTCTTCGTCGCCTACAGGGAAACCGTCGGCGCCCAGCCAGGCGAAGCGGTAATACATCATCTGGTTGCTGCTGGTGATGTTGCTCAACTGCACCTTGGCGGTGAGGAAACCGTTCTCGCGCGCCACGCGAATCGCGCCGACGGCGATGCCCTTGAACTTGCCCATCACCACGATTTTGCTCGCGGCGCTGCCGGGCTCCGGTGGCGGCGGGGTGGCGCAGCCGGCAAGCAGGACCAGCGCCAGGGCGCCGAGGATGAAATGACGCATAGCGTGCTCCTTAAGGTTGTTTGAGGGTGGCGATGGCTTGAGGCGGCGTGCTCGGCACCACATGCGCCGCGAGTCCGCCGGCGAACACTTGGTTGCCGACCACGCGCAGCGTGATCACCTGGTAGCGCTGATCGGCCTTGACCGTCACCAGCGTGCCGCCCAGGGCATTGGGCAGGCTGACCTGGTGCTCGCCGTGCTTGAGGCGCAGACGCGTAACCTGGGTCATGTCCGGCAAGGTGCGCCAGGTGCGGGTGTCGGCGCCTTCGGTCACGGCCGAGGCGATGCCCAGTACCAGGCCGGCCATGGGGTTGGTCTTGTTCAGATTGTTCTGTGCAATGCCACGGCTGACCGCACGCACGGTGGTGCGCAGGATGATCCCCGGCATGTCGTCGCGCAGGGCACGGCGCGACATGGCCGTGGTGCTGTTGAGTGCGGTGAGGTTCTGTTGCTGGCCGTCCACGCCGATCTGGGCGAATGTGGCGGTGGAGGTGTCGGCCTTGATCACCGGGAATGATAGCGGCGTGATCACCAGGTTGCCATTGATCGGGATCGGCAGCGGCAGGCGAATCGAGTCGCGCGCGGGGGCCAGGCCGCTCTGGACCACGATCAGCACATCGGTTTCGTCCGCGCCGACCTTGGACTTGTCCAGGTCCAGCAGGGCCTTTTCCAGCAGCGGGGTGTTGGGGCGCAGCTCGGCAGCCTTGCGGTAGCCGGGGGCGGCCAGGTCTTTTTCGCCCAGGGCTTCATAGACGAAGCCGGCCAGGTAATGGCTGAACGCACTCTGGTAGCTGTTTTTCAGGCCGACCACTTCCGGCGCGTTCAGGGCTTCCACCGGATAGCCGCTGAGGTCCTTCATCTGGGTGGTCACGCCTTCGCGTTGGGCGTCGTCCTCGCGCTTGAGGTATTCCTTGTCGCGCAGGTCTGCTATCACGGCTTCGCGTTCGTGGGTTTTCTTGATTTCGGTGCGTGCGCCGTCGAAGTCGTTCAGCGCCAGCAGGTTGAGGGCCATCTGTGTGGTCAGCATGACTTTTTCATAGTCATAACCTTCGTAGCGACGCACCTTGTCGTTAACCAGGAAGCTGCCGAACTGGGAAAGGTATTTTTCACTGTCGAACTTGACCGACTCTTCCCACTTGTAGACTTGCAGGTCCGCGCTGCGCCAGGCGGTCTGGCTGCCGGTCAGGTCACCTTTGGCCCGCAGCAGCTCGCCTTTTTCGAAGAAATACAGCAAGTCCTTGTCGTTACCGTTGTTGTTCTTCTCCAACAGCGTGAGGGCGCCGTCGACATTGCCGGTGGTCAATTGCTGGTTGGTGGCTTGCAGCTCGGTGTCATAGCTGCGGAACATCGAACAACCGGACAATAAGGTGACCGCCACGAGCGCGAGCGGAGGTAAGGCGCGAAATGCCATGCAACTTCTTCCCTGAAAGTATCCAGCTGGTGTGGTGATTCCTCATAAAAACGAGGAACGGAATTCCCTTTCGCACTAACAGGGCGCGGCATTATAGGCTCAGCTACTGGCAAAACAATGGCTTTATGCCTGTCATAACTAACAAATAAGCCACCAGTCTGCCTCTAAAAAATGCCCCGCTGCCCGTCACGACAATTCACTAACGCCTTGAGTCAAACCCCTTAACGCTTAACAATGTGTTACTTCGTATTTCCCTTTGAGATTCATTCATGACTGCCCCCTTCCGTTTTTTCGCCTGGCTGATGCTGCCGGCGATGATGTCGTGCAGCTTCAACCTATTGGCCGCAACTGCCGAGGGCGCGCCGCAAGCCCTGCATTTGCTGGACTACATTGGCGCCGACTACCCGCCGACGGTGGAGGCGGGCAAGGTTATCGATGAATCCGAATACCGCGAACAACTGGAGTTTCTCGGCGTGTTGCAGGGGCTGGTGGCAGAACTGCCGCAAAGGCCTGAACGCGCGGCCTTGGTGAAGGGTATCGACGAATTGTCAGCAGCTGTAACCGCCCACCAGGAGGGTGCGACAGTCGCCCGTCAGGCGCGCCAGTTGGGTGCTCAACTGGCGGCAGCTTATGAAGTCAGCCAGGCCCCGGCGATCACCCCCGACCCTACGCGCGGCGCTCCGCTGTATGCCCAGCACTGCTCGGTGTGCCACGGCACTGCCGGGGCCGGTGATGGCCCGGCCAGCGTGGGCATGACCCCGCCGCCGGCCAACCTGCAGGATGCCACGCGGCTGGATCGATTGAGCCTCTACGCGATCTACAACACCCTTGGACTGGGCGTCGAAGGCACCGATATGCCGTCCTTCGCCGATCAGCTGGACGACCGTCAGCGCTGGGACCTGGCCACCTACATTGCCGGTTTCACCGCCGACCCGGCCGCCGCGAAAAGCGAACAGCCGTTCAACCTCGCCGACCTGGCCCGCCAGACCCCGAATGAAGTGCTCGCGGCCAGTGGCCCTGCGGTTGCGGCGACCTTCCGCGCCCAGCGTGCGCAACCGCCGCAAGTGAAGCGTGGCCCGGCACAATTGCTCGACTACACCGCCACGACCCTGGACAAAAGCCTCGCCGCGTTCCGCAACGGTGACCACGAACAGGCCTATGACCTGTCGGTAGCTGCTTACCTGGAAGGTTTCGAGCTGGTGGAAAGCTCGCTGGACAACGTCGACGCCAACGTGCGCAAAGACACCGAAAAAGCCTTGATGGCATATCGGCAGTCATTGCAGGACGGCCTCCCGGTCGAGCAGGTGCAGCAACGCCTGGATGTGGCGAAGGGCAAGCTCGCCGAATCCGCCGGCCTGCTGGGCAGCGATGGCCTGAGCTGGTCGTTGAGCTACATCTCCGGCTTGCTGATCCTGCTGCGTGAAGGGCTGGAGGCGATTCTGGTACTGGCGGCGATCCTCGCGTTCCTGCGTAACACCGGCCAGCAATCGGCGGTGCGCAGTGTGAACGTGGGTTGGGGCCTGGCGCTGTTGGCGGGCCTGGCCACCTGGGCGTTGGCGGCGTATGTGATTGACGTCAGCGGCGCCCAGCGCGAATTGCTCGAGGGTTGCACGGCGTTGTTCGCCAGTGTGATGGTGCTGTGGCTGGGGGTGTGGATGCACGACCGACGCCACGCGGCGGCCTGGCAGGATTACATCAAGAGCAGCCTGGTCGGCGGCGGTGGGCGGTTCGGCTTTGCGATGCTGGCGTTTTTCTCGGTGTACCGCGAATTGTTCGAGGTGATCCTGTTTTACGAAACCCTGTGGCTGCAAGCCGGCCCTGCCGGGCACAACGCGGTGCTGGCCGGTGGCGCGACCGCGCTGGTGCTGTTGGTGGGCCTGGCCTGGGTGATCCTGCGCGGCTCGGCGAAGTTGCCGCTGGCGCTGTTCTTCGGCATCAATGCGGCACTGCTGTGCGCGCTGTCGGTGGTGTTCGCCGGGCACGGCGTGAAGGCGCTGCAGGAAGCCGGCATCTTCGGCACGCGGCCGGTGGTGTTCTTTGACTTCGACTGGTTGGGCATTCATGCCGATGCCTACTCGTTGAGCGCGCAGGCGGTGGCGATCCTGGCCATTGTGGTGCTGTACAGCCGCAGCCGCCTCGCCGAGAAACGCCGGGCGGTGGCCTAGCATGCGGGTCTGGATCGATGCCGACGCCTGCCCGCGGGCGGCCAAGGACCAAGTGGTGAAATTTGCCCTCAAGCGCCAATTTGAAGTGGTGCTGGTGGCGGGGCAGAGCCAGATCAAGCCGAGCTTTGCCTGCGTGAAACTGATCGTGGTGCCCAGCGGCCCGGACGCGGCGGATGATTACCTGGTGGAGCATGCGGTGCCGGGTGAGCTGGTGATCTGCAGCGACGTGCCGTTGGCCGACCGCCTGGTGAAAAAAGGCGTGACGGCCCTGGACCCGCGTGGCAAGGAGTTCAGCCCGGCGAACATGAGTGAACGGCTGGCGGTGCGTAACCTGTTCACCGACTTGCGCGAACAAGGCCAGATGGGCGGCGGCCCGCCGCCCCATGGCGAGAAGGACAAGCAGGCGTTTGCCAATTCGCTGGATCGCATCCTTACCAAGCTGATGCGCCCTGCATAAGTGCCGGGATTGCTAATGGCCAGTAAGGTACTTGTGGCAAGCTTGCTCGCCACAACAACCCGCTCGCCACAACGGTCAATCATTCTCGTGGGTCAACTCCAACACCCGATCCACCAGCTTGTTGATGCCTGACGCCACCTCGCTGATGTTCTTGCCGAGCATGTAGGCCGGCGTGCTCACCAGTTTGCGCGCCTTGTCCTCGACAATGTCTTCCACCGCGCATTCGTGGTGGGTGGCGCCCATTTTATCCAGGGCGGCAGCGGTGTCGGCATCGTTGCCGATGGTGCAGGTCACGCCGGGGCCGTAGATCTTTGCGGCCAGGGCCGGCGAAATGCAGATCAGCCCCACCGGCTTGCCCGCTTCGGCAAAGGCTTCGGCCAGCGCAAGCACCTGCGGGTTGACGCTGCAGCCCGCGCCTTCAACGGCAAAGTTCGACAGGTTCTTCGCCGCGCCAAACCCGCCCGGCACGATCAACGCATCGAACTCCTCGGCGTTGGCCTCTTGAATAGCCTTCACCTCGCCCCGCGCGATGCGCGCCGACTCCACCAGCACATTGCGCGACTCGGGCATTTCTTCGCCCGTGAGGTGGTTGATCACATGCAGCTGGGCAATATCGGGTGCAAAACATTGGACCTGAGCGCCGCGCTGGTCCAGGCGCAGCAGGGTGATCACGCTTTCCTGGATCTCTGCGCCGTCATACACGCCACAGCCGGAAAGGATCACTGCAATCTTTTTGCTCATGGGCATTTCTCCTGGGGTCTTGGCGTTAAATGTCTACTAATTTGTCATCTGTTGCCAATGGGATCTCGCACGGCTGCACCTAATCTTGATGTAACAAAAATAGACCGGACGAGCCCATGGACTTCGTGCCTTACGCGGTACCGTTTTTCATTGCCCTGATCGTGGTGGAGCTGCTGGCCGACCACTGGCGCGGGCAGCGCAATTACCGAGTAGCGGACGCCATCAACAGCCTCAGCACCGGCGTGCTGTCCACCACCACAGGCTTGCTGACCAAGGGCGTGGGCCTGCTGACCTATGCGTTTGCCCTCAAGCACTTGGCGGTGATCGAGCTGTCGGCCCACAGCGTCTGGACCTGGGTATTCGCCTTCGTTTTCTACGACTTCTGCTACTACTGGCTGCACCGCTGCGGCCATGAGCGCAACATCCTGTGGGCCGCGCACTCGGTGCATCACCAGAGCGAGGACTACAACCTCACCACGGCCCTGCGCCAGACCAGCACCGGCTTTCTGCTGAGCTGGATCTTCTACCTGCCCCTGGCCGTGCTCGGCGTGCCGCTGGTGGTGTTTATCAGCGTGGCCTCGCTCAACCTTCTGTATCAATTTTGGGTGCACACCCGCCACGTGCCCAAGCTCGGCTGGTTCGAATGGTTCTTCGTCACGCCTTCCAATCATCGGGCCCACCATGCACAGAACGCTCTCTACATGGATCGCAACTACGGCGGGGTGTTCATTATTTGGGACCGGTTGTTCGGCAGTTTTCAGGAAGAAGACGATAACGAGCCGGTGATCTTCGGCGTGACCACGCCCCTGGCCAGCTGGAATCCGTTGTGGGCCAACCTGCAGTTTTATGCGCAGCTGTGGAGTGATGCGCGGCGGACTGAAAGCGGGTGGGACAAGCTGCGCATCTGGTTCATGCGCACTGGCTGGCGCCCGGCGGACGTCAAGGCCAAGTACCCGCTGGCCAGGCACGACCTGAACCAGTTCCGCAAATTCGACGTGCCGCTGGACGCGCGCCAGCAGGTCTACATCGCTGTGCAATTTGCAGCGTACGTAGGTTTTGGCAGTTATTTGATGAATTTTGGCGAGGGGCTGCCCACGGCGGCGATGGTCTTGGGCTGGAGTACGATGGCGTTGGGGCTGTTTGCCCTGGGCGTGGCGCTGGAGAATCGCCCGTGGGCCTTCAAGGCCGAGTTGGCGCGCCTGGCGCTGAATGTGCCGTTGGTGTGGCTGGCACCGCTGGTCGGGCTGTGGCCGGCCGGCAACCTGGGCTGGCTGGGCCTGTTGAGCTACAGCCTGCTCAGCGGGATAGGCCTCTACTGCTGTAGAAGCCGGCTTACTCGACAGGTGTCTTAGGCGGTTCGATCGCGACAGGCTCGGCCGCGAGCCGGGCCTTGGCCTCGGCGCACGCTTCACGGGCAATGCGTGCATTCTTGAAGCGCCGACGCAGCCACAGGCCGAGGCCCAGTACCAGCAATGCGCCCAGGACCCACAGCTCGTACTTCTTGACGCTGCCGAGCATGCCTTCCAGCACCGCGCCGAAGTGATAAGCCGCAGCGCCCAGCGCAGCGGCCCAGATCGCGGCGCCAATCCCGTTGAGAATCAGGTAGCGCAACGGCGGGTAGCCGGAAAGGCCAATCGCCACGGGCATGACCGTGCGCAGTCCGTAAACGAAGCGGAAGCTGAGGACCCAGATATCCGGATGTTTGCGGATATGTTCCAGGGCCTTGTCGCCCATCAATTGCCAGCGCGGCTTGCGCGCCAACAGCTTGCGGCCGTGCTTGCGCCCCATGTAGTACCACAGCTGGTCGCCGGCGTAGCTGCCGAAGAAGGCAACGACCACCACCAGGTTGATATCCATGTATCCACGGAACGCCAGGAAGCCTGCGAGAACCAGAATGGTTTCGCCTTCGAAGAACGTGCCTAGGAAGAGGGCAAAGTAGCCGAAGTCATGCAGAAATTGTTGAAGCATGGTCTGGGTGCTGGCGAAATGAACGCGCAGCCTACGCCTTCACGAACATTCATGAAAGTATCGAGATGTGTCACGAAGTGAACAATTCCTACATAAACGACGAATGCGACTACAGGTCGCATCCATAAGCACAACTGTAATTCCTTCGTCATAATGGCCGCTTATAACTGCAACGCTCGCCCGTAAACGCGGGCTCAGGAGTCTGTCGTGAGCTTTACCCCTGCCAATCGCCTGTTTCCCGCCACCCGTCTGCGTCGCAATCGCCGTGATGATTTTTCGCGCCGTCTGGTTCGTGAAAACGTACTGACGACGAACGATCTGATCCTGCCGGTATTTGTGCTGGACGGTGAAAATCGTCGGGAAGCGGTGGCGTCGATGCCGGGTGTGGAGCGCTTGAGCGTTGATCTGCTGCTTGAAGAAGCGGCAAAGTGGGTTGAGCTGGGGATTCCGGCGCTGGCGCTGTTTCCGGTCACGCCGTCCGAGCTCAAGTCGCTCGACGCAGCCGAAGCCTGGAACCCGGACGGCATTGCCCAGCGCGCGACCCGCGCCCTGCGCGAGCGTTTCCCGGAGCTGGGGGTGATCACCGACGTGGCGTTGGACCCGTTCACCACCCACGGCCAGGATGGCATTCTTGATAAAGAAGGCTATGTTCAAAACGACATTACCGTCGACGCGCTGGTCAAGCAGGCCTTGTCCCACGCGGCGGCTGGCGCCCAGGTGGTGGCGCCGTCGGACATGATGGACGGCCGCATCCAGGCGATTCGCGAAGCCCTGGAACTGGCCGGTCACGTCAACGTACGCATCATGGCCTATTCGGCGAAGTACGCCAGCGCCTACTACGGCCCGTTCCGCGATGCGGTGGGGTCGGCGCTGAACCTGGGCAAGGCGAACAAGGCCTCGTACCAGATGGACCCGGCCAACAGCCACGAAGCCTTGCATGAAGTGGCCGCCGACCTGGCCGAAGGCGCCGACATGGTGATGGTCAAGCCCGGGATGCCTTACCTGGACATCCTGTACCGGGTCAAAGAGGAATTCAAAGTGCCGACCTTTGTCTATCAGGTCAGCGGTGAATACGCCATGCACATGGCCGCGATCCAGAATGGCTGGTTGAGTGAAGGAGTAATCCTGGAATCCCTGACTGCCTTTAAACGTGCTGGCGCTGATGGCATCCTGACTTATTTCGCCGCCCGCGCCGCCCAATTGCTTAGAGAGCAACAATAGCCCTCACAGGAACACTCGATGAATACCGAAGGACTCTCCGAAGTTGCCGTAAAAGACGCTCACCCGGTGGTGGAACAAGTCACCGAGACCCCGCCGGAGCTGGAGCCTGCCCCAGCTGCCCCGCCTGCCGTGGTGGCCGAGCCGCATGTGCCGGCCCCGGTGGTTGCGGTCACCAACCTGGATGACAGCAGCCTGTACATCCATCGTGAGCTGTCACAACTGCAGTTCAACATCCGCGTGCTGGAGCAGGCGCTGGATGAGTCCTACCCGCTGCTGGAACGGCTGAAATTCCTGCTGATTTTCTCCAGCAACCTGGACGAGTTCTTCGAGATCCGCGTCGCCGGCCTCAAGAAGCAAATCACCTTCGCCCGCGAGCAAGCCGGCGCCGACGGCCTGCAACCGCACCAGGCCCTGGCCCGGATCAGCGAGCTGGTGCACGGCCATGTGGACCGCCAGTACGCGATCCTCAACGACATCCTGCTGCCGGAACTGGAAAAACATCAGGTCCGCTTCATTCGTCGTCGTCACTGGACCACCAAGATCAAGACCTGGGTGCGCCGCTATTTCCGCGACGAGATTTCACCGATCATCACCCCGATCGGTCTCGACCCGACGCACCCGTTCCCGTTGCTGGTGAACAAGAGCCTGAACTTCATCGTTGAACTGGAAGGTATCGACGCCTTCGGTCGCGACTCGGGCCTGGCGATCATCCCGGCGCCGCGCCTGTTGCCACGGATCATCAAGGTACCGGAAGAGGTGGGTGGCGCTGGCGACAACTATGTATTCCTCTCGTCGATGATCCACGCCCACGCCGACGACCTGTTCCAGGGCATGAAGGTCAAGGGCTGCTACCAGTTCCGCCTGACCCGTAACGCCGACCTGGCGCTGGACTCCGAAGACGTCGAAGACTTGGCCCGTGCCCTGCGCGGTGAGCTGTTCTCGCGCCGTTACGGCGATGCGGTGCGCCTGGAAGTGGCTGACACGTGCCCTAAACACCTGTCGGACTACCTGCTCAAGCAGTTCAACCTCGCCGAATCCGAGCTTTACCAGGTCAATGGCCCGGTGAACCTGACGCGCCTGTTCAGCATCACCGGCCTGGACAGCCACCCGGAGCTGCAATACACGCCGTTTACCCCGCAGATCCCGAAACTGCTGCAGAACAGCGAGAACATTTTCAGCGTGGTGAGCAAGCAGGACATCCTGCTGCTGCACCCGTTCGAGTCCTTCACCCCGGTGGTCGACCTGCTGCGCCAGGCCGCCAAGGACCCGCATGTATTGGCCGTGCGCCAGACCCTGTACCGTTCCGGTGCCAACTCGGAAATCGTCGATGCGCTGGTAGACGCCGCGCGTAACGGCAAGGAAGTCACCGCGGTGATCGAGCTGCGCGCGCGGTTTGACGAAGAGTCCAACCTGCAGTTGGCCAGCCGCCTGCAAGCGGCCGGTGCGGTGGTGATCTACGGCGTGGTCGGCTTCAAGACCCACGCCAAGATGATGCTGATCCTGCGCCGCGAAGCCGGTGAGATCGTGCGTTACGCGCACTTGGGCACCGGCAACTACCACGCCGGCAACGCCAAGCTCTACACCGACTACAGCCTGCTGACCTCCGACGACGCCTTGTGTGAAGACGTCGGCAAACTGTTCAGCCAGCTGATCGGCATGGGCAAGACCTTGCGCATGAAGAAGCTGCTGCACGCGCCGTTCACGCTCAAGAAGGGCATGCTCGACATGATTGCCCGCGAGACCCAGTTCGCCCTCGACGGCAAGCCGGCGCACATCATCGCCAAGTTCAACTCGCTGACCGATCCGAAGATCATCCGCGCGCTGTACAAGGCCAGCCAGTCCGGAGTGCGCATCGACCTGGTGGTGCGCGGCATGTGCTGTCTGCGCCCAGGTATTGTCGGCGTCTCGCATAACATCCATGTGCGCTCGATCATCGGTCGCTTCCTGGAGCATACGCGGGTGTTCTACTTCCTCAACGGCGGCGAGGAGCAGATGTTCCTCTCCAGTGCCGACTGGATGGAGCGCAACCTCGACAAGCGTGTGGAGACTTGCTTCCCGGTGGAAGGCAAGAAGCTGATCATGCGCGTCAAGAAGGAGCTGGAAAGCTATCTCACCGACAACACCCACAGCTGGAGCCTGCAATCGGACGGCCGTTACGTGCGCAACACGCCGACCGGCAACCAGAACCCGCGCAGCGCGCAGGCGACGTTGCTGGAGAAGCTGGGCAGCCCGATTCTTGCGGTGAACTAAAACCCAGCAGGGTCTAAAAATGTGGGAGCGGGCTTGCTCGCGAATGCGGTGGATCAGTCAATGAATCTGTTGACTGAAACTCCGCATTCGCGAGCAAGCCCGCTCCCACATGTGTGTTGCAGTGCTCTTTAGATCGGGTTAGCGCAGGTTCAGGCTGAACCCCACCCGCGTCAGCCATTCCGCTTCCTGGGCGAAATCCGCCTGGGTCAGCTGGTTTTCATCCAGCCAGCCTTTCGGGAATACCACGTCGAGGCTGTCGCCATGGGCGCGCAGGGTTACCTGGGGCATTTCCTGGGTGCCACGGATGTGGTGGAACAGGATCGCAAAGCGCAGCAGCGCACACAGGCGAATCAGCTTGATGCCGTCTCCGCCGAAGTCTGCGAACTTATCCTTGGGAATGTTGCGGCGATGGCCGCGTACCAGAAGGGCAAGCATCTGTTGGTCTTCGCGGGAGAAGCCGGCGAGGTCCGAATGCTCGATCAGGTAGGCGCCGTGCTTGTGGTAATGGTAGTGGGCGATATCCAGGCCGACTTCATGCACCTTGGCCGCCCAACCCAGCAGCTCACGCCATACGCCGTCTTCCAGGTCCCAGTCTTCGGCCACCTGGTCAAAGGCGTGCAGGGCTTTACGCTCCACGCGCGCGGCTTGCTCGACATCGACGTGATAACGCTCCATCAGCGAAGTGAGCGTGCGCTCACGCACGTCCTCGTGGTGATGGCGGCCCAGCAGGTCGTAGAGCACGCCTTCACGCAGGGCGCCGTCGCAGTGGTCCATGCGCTGCAGTTCGAGGGCGTCGAAGATTGCTTCAAGAATCGCCAGGCCGGCCGGGAAGATGGTGCGGCGGTCGGGCTTGATGCCGTCGAAGTCGATTTTCTCGGCGTCGCCCAGCTTGAACAATTTGCGCTTGAGCCACGCCAGGCCTTCGGCATTGACCTCGCCGGTGCCATGGCCGCCGGCTTTCAGCGCCAGGCCGATGGCGCGGATGGTGCCTGAGGAGCCGATGGCTTCATCCCAGGTCAGGCGGTGCAGGGCGTGTTCGATGCTCATGATCTCCAGCCGCGCCGCCGTGTAGGCCTGGGCGTAGCGCGCCGGGGTGATCTTGCCGTCCTTGAAATAACGCTGGGTATAGCTGACGCAGCCCATCTGGAGGCTTTCGCGCAGCAATGGCTCGAATCGTTGCCCGATGATGAATTCGGTACTGCCACCGCCAATGTCCGCCACCAGGCGCTTGCCCGGGGTGTCGGCCAGGGTGTGGGACACGCCGAGGTAGATCAGGCGCGCTTCTTCACGGCCGGAGATGACTTCTACCGGGTGCCCGAGGATCTCCTCGGCGCGGCGGATGAATTCGCCACGGTTACGCGCCTCACGCAGGGCGTTGGTGCCGACGATTCGCACAGCGCCCAGGGGCATGCCGTTGATCAGTTGGGCAAAGCGCTTGAGGCAATCGAGCCCGCGTTGCATGGACTCTTCGTTGAGCTGGCGCTCGTCGTTGATCCCGGCGGCCAGTTGCACTTTTTCGCCGAGCCGCTCGAGGATGCGGATTTCGCCGTTCTGGGCCTTGGCCACGACCATGTGAAAGCTGTTGGAGCCCAGGTCGATGGCGGCGATCAGGGACAGATTCTTGGCTTGGGATTGCGGCATGGTTTGGGGGTCTCGGTCGATAACCTTGCCATCGTGCCACGATCGACCGCTGACGCCAACGCGTTGTGCTTCAGTAATTTCCCTGATGCTGTCTGTAAGCAATTATTGTGGGAAATGTAGGGCTGTTTCGTAAGGCCGGTTGAGTAAGTTTCTCCCAGCTGTAGGGCGTTTTAACTATTTCGCGTAATAAAAGCATTGTGAGAGTTTCCTACAGTAAGTGAGTCATTATCTTTTCCATTGTTGTGTTCGGGACTACCGTGTCGAGAAGTTATAGCAGCTACTTATTGTCGCAGTGCCCACATTTAATGCCGTCTTATCTGATTCTTTAATCGAGTGCCAAAGCGACAGACTGTCATCAGGCAATTCTGCCTGGGTGTTATTTATTTATCGTGGTGTATGTCTCGGAAGATGAAGAACTGGGCGATGGAATTGCCAAGGCACAAATAAACAACGCCTGTGAACTTTATAGTGACAGGACAGACATGAACAAAATTGTTGGCTTGACTCTCGTTATCGCATGCCTGGCTGCGGCCTTGAGTGCCCAGGCATCCACCAGCGCCCAATTGGTGGTCAGGGGCACGATCACACCGGCGGCCTGTAACCTCAGCCTGGCGGGCAGCGGCATTATCGATTACGGCACGATTCGCTCCGGCGAGTTATCCCAGACGGCGCTCAACCCGCGTGAAGAGCGCAGCACTTCGCTGGTCATCAATTGCGGCGCGACGCCTGCCCGCTTCGGGCTTTCCTTTACTGATCTGCAAGCGGGCAGCAAGGTGACGAATATCCTGGGGGCCGGGTTTACCGAGGCACAGAACTTCGGATTGGGTTCTGTGGGCGCCCGGCGAACCGGTGGTTATTCGGTAACCCTCAGGGATCTGCGGTCTTCCAATGTGGCACTGGCCCCCATCACGCGCATCGGCGCAGGTGCCTGGCAGTACAGCGATGGCCGGGTCGTTCAAACGCCAAGCCAGTACTCATGGCGCAATGGTGTCGCCGCTACTCCCGCTTCCATTAACCAGTTGACCGGCACTCTGGTGGTGAGGGCGGTCATTAATCGGGCCCAGGACCTGGATCTGAGCCGCGATGTCTCACTCGATGGACGCGCCACGCTTGTATTGAGTTACATCTAAACAGCGAGAAACAGCCAGTCAGAAAGTTACGCTTTCTTATTGGCTGTTTCTTGTGGGTGTTTGACGATCAATCGTCAAGTTCATCGTTGGCGGAGAATGTTGAGTGCAGGGTCTTTCAGTAATAAGCAGGGCGTTATTGTGGAGCGCCAGTGTTTGGTTTTTTTCTACCGCTGTTGCCGTCGCTGACGGCATGCAACCGGAAACCACAGTGGTGGTGCTTTATGAAGAAGAGGGTGAAGCGACCATCAATATAAAGAATACCGATACAGGGCCGGCGCTGCTTCATTCGGTTATCGAAAACCTACCCGAGGACCTCGAGCCGCTACTCATTGCCACACCGCCGATCACGCGCGTGGAGGCTGGCGAAACGCAACTGGTGCGTTTCATCGGCACTTCGAAGGCGCCGCTCAAGACTCAGCGCCTCAAGCGTGTGTCCTTCGAAGGTATTCCCCAGGCGCGCACCGCCGGCGGCGCAACCATCGGTATCACGCTGCGGCAGAATTTGCCGCTGATCCTGCACCCGCGAGGCCTGCCTCGGCACCACAGTCCATGGGAGTTGCTGACGTGGCAGCGGGTGGGCGAGCGTCTCAGGGTCCATAACGACAGCAACTATGTCGTGCGCCTGGCGCCGCAGGTGAAGTTACTGCCGCAAGGTCTCCTGGCGACATTGCCGCGAACCTACATTTTGCCGGGTGATGTGCTGGAGGTGAAGGTCGACAGCCCGCTGGGCAGTACTGTCGAGGTCGAGATTGAACCGGCCACGGTTTATGGGTTTTCGGTAGACAGCTACCGCGCGCCGATCAATGCCGGTGAGGGTTGATCGACTCATGACAAATCCATCGAATCAGCGTTTTGCGGCGTCTTCCTGGCTCGGCGCACCCACGCTGATGATCGGGTTCGCGACGTTATGGAGTTTACCTGGCCTGGCGCCCGCGCTGGAGCCGGGGGAGGGCTTCGACCTTGCGGCACTGACCGCGCACGGGATTGACCCTAAGGTATCCGACTACTTTCGCAGCGCTTCGCGCTTTCGCGAAGGCGAGCAGGTGGTCGGGTTGCGGGTCAATGGCAACCCGCTTGGGCTGGTGGAGGCAAGTTTCGACCAGGAGGGCCGATTGTGTTTCACCCCGGGGTTGCTGGAGAAAGCCGGGTTGGTGAAACCCGTTGGAGTCATCCGCGAAGGTGCGGCGCCGAGCCAGGCCTGTCATGACTTCCTGGGTGCATTCCCGACCACCCGTGTGAGGCTGCATCCCGGCACGGACGAGGTGGCATTGGTGGTGCCCACCCAGGCACTGCGCGAGCCCGATTGGAGCGTCGGGAATTTTTCCAGGGGCGGGGCGGCGGCATTGTTCAACTACGATGTACTGGGTTTCGACAGCCGCTCGCGCAGTGGGCCGAGCCGGTTTGTGTCGGCCTACACCGAGGTGGGTTTTAACCTTGAGGACTGGGTTGTTCGCAGCCGCCAGTTCTATGTCTCCGACAACGGCAAGGCACGTACCGAGCACCTCTACGCCTATGCCCAGCGGGATATTGCAGCGCTGCAATCGACATTCCAGGCAGGCCAGATTTCCAGCAACAACCCTTTGTTTGGCGGCCTCCAGTTGTCGGGTCTGCAGTTTTCCCCCGATGGTCAATCACGCACACCCGCCAGCAGCAACGATGCCGTGGTCGAGGGCCTCGCCCAGAGCCAGTCGCGGATTGAGGTGCGCCAGTCCGGCGTCTTGATCCATAGCACGCTGGTGCCCGAAGGCCCGTTCAGGTTATCGGGGTTGCCTTTGCTCAATGGCACCAGCGACCTCGAGGTCAGCGTGATTGACGTACGGGGTGGCAGGCGCAGTTTTGTGGTGCCGGCGGCTTCATTTGCAGGGACTGTTCCTGCGGCGCCTGGTTATTATTTTTCGGTGGGCTGGCTGCGCGAAAATACGGGCGAGGCTATGCCCTCATCGGTGGTTGCGATGGGCAGCGGCACTTGGGGGCTGGGGCGACATTCTTCTGCTGGCTTGGGCGTGTTGGGCACCGAGGGTTACTGGTCGGCCGGTGGCACCCTGGGCAGCGTTTTTTTCCAGCGGGTTTCCGTGAGCGCCCGCCAGAACCTTTCTCGAGACAACAGGAATTCAGTGTCCGGCTCGCGCACCAGCGTATCGGCAAGCAGCCCGGTATATGCCAATGTCGAGGTCAACCTCAGTGCGACCGCCCAGACGCCGGGTTATCGTGAGGTCGTTGAAACGACGCGTTCCTTGAGGGCCGATGCGCTGGGTTCGCGTTTCAAAAATCAATACACGGCAGGCATGAGTTGGGCTGATCCCACGCTGGGGGTGTTCTCCCTCGGCTATACCCGCAGTGCGCAGTTTGACCGGCAAACCACCGAGCATGTGTTTGCCGCGTGGAACAAGTCATTCAGCCGCGCCGACGTTGCGTTGATCGCCGATTCGCAAGTGGGCGGAACACGCACTGAGCGCGGCGCCAACCCCGGTGACGGAAGGCATGAACGGCCTGTGGACAATGACCTGTCGGTGCGGCTGCAGGTCAGCGTGCCACTGGGAGGTGATCGTCGCGTGAGCAGCTTTACCCGTCGCCGCGGCGACCAGTTCACCGCCGGTACGGCGCTCAGCGAACGGGTCAATGACTATGTGAATTACGACGTGGGGGTCGAGCGCGACATCAGGGCCCGCGAGCAATCTGTTCGCGCGCAGGTGAACCTGCTGCCGCGCTATACCCAGGTTGCCCTTGGGGTCAGTCGTGATTCCCAGGGCAATAGCTATACCGGGCAGCTACAAGGCGGTGCAGTGGCTCACGGAACCGGGCTGACCTTCTCGCCTTATCCCGTGCAGGACACGTTCGGCATCGTCTCGGTGGGGGATATCGGCTCGGCGAAGGTCGACACCCCGCAAGGTCCGGTGTGGACGGATTTCAGCGGGCAGGCGGTGATCGCAGGCTTGCCGGCCTACACCCACAGCCGGGTCGAAGTGCAGACTAAATCCTTGCCCAGGCGCGTCGACCTGAAAAACGGCACCCAGGTACTCGCAGCGGGGCGTGGGTCGGTCAATGCCGTGAATTTTGATGTGGTGAAAGTGCGCCGCGTGTTGCTCACCGCGAGTGATCAGCAAGGCCGGCCGTTGCCTCAGGGCGCCGCGGTATTCGGCAACGGTGACCGCTTCCTCACCAGCGTGGTGGGTGAGGGCATGATTTTCCTGAATGACGTCGATGAGTCGCAAAGCTTGCGGGTTTCGTTGCCGGACTCATCTACCTGCCATTTGCGCATTGACCTTGAGACCAGGACTGACAATGACACGTTCTATGAAACCACCTCGGCGGTGTGCCATGGCCGCCAAGCTTAGGGGCCTGTGCTGGGCTTTGCTCTGTACGCTGCTTGCATCGCCTCACGTGCGGGCTGAGAACTGCCAATTGTCGGTGAGTCAGCCGCGCATCGACTATGCCGCCATTCGCAGGGATGTGCAGGTTGAAAACGCCGCCATGAGGCTGGGCACTCGGTCATTCAACGTAAGTGTTTTTTGCGCTGAACCTGCTGTGATGGGATTGCGCTTCAACGGAGTTGCAGCCGATGCGGATGGGTTCCGGTTTGGCCGTCAGGGCCGGTTCCGCCTGAGCCTCCAACACGCCCAGGTGGATGGGCGTGCGGTAGGGTGGGCGGCTGCGCATTTACCCGGTGGCCCTGCCAGCGGCCAGTTACTGCCCGGCCAGGCCCTGGTGGCGCGAGCCGCAGGGCTGCCGGTGTCAGGCCGGCGATTGACTGCCCAGGTCGATATCGACGCGGAACTGCCCGTTGACGCCTTGGCCGTGCGCCGCGAGACGCATCTTGAGGGGCTGGGCAGTTTCGAACTGGTCAGCCCGGCTGTTCCACCGAGCCAATGAAGTTGGCGAACTCGGGGGTCCTGGGGTTGGCGAACAACTCCTTGGGGTCGCCCACTTCATGCACTTTGCCCTGGTGCATGAACACCAGTTTGTCGCCGACCTCCCGGGCAAACCGCATTTCGTGGGTCACCATGATCAGGGTCATGCCGTCTTTGGCCAGTTGGCGCACCACGTTGAGCACTTCGTTGACCAGTTCCGGGTCCAGGGCCGAGGTGATTTCATCGCACAGCAGCACCTTGGGTGACATGGCCAAGGCGCGGGCGATGGCGACTCGCTGTTGCTGGCCGCCGGACAAGCGATCGGGAAAGGCGTCGAACTTCTCGCCCAGCCCGACGCGCTCCAGCATCTGTTTGGCCAGTTGGGCCGCCTTGGCCTTGGGCACCTTTTGCACCACTTGTGGGGCGAGCATCACGTTTTCGCCCACCGTGAGGTGCGGGAACAGGTTGAACTGCTGGAACACCATGCCGACTTTCTGCCGCAGGCTGCGCAGGTCGGCGCGGGCGGCATCGAGGTATTCGCCATCGACTTCGATCACGCCGTCGTTGATGGATTCCAGGCCATTGAGGGTACGCAGCAAGGTGGACTTGCCCGAGCCGCTGCGGCCGACAATCGCCACCACCTGGCCTTCTTCAACCGTCAGGTCGATGCCCTTGAGTACGTGGTGATCGCCGTAATACTTATGCAGGGCGGAAATTCTAAGCAGAGGCATGCAGTCTCCTTTCCAGGTAGCGCGCACTGAGGGACAAGGGGTAGCAGAGCAGGAAGTAACCGAGGGCCACCAGGCCGTAGACCATGAAGGGTTCGAAGGTGGCGTTGGCGAGCATGCCGCCGGTCTTGGTCAGTTCGGTGAAGCCGATGATCGAGGTGACGGCGGTGCCTTTGACCACCTGCACCGAGAAACCCACGGTGGGCGCGACGGCAATCCGCAGCGCCTGGGGCAGGATTACGTAGCGCAGTTGTTCAAGCGGGTTCAGCGCCAGGCTCGCCGAGGCTTCCCATTGCCCGTGGGCGATGGAGTCGACGCAACCGCGCCAGATCTCGGCGAGGTAAGCACTGGTAAACAGGGTCAGGGCAATCGCCGCCGCAAGCCACGGCGAGATATCCACGCCCAGCAGGGCGACACCGAAAAACACCAGGAACAGCTGCATCAGCAGCGGCGTGCCCTGGAACAGTTCGATGTAGGTGCGCGCGACATTGCGCGCGAAGGCCTTGCGGCTGATGCGCATCGTCATCACCAGCAAGCCGATCAGGCATCCGCCGACAAACGCAACCAGCGACAGCAGCAGCGTCCATTGCAGGCCCGAGAGCAGGTTGCGCACGATGTCCCAGAACGAAAAATCACTCATCGGCTGTTCCTCATCACAAACCGGCGGCCAATCCAGTTGAGCAACTGGCGAATCATCAGCGCCATGCACAAGTACACCAGGGTGGTCAGTGCGTAGGTTTCAAACGCGCGGAAGTTGCGCGACTGGATAAAGTTGGCGGCAAAGCTCAGCTCTTCGGTGGCGATCTGCGAGCACACCGCCGAGCCGAGCATCACGATGATGATCTGGCTGCTCAGGGCCGGCCACACCTTGCCCAGCGCCGGCAGCAGCACCACATGGCGGAACGCCTCGAAGCGCGTCATCGCCAAGGCGGCTGCGGCTTCCAGCTGCCCGCGCGGGATGGCCTGGATGCCGGCGCGGATAATCTCGGTGGAGTAGGCCCCCAGGTTGATCACCATCGCCAGCACCGCGGCTTGCCACTCGGTAATCTTCAGCCCCAGGGACGGCAGGCCGAAGAAGATGAAGAACAACTGCACCAGGAATGGCGTGTTGCGGATCAACTCGACATAGACCCCGAAAAACCAGGCAAACGGCTGGATCTTCCACGCCCGTACCACCGCGCCGACGGTGCCCAATGCCACACCCAGGATCGCGCCGATCGCCGTCAGCTCAAGGGTGAACAGCGCGCCGCGCAACAGCAGGTCGGTATTGGCCAGCACCGGCATAAAGTCGAATTGATAGGCCATAAATCAGCTCCGTCGCTTACAGGTCAGCCGGCAACGGCTCTTTGAGCCACTGCATCGCATTCTTTTCCAGGCTGCCGTCGGCCTTGGCCGCGACCAGGATCTGGTTGACCTTCTCCAGCAATTCCGGCTCGTTCTTGTTCACGCCCACGTACACCGGCGAATCCTTGAGTTTCACTTTCAGCGCCGGTACGCGTTTCGGGTTGCGCTCGCTGATCGCCACCATCACCACGTTGCCGCTGGCGATCAGGTCAACCTGGCCGGCCAGGTAGGCGGCGATGGTCGAGTTGTTGTCTTCGAAGCGTTTGATCGTGGCTTCCTTGGGCGCCACGGCGGTCAGCTCGATGTCTTCAATCGCGCCGCGCGTGACGCTGATGGTCTTGCCTTTGAGGTCGTCGGTGGTGCTGATGGCGGCGTCAGGCGGGCCGAACACGGCCAGGTAGAACGGTGCGTAGGCCTTGGAGAAGTCGATGACCTTTTCGCGCTCGGGGTTCTTGCCCAGGCTGGAAATCACCAGGTCGACCTTGCCGGTGGTGAGGAACGGGATGCGGTTGGTGCTGTTGACCGGGGTCAGCTCCAGCTTGACCTTGAGCTGGTCGGCCAGCAGCTTGGCGGTATCGATGTCCAGGCCGCGTGGCTTCATGTCGGGGCCGACCGAGCCGAACGGCGGGAAGTCCTGAGGCACGGCGACCTTGAGGGTGCCACGGGCAACGATGTCGTCCAGACCATTGGCCTGGGCGGGTGCCTGGCTCAGCATCAGGCTGGCAAACAAGGCAGTAAGCAGGGCGCTGTAGCGCTTGGTCATGGCAACTCTCCGAAAAGTGCGAAGGAATTTTCTGACTTTGCTCAGTGCACAGCCCATGCCAGCACCGCCAGGATTGTCTGCAGGGCCGGGAATTGCTGATCTTCGGTGGTCTTACTGGTCTGAACAGTCGATGGCGTTTTCGCACCCTTTTCGGGCGTCGACAAAACCGCGCGAGCCCCTTTGGGGCGTGGCTTGCCGCCAGCTTCGAATAGCTTTACAACTAGCCGCTCAGTTGCCTGGAAGCTTGAAACTTTTATGAATTCCATCGCCCAAGCGGTACCGGAAGCGGCCCTGCAGGCCATCCGCAAACTAATCGTGGAACAGGGCTTCGTCGCGGGCGATGCACTGCCGTCGCAGCGCGACCTGGCGGTGCAGTTGGGGGTGAGCCGGGCTTCGCTTCGCGAGGCGCTGTCATCGCTCAGCGCCTTGGGCGTTGTGAGTGTGCAGCCGGGCAAAGGCGTGTTCGTGCAGGCGCCAGAGGAACCGCCGGGGTTTGCCTGGCCCTTTGCGGCGCAGGCCACGCCGCTGGACATCTTCCAGCTGCGCTACGCCCTGGAGGGTTTTGCGGCGGGGCTGGCGGCGGTGACCTTGACCCTCGATGAGCTGGACAGCCTTCAAGATAATGTCGAAGCGATGCGCAAAGTGCTCAAGGCGGGCGACTTTGAGGCGGCTGCCCGGCTGGACTTCGAATTTCATCAGCGCATTCTGCTGGCCAGCGGTAACCAGGCGATGGTGAGCATCCTGAGTGCCAGTGCCGAGGTGTTTCTGGAAAGCCAGAAGCTACCGTTCATCAGGCCGGAACGCGCTATGGAAACCTGGCAGGAGCACCGCAAAATCCTCCGTGCGCTGGCCCGGCGCGCCAGCGCGGCGGCGCAGAAGACCATGCAGGAACACGTGCGTAATGCCGCGTTGCGTACCGGCATTGCCTTCGTGACTCCCGTCGCGCCATGAATTGGGCTATATCCAGACTCATTCACTCCTATAGCAAGAGTCAATCAGAGGCGGCTTCCTGAACGGGGGAAGGGCGGCTATGATGGGCAACGTTTTTTTTGCTTACAATCCGGAGACATCCATGAGCAACGATCTTATCAAGCACGTCACCGACGCGACCTTTGAGGCCGAAGTACTCAAGGCTGCTGGCCCGGTGCTGGTTGACTACTGGGCTGAATGGTGTGGCCCTTGCAAAATGATCGCTCCGGTCCTGGACGACATTGCAACCACCTACGAAGGCAAGCTGACCATTGCCAAGCTGAACATCGACGACAACCAGGAAACCCCTGCCAAGCACGGCGTGCGCGGTATCCCGACGCTGATGCTGTTCAAGAACGGCAACGTCGAGGCCACCAAGGTTGGCGCGCTGTCGAAGTCCCAGCTGCAAGCTTTCCTCGACGCGAACATCTAAGCGTCGTCAAAAAAAGCCCCGCAAATAGCGGGGCTTTTTCGTGAAACAGGGCTAGACGCTCCGAAACTCAGGTGGTACATTCGGCCCCGCACTGGTTTCTCCACTGCCCCCTGCAAGCCGTCGCCGACGCATTCCTTTTCGATTAGTACGCGATCCTGTCGCCTTCTCTGCGGCGCGGCCTCATTAAGCCAAAAGCTTAATTTCCCCCCTCCATAAATGATTACGTCATTCCTATATGAATCTGACTGAACTCAAGCAAAAGCCGATTACCGACCTGCTCCAGCTGGCCGAAGAAATGGGCATAGAAAATATGGCCCGTTCGCGCAAGCAGGACGTGATTTTCTCCCTGCTCAAGAAGCACGCGAAAAGCGGCGAGGAAATCTCCGGTGATGGCGTGCTGGAGATTCTCCAGGACGGCTTCGGCTTCCTCCGCTCTGCAGACGCCTCCTATCTCGCCGGCCCAGACGATATCTACGTCTCGCCGAGCCAGATCCGTCGCTTCAACTTGCGCACCGGTGACACCATCGTTGGCAAGATCCGCCCACCCAAGGAAGGCGAGCGTTATTTCGCCCTGCTCAAGGTCGACACGATCAACTTCGATCGTCCCGAGAACGCGAAAAACAAGATTCTCTTCGAGAACCTGACGCCGCTGTTCCCGACCGTGCGCATGAAGATGGAAGCCGGTAACGGTTCCACCGAAGACTTGACCGGTCGCGTGATCGACCTGTGCGCGCCTATCGGTAAAGGCCAGCGCGGCCTGATCGTCGCACCGCCGAAAGCCGGTAAGACCATCATGCTGCAGAACATTGCAGCGAACATCGCACGTAACAATCCTGAAGTTCACCTGATCGTATTGCTGATCGATGAGCGTCCGGAAGAAGTCACCGAAATGCAGCGCACCGTGCGCGGCGAAGTGGTTGCCTCGACGTTCGATGAGCCGCCAACCCGCCACGTGCAGGTTGCCGAAATGGTGATCGAGAAGGCCAAGCGCCTGGTCGAGCACAAGAAAGACGTGGTGATCCTGCTCGACTCCATCACCCGTCTGGCCCGTGCCTACAACACCGTGATCCCGAGCTCCGGCAAGGTACTCACCGGTGGTGTCGATGCCCACGCCCTGGAGAAACCGAAACGTTTCTTCGGCGCCGCGCGGAACATCGAAGAAGGCGGCTCGCTGACCATTATCGCCACCGCGCTGGTTGAAACCGGCTCGAAGATGGACGAAGTGATCTACGAAGAGTTCAAGGGTACCGGCAACATGGAACTGCCCCTGGACCGTCGTATCGCGGAAAAACGCGTCTTCCCGGCCATCAACATCAACCGTTCCGGCACCCGCCGCGAAGAGTTGCTGACGGCCGACGACGAACTGCAGCGCATGTGGATCCTGCGCAAGCTGCTGCACCCGATGGACGAAGTTGCAGCCATCGAGTTCCTGATCGACAAGCTGAAAACCACCAAGACCAACGACGAGTTCTTCTTGTCGATGAAACGCAAGTAATACGACGTTTCAGGTCCGAAAGAATGGCGCCCCAAGGGGCGCCATTTTTTTTGCCTGAAATTTTTAACGACATCTGGCGCGCAATTGCGCCGCGATAAGGCTGCCAGCCGCGTTCAGAGCAGGTAGGATGTACGCCTATTTTACGGGTGGCATGGTTAATGAAATTCAAGGATCTTCGGGATTTCGTGCAGCAACTTGAGCAGCGCGGAGAGTTGAAACGTATCCAGATGCCGATTTCCCCGGTGCTGGAAATGACTGAGATTTGCGACCGTACCCTGCGCAACAAGGGCCCGGCGCTGCTGTTCGAGAACCCGACCGGTTTTGACATCCCGGTGCTCGGCAACCTGTTCGGCACCCCCGACCGTGTGGCCTTTGGCATGGGCGCCGAGTCGGTCAGCGAGCTGCGCGAGATCGGCAAGCTGCTGGCCTTCCTCAAGGAGCCCGAGCCGCCCAAGGGCCTGAAGGATGCGTGGTCGAAGCTGCCGATCTTCCGCAAGATCATTGCCATGGCCCCCAAAGTGGTCAAGGACGCGGTGTGCCAGGAAGTGGTCATCGAAGGTGATGACGTCGACCTCGGCATGCTTCCGGTGCAGACCTGCTGGCCCGGCGACGTCGGCCCGCTGATCACCTGGGGCCTGACCGTCACCAAAGGCCCGAACAAGGACCGCCAGAACCTCGGCATCTATCGCCAGCAAGTGATCGGCCGCAACAAGGTGATCATGCGTTGGCTGAGCCACCGCGGTGGCGCCCTGGACTTCCGTGAGTGGTGTGAGAAACACCCCGGCAAGCCGTTCCCGGTGTCCGTGGCCCTCGGCGCTGACCCGGCGACCATCCTCGGCGCCGTGACCCCGGTACCGGACAGCCTCTCCGAATACGCCTTCGCCGGCCTGCTGCGGGGCAATCGCACCGAACTGGTGAAGTGCCGCGGCAACGACCTGCAAGTGCCGGCCACCGCCGAAATCATCCTCGAAGGTGTGATTCACCCCGGCGAAATGGCCGATGAAGGCCCATACGGCGACCACACCGGCTATTACAACGAAGTCGACAGCTTCCCGGTGTTCACCGTCGAGCGCATCACGCACCGGATCAAGCCGATCTACCACAGCACCTACACCGGCCGGCCGCCGGATGAGCCGGCTATCCTGGGTGTGGCGCTGAACGAAGTGTTCGTGCCGATCCTGCAAAAGCAATTCCCGGAAATCACCGACTTCTACCTGCCGCCCGAAGGCTGCTCCTACCGCATGGCCATCGTGACCATGAAAAAGTCGTACCCGGGCCATGCCAAGCGCGTCATGCTGGGCGTGTGGTCGTTTTTGCGACAGTTCATGTACACCAAGTTCGTTATTGTCACCGACGACGACATCAACGCCCGGGACTGGAACGACGTGATCTGGGCCATTACCACGCGCATGGACCCCAAGCGCGACACGGTGATGATCGACAACACGCCAATCGACTACCTCGACTTTGCGTCGCCGGTGTCGGGCCTGGGTTCGAAGATGGGCCTGGATGCCACCCACAAATGGCCGGGTGAGACCACTCGCGAGTGGGGCCGGGTGATCGTCAAGGATGAAGCCGTGACTGCGCGTGTCGATGCGATCTGGAAAGAATTGGGAATAGATTGATGCGTGTAACCCTGCAACCTTCCGGCGCGGTGCTGGAGCTGGTCCCTGGCGAGCGAATCCTCGAGGGCGCGCGCCGCCTGGGCTATGAGTGCCCTCAGGCGTGTCGCAACGGTGTGTGCCACGTGTGCGCCGCGTTGCTGGTGGAAGGCCGGATTCAGCAAGCCGGTGAAGTACGCGATCACGGTGAGTTCTACACCTGCATCGCCGAACCGTTGGAAGATTGCATTGTGTTGTGGGATGGCGTGCTGGCGCCGGGAGAGTTGCCGTTGCGCAAGTTGTCGTGCCAATTGAGTGAATGCGTGGAAGTCGGTGGCGATGTGTGGCGCGTGCGCTTGCGCGCTCCGGCCGGCAAGGCGGTGCGCTACCACGCCGGGCAGTACCTGATGATCGAGCGGGAGAACGGCGAGAAATCCGCGTTCTCCCTGGCCTCGGCGCCTCACGCCGGGCGTGAGCTGGAATTGCACGTGCTGGTCCGCGAGGACAGCGCGCGCAGCCTGCTCGAGCAACTGCAGCGCAACCAGATGGCGCGCGTGGAACTGCCGTTTGGTGACACTCACCTGGCCGAGCTGCCGCATGGCCCGCTGGTGTTGATCGCCGCCGGTACCGGCATGGCGCAGATGCACAGCCTGATCGAGCACTGCCGCGCCAGCGGTTTCAAGCACCCGGTGCACTTGTACTGGGGCGTGCGTCGCCCGGAAGATTTCTACGAGATTGAGCACTGGGACCAGTGGCTGCAATTGCCCAACCTGTTCCTGCACAAGGTTGTCAGCGACCTGTGCGGCTGGGAAGGGCGTTGCGGGCTGTTGCATGAAGCGGTGTGCGAAGACATCACCGACCTCAAGGGCGTGCATGTCTACGCCAGCGGTTCACCGGCGATGATCTACGGCACCCTGGATGCGCTGGTGGACGCCGGCATGGATGCGCACCAGATGCGTGCCGACGTGTTTGCCTACGCCCCTCGCCCTTAAAAGCGTATGCCGGCCGTCACCATGGCCGCATTGAAGCCCAGCAACACCAACTCGCCCGCCACCGGGCCGAAATGCACCCCTACGGAGGGGATGATGGCCGGTGCCACGCCATAACGGTTGAGCGGGATTTTGTCGCGGTACTTGCCGCGATACCCTTGGAGCGCACCTGCGGTGACTTTCATGTAAAACGGCGAGTCGCCAATATCGAAACGCTTGCCGGCATAGACGTAATACGAGCGTTGGCTGAACGAGTTGCGAAACGTCGCCCCGCCATACACCAACCCCGATGCTTCGTTGCGCTCCAGGTTGATCAGGTCCTGATTGTTGTTGTGCTGTGGGTCGGGCGAGAAGTGCCGCGTGTACAGGCTGGTTTGTGCGTACCAGAAGCCCTTGTCGTCTTGAGTGGCGGTTTCAGCGGCCAGGGCGGTGACGGCTTGTGCCAGAAGCACCATGCCTAAAAAAAGGTGTTTCATGGATCGACCTCGATAGTCGTTTGAATGGGCGGCTAATAGGGGTCGCTAAACTTCTACAGTTTGGCGCCTAACGTTCTGCGGGGCCTGAACCTGCGCTGAAGGTATGGACGCCTATGCTTATGCATTTAAGGTATTACTTCTGTAGGACGAATCTCATTAGGCTATAAGTAATGGGACCGCCGATGGGATTCGTCCCCCGTGATCAGCTGCCCACGCCAACCTCGCCAAAGCACTTTTTCGCCGTACGGTTACAGCGGCGCTGTTTTATTACGGTAAAGTTGCTTACAACTGGTAACACACAGGAGGCGCACCGTTATTCGCCATGACCGCCATTGAATCCGATCTTTTGCAATTGGCTTACCCTCCGCAGCTCGATCTTGGGCCGCAACTCACTCACGAACAGTTAATGAGCTCGATGCAGGCCACCATGGGTCGGCACAAGGGTGGGCCGGTCTGGCTATTTGCTTACGGTTCGCTGATCTGGCGCCCAGAATGCTCGTCGACCGAGCGCGTGCGCGCCCGTGTGCACGGTTACCATCGGGGTCTTTACTTGTGGTCCCACGAGCATCGCGGTACGCCGGAGTTGCCGGGGCTGGTGTTCGGGTTGGATCGCGGCGGGTCCTGCAGCGGGTTTGCCTACCGGTTGCCGGAAGACCAGCTGGAGGCATCTCTGTATGCGCTGTGGCAGCGCGAGATGCCTTACCCCTCGTACCGGCCGCACTGGCTCAGCTGCCGTCTGGAAGATGGCAGTCAGGTGCAGGCATTGGGGTTTGTATTGGAGCGGCACTTGCCCAGTTACGCCGGGAACCTGCCCGACGTCATACTGAACCACGTGTTGCAAAGCGCTTGCGGGCGTTACGGCACCACTCGCGATTATGTCGAGCAGACCGTCAACGCCCTGCGTAGCCACGCCATGCCAGACAAGAATCTGGAGGCGCGGCTCAAGCGTTGTGCAAAGGATTGCTCAGGCGATTAACGTGCCGAGCTGACGCTGTTGGTGTGCCACAGCGTTGGGATCAGGAACGCGATAGCCAGCAGGCACGCGCCGATCAGCAGCACGAAACCGCCGTCCCAGCCGAAATGGTCCACGGTGTAGCCCATGGCCGCACTGGCTGCCACCGAACCGCCCAGGTAACCGAACAGGCCGGTGAAGCCCGCAGCCGTACCGGCGGCTTTCTTCGGTGCCAGTTCCAGTGCCTGCAGGCCGATCAGCATCACCGGGCCGTAGATCAGAAAGCCGATCGAGAACAGCGCGATCATGTCGACCATCGGGTTGCCCGGTGGGTTGAGCCAGTAGACCAGAGTCGCCACGGTCACCAGCGCCATGAACACGATGCCAGTCAGGCCACGGTTGCCACGGAAGATTTTGTCTGACATCCAACCGCACAGCAGCGTGCCCGGGATACCCGCCCACTCGTAGAAGAAGTACGCCCAGGACGTTTTATCCACATCGAAGTGCTTGGCTTCCTTCAGGTAGGTCGGCGCCCAGTCCAGTACGCCATAGCGCAGCAGGTAGACGAACACGTTGGCGAAGGCGATGTACCACAGCATCTTGTTGCGCAGCACGTACTTGACGAAGATTTCCTTGGCGCTGAATTCGTCTTCGTGGCTGGCGTCGTAGCCTTCCGGGTAGTCGTTCTTGTACTGCTCGATCGGCGGCAGGCCGACTGATTGCGGGGTGTCGCGCATAGTGATGAAGGCGAAAGCCGCCACCAGCAAGGCCACCGTCGCGGGTACATAGAACGCTGCATGCCAGTCGTTGAACCAGGCCATGCCCAGCAGGAACAGAGGGCCGATCAGGCCGCCGCCGACGTTGTGCGCCACGTTCCATACCGACACCACGCCGCCGCGTTCTTTCTGCGACCACCAGTGCACCATGGTCCGTCCACTTGGCGGCCAGCCCATGCCCTGGGCCCAGCCGTTGATGAACAGCAAAATGAACATCATGGTCACGCTGGACGTTGCCCAGGGTGCGAAACCGAAAATGAACATCACGCCCGCCGAGACCAACAGGCCAAAGGGCAGGAAGTAGCGTGGGTTGGAGCGGTCGGAGACCAGGCCCATCAAGAACTTGGACAGCCCGTAGGCAATCGCGATCGCGGACATTGCCAAGCCCAATTGACCACGGGTGTAGCCCTCGTCGATCAAGTACGGCATGGCCAGGGAGAAGTTTTTGCGCAGCAGGTAATAACCGGCGTAACCGAAGAAAATACCGGCGAAGATCTGCCAGCGCAGGCGTCGGTAGGTGCTGTCTATTTTTTCTTCAGGCAGGGGCGCCTGGTGTGCGGCAGGACGAAAGAAAGCAAACATTCAAAAGCTCCAGATTTCTTGTTTTGACTGCGGATGCGAATGTTACAGTTTCGTTACCGAAAATAGCATCGCCTCTTATCTGCAAACACAGGAAATGAGAGCAATTGCATGTTCTCTTATGAACATGTCGCTTATAGATAAGTGATGGTCGTGATTAGATTCTTTGAGGCAATGAAGATCAAAATGTGGGAGCTGGCTTGCCTGCGATAGCGTTATGTCAGCTGCACGTGTTGGAGCTGACCCACCGCAATCGCAGGCAAGCCAGCTCCCACAGTTGATTGCATTTCAAATCGCTTATCGGGTCTGGACGACAACCTTGCCCACCGCCTTGCGTTGGCCCAGGTCGTTGATCGCCTGGGCAGCCTGTTCAATCGGGTACACCTGCGACACCAAAGGTTTCAATTTGCCCTCGGCATACCAACTGAACAGTTGCTGGAAATTCGCTGCGTTGTCCTGCGGTTGGCGCTGGGCGAACGAGCCCCAGAACACCCCGACCACCGCCGCGCCCTTAAGCAGCGCCAGGTTCACCGGCAGTTCCGGGATGCGCCCGCTGGCAAAGCCCACCACCAGCAGACGGCCATTCCAGGCGATGGCGCGCACGGCCTGGTCAAACAGGTCGCCGCCCACCGGATCGTAGATCACATCGGCGCCGTTGCCGTCGGTCAGGCGCTTGATCTCGTCTTTCAGGCTGGCTTCGCTGTAGTTGATCAGCTCATCGGCGCCGGCAGCCTTGGCCACGGCCAGTTTATCGGCGCTGCTGGCGGCAGCGATCACCCGCGCGCCCATGGCCTTGCCGATTTCCACGGCGGCCAGGCCCACGCCACCGGAGGCGCCGAGCACCAACAGGGTTTCGCCAGGTTGCAGGTTGGCGCGCTGTTTCAGTGCGTGCATCGAGGTGCCGTAGGTCATGCTGAAGGCGGCGGCGATGTTGAAGTCCATGCTCGGCGGGATCGGCAGCACGTTGTAGCCCGGCACCGCGACCTGCTCGGCAAAGCTGCCCCAGCCGGTGAGCGCCATGACACGATCGCCGACTTTCAGGTGGCTGACCTTCTCGCCCACTTCGCTGACCACGCCCGCCGCTTCGCCACCCGGCGAGAACGGAAAGGGCGGCTTGAACTGGTACTTGCCCTCGATAATCAGGGTGTCCGGGAAATTCACCCCGGCGGCATGCACGTCCAGCAGGATTTCGTTCTTCTTGATCACAGGGCTTGCGATCTCTTCCAGCACCAGGGTTTCGGCAGGGCCGAAGGCTTTGCACAGCACAGCTTTCATCGGACTATTCCTTTTGGTGTCGTGGCCGATAAGTGTAGGAGGGTACGCCCGCGGGTCAACGAGCATGCCCGGGCCTGATAAGTCGCCATAAGCTTGTGCTCAGCCTTGCTAGCGTTATGCTACCTGGCAACCGAATGTGAGGAATGAACTGTGAAAGCGTGGATCCTGTTGATGCTGGCCCTGACCTTGCCGATGGCAGCCCAGGCCGAAGAAGCCAAAGAAGGCGAGGCGCCGAAGGTCAGCTATATCAGCCTGACGCCGCCTTTCGTAGGCAACTATGGCCTGGACGGTACGGCGAAACTCAAGGTGTTCAAGGCCGATATCGCCCTGCGCGTGACCGGGACCGAAGCCGCCGCAGCGGTCAAAGCCAACGACGCATTGATCCGTAACCAGCTGGTGGCGTTGTTCACCCAGCAGACCAACGAGACCATGAGCACTGTCGAGGGCAAGGAAAAACTGCGCCAGGAAGCCCTCAAGCAAACCCAGCAGGTGATGAACGACGAAACCGGCAAGCCGGTGGTGGAAGACCTGTTGTTCAATAACCTGATCATTCAGTAACGATAGGCGTCGCTCGCCAGATCTTCAGCAAGGTCGCGCTGAAATCGGGCTCCAGCACGCGGTTGCCGTGGCCGCTGAGGTGGTTGGAGTCGAAAAACAGTGGCTTGGCGTTGTCGTCATAAGCTGAACAGGTTGCGCCGGGGCACAGCAGCGGCAACGGGTCCCAGACATGCAACGTCGGGTACTCGGCCGTCAGCTGGCTCAGCAGCTGCATTTGCGGCGCGCGCAGCCGTTCGAGCTGGTCCCGCGCCATCGTCAGGCCTGGCGCGCAGACCGGGTTCATCCGGTTGAAACCGTCCGAGCAGCGGTTGGGCGCTGCTTTGAATAACGGTTTTGGCGCATCGATCAGGATGCTGAGACGCGCCGCCTGCAAGCGGCTCAGCAGCGTTTCGGCAGCCACCCGCGCGGCTTCGAGGTTCTCGGCAGTCAGTTCGCCCATGGCCTCGTTGACCATTGCCGCCTCTCCTTCGCGCCACTCGCGCCCCACCAGTTCCGGCATGCGCAATGACGCCAGAAACACCACGTCACCGGGCTTGGCGCGCGCTTCTATTTCCTTGAGTTGGTCTTCGCGTGACGCGGCGCAGCGAGCCGGGTCGGGGCCGACAAGGCTGACGACGCTGCAACCGCCCTTTTCATATTCCACCACCTTCACGCCAAGTTTGAGCGAGACCAGGTTCAGCAAGGTGCGGTAGGCCGCTGTGTGCGAGTCGCCGAGGACGAACAACTGGCGTCCGGCCAGGTGCGGGTCGTCGACGGCTTCGAAGTCTTCCTGGGGATAATGTTTGTAGGCATACCAGGTGTAGGTGTCACGGGTCTGGCTGATGGACAGGGCTGCGGGGTCCCTGGATACCCACAGAGCGCTGCCCCAGAGCAGGCCGGTTGCCACCAAGGTGGCGGCCAACGTCAGCCACGCACTTCGCTGAATAATCGACTTGCCGCTACGGATCGGCGTTTCTACCCAATGGTAGGAAGCCGCAGCGAGCGCCAGCACCAGGCACGGGTAAAGCACTTGCACCAGCAGCCATTCCAGCCCGGTCGTCCAGCGCAGGAATACGAGTACAGGCCAGTGCCACAGGTACAGCGAATAGGACAGCCGCCCGGTGTAGGTGAGCAGCGGTGTCTGCAGCAGGCGCTGCAATGCGCCCGGTTGCCTGTCGCCCTGTTGCACGATCCCCGCAATCATCAGCAATGAGCCCGCGACGGTCACCAGCGCCCAGGGAAAGGGGAATTGACGCGGCTCGGCGAACAGGAAGCCGGTGACCACCAGGGCGAGGCCCCCGCTCAGCATCCAGGTGGCAAAACGGTCCAGGCGCGACGCCCGGTCGCGCATGTTCATGAACTGAAACAACATGGCCCCCGCGGCCAGTTCCCAGAATCGCCCGGGCAACAGGTAAAACGCCGACAGCGGTTGTGCATTCACCTGGTAGGCGGCGATCAGCAGCGAAGCAAGTGCCGCCAGTGGCAGCAACACGCGAGCGAATACAGCGCGCGGTCCCGCCCGCAGCCCTATAAAGAACAGGGCCGGGAAGATGATATAGAACTGTTCTTCAACCCCCAGTGACCAAGTGTGCAGGTAAGGGTTGAGCTCGGCGCTGGGCGAAAAGTAAGTGTCGGTGTTCCAGGCCAGTACGAAATTGCTCAGGCCGAAAAAAGCCGCCAGGCCCGTGCTGTTGAACAGGTCGCTGAGCCAGAAGGGGGGCATCAGCATCGCCGACAGCACGCAACTGACGGCCAGCACCACGAGCAAGGCGGGCATGATGCGCAGCATGCGGCGACGGTAGAAGTCCGCGAGGTATCGGCCAAAGCTCAGCTCGCGGCGCTCCCACAGTGACTGGCTGATCACATAGCCGGAGATCACGAAGAACATATCCACGCCGGTAAAGCCGCCCGGCAACCCGTCGAAGCAGTCCAGGTGGAAGAGGATCACGCTCAGCACGGCAATGGCGCGCAAGCCGTCTATTGCTGGCATGTAGGGGGTAGCGAGGCGAGACACGTGGCCGTCCTTGCGCGGTTAAAGGGCAGTGATTCTGCCTCATCCCGGCGCGAGCGACGACTGGCTGTTCGGGTAGGTATGAGTCGGCGTATGTCCTGATCAGGACGCCAGGGTCAGATTGAGGATTGCGGCCCACTGCTCGGGCGTGACCGGCATCACCGAGAGCCGGCTGCCTTTTTGCACCAGCGGCAATTCGGCAAGCGCGGTTTGTTGTTTGAGATAGCCCAGGCCCAGCACCTTGGGAAACGTCTTGGCATGCGCCACATTGATTGCACTCCAGGGGTTTTTCTCAGGGCTGGCCTTGGCGTCGAAATAGTGGCTGTCCGGTTCCAGCGCGGTCGGGTCCGGGTAAGCCGCCTTGATAATTTTGCCGATGCCGGCAATGCCTGGTTCTGGGCAACTGGAGTGGTAGAAGAAAAACTCATCGCCCACGGCCATCGCCCTCAGGAAGTTGCGCGCCTGGTAGTTACGCACGCCGTCCCAACGGGCTTCGCCGAGCTTTTCCAGACCCTTGATCGAGAGTTCGTCGGGCTCTGATTTCATCAACCAATAGGTCATTTTTTGGCTCCTGAAATAGGCAGTGGGAAAGTTGTCTGGCAATTTTATGACAAACCGACAGTCGGTTGGCGTCAAGGTTTGCGTGTTGGGTCACGTTACCGCAGAATGCGCGGGTTTTAAGCTTGACACCGCTGCAACGGACTACTGTGGAACGTTGTTAACATCGTGTACGAGGTGCCTGGAGGGGGGCAATCGATGCAACGTAAACCGGATTTACTATGGATATTGGTTATTTTGTTTGGTCTGGGTGTCGTGACCACCGGATATGCGCAAAGCTTGTGGTCGAACAAGACCGATGCTCCCGTTGAACTGGCGCAACAGCAGCCACAACCGTTCAAGCGTTAACCCTTCTTCAAGGCGCTGCTGATTCCAGTGGCGCCTCTGCGATATACCATTTCTTGTCAGTGACGGTGCCAGCCAGCGGCACATCCCAACTCGCCTGTACCAGCCGTTCGACTTTCTGACATTCATGGGCCAGCCCCAATAGCGTCGGCTTACGCCAGCGTTGGCGGCGCGCCAGGTACGCCAGGCTACGGTCATAGAAACCGCCGCCCATGCCCAGGCGCCCACCGGTCTCATCAAACCCCACCAACGGCAGCAACACCAGGTCCAGCGCCCACACCTTGCGTTGCCGGCTGATATTTACCCTTGGCTCGAGAATCCTGAAACGATTGGGCAGCAGTTTCTCGCCCGGCCGCACGCGCTGGAACGCCATCTTGGTCCGCGGCCAGGCGCTGAGTACCGGCAGGTACGTGGCCTTGCCCCGGCGCTGTGCTTCACGCAGCAGCAGGCGCGGATCGATTTCGCCGTCCGTCGGTAGATACAAAGAGATATGTTTGGCCCGGCGAAACAGCGGGTGCTGTGCCAGTTGCCGATACAGGCCGAGGGCGGCCTGGCGCTGCTCGCTCGGCGTGAGGGCGCGGCGCGCGTTGCGCAACATGCGTCGAAGTTGCGGACGAGAAAGCGGCGCAGGTTCGGTCATGGTTTCGGCTCATAAAACAATGCCAGTCCGAGGACTGGCATTGAGTTTGGGAATTCAGGCTCCCCGACAGAACCGCTGTCGACTAAGCCCTTGAACCCGAAAGTTCAAGGTGGAAGAAGCAGTAGGCTTTAAGGCTTTCCGTCTAGCGGACATGCACACCAGCCCAACGTGCAACTTCCAGGGTAGTGCGAATCGGCTCCGGGACATCGCCGACTGGCAAGCACGCCAGGGAGTGGGGCGAGTATACCTTAAACAGACTCGGCAATCAGCCCTTGGGTGCGTCCGAATCGCTGGAAAGCGCCAGATCGACGCGATCCAGCAGGTCACGCACCTGCTCGCGTGTCGAGCCGCTGGCCTGCACGTCAGGGCGTTCCTGCTTATGCAGCAGGTCATGGGTAATATTCAGCGCGGCCATCACGGCGATGCGGTCGGCGCCGATCACTTTGCCGCTGCTGCGGATTTCACGCATCTTGCCATCCAGGTAGCGGGCGGCGCTCACCAGGTTGTTGCGCTCTTCCTGGGGGCAGATGATCGAATATTCTTTGTCGAGAATCTGCACGGTGACGCTATTGCTTGAACTCATGAGTCTTGCTCCAGGGCCTTCAGGCGCGAAATCATCGATTCGACCTTACGCCGGGCGATTTCGTTTTTTTCAATGAGGTGAGCGCGTTCCTCGCGCCAGGTCTTTTCCTGAGCTAATAGGAGTCCGTTTTGACTCTTAAGTTGCTCGACCCGAGTAATTAGCAATTCGAGTCTGGCCATCAGCGCTTGCAGGTCGGTGTCTTCCATTGGGTTCCACTGGATTTGTCTGATGAATGGCAACTGCAGGATAAACGATCTGACGCCCTTGATAGTCTTGGTACGTCTGCCGGTGCTAGGATACAGCGCTCCATTCTAGACATTGCGCCGTCTGGCGCCTAGCTCACCATGCCTATTCAGAACTCCCCGTACGACGCTTTTTCCAAACTGCTGAGCACCAGCGGCCACCCATGCTCGCCAGCCGAACTGCACGGTGTGTTGTTGGGCCGCAGTTGCACCGGCGTAGGCTTTGATGCCGACAACTGGTTGGCCGATGTGGCCGAGCTGCTGGAAAAGGAACCCGAAGACAACGTGCGCGCCGCACTGATCGGCCTGCAGGAAATGGTCAAGGGCGAGCTGACCGGTGATGACGTCACCGTCGTCCTGTTGCTGCCGACCGATGACGCGCCGCTCGCCGAACGCGCCGCTGCCCTGGGCCAATGGTGTCAGGGTTTCCTCCACGGCTTTGGCGTGAACGCCGGCGGCCTCGACCTGAGCACCGACGCCAAGGAAGTGCTGCAGGACTTGGCGGCCATCTCCCAGGTGCAAGACGCCCTGGAAGAGTCCGAAGACGGCGAAGGCGACTACATGGAAGTCATGGAATACCTGCGCGTAGCGCCGTTGCTGCTGTTCACCGAGACCAAAAAGTCCGCTGAGCCTGCTTCGCCCAAGCCGTCGCTGCACTAAAAAAGGAAGCCCATCTGCCCATGATCCATATCCCCAAAGCGGAATACACCCGCCGCCGCAAGGCGCTCATGGCGCAGATGGAACCCAACAGCATCGCGATCCTGCCGGCCGCCGCCGTGGCCATTCGCAATCGTGATGTGGAGCACGTGTACCGCCAGGACAGCGACTTCCAATACCTCAGCGGTTTCCCCGAGCCGGAAGCGGTGATCGTGCTGATGCCCGGTCGCCAGCATGGCGAGTACGTGTTGTTCTGCCGCGAGCGCAATGCCGAGCGCGAATTGTGGGACGGCCTGCGCGCCGGCACCGAAGGCGCAATTCGTGACTTTGGCGCCGACGATGCGTTTCCCATCACTGATATCGACGACATCCTGCCCGGCCTGATCGAAGGCCGCGACCGGGTGTATTCGGCCATGGGCAGCAACGCCGAATTCGACCGGCATGTGATGGAGTGGATCAACGTGATCCGCTCTAAAGCGCACCTCGGCGCCCAGCCGCCGAACGAATTTGTTGCCCTGGATCATCTGCTTCACGACATGCGCCTGTATAAATCGGCGGCAGAAGTGAAGGTGATGCGTGAGGCCGCGCGGATTTCCTGCGCAGCCCACGTCAAGGCGATGCAGGCCAGCCGCGCCGGTTTGCATGAATTCAGCCTGGAAGCCGAGCTGGATTACGAATTCCGCAAGGGCGGCGCCAAGATGCCGGCCTACGGCTCTATCGTCGCCGCCGGGCGCAACAGCTGCATCCTGCATTATCAACAGAATGACGCGGTGCTCAAAGACGGCGACCTGGTGCTGATCGACGCCGGTTGTGAAATCGACTGCTACGCCAGCGACATCACCCGCACCTGGCCGGTCAACGGCAAGTTTTCGCCGGAGCAAAAGGCGATCTACGAAATTGTGCTGGCCTCCCAGGAAGCCGCCTTCGCCGAGATCGCGCCGAACAAACATTGGAACCAGGCCCATGAGGCAACGGTGCAAGTCATCACCGCCGGGCTGGTGAAGTTGGGCTTGCTGCAAGGCGACGTCGACGAGTTGATCGCCAGCGAAGCCTACCGTGCGTTTTACATGCACCGCGCCGGCCATTGGCTGGGCATGGATGTGCACGATGTGGGCGAGTACAAGGTGGGCGGTGAATGGCGTGTGCTGGAAGTCGGCATGGCCCTGACCGTGGAACCGGGCATCTACATTGCGCCGGACAACCAGACCGTAGCGAAGAAATGGCGTGGCATTGGCGTACGCATCGAGGACGACGTGGTGGTGACCAAGCAAGGCTGTGAAATTCTGACTGGCGGCGTGCCCAAGACCGTTGCCGAGATCGAAGCGCTGATGGCGGCTGCCCGATGAGCCGGGTCAACCTGGCGATTATCGGTGGCGGCCTGGTGGGTGCCAGCCTGGCGTTGGCCTTGCAGGCCGGGGCCAAGGCGCGCGGCTGGAAGATCATGCTGATCGAGCCGTTCGCACCGGGCGACAGCTACCAGCCGAGCTACGACGCGCGTTCCTCGGCGCTGTCCTTTGGCGCGCGGCAGATTTACCAGCGCCTGGGTGTGTGGCAGGAAATCTCCCGCCGCGCCGAGCCGATCAAACAGATTCACGTGTCGGACCGTGGGCGCTTCTCGACTGCGCGGCTGTCCGCCATGGAGGAAGGCGTGCCGGCCCTCGGTTATGTGGTGGAAAATGCCTGGCTGGGCCAATGCCTGTGGCAGGGACTGGATAAAGACGTGGTGAGCTGGCGCTGCCCCGCGGAGGTCGCGCGCATGGAGCCGCTGCCCGACGGTTATCGCCTGACCCTCAATGATGAAACCGTGCTGGAATGCGATCTCGCCGTGCTGGCTGATGGCGGCCGCTCCGGCTTGCGTGAGCAGTTGGGCATCGGCGTGAAAACCCGCCCGTACAACCAGAGCGCACTGATCGCCAACATCACGCCGAGCGAAGCCCACAATGGCGAAGCCTTCGAGCGCTTCACCGACGAAGGCCCGATGGCCCTGCTGCCGCTGCCCGACAACCGCTGCGCGCTGGTCTGGACCCGCATTGGCATGGACGCCCAGCGCTTGGCCAGCCTCGATGAGCGCAGTTTCCTGAGCGAATTGCAGAGCGTGTTCGGCTATCGCCTGGGCACCCTGAAACAAGTCGGCGCGCGTCACCTGTACCCGCTGACGTTGGTGGAAGCCGAAGAACAAGTGCGCTCGCACCTGGCGGTCCTCGGCAATGCCGCCCACAGCCTGCACCCGATTGCCGGGCAGGGGTTCAACCTGTCGCTGCGTGATGCGAATGCCTTGGCCGAAGCTCTGCTGGCCGGGCCGGCAGTACCGGGTGACCTGGCGACCTTGCAGAACTATCGCGAACGCCAGCGCCTGGATCAGAAATTGACCGTGGGTTTCTCCGATCAAGTCACGCGGCTGTTTGGCAGTGCTCAACCGTTGGTGGCCCTGGGCCGCAATATGGGCCTGTTGGGCCTGGATTTGCTGCCGCCGGCCAAACGCTGGTTTGCCCGTCAGGCCATGGGCCTGGGCACCCGCCCCGATGCGTAAGTGGCTGATCGAGCGGTTTGGCAAGGCGCGGCTGTTGCGCTGGGTCATGACCCTGTACCCGCCGTACCTGGGCGCGGGGATCAGCGTGCAGCACATGAGCGCTGATTTTCGTCACGTCAAAGTGCGCATGGGCCTGGGCTGGTACAACCGCAACTATGTCGGCACGCAGTTCGGCGGCAGCCTGTACTCGATGGTCGACCCGTTCTACATGCTGATGCTGATGGAGAACCTGGGCCGCGATTACATCGTGTGGGACAAGGCCGCGAGCATCGACTTTATTTCGCCGGGCAAGGGCCCGGTGTACGCCGAATTTTCCATCGACGAGGCCTTGCTGGATGAGGTGCGTCGCCAGACCGAAGGTGGCGAGAAGTACCTGCCCCATCTTAAGGTCGAGATTCATGACGGCTCCGGCACCCTGGTGGCGCGAGTCGACAAAACCCTTTACGTGCGGCGCAAGCCGCCAGCGAGACAGGCTTAAAGCATGGACATGCGCGCAGATGTGCTGATTGTCGGGGCCGGAATGGTCGGAAGCGCCCTGGCGCTGGCGTTGCAGGGCAGTGGCCTGCAAGTGCTGCTGCTCGACGGTAGCCCGCTGAGCGTCAAGCCGTTCGACCGCGAGGCGGCCTTCGAGCCGCGCGTCAGCGCCTTGTCGGCCGCCAGCCAGCGCATCCTGGAGCGTCTGGGCGTGTGGGACGGTGTCGTCTCGCGACGTGCCAGCCCGTATGGCGAGATGCAGGTGTGGGACGGCAGCGGTACCGGGCAGATCCACTTTTCGGCGGCCAGCGTGCATGCCGAAGTGCTCGGGCATATCGTCGAAAACCGTGTGGTCCAGGATGCCTTGCTCGACCGTTTGCACGACTGCGACCTCGGCCTTCTGGCCAATGCGCGCCTGGAGCAGATGCGTCGCTCCGGCGATGACTGGCTGCTGACCCTGGCCGATGGCCGCAAGCTGCGCGCGCCGCTGGTGGTGGCCGCTGATGGCGCTAATTCCGCCGTGCGCCGCCTGACCGGCACCGCGACCCGTGAATGGGATTACCTGCACAACGCCATCGTTACCAGCGTGCGCAGCAGCCAGCCACACCAGCGCACGGCGTGGCAGCGCTTTACCGATACCGGCCCGCTGGCGTTTTTGCCGCTGGTGCGCGATGGCCAGGAGGATTGGTGTTCAATCGTCTGGTCGACCACGCCGACGGAGTCCGAACGCTTGATGGCGCTGGACGAGGACAGCTTCTGCCGTGAGCTGGAGCGCGCGTTTGAAGGGCGCCTGGGCAATGTGGTCAGCGCCGACCCGCGCGTCTGCGTGCCGCTGCGCCAGCGCCATGCCAAGCGCTACGTGGCCGAGGGCCTGGCGTTGATTGGCGATGCTGCTCACGTGATTCACCCGTTGGCCGGGCAGGGCGTGAACCTGGGCTTCCTTGACGCAGCCGTGCTCGCCGAGGTGCTGTTGGCCGCGACCGAACGTGGCGAACGCTTGGCGGATGTAAAGGTGCTGAGCCGATACGAGCGCCGGCGCATGCCCCACAACCTGGCGCTGATGGCCGCGATGGAAGGCTTTGAACGCTTGTTCCAGGCCGACCAGCTACCGCTGCGCTGGTTGCGTAATGCAGGCTTGAAACTGGTCGACCAGATGCCCGAAGCCAAGGCCGTGTTTGTGCGCCAGGCCCTCGGGCTGACCGGCGACCTGCCAGACCTCGCAAAGCCCTGAATTGAAGTATGCCCAGTGTGGGAGGGGGGCTGCCCCCCGATGAGGCCAGCCCATCAGCGCAAACCCCAGCTATGCAACATCTGGTAACGCCTCCACCAAGCGCTACCAAATGTGAGTCCTTATCATTTGCCCTCTTTTTGCAAATGAGAGACCGCACCCATGTTGGCACCCAAGCGCCTCCTGACTGCTCTGGCACTCACCCTCATCGGCAGCACCACCGTGCAGGCAGCCGACGAAGTCGTGGTCTACTCCTCGCGCATCGACGAACTGATCAAGCCGGTGTTCGACGCCTACACGAAGAAAACCGGTGTGCAGGTGAAGTTCATTACCGACAAGGAAGCCCCGTTGATGCAGCGCATCAAGGCCGAGGGCGAGAACGCCACCGCCGACCTGCTGCTGACCGTCGATGCCGGCAACCTCTGGCAGGCCGAGCAAATGGGCATCCTGCAGCCATTCACCTCGGCGGTGATCGACAAGAACATCCCCCTGCAATACCGCTCTTCCAACCACGCCTGGACCGGTTTGAGCCTGCGCGCGCGAACCATCGCCTATTCCACCGACCGGGTAAAACCGGGTGACCTCACCACGTACGAAGCCCTGGCCGACAAGCAGTGGGAAGGCCGCCTGTGCCTGCGTACGGCGAAGAAGGTCTACAACCAGTCGCTGACCGCCACCCTGATCGAAACTCACGGCGCGGCCAAGACCGAGGAAATCGTCAAGGGCTGGGTCAACAACCTGTCCACCGACGTGTTCTCCGACGACATCGCGGTGCTCGAAGCCATTAACGCCGGGCAGTGCGACGTGGGCATCGTCAACACCTACTACTATGGCCGCCTGCACAAGCAGAAGCCGGACCTCGCGGTAAAGCTGTTCTGGCCGAACCAGGGCGACCGGGGTGTGCACGTGAACCTGTCGGGCATCGGCCTGACCCAACACGCGCCGCACCCGGAAGCAGCCAAGGCACTGGTGGAGTGGATGACCACACCTGAGGCGCAGAAGATCTTTGCCGATGTGAACCAGGAATTCCCGGCCAACCCGGCGGTGCCGCCGTCGGCCGAAGTGGCGTCCTGGGGCAAGTTCGTGGCGGATACCTTGCCGGTTGAAGTGGCAGGCAAGCGCCAGGCTGAGGCGATTCGGTTGATGGATCGCGCCGGCTGGAACTGACGCACCACCTTCAAATGTGTGAGCTGGCTTGTGTGGGAGCTGGCTTGCCTGCGATAGGATCAACGCGGTGTAACTGAGACACCGCGCTGCCTGCATCGCGGGCAAGCCCGGCTCCCACACTGTTTTGTGTCCACCTTAAATTTTTACACCCCGAGAACTCATCCCTTGGCCCACCCCGCCCAACGCCGCTGGTACCTGCCGGTCTTAACCGTCGCCGCCCTGGTGCTGCTGCCGCTGAGCGTGCTGTTGCTGTCCTGGCAAAGCATCGACGCGCAAATCTGGTCGCACCTGTGGGAAACCCAGATGCCGCGCCTGCTGGGCAACACGTTGACCCTGGTACTGGGCGTCGGCGTCGGCGTCACGCTGTTGGGCGTGAGCCTGGCCTGGCTGACCAGCCTCTGCGAGTTCCCCGGTCGGCGCTGGCTGGACTGGGCGCTGATGCTGCCCTTTGCGATTCCAGCCTACGTGCTGGCGTTCGTGTTCGTCGGCCTGCTGGACTTCGCCGGCCCGGTGCAAACGCTGCTGCGTGACTGGTTCGGCAGCGGCTTGCGCTTGCCGAGGGTGCGCTCCACCAGCGGCGTGGTCATCGTGTTGGTGCTGGTGTTCTACCCCTACGTCTACCTGCTGGCGCGTAGCGCATTCCTGGCCCAGGGCAAAGGCTTGATGGAGGCTGCGCGTGTACTCGGGCAATCGCCCTGGCAGGCCTTCTGGCGAGTGGCCCTGCCCATGGCGCGCCCGGCGATTGGCGCTGGCGTGGCCCTGGCGTTGATGGAGACCCTGGCGGATTTCGGCGCGGTCTCGGTGTTCAATTTCGATACCTTCACCACCGCCATTTACAAGACCTGGTACGGCTTTTTCAGCCTGTCCAGCGCAGCCCAACTCGCCAGCCTGTTGCTGCTGGTGGTGATGCTCGTGCTGTACGGCGAACGGCGGGCCCGGGGGGCCAGCCGCCCCAGCAACGAGCGGCCTCGGGGCAAAGCCCTGTATCACCTGCGCGGATTCAAGGCGGCGGCGGCGAGTACCTGGTGTGGTTTGGTGTTCGCCTGCGCCTTTGTCATCCCGATGCTGCAGCTGGTGGCCTGGTTCTGGCAGCGCGGCCGGTTCGACCTGGATGAGCGCTATTCAGGCCTGATCATGCACACGCTCTATCTGGGCGGCATCGCGGCGCTGATTACCGTCAGCGTGGCGCTGCTGCTGGCCTTCGCCAACCGCCTGGCGCCGACCCGTGCGATTCGCTCCGGCGTCAGCCTGGCCAACGTCGGCTATGCCTTGCCGGGCTCGGTGCTGGCGGTGTCGATCATGTTGGCGTTCAGCTACCTCGACCGCGAGTTGGTAGTGCCGCTGTCGGGTTGGCTGGGTGGCGCGGGCAAACCCTTGCTGCTGGGCAGCTTGTCGGCGCTGGTGCTGGCGTATCTGGTGCGTTTCCTGGCGGTGGCCTATGGGCCACTGGAAAACAGCCTGGCGCGAATCCGCCCGTCGTTGCCGGAAGCGGCGCGCAGTCTTGGGGTGAGCGGCCCACGACTGTTTTGCAAAGTGTATCTGCCGTTATTGCTGCCTGGCACCCTTAGCGCGGCGTTGCTGGTATTCGTTGACGTGCTCAAGGAAATGCCCGCGACCCTGCTGATGCGCCCGTTTGGCTGGGACACCCTGGCGGTGCGGATTTTTGAAATGACCAGCGAAGGGGAGTGGGCGCGTGCTTCTTTACCGGCCTTGACCCTCGTGTTGGTGGGCCTGCTGCCGGTCATCGGGCTGATCCGCCGCTCTGCCCGTCAAATCGGCTAGGTGCCAGTCCTACGGCTTGAGGCTACAATGCGCGGCATTCGGTGCGGTCCGTCTTTCGGATCGAGTCGCTGGGCGTGGCTGCAGGCCTTGTAATTCAAGGCATTCAACGCGAACGGCTACGCTGCGCACCTTCGCCAAGCCCGGAAGGAGAAACCCATGGGACAGCGTACGCCTCTGTATGACCTGCATCTCGCCCTCGGCGCGAAAATGGTCGATTTTGGCGGTTGGGATATGCCTCTGCACTACGGCTCGCAAGTTGAAGAGCACCATCAGGTGCGACGCGACTGCGGGGTGTTTGATGTATCTCACATGACCGTGATTGATGTCACCGGCCCCCAGGCCAAGGAATGGCTCCAGCACCTGCTGGCCAATGACGTCGATCGTTTGCATGGCTGCGGCCGTGCACTTTACAGCGCCATGCTCAACGAGCAGGGCGGCGTGGTGGACGACATGATCGTCTACCGCACCGAGGCCGGTTACCGCCTGGTGGTCAACGCCGCCACCCGCGACCAGGACATGGCCTGGATGCAGGCGCAACTGGGCAACTTTCAAGCTCAGATGCACGAGCGTCCCGAGCTGGCCATGCTGGCCATTCAAGGACCCCACGCCCGGCAGAAGATCGCCGAACTGGTCACCCAATCGCGCGCCACGCTGATCCACCAGCTCAAGCCTTTTGAAGGCCAGGCCGACGGCGACTGGTTTATCGCCCGCACCGGTTACACCGGCGAAGACGGCTTGGAAATCGTGCTGCCCGCCGATCAGGCCCCCGGTTTCTTCAACGACCTGGTGGGCGCGGGGATTTCACCCATCGGCCTCGGCGCGCGCGATACCCTGCGCCTGGAAGCCGGGATGAACCTGTACGGCCAGGATATTCACCCGGATGTTTCGCCGCTGGCGGCCAACATGGCCTGGAGCATTGCCTGGGAGCCGGCCGAGCGAGATTTCATCGGGCGCGCCGCGCTGCAAGCCGAACTGGCCGTGGGTGTGCAGTCCAAACTGGTCGGGCTGGTGCTGGAAGAACGCGGGGTTTTACGCGCTCACCAGGTGGTTCGTATCGCCAATGTTGGCGAAGGAGAGATCACCAGTGGTAGCTTCTCTCCTACGCTGAGCAAATCCATTGCCCTGGCACGTGTACCGACGGCGACTGCCGACCGGGCCGAAGTGGAAATCCGCGGCAAGTGGTATCCGGTTCGAGTGGTCAAACCGACCTTCGTGCGCCATGGCAAAACCTTGATCTAACTATTCCGGCAGGCCAATGGCCGCTGACATTTCTTCTTGAGGACACAGACTATGAGCGATATCCCTGCCGACCTGCGTTTTGCCGAAAGTCACGAATGGGCCCGTCTGGAAACTGACGGCACCGTAACCGTCGGCATTTCCGACCACGCCCAGGAAGCTTTGGGTGATGTGGTGTTTGTTGAATTGGCCGAAGTTGGCGCTACGTTTGAAGCACAAGGCCAGGCGGGTGTGGTTGAGTCGGTGAAGGCCGCTTCGGACATCTACGCCCCGGTTGCTGGCGAAGTGATTGCGGTCAACGAGGAACTGAGCGGTAGCCCTGAGCTGCTGAACTCCGACCCCTATGGCGCGTGGATCTTCAAGCTCAAGCCAAGCAACCCGGCTGATCTGGAAAAATTGCTGGATGCTGCCGGTTACAAGGCCGCCATCGGCGAGTAAACGCAAGAACCCTGTGGTAGGGGGCTTGCTCCCGATTGCGGTGTTTCAGTCCCTGAACAGGTGGCTGATCCACCGCCATCGGGGGCAAGCCCCCTCCCACATTAAGAGCTTAGCCCGCGCGCAATACCGCTTTAACCGCCGCTACCGACCGCTCTACATCCGCCTCCGTCATCGCCGTAAACATTGGCAACGACACGATCAAACGCCCAACACGCTCCGCCACCGGGAACATGCCTTCCTTGAACCCCTGTGCCCGATAAAGGCTCAGCAGGTGGATCGGCGGGTAGTGATAGCCAATGCCGACGCCGTGGGCCTGCATGTGCTCCATAAACGTGGCACGCGCCGGCAGGCCGTCCGGACGCTCCGGCAGCACCAGTTGGAACAGGTGCCAGTTGCTGTTTTCGAAGTCCGCCGGCGGCAGCTGCGCGCCGTATGTCTGTTCAAAATCACTGCCGAAGCACTTGAAGTAATGCCGCGCCAGGTTCTGGCGGTGGGCAGTGATTGTCTCGATATGCGCGAATTGCCCCAGGCCGATGGCGGCTGCGATGTCGGTCATGTTGAATTTACCGCCCAATACATCCACATCCAGGCCGTCGAAGCCGGTACGCGTGACGCCTTGCAGCCGGTATTTTTCCGCCAGGCGCGCCTCTTCGGCATTGTTCAGCACCAGGCAACCGCCCTCGGAAGAGGTGATGTTCTTGTTGGCCTGAAAGCTGAACGATACGAAATCACCGGTCGCACCAATACGTTCGCCATCCCAGCTGGACCCCAGCGCCTGCGCGGCGTCTTCGATGATGCGCAGGTTGTACTTGTTGGCCAGTGCGTACAGCATCGGCATGTCCAACGGCAGGCCGGCCAGGTACACCGGAATGATCGCCTTGGTGCGCGGGGTGATTGCGGCTTCCACTTGGGCCAGGTCGATATTGCGCGTGACCGGGTCGATGTCGGCGAACACCGGCGTGGCGCCCACTTCCAGGATCACATTGGCCGTGGCGACCCAGGAGATCGGCGTGGTGATCACTTCATCGCCCGGCCCGATACCGGCAATGCGCAAGGCAATCTCCATGGTGCACGTGCCCGAGTTGAACGTGCGCACTGGCCGGCCGCCGAAGTATTCTGACAACTGTGCCTCGAACGCCTGCACTTTCGGCCCGCTGGTGATCCAGCCCGAACGCAGTACGTCACCGACTGCCGAGATGGTGGCTTCATCAATGACAGGTTTGGAAAACGGCAGAAAGGGCTGTTGGCTCATAACGACGAAGGCATCCGTTTCAGATTGGCGATGAGTAAGCGGGTATCAGTGCCGGCATGGTTGCACGGGTCGACTGAATATAGCCTGTCATGCGTGAATGAATCGTCGTGTTACACGCAAAAAAATGCCGCTTTTTCAGCGGCATTTTTCGGTTCGTCAGAAGGACAAGCGGGCCTCAAGGAACACGTTCTGCTCCTTGAGCTTGCCTTTGAGCTGCTCATCGCGGGCGTTTATCCGGTTAACGAAGGTGTTGTAGCCGGTTTCGATATCGCCCATATCCACGTAACGCCAGCCGGCGCCCACCGTAATCTTTTCGCTGACCTTGGCGTCCAGGCCCAGGCCCACGCTGTAAGTGAAATTGTTTTGGCGGTTGTTGGCGAAGCGACGGGTGTTATTGCTCTGATAACCCTTGGCATCGATTTGCGCCACACCGACGCCAGCCATACCGTAAAACGACAGCCAATCATTGATCGGGATGTTTTTGTAACCGTTGAGCATCAAGCGCTGGCTGTCGACTTCCAGACGGTTGACGTTGGCATTGAAGGGCGCCCAGTAGGAATCGAATGTCGAGCTGTTTTTTGTGGTGTATTCCCCTTCCAGGCGCCAGCCATCAGCAAAGGCATAACCGACCGCAAACGATCCGGTGAATGCTTTATTGCTATCAGGCGCTTCGATCCGATTGTTGACGCGTGGGCTGGTCAACAGCGCGCTGGACAGATTCTGGCGGGCGCTGTTGAGCTTGGCCGAACCGTACCAGCCTTCTGCCTGTGCATAAGGTGTCGCAACGGCGACCAGCAAAAGAGCGGAAGACAGTTTTCGCATGTTCATTGATTCACCTGATCTCTAAAGGGATAGATAGCTTGTTGCCGTTGCAAGGGGCAGCTCGATAGGAAAATTCTGGTTTTAAGGTCGAATCACTGACTTTGGTTTTGACGCGTCAGGGACGGCGAGCCGCTCAAGCGGATTCGATGCCTGAGGGTAAGGAGGTTTTTAGAGTGGGTAACCTGTAATAAATGACAGGTATTTATATCTTTTTGCGATTAATTTTCAGCGTTCTTGCAGGCTGAAGATTAAGGGGGACGACTTTGAGTCGCGAAATTTTGAATGGGAATAAAAAAAATGCCAGTCAGCAAAACTGACTGGCATTTCTGTAAAAAGCAGATTTAGGCTCCTGCGTTTTACTCGGAAGCAATGGCGTTTTTCGCCAGGATGGCGTTGGCCAGCTCCATATCCGTGGCCTGCAGGCCAGGGTTGTCGGCACGGACTTTCTGCATTGCTGCTTCCAGGTACGGGCCGCGGATGCCGCCGTCGCTGGCAACAAAGCTGCCGGCGTCGTCTTGTGCGGCGACTACCAGTTTGTGGTCCTTGAAGGTCAGGTACGTCGAGCCGGTGGTGGCGCCCGACGAGATGACATTGCGCCAGAAGCTGTCGGCCATGGCTGAACCGACAGGGAGGGAAAGCACAGCAAGGGTTGCGACAGCATATTTGAGACGCATGATGGGTGACTCCGGGTGGGTTATCTGTACTTTATGATTGTCGTTGGCCCAGCCAAGTTCCCTACTGACTAAACCGTTTCGACGTTTAGGATTGCACCTACCTGTCCAATCACCCTTACCTGACTGCCTACTGCGCTGTCGGGGCCGGTGACCATCCATACGCCGTCGCCCACCTTCACCTTGCCTCGGCCATCCACGATTGCCTGATGCACCACGAAAGTACGGCCGATCAGCTCCGAACCACGTTCGTTCAGGCCCGGCTGGTCACTGACTTTGGCACTGCTGCGTTGGCGTTTCCACCAATACACCGCCGTCAGTATCGATAACACGGCAAACAGCAGCAGTTGCCATTCCAGCCCCAGCGGCGGGACCAAAAACTTGATCACGCCCACGGCGGCCGCTGCGATACCCATCCACAGCAGGTAACCACCGGCGCCAAACACCTCAAGTATCAGCAGCACCGTGCCCAGTGCCAACCAGTCCCAGAATGACAAATTCAGCAGGAAATCCCACATGGCGATGGCCTCAGCCTTTCTTGCTATCGAACGTTGCCCGGACGATCTCGCCGATACCACCGACCGCACCGATTACCTGGCTCGCTTCCAGTGGCATCAGGATGACCTTGCTGTTGTTGGCCGACGCCAGCTTGCCCAGGGCGTCGATGTATTTTTGTGCGACGAAGTAGTTGACCGCCTGCACGTTGCCCGACGCAATTGCTTCCGACACTACCTGAGTGGCGCGGGCTTCTGCTTCGGCTTGACGTTCGCGGGCTTCGGACTCAAGAAACGCTGCCTGGCGGCTACCCTCGGCTTCAAGGATCTGCGCCTGCTTCTTGCCTTCTGCCGTCAGGATCGCGGACGCCCGCAGGCCTTCGGCCTCGAGGATTTGCGCACGCTTGATCCGTTCGGCTTTCATCTGGCCCGACATGGCGGCCATCAGGTCGGCGGGCGGGCTGATGTCCTTGATTTCGATACGAGTGATCTTGATACCCCACGGTGCCGTGGCTTCGTCCACGGTTTTCAGGAGTTTTTCGTTGATGCCGTCACGCTGGCTGAGCATGGCATCGAGCTCCATGGAGCCGAGCACGGTACGGATATTGGTTTGCAGCAAGTTGCGAATGGCGTGTTCGAGGTTGTTGACCTCGTAGGCGGCCTGGGCGGTGTTCACCACCTGGAAGAAGCACACGGCGTCGATCTGCACGGTGGCGTTGTCGGCGGTGATCACTTCCTGCGGCGGGATATCCAGCACGCTTTCCATCACGTTGATCTTGCGACCGATGCGGTCCATGACCGGGATGATGATGTTAAGGCCAGGCTTGAGGGTGTTGGTGTAGCGGCCGAAGCGCTCGACGGTCCACTGGTAGCCCTGAGGCACCACCTTGAAGCCCATGAAGAGGATGGCAATGGCCAAGCCCACGAAAAGAAGCAGTACGGTTCCGATCTGCATAACGATTCCTTATCTGATGATGTCAGTGAAAAGACATTGGCCCGATTGTAACGGGGTTGTCACCGATAAGAACGGATTCACTGCGCAACACTAAAAGGATTTGTTACCGAATCCCCAGGGGTAACCCGCAGTACTTCGCCCAGTGTGGTCAGCCCGACTTTTACCTTATGCAGGCCCGCCATGCGCAGGCTGCACATGCCCTGGGCGATGGCCGCCTGGCGCAGAGCGTGCACATCGGCGCCAGGCGTGATCAGCGCCTTGAGATGATCGCTCAATACCATGATCTCGTAGACCCCGGCGCGCCCCCGGTAACCGCTGTTTCGGCATTCCACGCAACCGCTGGCTTCGTGTGTTTCCCCCGCCGCGCGCTTGCAATGAGGGCACAACAGCCGCACCAGGCGCTGCGCCATCACCCCCAGCAGTGTGGCCTTGATCAAATAATGTGCAATGCCCAATTCCTGCAGGCGGCTGATGGCGCCGGGCGCGTCATTGGTGTGCAAGGTTGAGAGCACCAGGTGCCCAGTCAGCGCGGCCTGAATCGCCATTTCTGCGGTTTCCTGGTCTCGAATCTCACCGATCATGATGATGTCCGGGTCCTGGCGCAGCAGGGCGCGGATGCCGCTGGCGAAGGTCAGGTCGATATTGTGCTGCACCTGCATCTGGTTGAACGAAGGCTCGACCATCTCGATCGGGTCTTCCACGGTGCACAGGTTGACCTCGCGGGTCGCCAGTTGCTTGAGCGTGGTGTAGAGCGTGCTGGTCTTGCCTGAGCCGGTCGGCCCGGTGACCAGGATGATGCCGCTGGATTGGCGGGTCATGGCCTGCCAGCGTTGCTGGTCTGCGCTGGACAAGCCCAACTGGTCAAAGTCCTTGAGCAGCACCTGCGGGTCGAAAATCCGCATCACCAGTTTTTCGCCGAACGCCGTTGGCAAGGTTGAAAGGCGCAGCTCGACTTCTGCACCTGTCGGGCTTTTGGTCTTGACCCGCCCGTCCTGGGGTTTGCGTTTTTCCGCCACGTTCATGCGGCCCAGGCTTTTCAGGCGGCTGACGACCGCCATCGTGACCTGCGGCGGAAACTGGTAAACGTCGTGCAACAAACCATCAATTCGAAAACGTACACGGCCCTGCTCACGGCACGGCTCGACATGGATATCACTGGCCCGTTGGCTGAACGCGTACTGCAACAGCCAATCGACGATATTCACAATATGCGCGTCATTGGCATCCGGTTCCTGGTCGCTGGCACCCAGGTTGAGCAGTTCAACAGTGCCAGGCATTGCCGCCTTTTGATCTGCGCCGCTGACGGACTTCGCCAACCGATAGAACTCGCCGATATAGCGCGTTATGTCTTGTGGGTTGGCAACCACCCGCGTGATCGAACGTTTAAGCACCTGTGCAAGCCCGGCTTCCCAGCCGGTGACGTAAGGCTGGGCACTGGCGATGGTGACGGTCTGAGCATCCACGGCGACCGCAAGGATGGCGTGGCGTTGGGCAAACGCGTAGGACATCAACGGCACCAGCGTCGCCGCGTCGATTTTCAGCGGGTCGATCCGCAGGTAAGGTTGCCCTGCCTGCGTGGCCAGCCATTGGGTCAAGGTTTCGAGGCAGGGGCCTTCGGTGGCAATGCACTCCAAGGGGTGCCGTGCGGGGTTGGCCGCCAGGCTCGCCAAGCGCTGCGCGGCATCGGGCGTGATCAGCCGGTCATCGACCAGCGTAGACAACAGCGGCTGCAGTTCCAATGGTTGATCAACGGGCATGCAGGTTTCCTGGGCGGCTCAGAGGTAAACCCAGGCTAGCCAGGCCCTGAGTATTCGCCTCCCAGCGTGTATTGCAGGCTTTTACCGAGCAGCCGCTGCCGGTGGTGCAAGCCCCATGCAGTCAGCCGGCCGCACCTCCAGCGTGCACACGCTGATCAGGTTTCGAATCTTTTCAGCGATCACCTGAGCGCGGTGCCAGCTCAGGCCCTCCATCACGATATCGATGTACAGCAGGTCGTCTTCCCGATTGACCATGACTTGACTGGGTGTGAGGAACTGCAGCGCGAAATGGTTGAGCACCCGACACAGCACATCCGGCTCGGCCTCGGCGACGATCTGATAATGGGCCTCGCAATGAGCGCTGTTGACAGCCCATGCATCGACACGTGTGGCAGGGTAGGTAGTTTCGACGGCGTGCATGCTGATTCTCCGGATTCGACCAGAGAAATTTTTACATGCGCGGTGGGAGATTTCTTATCTAAGATGAGCGTGATTGACGATTAATAAACTCGTTCAATTCAATATAAGCGCTAAAAGAGGTAATTTATGCCCAGCGAGTTGGACGCCTACGACCGCCGCATCCTGGCCCTGTTGCAAGAGGACGCCTCGCTTTCCAGCGCGCAGATCGCCGAGCAGGTCGGCCTCTCCCAGTCGCCGTGCTGGCGGCGCATCCAGCGGCTCAAGGAAGAAGGTGTGATTCGCGGCCAGGTGACCCTGCTGGACCGCAAGAAAATCGGCCTTAACACGCAGATTTTCGCCGAGATAAAACTCAACGCCCACGGCCGATCCAACTTCACCGAGTTCACTGATGCGATTCGTGGGTTTCCGGAAGTGTTGGAGTGCTATGTGCTGATGGGGGCGGTGGATTTTTTGCTGCGCATCGTCACCTCTGACATTGAGGCGTACGAGCGGTTTTTCTTCGAGAAGCTGTCGATGGTGCCGGGGATTCAGGAGGTGAACTCGATCGTGGCTTTATCCGAGATCAAGTCCACCACCAGCCTGCCAATTTAGCGCTGACCGGGCTTGCCCGCGATGGCGATATCACAGACGCAGCAGAGTCTTCCACGCACGGTTCTGGTACACCGCAATCGCCTGATGCATACGCGCATCCAGCGACTCATCGGTAATCGGCTGGTTGGCCAGTAACACCAACTTGTTCAGCTCGCCGTAGAGGCGGTCCAGCTCCGGGATGTCCACCACCTGACGCGCATGGTGCAGCCAGGCCTGGATGCGTTCAATGCGCGGCAGTTGCTCGGCCAGGTCTTCCGGTTGCTGCTGGTAGCGCGGCAGTTGCAGGGCGACGGCATCGTCGGCCAGCAGGCGCGGCAACCAGTTGGTGATTTGCGCGGCGCCCTGGCGGTTGCCACGCACGTTGCGCTCGGCAGTCCAGGTGCGGGCCAGCAGCCAGCGCGAAGTGTTCAGTGAGAACAGGCCCCAGCGCACATCTTCCAGTTCTTCAATGAACTGCTCCGGCGCGGCTTTGCGGATGTCTTCGTCGTCGTCACCGGCCTGCACCAGTGGGCGCCAGTCCTCGAGCAAGGCGTCCAGCGCGCTGCGCAGTTCACTGGTGGATTGGCGCGGAGCAGCCTGGCCGAGGCTGCCGATCAGGGCGCGCAGTTCGCCAAGGTTGTCGACCCAGTCCTGCAGCAGGCGCCAGTGGCCATTGAAACGGTATTGCTCGGCGAGGCGCTGGCTGCTGCCGAGCAGGTGCCACATGATTGCGGCGAAGGCGTCGTCCAGCGGCATTTCGGCGTGGATCTGCGGCGCCGGCAGGCTCAAGGAGTAGCTGCTGGCGTCGTACAGGCGGTAGCCGCGCTCGGCCTTGCTGATGTCACATGGCATCAGCGCCAGGGTCGCGGCCAGTTCGGCGGCCAGCTCCAGCAGGGCGGCCGGTTCACCTTCGCGCAGTTCGAGTTCCAGCTCGCAGATTTCTTCTTTCTTTTTACCAACCACTACATGGCCCAGGTCCAGGGCGGCTTCGATCACCACCTTGGCCTTGCCACGGCCCCAGGCGATTTCGGCGCGCTCACGCACGAAATCAGTGGTGAAGATCGGCTTGAGGGTCTTTTTGTCCAGCTCGGCCAGTTGCTCGGGCCAGCATTCGCCGTCGAGTTTCTTCACATCGAGCTTGGCTTTGGGCAATTCCCAGTTGTACTCGTTGCGTTCCGACAAGCCGGCGACGCTTTGGCCGCGGGTCTTGAGGGTCTGGATAATATCGTCACCGTCCTTGCGCAGGCGCAGGGCGACTTTGGCCTGGGCCAGGTCGCGTTCGGGGGTGTCGAAATACTGGTTCATCAACTCACGGCGTTCCCAGCCACTTTTGTTGCGTTTTTTCAGTAGCGGGTGCTCACGCAGCGCGGCGAGTGTTTCGCGGCTGACGCGGAGCTTGATTTCGGTTTCTTTCTGCATGGCCGGAAAATCCAGGATCGGGAGCGCAGCCGGGGAAAAGAGTGGCTGCCAAGGCCGTGCAGTGTACAGGACTGAGCCCGGCAACGCGCCGCAACGGTTTATTGTGTCGTGCAGATGGCTCTATAGTGGGGCTCATCCGGGAAGTTGAGAGACCGCGCATGCCGTTACCGTCCATGAAAGAGCAGTTCGCCGCGCTGATCGCCGCGCCGTCGGTCAGTTGCACCCAAGCGTCTCTCGACCAGACCAACCGCCCGGTGATCGACCTGCTCGCCGGTTGGCTCGGCGACCTGGGTTTCGCCATCGACATCCAGCAAGTCAGCCCCGGCAAGTTCAACCTGCTGGCCAGCTTCGGCAGCGGCCCCGGTGGCCTGGTGTTGGCCGGCCATAGCGATACCGTCCCGTATGACGCCGCGTTGTGGAAGACCGATCCGCTCAAACTGACGGAAGTCGACGGCCGTTGGGTAGGACTGGGCAGCTGCGACATGAAGGGTTTTTTTGCTCTGGCGATTGAAGCGGTGTTGCCGCTGCTGGATCAGCCGTTCAAGCAGCCGTTGCTGATTCTCGCCACCTGTGACGAAGAAAGCTCGATGTCCGGCGCCCGCGCGCTGGCCGAGGCGGGCCGCCCGCTGGGCCGTGCGGCGGTGATCGGCGAGCCTACCGGCCTCAAGCCGATCCGCCTGCACAAAGGTGTGATGATGGAGCGTATCGACATCCTCGGCCGCAGCGGCCACTCGTCGGACCCAAGCCTCGGCCACAGTGCGCTTGAAGCCATGCACGATGCGATCGGCGAGCTGCGCGGCCTGCGCCTGGCCTGGCAGCGCGAGTACCGCAACCCGCAATTCAGCGTGCCGCAACCGACCATGAACTTCGGCTGTATCCACGGCGGCGACAACCCCAACCGCATCTGCGGCCAATGCTCCCTGGAGTTCGACCTGCGGCCCCTGCCGGGCATGGACCCAGAGGTGCTGCGCGCCGCCATCCGGCAGAAGCTTGAACCCTTGGCCGAACGCCATCAGGTGAAGATCGATTACGCGCCGTTATTTCCCGAAGTGCCGCCATTCGAACAAGCTGAAGACGCCGAGTTGGTGCGGGTGGCGGAACGATTGACCGGCCATCGTGCCGAAGCAGTAGCGTTCGGCACCGAAGCGCCTTATCTTCAGCGCCTCGGGTGTGAAACCCTGGTGCTGGGCCCTGGCGATATCGCCTGCGCCCACCAGCCGGGCGAGTACCTCGAAATGTCACGCTTGACGCCTACAGTGCGTCTATTGCGGGAATTGATTGAGCATTACTGCCTGAAACCTGCATAAATTAACCCCTGCCCATTCGTACATAAGGAGAGCGAGCGTGTCGCCAAGCCTGTTCCGACGATAACCATCAGCCCGCTGTGCGTTTTCACGATTCATCCTTTTTTGGCTGCTTTTTATTACAGGCCCAGGTGTTATGCCCGAATACGTCAATTGGCTTCGTCACGCTTCGCCCTACATCAACGCTCACCGGGACTGCACCTTCGTGGTCATGCTGCCGGGCGATGGTGTGGACCATCCGAACTTCGGCAATATCGTCCACGACCTGGTACTGCTCCATAGCCTGGGCGTGCGATTGGTGCTGGTGCATGGTTCGCGCCCACAGATCGAAGCGCGCCTTGAAGCGCGCGGCCTGACCCCGGCTTATCACGAAGGCTTGCGCATCACTGATGCCGCGACGCTGGAGTGTGTGATCGACGCGGTGGGCCATCTGCGTATCGCCATTGAAGCGCGCTTGTCGATGGACATGGCCTCGTCGCCGATGCAGGGCTCGCGCCTGCGCGTGGCCAGCGGCAACCTGGTGACCGCGCGGCCGATCGGCGTGCTTGAAGGTGTGGATTACCACCACACCGGCGAAGTGCGTCGGGTCGACCGCAAGGGCATCAATCGCCTGCTGGACGAGCGCTCTATTGTGCTGCTGTCGCCACTGGGCTACTCGCCCACCGGTGAGATTTTCAACCTGGCCTGCGAAGACGTCGCCACCCGCGCCGCCATCGACCTGGGCGCCGATAAGTTGTTGCTGTTCGGCGCCGACCTCGGCCTGATCGATGAAAATGGCCGCCTGGTCCGCGAACTCCGCCCGCAGCAAGTACCGGCGCACCTGCAGCGCCTGGGCAGCAGCAACTACCAGGCCGAACTGTTGGACGCCGCCGCCGAGGCTTGCCGGGGTGGGGTAGGGCGCAGCCATATTGTCAGCTACGCCGAAGACGGCGCCTTGCTCACCGAACTGTTCACCCGCGACGGCGGCGGTACGCTGGTCGCCCAGGAGCAGTTTGAACTGGTGCGCGAGGCGGCGATTGAAGACGTCGGCGGTTTGCTCGACCTGATCAGCCCGCTGGAAGAGCAGGGCATTTTGGTGCGTCGTTCGCGCGAGGTGCTGGAGCGTGAGATCGAGCAATTCAGCGTGGTCGAGCGCGAAGGCATGATCATCGCCTGTGCGGCGCTGTATCAGATCGCGGATTCGGACGCAGGCGAGCTGGCGTGCCTGGCGGTGAACCCGGAATACCGACACGGTGCGCGCGGTGATGTGTTGCTGGAGCGCATCGAGACCCGTGCCCGGGCCCAGGGTTTGAAGACCTTGTTCGTGCTTACCACGCGTACCGCCCACTGGTTCCGTGAGCGCGGCTTTGTGCCAAGCAGCGTGGACCGGCTGCCGTCGGCACGTGCGTCGCTGTACAACTATCAGCGCAATTCGAAGATTTTCGAGAAGGCTCTGTAACCCCGGTTTCAGAGGTCAAGAAAGTCTAAATGTGGGAGCGGGCTTGCTCGCGAAGGCAGGGTGTCAGTCACTGATTTTGCTGACGGGCCCAGCGCTTTCGCGAGCAAGCCCGCTCCCACACTTGATTGTGTTTAGTGACCGATAAGCTTGTCGGTCACCATAGGCCGGATAGCCCCATCGCTTTCGGCGCGCCGCTTTTAAGCCGCGTGCCGCTTTGCTGCGCCTGGGCATAAGGTTTTGCCGATGCCGCTGCCGTTGCGCGACCAAGGCTTCAGAAGTATTGATGTGCGCCGATACGATGAAGGCCACGGTCAATAAATTGCGCGAAGCGGCGGCGGCAAAGGCTTACGGCTCGCCGTTCGCTGTCGAAACGGCGGCTTTGACATCAAAAGAAAGAATTAGTGACACAAAAACTGTAACAAATTGACGGGAGGATGTGCCTTTAGCCATGATGGCGTCGCCTTTTTGATCGTGGGTGACGTGTGAAGCTGTAAGGCCACACTAATGGATCTAAAAAAGCGCTAACAATTACTCTTTAGGAATTAGCTTATGGAGCGGAGCGTCTCTCCCGACCTGTCCGCGTCATGAAAATGCTTATTCCTGAATCGTATGAAAAAGAATGAAACAATTCTTTTTGGGTGTATGAAAAACTCATTACCCTGCAGGGACCAAATCAACTGCGATTAGACGAAGGTAGTAGACACACAAGGTTACGATTGACTTGTCGGTCACTATGCGGTGCTAATCGCGCATCTGTGGATCGAGGGCGTCAGACCCGAGACCAAAGAAATACAAAAATTAGAAATGAGAGGAGCGGTACATGAAGAAGTCCACCTTGGCTTTGGCTGTAGCTTTGGGCGCAATCGCCCAGCAAGCAGGCGCTGCCGGTTTCATCGATGACAGTAAAGTAACACTGGGTCTGCGCAACTTTTACATCAACACTGATAACCGTGACTCGGCTGCTGGCACTGCTGCCAACAAGCGCGCTGGTGTTCAGAGCAAGAACGAAGAGTGGGGCCAAGGCTTCGATCTGCGCTTCATCTCCGGTTTCACCCAAGGCACCGTAGGCTTTGGCCTTGACGCTATCGGTTTGCTGGGTGTTCGCCTGGATTCCGGCGGCGGCACCAACGGCGCGACTGCATCGTCTTACGGCGGTACCGTGTTCCCGAGCAAGTCCAATGGCGAAGCCGTTGATAACTACTCGAGCCTGGGCCTGACTGCTAAAGCCAAGATCTCCCAGACCGAACTGAAGCTGGGTACGCTGATGCCTAAGCTGCCGGTTATCGTGTCCAACGATGGTCGTCTGCTGCCGCAAACCTTCCAGGGTGGCCAGATCACATCGAACGATATCAAGGATCTGACGCTGGTTGGTGGTCAGATCGAAAAAGCCAAAGGTCGTAACTCCAGCAACGTTGACAACCTGTCCATCGCGGGCGCCAACAGCCGTGGCGTCAACTGGCGTGACAGCAACAAGTTCTACTACGCCGGTGGTGACTACAAGATCACCAAGGACCTGACTGCCCAGTACTACTACGGCAACCTGGAAGACTTCTACAAGCAGCACTTCCTGGGTCTGACCCACAACTGGGCAATCGGCCCGGGTGTATTGAAGTCTGACCTGCGTTACTTCAACAGCTCCGACGACGGTAAGAACGGTCACGAATCTGCCTACTTCTCGTCGGGCAACTACAGCGGCGTGAACTCCGGTCGTGGCAAGGTCGATAACAACCTGTACAGCGGCCTGTTCCTGTACACCGTTGCCGGCCATACGTTCGGTGGTGGTTACCAAGTCAGCAACGGTAGCAGCGACTTCCCTTGGTTGAACCAGGGCGACGGTTCGTCGGCTTACCTGACCACTGACATGCAGATCGCCAAGTTCGCCCGTGCTGGTGAACGTACCTGGCAGGCTCGCTACGCTTATGACTTCGCCAAAGTGGGCGTTCCTGGTCTGACTGCTGGTGTTGTCTACCTCAAGGGTACTGACATCGACACCGTTAACGGTTCGCGTGCCGAGTTCACTGGCCAGTCCGAGTGGGAACGTGACATCACCGTTGCCTACGTGATTCCAGAAGGTCCGCTGAAAAACCTCGGCGTCGCCTGGAAAAACGCTATGTGGCGCAACGATGTTGCTGCCGCGCGCGATCAAGATGAAAACCGCGTGATCGTCAGCTACAGCTACGCATTCAAGTAACTGTGTAAAACCTTGCCCGGCGCAACGCCGGGCAAGGTGCTTTACTTTCAAGTCGGGCCAAACCCCCGCAGGCCCTTCCTGAACCCCTCTTTACAGCGTCTCAAGGCCTTCTCGAACCTTGAAACCGATGTTGCTCCTCGCTCGCTTCCGCGTCCAATGAACACATTTTTAATATTCCTTTATCGTCTAGATAAATCGATATTTATTCTTTTTAAATAATCCGCATTCCATGCACAGTGGGCTCCATAAGCACTCATCAGGAGCCACACCATGAGCCTAAGACTGGGCGATATCGCCCCCGACTTCGAACAGGATTCCAGCGCCGGCACGATTCGCTTCCACGAATGGCTGGGCGACAGCTGGGGTGTGTTGTTTTCCCACCCGGCAGACTTCACACCGGTGTGCACCACCGAGCTGGGCTTCACCGCCAAGCTCAAGGACGAATTCGCCAGGCGCGGCGTCAAGGCCATCGCCCTGTCGGTAGACCCGGTGGACTCGCACCACAAGTGGATCGAAGACATCAACGAAACCCAGAATACGGTCGTCAACTTCCCGATCCTGGCCGATGCCGACCGCAAGGTTTCGGACCTGTATGACCTGATCCACCCGAATGCCAGTGACACCCTCACCGTGCGCTCCTTGTTTGTGATCGACCCGAACAAAAAGGTTCGCCTGACCATCACCTACCCGGCCAGCACCGGTCGCAACTTTCACGAAATCCTGCGGGTCATCGACTCGCTGCAGCTGACCGACAGCCACAAGGTCGCCACGCCCGCCAACTGGCAGGACGGTGATGAGGTGGTCATCGTGCCGTCGCTCAAGGATGAGGAAGAGATCAAGAAGCGCTTTCCCAAGGGCTATCGCGCGGTGAAGCCTTACCTGCGACTTACCCCGCAGCCAAATCGCTAACACAAACCAAGCAGGCTTGCTCGGGAATGCGGAGTGTCAGCCAATACATTAGCTGACTGATACACCGCATTCGCGAGCAAGCCCGCTCCCACAGTTGATCGCATTTTAAGTCTCACATAGCAGGGGTTTTGAGGCCGTTTCGACGGCCTTTTTTTTCGTCTGAGGATTATTGAATTGCATATGCTTTTATAGAATAAACAAATGAAAAAATAAGATTTATAGATATATAAATCTGCTGATAAGGTCTGTTCCATCTTGGCGCCATCGCCACAAGGCGAACCGCCGACAATTGCTTAAGGAATTTCCTACATGCTGGTCGTAACACTTGGAGGCAGTCCCAGCCAGCGTTCCCGCTCCGGGGTCTTGCTGGAAAAAACCCGTCAATGGTTGCAAGAGAAGGGCGTGGAGGTGGTGAGTTATCAGATACGGGACTTCCCGGCCGAGGACTTGCTGCATGCGCGCTTCGACAGCCCCAAAGTCATCGACCTGCTGCAGCAAGTGGCTAACGCGGATGGCTTGGTGATTGCCACGCCGGTCTACAAGGCCTCGTTCTCCGGCGCGCTGAAGACCGTGCTCGACCTGCTGCCCGAGCGCGCCCTGGCCCACAAGATCGTGTTGCCGATGGCCACGGGCGGCAGCATCGCCCACATGCTCGCGGTGGATTACGCCTTGAAGCCTGTGTTGTCGGCCCTCAAGGCCCAGGAATTGCTCCATGGCATTTTTGCCGAAGACAGCCAGATTGCTTACGGCGAAGGCAGTGCCCAGGCGCAACTGGTGCCAGTACTCGAACAGCGTTTGCACGAAGCCCTGGAGACGCTCTACAGCGCCATGGCCCGTCGCCCGAAACCGCTGGACCCCCATGTGTTGAATGAACGTTTGTTGACTGCTCGCTGGAGCATCTGAGCCTTACCCCTTTAAGAAACACTCACCTTACTCAGCCGCCAACGGCCAAGCAGGTGCAGCCAACCCCCTCATCGCATTATTTGGAGAGAGCGCCATGCGCACTGTCATCTTGCGTCGTGGTCTGGTCGCACTGTTTGCTGCGGCTGTGTCCTTCGGCGCCATTGTTCAAGCCCAGGCAGCCGAAACCCTGCGTATCGGCTACCAGAAATACGGCACCCTGGTGCTGCTCAAGGCCAAGGGCACCCTGGAAAAACGCCTGGCCGCCCAGGGTGTGCAGGTGCAGTGGACCGAGTTTCCCGGTGGCCCGCAATTGCTCGAAGGGCTGAACGTCGGCTCGATCGACTTTGGCGTCACCGGCGAAACCCCGCCGGTCTTCGCCCAGGCGGCCGGGGCTGATTTGCTCTACGTGGCCTACGAGCCGCCAGCGCCGACCAGTGAAGCGATCCTGGTGCCGAAAGAGTCGACGATCAAATCGGTGGCCGAGCTCAAGGGCAAGAAAATCGTGCTCAACAAAGGCTCCAACGTGCACTACCTGCTGGTACGTGCGCTGGAAGACGCCGGCCTGAAATACACCGACGTACACACCGTGTTTCTGCCGCCCGCCGATGCGCGTGCCGCGTTCGAGCGTGGCAGTGTGGATGCATGGGTGATCTGGGACCCGTACCAGGCTGCCGCCGAGAAACAACTGCAAGCGCGCACCCTGCGTGACGGCACCGGCATCGCCGACAACCATCAGTTCTACCTGGCCACCAAGCCTTACGCGGAAAAAAATCCCGAAGTGGTCAAGGCCCTGATTGAAGAAGTGCGCGCCGTGGGCGAATGGTCCAAGGCCAACCCACAGGAAGTCACCGAACAAGTCGCGCCGCTGCTCGGCCTGCCGGCTGACATCACCCTGACCTCGGTGAAACGCCAAGGCTACGGCGCGCTGTTCCTGACCCCGGAAGTGGTCGCCGCCCAGCAAAAAATCGCCGACACCTTCTACCAACTCAAATTGATCCCCAAGCCCTTGAACATCAAGGACGTGATCTGGACGCCACCTGCCGCCGTGGCCAAAGCGCCGTAATCCGACTTCTTCAGGAGACAACTCCATGAGCCTCAATATTTTCTGGTTCCTGCCTACCCACGGCGACGGCCATTACCTTGGCACCGCCGAAGGCGCTCGCGCCGTCGACCACGGTTATCTGCAACAGGTGGCCCAGGCCGCTGACCGCCTGGGTTTCGGCGGGGTGCTGATCCCTACCGGCCGCTCCTGCGAAGACTCGTGGCTGGTGGCTGCCTCGCTGATCCCGGTGACCCAGCGTTTGAAATTCCTCGTCGCCCTGCGCCCCGGGATCATTTCCCCGACGGTGGCGGCGCGTCAGGCCGCGACCCTGGATCGCCTGTCCGACGGCCGTGCACTGTTCAACCTGGTGACCGGCGGTGATCCGGAAGAGCTGGCGGGCGATGGCTTGTTCCTCAGCCACGAAGAGCGCTACCAGGCCTCGGTGGAATTCACCCGCATCTGGCGCCGCGTGCTGGAAGGCGAAACCGTGGATTACGACGGCGAGCACATCAGCGTCAAAGGCGCCAAGTTGCTCTACCCGCCGATCCAGCAGCCGCGTCCGCCGCTGTACTTCGGCGGTTCCTCCGAAGCGGCCCAGGACCTCGCAGCCGAACAGGTTGAAATGGTGCTGACTTGGGGCGAGCCACCGGCTGCGGTCGCGGAAAAAATTGCCCAGGTACGGGCGAAGGCCGAGAAACTCGGGCGTACGCTGCGTTTCGGCATTCGCCTGCATGTGATCGTGCGCGAAACCAACGAAGAAGCCTGGAAAGCCGCTGACAAACTGATCTCCCACTTGGACGACGACACCATCGCCCGCGCCCAGGCCTCCCTGGCGCGCTTTGATTCCGTCGGCCAGCAACGCATGGCTGCGCTGCACGGCGGCAATCGCGACAATCTCGAAGTCAGCCCCAACCTGTGGGCGGGCGTCGGCCTGGTCCGTGGCGGCGCAGGCACCGCGCTGGTGGGCGATGGCCCGACAGTGGCGGCGCGGGTCAAGGAGTACGCGGACCTGGGCATCGACACCTTTATCTTCTCCGGTTACCCACACCTGGAGGAGTCGTATCGAGTCGCCGAACTGTTGTTCCCGCACCTGGATATCGAGCGTCCCGAGCTGCCGAAAAGCGCCGGGTACGTCAGCCCGTTCGGCGAGATGGTCGCCAACGACATCCTTCCCAAAGCTGCGTCGCAGAGCTGAGGCGTAGCCATGAACTTTGAAAAATTAAGCCATCGCGTGGCGCCGTGGGTGCTGCCGATTCTACTGCTGGCGGTGTGGCAGCTGTCGGTGTCGGCGGGCTGGTTGTCGACGCGCATTCTGCCGGCACCGAGTGCGGTGATCGAAGCCGGCATCAACCTGGTACGCAGCGGCGAAATCTGGACCCACTTGGCCATCAGCGGCTGGCGTGCAGGCCTGGGTTTCGTGATCGGCGGCAGCATCGGCCTGGCGCTGGGCTTCATCACTGGCCTGTCGAAGTGGGGTGAGCGCCTGCTGGACAGCTCGGTGCAGATGATCCGCAACGTGCCGCACCTGGCGCTGATCCCGTTGGTGATCCTGTGGTTCGGCATTGACGAAACCGCGAAGATTTTCCTGGTCGCCCTCGGCACGCTGTTCCCGATTTACCTGAACACCTACCACGGCATCCGCAACGTCGACCCGGCCCTGGTGGAAATGTCGCGCAGCTACGGGTTGTCCGGGTTCAGCCTGTTCCGCCAGGTGATCCTGCCGGGCGCGCTGCCGTCGATCCTGGTGGGTGTGCGTTTCGCCCTGGGCTTCATGTGGCTGACGCTGATCGTGGCGGAAACCATCTCGGCCAGTTCCGGCATTGGTTACCTGGCGATGAACGCTCGTGAATTCCTGCAAACCGACGTGGTGGTCCTGGCCATCGTCATGTACGCCATCCTCGGCAAACTCGCCGACCTGGCCGCCCGCGGCCTGGAGCGTGTATGGCTGCGCTGGCACCCGGCTTACCAAGTGAATAAAGGAGGTGCGGCATGACCGCTCAACAACCTCCGCGCCTGCTCAAGGGCATCCCGCTGGCGGTGCGCAAACTGCGCAAGGCCTTTGGTGCGCGGGAAGTCCTCAAGGAAATCGACCTGCACATCCCCGCAGGCCAATTCGTGGCCGTGGTCGGTCGCAGCGGTTGCGGCAAAAGTACCTTGCTGCGTCTGCTGGCGGGCCTCGACAAAGCCAGCGGCGGCGAGCTGCTGGCCGGGTCTGCACCGCTGAGCGAAGCGATTGAAGACACGCGGTTGATGTTCCAGGAAGCGCGCCTGCTGCCGTGGAAAAAGATCATCGATAACGTGGGCCTGGGCCTCAAAGGCAACTGGCGCCCCAAAGCGCTGGAAGCCCTGGAAGCGGTCGGCCTGGCCGAGCGCGCCAATGAATGGCCGGCGGCGCTGTCCGGTGGCCAGAAGCAACGCGTGGCCCTGGCGCGCGCGTTGATTCACCAGCCGCGCCTGTTGCTGCTCGATGAGCCTTTGGGTGCACTGGATGCGCTGACCCGTATCGAGATGCAGCAACTGATCGAGAACCTCTGGCAGAAGCACGGATTTACTGTGTTGCTGGTGACCCACGATGTCAGCGAAGCCGTGGCGATTGCCGACCGCGTGATCCTGATCGAAGACGGCGAAATCGGCCTGGACCTGCTCGTCGACCTGCCGCGCCCGCGCGCCCGTGGCTCGCATCGCCTGGCTGCGCTGGAAGCGGAAGTGCTTAACCGCGTGCTGTCGCTGCCTGGCACGCCGCCGGAACCTGAACCTGTTTCACCGCTGCCTACGCAATTGCGTTGGGCTCAATAACTCACTTGTCCTACGAAGAGAGAACACCATGACTATTAAAGCCATCAACGTGCGTAACCAGTTCAAAGGCACCATCAAGGAAATCGTCGAAGGTGATGTGCTGTCGGAAATCGACGTGCAGACCGCGTCGGGTATCGTGACTTCCGTGATCACCACGCGCTCGGTCAAAGAGCTGGAGCTGGTGATTGGCAGCGAAGTGATTGCCTTCGTGAAATCGACTGAGGTGTCGATCGCCAAGTTGTGATCGCCGACCTTGAAACCGCTATCGCAGGCAAGCCAGCTCCCACATTTGAGTGTATTCACAGGTCAAAATGTGGGAGCCGGGCTTGCCCGCGATGGGGCCGGTCCAGTCGAAACAAGGCTTATCGCTTAGGCAAATACGCCGGCAAGTAAAGCCCCACATACGCATCAAACACCCGCATCCCTTCCTCGGCCATGCGCGGCGTAATCAGCCCGTGCTGATGCACCGAGCGTGCATACACGCGGTCGCTCAGCTCCAGCGCCAGGGCAAATACATCCACATCGCCGGGTAGCGTCGGCACCTCGAAGTGGCGATTGAACACCTCCAGCATCAAGTCCCCCAATTCCAGATCATGCTGACGATCCGCCTGGGTCACTTCGGCCAGCCCGTGCTGTGCCAGGATCAATTGCCGCGCCGCTGCATCGTGTTCGTAGACCGTGAGCATGCGCTGCTCAACGATGCAGGACAGGTCGCGCCAGTGCTTGAGTAATGCATGGTCGATGGGCGCCTGGATCGCCGCCCGGAAAGCTGCATGGACGTCTGCTGTCAGCGCCTCCAGCAACGCCGGCACGCTGGCGAAAAAGTGGTACACCGACGACGGCGGAATCTGTGCGCGCTCGGCCACGCTGTAGATCGACAAACCCGCCACGCCTTCGGTCGCCAGCAGGGTGCGGGCGGCATCGAGGATCGCGTCGATCCGGGCCTGGCTGCGGGCGCGAGGTTTGCGAGGGGCGGCGGGGCGGGTGGTCATGGAAGTCTCCTACAAGGCAGAGCGCATTGTATGAGCACAGAAGTGTGTTGTCTGCCAGACCGCTTTCGCAGGCAAGCCAGCGCCCACATTTAACCGAGTGCCCACTTTGGAATGCAGTCAAATACGGGAGCTGGCTTGCCTGCGAATGGACCCACTCGGTCTCCATGAATAAACCCATAAAAAAACGCCACAGACCAAAAGCCTGCGGCGTTCTTTTAAAGCTGCAACCGCTTACACGGTATGCAGGTACCAGTTGTACTCAAGGTCGGAGATGGAGTGTTCGAACTCTTCCAGCTCACTTTCCTTACAGGCGACGAAGATATCGATGTATTTAGGATCGATGTACTTGGCCATCACCTCGCTGTCGTCCAACTCGCGCAATGCGTCGCGCAGGTTGTTCGGCAGGCTTTGTTCGTTCTGCTCGTAGCTGTTGCCTTCCACCGGTGCATTCGGCTCGATCTTGTTGGTCAGGCCGTGGTGCACGCCCGCCAGGACCGAAGCCATCAGCAGGTAAGGGTTGGCGTCAGCACCGGCCACACGGTGTTCGATACGTACGGAGTCGGCAGTGCCGGTCGGTACGCGAATCGCCACGGTGCGGTTGTCCAGGCCCCAGCATGGCGAGTTCGGCACGTAGAACTGTGCGCCGAAACGACGGTAGGAGTTGACGTTGGGGCACAGGAACGCCATTTGGGCGGGTAGGGTCTCGAGCACACCGCCGATCGCGTGACGCAATGCGGCGTTCTGCTCGGGATCCTCGCTGGCAAAGATGTTCTTGCCGTCCTTGTCCAGGATCGAAATGTGTACGTGCAAACCGTTGCCTGCCTGGCCCGGGTAAGGCTTGGCCATGAAGGTGGTGTCCATCTCATGGTCGTAGGCGATGTTCTTGATCAGGCGCTTGAGCAGTACCGCGTAGTCGCAGGCCTTGATCGGGTCGGCCACGTGGTGCAGGTTCACTTCGAATTGCGCCGGGGCACTTTCCTTGACGATGGCGTCAGCCGGGATGCCTTGTTCTTTGGCACCTTCCAGAATGTCCTGGAGGCAGTCGACGTATTCGTCGAGGTCGTCGATCAGGTAGACCTGTGTCGAATGCGGGCGTTTACCGGAGATCGGCGAGCGGGGCGGTTGTGGGCGGCCGTTCACGTTCTCCTGGTCGATCAGGTAGAACTCAAGTTCGAAGGCGGCGCAGATGGTCAGACCGAGGTCGTCAAATTTGCTTACAACTTGCCGGAGGACTTCGCGAGGATCGGCGAAGAAAGGTTCACCTTCAAGCTCGTGCATGGTCATCAGCAGTTGCGCGGTTGGGCGCTTTTGCCAAGGTTCATTGCACAGGGTGTCGGGGATCGGATAACAGATTCGGTCAGCATCACCGATGTCCAGACCCAGGCCGGTGCTTTCCACCGTCGAGCCGTTGATATCCAGGGCAAATAAAGAGGCAGGCAGGTTAATGCCCTTCTCGTAAACCTTGTGGAGGCTGGTGCGTTCGATGCGCTTGCCGCGCACCACACCATTCATATCCGCAATTAGAAGGTCTACGTACAGAACCTCAGGATGATCCTTAAGGAACGCGTTCGCTTCGTTAAGCTGAACGGCACGCGGGGGTACCGACATGATGCAACACCTTTGTTGTTAAAAATATCAATCATTGATCTTTTCTGGTTTCAGTCAACCCGAACGGCATGCCGAAGTCAAGCGAGGGCTTTTTTGCCCTAAAAAAGCGCCGCGAAGGCTTTTTTGGGGCTTTTTGGGGCGGTTTTTTGGGTTTGATCCGCTTGGGACTCGCAGGCTTGAGCGGGCCGTGTTGTATTTTTTACGGGGGTGTTGTGTAAAAAAATGAACAAGGCTAAGCTCGATTCAAACCCATAACAGCAATAATACCGGGGTGCTTCATGTCTCGCCTGCCGCCACTTGGCGTCTCGGCCTGCTCCACGCAGGTCTTGTCAGCAGTCTATTCCTACAGCGTGAATACCCGCGTTCCGGTCAATATTCTTGACGCCTCGCCCGAACGCTTCCTAGTTTCCTCGCTTACCTCAAAACGGCCAATCAACGGCGCCCAACCCGGGTGCTGCTCATGATTCTGCACGACTTTGGCGTGAGGAATGCAACGCTGCAGCAAATGGCAGGTAAGCTCCTACCCTGAACGAATAGACGACGCGGATGCTGCGTCAACCAACGCCTGGCCTTTAATGGATGCCAGGAAACCCAGCCCAGAGGCATTTATGAGTAACAACCTCGACCAGCTCACCGATTGGTTGAAAGACCACAAGATCACAGAAGTCGAATGCATGATTGGCGACCTGACCGGCATCACCCGGGGCAAGATCTCGCCGACCAACAAGTTCATCGCCGAAAAAGGCATGCGCCTGCCCGAGAGCGTTCTGTTGCAGACCGTGACCGGCGACTATGTCGAAGACGACATCTATTACGAATTGCTCGACCCGGCCGACATCGACATGATCTGCCGCCCCGACCAGAACGCGGTGTTCCTGGTGCCCTGGGCCATCGAGCCGACCGCTCAGGTGATCCACGACACCTACGACAAGCAAGGCAACCCGATCGAGCTGTCGCCGCGCAACGTACTCAAGAAGGTGCTGAAACTCTATTCCGACAAGGGCTGGCAGCCGATCGTGGCGCCTGAGATGGAGTTCTACCTGACCAAACGCTGCGAAGACCCGGACTTCCCGCTGCAACCGCCGATCGGCCGTTCCGGTCGCCCGGAAACCGGTCGCCAGTCCTTCTCTATAGAAGCGGCCAACGAATTCGACCCGCTGTTCGAAGACGTCTACGACTGGTGCGAACTGCAGGAGCTGGACCTCGACACGCTGATCCACGAAGACGGCACGGCGCAGATGGAAATCAACTTCCGTCACGGCGACGCGCTGTCCTTGGCCGACCAGATCCTGGTGTTCAAGCGCACCATGCGTGAGGCCGCGCTCAAGCACAACGTGGCCGCCACGTTCATGGCCAAGCCAATGACCGGCGAGCCCGGCAGCGCGATGCACTTGCACCAGAGCATCATCGACATCGCCACTGGCAAGAACGTCTTCTCCAACGAAGACGGGACCATGAGCCAGTTGTTCCTCAACCACATTGGCGGCCTGCAGAAATTCATCCCTGAATTGCTGCCGTTGTTCGCCCCCAACGTGAACTCGTTCCGCCGCTTCCTGCCCGACACCTCGGCGCCGGTCAACGTGGAGTGGGGCGAGGAAAACCGCACCGTGGGCCTGCGCGTACCGGATGCCGGTCCGCAGAACCGTCGCGTGGAAAACCGGCTGCCGGGCGCCGACGCCAACCCTTACCTGGCAATTGCCGCCAGTTTGCTGTGCGGCTACATCGGCATGGTCGAAGGCCATAACCCGAGCGCGCCCGTGGTCGGCCGTGGTTACGAGCGACGCAACCTGCGCCTGCCGTTGACCATCGAAGACGCTCTGGAGCGCATGGAAAACAGCAAGACCATCGAGAAATACCTGGGTCAGAAATTCATCACAGGCTACGTCGCGGTCAAGCGGGCCGAGCATGAAAACTTCAAGCGCGTGATCAGTTCGTGGGAGCGGGAATTCCTGCTCTTCGCCGTCTGATGCGCCGGGCGCGCTGCCGGAACAGCGCGCCCTCACCTGAAATGTCTAGGAGATTGGTATGTCCAGCAACAACCCGCAAACCCGTGAATGGCAAGCCTTGAGCAGCGATCATCACCTGGCGCCGTTCAGCGACTTCAAGCAATTGAAAGAGAAAGGCCCACGGATCATCACCAAAGCCCACGGCGTTTACCTGTGGGACAGCGAAGGCAACAAAATCCTCGACGGCATGGCCGGCCTGTGGTGCGTGGCGATCGGTTACGGTCGCGATGAACTGGCTGACGCCGCCGCCAAGCAGATGAAAGAACTGCCGTACTACAACCTGTTCTTCCAGACCGCTCACCCGCCGGTGCTGGAGTTGGCCAAGGCGATTTCCGACATCGCACCCGCCGGCATGAACCACGTGTTTTTCACCGGTTCCGGCTCCGAAGGCAACGACACCATGTTGCGCATGGTCCGCCACTATTGGGCGATCAAGGGCCAGCCAAACAAGAAAACCATCATCAGCCGCAAGAATGGCTACCACGGCTCCACCGTGGCCGGCGCCAGCCTGGGCGGCATGACTTATATGCATGAGCAGGGTGATTTGCCGATCCCGGGCATTGTCCACATTGCCCAGCCGTACTGGTTTGGCGAAGGCGGCGACATGAGCCCCGAAGAGTTCGGCGTGTGGGCGGCCAACCAGCTGGAAGAGAAGATCCTGGAGCTGGGCGTGGACAACGTCGGCGCCTTTATTGCCGAGCCGATCCAGGGTGCCGGTGGCGTGATCGTGCCGCCGGACAGCTACTGGCCGCGCATCAAGCAAATCCTCGCCAAGTACGACATCCTGTTTGTCGCTGACGAAGTGATCTGCGGGTTTGGCCGTACCGGTGAGTGGTTCGGCAGCGACTTCTACGACCTCAAGCCGCACATGATGACCATCGCCAAGGGCCTGACCTCGGGCTACATCCCGATGGGTGGCCTGATCGTGCGCGATGACGTGGTCGCCGTGCTGAATGAAGGGGGTGATTTCAACCACGGCTTCACCTACTCCGGTCACCCGGTGGCTGCGGCGGTCGCCCTGGAAAACATCCGCATCATGCGCGACGAAAAAATCGTTAACCGTGTGCACGATGAAACGGCACCGTATTTGCAGAAACGTCTGAGGGAGCTGGCTGATCACCCTCTGGTCGGTGAAGTGCGGGGTGTGGGCATGCTCGGTGCAATCGAGCTGGTCCAGGACAAGGCGACGCGCAAGCGTTACGAAGGGCGTGGCGTAGGCATGATTTGCCGAACCTTCTGCTTTGAGAATGGCCTGATCATGCGCGCCGTCGGCGACACCATGATCATTTCGCCGCCGCTGGTGATCAGCAAGGCCGAAATCGACGAGCTGGTCACCAAGGCGCGGCAGTGCCTGGACCTGACTTTGGCGGCATTGCAGGGCTAAGTGCTAGGCTCAGTGCGCAGCGGCTTCGGGCGCTGCGTTTTGAGCAGTTATAAATGAGGCGCTGGTTGAAAGCCGGCCCCTGAACTTGCCAGACTGTCGCCCTGTTTTGTTGCCCTTTGGCTGGGCTGCTGAACATACAAAGCTTGTGGCCCAAAAAAGAAAAAATTGGAGCATCACCAAAATGAAGGCATTAGGTTTGAAGAACGCTGGCAAGACCCTCCTCGCCTTGTCCCTGATGGGCGCAATGGCGGGCGCGGCCCAGGCAGACGATAAAGTGCTGCACGTGTACAACTGGTCCGACTACATTGCACCGGACACCATCGCCAACTTTGAAAAAGAGTCGGGCATTAAAGTGGTGTACGACGTTTTCGACAGCAACGAGACCCTCGAAGCCAAGTTGCTGGCAGGCAAGTCCGGTTACGACATCGTCGTACCGTCGAACAACTTCCTTGCCAAGCAGATCAAGGCCGGTGTCTACCAGGAGCTGGACAAGTCCAAACTGTCCAACTACGGCAACCTCAACAAATCCCTGCTTAAAGCCGTGTCGGTCAGCGACCCGGACAACAAGCACGCCTTCCCGTACATGTGGGGTTCGATCGGCATCGGCTACAACCCGGAGAAGGTCAAGGCTGCGCTGGGCGTGGACAAGATCGAATCGTGGGACGTGCTGCTCAAGCCTGAAAACATCGCCAAGCTGAAAAGCTGCGGCGTGAGCTTCCTCGACTCGCCAACCGAGATGCTGCCGGTGGCGCTGCACTACCTGGGCCTGCCGACCGACACCCAGAAGAAAGAAGACCTCAAGCAAGCCGAGGCCCTGTTCCTCAAGCTGCGCCCTTCGATCGGCTACTTCCACTCGTCCAAGTACATCTCGGACCTGGCCAACGGCAACATCTGCGTCGCCGTGGGTTACTCGGGTGACATTGAACAGGCCAAAGCCCGCGCCGCTGAAGCCGGTGGCAAGGTCAAGGTTGCCTATGACATTCCGAAAGAAGGTGCTGGCAGCTTCTTCGACATGGTCGCCATCCCTAAAGATGCCGAAAACGTCGACGCGGCCTACACGTTCATGAACTACCTGCTCAAGCCGGAAGTCATGGCCTCCATCACGAACAGCGTGCACTTCCCGAACGGTAACGAGAAAGCCACCGCACTGGTCGATAAAGAAATCACCAGCGACCCAGGCATCTACCCGCCAGCGGATGTGCAGGCCAAGCTCTACGCCATTGCAGACTTGCCGGCGGCTACCCAGCGTGAAATGACCCGCAGCTGGACCAAAATCAAATCGGGCAAGTAAGCCTTGAAACCCTTTGTGTGGGAGCAAGCCTGCTCCCACACAAATTAAATGACAGAAAGTTTTGCCGGATCGGTTTATCGAGGGTAAGTTGCGCGCCGGTTTTGTTGCCGGGCAACAACTTCGGGCCCAACTATTTAAGAGGACCTCCACTTGCCAATTTCTTTATTTCGCAAAGCCTTGCTGGTGGGTGCAGGTATCACGCTGGCTGTCAGCGTGCAGGCCGCCCCGACTGTGCATGTTTATAACTGGTCGGACTACATCGGCCCCGACACCCTGGCCAACTTCGAAAAGGCCAGCGGCATCAAGCCGGTGTATGACGTGTTTGACTCCAACGAAACCCTGGAAGGCAAGTTGCTCGCCGGGCGTACCGGCTACGACGTGGTCGTGCCGTCCAACCACTTCCTCGGCAAGCAGATCAAGGCCGGGGCGTTTCAGAAACTCGACAAGTCGTTGCTGACCCACTACGCCAACCTCGACCCGGCACTGCTCAAGCGCCTGGAAAAGAACGACCCCGGCAACCAGTACGCCGTGCCGTACCTGTGGGGCACCAACGGCATCGGTTACAACGTCGATAAAGTGAAGGAAGTGCTGGGCGTCGACCATATAGATTCCTGGGCCGTCCTGTTCGAGCCGGAAAACATGAAGAAGCTGGCGACCTGCGGCGTCTCGTTTATGGATTCGGCGGATGAGATGCTGCCGGCGGTGCTCAACTACATGGGCCTGGACCCCAACAGCACCAACCCGGACGACTACAAAAAGGCCGAAGAGAAGCTGCTGAAAGTGCGGCCCTACGTGACCTATTTCCATTCTTCCAAATACATTTCCGACCTCGCCAACGGCAACATCTGTGTGGCCGCCGGCTTCTCCGGTGATGTGTTCCAGGCCAAGGCGCGTGCGGCCGAGGCTGGCAAAGGCGTGAACATCGCCTACGCGATTCCCAAGGAAGGCGGCAACCTGTGGTTTGACGTGCTGGCGATCCCCAAGGATGCCACCAACGTCAAAGAGGCCCACGCCTTTATCAACTATTTGCTGCAACCTGAGGTGATCGCCCAGGTCAGTGATTACGTCGGTTACGCCAACCCTAACCCCGGGTCGGACACGCTGATGGAGCAATCGATACGCACCGACGAAGCGGTTTACCCACCGCAGGCGGTTCTCGACCGGACATTCGTCAACTTCGAGCTACCCCCGAAAGTGCAACGTTTAATGACCCGTAGCTGGACCAAGGTCAAGACGGGCAAGTAAAGCTCAAACTATCCAAGGCTGGCCCGTATTGGGCCAGCTGCACTCTTTTTTCTGGGAGTTTCGTAAATGGCAGTTGCCTCCGGCGCCTATAAGAAAGCCCTCGAGGGCGACCAGACACCGAAAAAGGTGCTGGTCAAAATCGACCGGGTCACGAAGAAGTTCGACGAGACGATTGCCGTGGACGACGTGTCCCTGGAAATCAAGAAAGGCGAGATCTTTGCCTTGCTCGGTGGTTCGGGGTCGGGCAAGTCCACCTTGCTGCGGATGCTCGCAGGCTTCGAGCGCCCGACCGAGGGTCGCATCTACCTCGACGGCGTGGACATCACCGACATGCCGCCGTACGAGCGGCCGATCAACATGATGTTCCAGTCCTATGCCTTGTTTCCGCACATGACCGTGGCGCAGAACATCGCGTTCGGCCTGCAGCAGGACAAGATCCCCAAGGCCGAAGTAGACGCCCGCGTGGCCGAAATGCTCAAGCTGGTGCAGATGAGCCAGTACGCCAAGCGCAAGCCGCACCAGTTGTCCGGCGGCCAGCGTCAGCGTGTGGCCTTGGCGCGCTCCCTGGCCAAGCGTCCGAAACTGCTGCTGCTCGATGAGCCGATGGGCGCCCTCGACAAGAAGCTTCGCTCGCAGATGCAGCTGGAACTGGTGGAAATCATCGAGCGCGTCGGCGTGACCTGCGTGATGGTGACCCACGACCAGGAAGAGGCCATGACCATGGCCGAGCGCATCGCGATCATGCACCTGGGCTGGATCGCGCAGATCGGCAGCCCGATCGACATCTACGAGACGCCTACCAGCCGCCTGGTGTGCGAGTTCATCGGCAACGTCAACATCTTCGACACCCAGGTGGTGGACGACGCCGAAGGCCACGCGGTGCTCAAGTGCGCCGACCTCGACCGCGATATCTACGTGGGTTACGGCATCGCGACCTCGGTGGAAGACAAGTCGGTGACCTACGCGATCCGCCCGGAAAAACTGCTGGTGACCACCGAAATGCCGACCTGCGAGCACAACTGGTCCAGCGGCAAGGTGCACGACATCGCTTACCTGGGCGGCCACTCGGTGTTCTACGTGGAGCTGCCGAGCGGCAAGCTGGTGCAATCCTTCGTGGCCAACGCCGAGCGCCGTGGCCAGCGTCCGACCTGGGGTGACCAGGTTTACGTCTGGTGGGAAGACGACAGCGGCGTGGTACTTCGCTCATGAACATGAAGAAGTTCAAGCGGCGCCTGAACCGCCTCATTCCCAATGGCAAGCAGGTGGTCATTGGGATTCCATTCCTGTGGTTGTTCCTGTTTTTCGCCTTGCCGTTTTTCATTGTGCTGAAAATCAGCTTTGCCGAAGCCGACGTGGCGATCCCGCCATACACCGAGATCTACACCTTCGTTGAGCAAAAGCTCCAGCTGGTGCTGAACCTTGCCAACTACAGCTTGCTGGCGGGCGACGAGTTGTACATCGCAGCGTACCTGGGCTCGCTGAAGATGGCGTTTTTCAGCACGCTGCTGTGCCTGCTGATCGGCTACCCGATGGCTTACGCCATCGCCAGCGCGCGCAAAGAGATGCAGACCGTGCTGGTGCTGCTGATCATGATGCCGACCTGGACCGCGATCCTGATCCGTGTGTATGCGTGGATGGGCATCCTCAGCAATAACGGCCTGCTCAACGGCTTCCTGATGTCCATCGGGTTGATCAACGAGCCGCTGCAGATCCTCAACACCAACATCGCGGTGTATATCGGCGTGGTCTATTCGTACCTGCCGTTCATGATCCTGCCGCTGTACGCCAACCTGGTGAAGCACGACCAAAGCCTGCTGGAAGCCGCGTCCGACCTGGGCTCGAGCACCTTCAACAGCTTTTGGAAAATCACCGTGCCGCTGTCCAAGAACGGCATCATCGCCGGCTGCATGCTGGTGTTTATCCCGGTGGTGGGCGAGTTCGTGATCCCGGAACTGCTCGGCGGCCCGGAAACCCTGATGATCGGTAAAGTGTTGTGGCAAGAATTCTTCAACAACCGTGACTGGCCGGTGGCGTCTGCCCTGGCGGTGGTGATGCTGGCGATCCTGATCGTGCCGATCATCCTGTTTAACCGCAGCCAAGCCAAAGAGATGGAGGGCAAAATATGAAGCGCTTCAGTTTCTCGAGCTTCATGCTGGTGGCGGGGTTGTTGTTTATCTACCTGCCGATGCTGATTCTGGTGATCTACTCGTTCAACGAATCCAAACTGGTGACGGTGTGGGGCGGTTGGTCGATCAAGTGGTACGTGGGCTTGCTGGACAACACCCAGTTGATGGGCTCGGTGGCACGCTCGCTGGAAATCGCCTGCTACACGGCGGTCGCCGCAGTGGCCCTGGGTACGTTGGCAGCATTCGTGCTGACGCGGATCAGCAACTTCAAGGGCCGCACGCTGTTCGGCGGCCTGGTGACGGCGCCGCTGGTCATGCCTGAAGTGATCACCGGTCTGTCGCTGTTGCTGCTGTTTGTTGCCATGGCGCAGATGATCGGCTGGCCGCAGGAACGTGGCATCGTGACCATCTGGATCGCTCACACGACCTTCTGTGCCGCGTATGTGGCGGTGGTGGTGTCGGCGCGCTTGCGTGAGCTGGACCTGTCGATCGAAGAAGCCGCGATGGACCTGGGCGCACGGCCGTGGAAGGTGTTCTTCCTGATCACCATTCCGATGATCGCACCGTCGTTGGCGGCGGGCGGCATGATGTCGTTCGCGCTGTCGCTGGATGACCTGGTACTGGCCAGCTTCGTGTCCGGTCCGGGTTCCACGACCTTGCCGATGGAAGTGTTCTCGGCGGTACGCCTTGGGGTTAAACCCGAGATCAACGCCGTGGCCAGCCTGATTCTGCTGGCGGTGTCGTTGGTGACGTTTCTGGTGTGGTTCTTCAGCCGACGTGCGGAAGAGATGCGCAAGAAAGCCATTCAGCAAGCGATTGAAGAAGCCGCGGCGGATGGCTGGAAGCAACCGGACAAGCGCCGGGCGCCTGCGCCGGTCTAAATGTGGGAGGGGGCTTGCCCCCGATTGCTGAGTGTCAGTCACTGCATCTATTGACTGACCCACTGCCATCGGGGGCGAGCCCCCTCCCACATTTGATTGCATTTCAAGTCAACTATGCAGCCCATGGCGATTTGCGGATGACTTCCACAAAGTTCATCGGCTTGAACCCCGGCTCCTGATCCACCAGCACATCGGTCTTCACGTTGCCAAACGTGGTCTGTGGGCGATGGCGCAAGCCGTCGGCAAACGCGCAGATGATGCATTCCTTGAACCCTTCACCGCGTGGGTGCGCATGCACCACGGCTTCGCGCTGCACGTGGGTAAACGCCGCGTAGTCCATGCCCAGCACATCCATCTCGACCCCGGCCGTCACCAGCGCCACGGTCGGGCGCAGGTGTTGCGGCACGCCCGGTGTGGTGTGCAGCGCGATGGACAGCCACACCTGCTCGATATCGTCATCGCTCAGCCCATACGGCTTGAGGAACGCCGCCGCCGCATTGGCGCCATCCACTTCGAAACGTTCGTTGTCACTGCGATGGCCTTCGACCAGGCCCAGGTCATGGAACATCGCGCCGACGTAGAGCAGTTCCGGATTGTAGGCGAGTTGTTGGCGCTCACCGCTCAAGGCACCGAACAGGAATACCCGGCGGGAGTGGTGATACAGCAGGTCGGATTCGACGTCGCGGATGTACTCGGTGGTGGCCTTGGCCAGGGCGCTGTCCGGGATCCGGATGCCGGCGATGGTGGTGCTCATGGTCGTTCTCCTCAAGCAAGCGCCGGGGGTGGCGCCGATGAGTTCAGTCTGGTCGTGCGCCCGCGCCGCGGCTATCGCAGCGAGGGTGCGATCTCGGCCAAAGTGCCGCCACATCGTGCCAGCCGTAATAGTTTCTTGAAGCCTGAGAAGATCAAATGTGGGAGCGGGCTTGCTCGCGAAAGCGGTCTGTCAGTTAATGCAGGCGCCGACTGAGCAACCGCCTTCGCGAGCAAGCCCGCTCCCACAAGGGGATCTTTGTTTATCCAGTTAGAGAAGGTGTGCCATCCATGAGCAAAACCGTCGCCATCCTGATCTTTCCCGGCGTCCAGTCGCTGGACGTGACCGGCCCCATGGACGTGTTCTGCGAGGCCAACCGCTTTTTGCCGCCGCAAGACCATTACCAGCTTGAAGTGATCGGCCTGGGCCACGGCACCCTGGCGGCGTCCAACGGCTTGTCATTGCAGGCCCATCGGCATTACAGCGACGCCCTGCAAGCCTATGACCTGCTGTTGGTAGCGGGCGGCCCGCAGCTGCCATTCGAGGACTTCGGCGCGGCGTTTGATGCCTGGCTGCGCGCGGCGGCGGCGAGGGCAGGGCGCTTCGGTTCGATCTGCAACGGCGCCTTCATGCTGGCCCGGGCCGGATTGCTCGATGGCAAAACCGTGACCACCCATTGGAACGACGCGGCAGATTTGGCGCGTTTGTGCCCCTCGGCCCAGGTCGACGCCGATCGCCTTTACGTGCAGGACGGCAACCTCTACACCTCGGCCGGGGTCACGGCAGGAATTGACCTGTCGTTGTATCTGCTGGCCCAGGACCATGGGCCGGAAGTCGCGCTGAGCGTGGCCAAGCGCCTGGTGGTGTTTACCCAGCGCTCGGGCGGGCAATCGCAGTTCAGCCCGTTCCTTACGCCCCACGCCGAGGCCACCTCGGCGGTCGCGCTGGTGCAGCTGTATGTGCTGGCCAATCTGACCGGCGACCTGACGATCGCCGACCTGGCCACGGCGGCGAATATGAGCCCGCGCAACTTTTCCCGAGTGTTCGCCCGTGAGGCACGCATCACCCCGGCGGAGTTTGTCGAGCGGGCGCGGGTGGATGCGGCGCGGGTGATGCTCGAAAGCAGCCACGCGCCGCTGAAAACCGTGGCCTATCAATGCGGGTTTCGCGACGCCCAGCACATGCGCAGCGTGTTCAACCGCCGTCTTGGGGTGACGCCGCAGCAGTTCAGGCTGAACTTTGCGGCGCCGGGGCCTCTGCCAGCGCGGTGACGGTCACACTGCAAGTCGAATGTGGGGCTTGCTCGCGAATGCGGTGGTTCAGTCAGAACGCTATCAACTGACAGTGCGCATTCGCGAGCAAGCCCGCTCCCACATTTTGACTGATTTACACGCGGCTATCGTGCGGGCAACAGCTTGAGGGTGCCACGGGTATTGGCCGTCACCTCCTCATCGGTAAGGTGCGCCTGTTCGTAGCCGCCTTCGATATAGGTTTCAGCCTGGTCGCCATAGTGCTTGTCGAACGGCACGCCGCTTTGCCCGACCGGGTTGATGGTCAGGGCGTGGGCCGCATCGGCAAAGTCGATCAGGCGGCGGGTCGACGGGCCGTAGGTCACCGGCCACGGTGCCGGGCCGATATTCGCCGACTGGTTGTTCGGCACTTCATGGGAGCCCGGCGCCGGGAACGGGCCGACATTGACGATCAGGTCCAGCGGTTTCTGCGAACCCAGCGGATGGCCGTGGGTCAGGGTGTGCGCCTTGCCCCATTGCCACTGGTTCGGGTCGTCGCCGAAGGTGGCCCTGAGGTGCGCGAGGCTGTTGTCCCAGGCGAGTTTGACCTTGGCTGGGCGCTGCCCGTCCCACCAAGGCGAATCTTCGGCGGCGGCCAGGCGTGGCAAGGCCGCGTCGATCACGCGGGTGCTGAGCAGGGTCTTGAACAGGCCGTCGCCGAGTTTCGGGTGGAAGGTGGTGTCGGCGAGGTTGAACAGGAACTGGTTGAACAGCGTGGCACGGGTGGAGTCGAGCGGGTAGTCACCCTTCCAGCTGGCCAGCTGTTCCACCAGTTTCAGCTGCGCCGGGTCCTTGACCACCTCACGCAATACCGGCAACAGCGGCGCCAGCAGGCGTGGGCCGAACGCCGTGGTGGTGCCGAGCTGCAAGGCCTGGCTGTTGTTCACGTCCCACTTCACAGTGTTGTCGCTCAACTGCGCATTCAGCTGCTGGCCACGGTCGGCAAGGTTGTAATAGCCGGGGATCTCCATGCCGGTCGGCGACACCGGCTGGGCATTGGCCGACACCACATAACCGCGCGCCGGGTTTTCTTCCTGGGGGTTGGCGCTGAAGGGGTAAAAGCCCAGCTTGTCGGCCATCGCGGTGCTGCCGTCGAGGATAAGCCCAGGGTTGGCGCCGGCCGGGCGAATCGGTAACTGCGCCGCCGCCCACCAGCCGATATCGCCCTTGGCATTCGCCCACACGATATTCAGCCCCGGCGCCGACACCTTGGCCGCCGCCGCGCGCGCCTTGGCCAGCGTGTCGGCGCGATTGAGTTCGTAGAAACCTTCGAGGATCGGGTTCTGGGTGTCGAGGAATGCCCACCACATGGCAATCGGCGTGTTGCCGCCGTTCTCGCCGAGCACGTCATTGATGATCGGGCCGTGGGGCGACTGGCGCAGGGTGAGGGTGACCGGCGCCTGGCCCTTCACGGCAATCTGCTGCTCGCTGCGGGTCATGTCGACCCACTGGCCGTGATACCAGACCTGGTTGGGGTTGTCCGGGTTGACCTTCTCGGCGATCAGGTCGAGGTCATCGTTCTGGAACATGGTCAGGCTCCAGCCGAAATCCAGGTTGTGCCCCAGGAACGCCATCGGCACCAGCGCGTTGTGATAGCCGTACAGCTCAAAGCCCGGCGCCGACAGTTGCGCCTCGTACCACACCGACGGCACTGAGAAACGGATATGCGGATCGCCCGCCAGCAACGGCTTGCCGCTCTTGGTGCGGCTGCCGCTGATGGCCCAGGCGTTGCTGCCTTCGAATTGCGGCAGACCGTTATCGGCCAGCGCCTGCTCGCTCAACGAGGCGATGGCGCCGAGGGTTTGCCAATCACTGGCGGCCAGGTTGAGCGCGCCCTTGGGTTGCCAGTCGAGGTCGAAGACTTTCAGGTAGTCGCTGCCCAGTTGGTCGCGTACGTAAGTCAGCAATGGCTCTGTACGAAACGCGGCAGCAAAGCTGTAGGCCATGTACCCGGCGACGCTGATAGTGTCCTCGGCGGTAAACGGCCGTTTGGGGATGCCCAGCACGTCGAACTCCATGGGGCTGGCGTGGCTGTCCTGATACTGGTTGATTCCGTCCAGATAGGCTTGCAGGGCCTTCCACGCCGGGGAGTCATGGTCGATCTGTTCCACATAGCTCAAGGCGCGTTCACGAATACGCAGGCTGCGGAACAGCTTGTCGGTCTCCAGCAGCTTGGGCCCGAGCACCTCGGCCAGCTCGCCACGGGCGAGGCGCCGCATGATCTCCATCTGGAACAAGCGGTCCTGGGCATGCACGTAGCCCAGGGCGCGATACAGGTCGGCCTCGTTCTCAGCGCGTATGTGCGGCACGCCACGGTCGTCGTAGCGCACCGTGACCGAGCCCTGCAGATTGGCCAGCTCCACCGTGCCCTGGCGGGTGGGTTGTTTGCTGTAGACGTACCAGCCGGCGCCGAGAGCGATCAGTACCACCAGCACCGCGAGAACCCGCAAGACGCGCTTCATGAACATTCCTTAGCAAAAGTGAGGTCGGGCTACAAACCCTTCGACCACGAACAGTAGCAGCCCACTGCGAGGGTATGAGTGGCATTCACCTCGCGCCCCTCTTCAAGAGCTTTCAAGATCGGCTCGATAAAACTGTTATTGGCGTTACACGTCAGGCCTTCGCTGTAAGGCCCGAAATACGCGAGCTTGCCGGTTCGATCCCAAATGCCCACGGCCGGGCTGGCCGGTACGTGGTCGGCACCGGGCAAGAGGGTCAGGGTTTTCATGTGGCGCAGGTTGTCGGGCAGCTTGCCGTGGCTGCCGGGTTTTTGCAGGGCATAGAACTCGACGCCCTGGGGCGCGTAGCGCTCGATCAGTTCGCCCAGGTGTTGCTGGTTGCCGACGTTGCACGGACAGGCCGGGTCCCAGAAGTGCACCAGGCGGATCGGACCGGCGCCGCTGAGTTCGGCGGGCAGGCGCAGGGCGTCGCCGGAGAACACCGCCGTGTGTTCGCTGAAGGCCCGCAGGTAGCGGCCCTGGAACCAGTCATACGCCGCCCACAGCACGCCGGCGCAGATAACCAGGATCAGGCTGGCGAACAGGGTGGTGCGGTAGGGCTGTCGCATTCGGATGTATCCTCGCAGGTCGCGTAGCTTGCCATGCTTGTCCTGACAGATGAATATCGCAGCTCGATATTCATCTTCGCCGTCAGTCTGGAACCCTTTATGCCCGTTACCTTTGACCCTGATCATCTGCGCGACAGCTTGCGGCCCTTGTCGGATGCCCAGCCGCTCAGCGCCGAGGCGCGGGTCTACCAGCGTTTTTACGGGCTGGACCTGGCCGCACGCACAGTGCCTGCCGTGAGCCGGCTGGGGCGCTTCGAGGTCGATGGGTTTGAGGTGGTTGCGCAGGTGTGGTGGCCGCCCACGCCGGTGGCGACGATGTTCATGTTCCACGGCTTCTACGACCATATGGGCCTGTATCGCCATGTGGTCGACTGGGCGCTGGACCAGGGTTTTGTGGTGATCGCCTGCGATTTGCCGGGCCACGGTTTATCCAGTGGCACGCGCGCCAGCATTGACGATTTTTCCGTGTATCAGGACGTGGTGCAGGCACTGTTCGCCCAAGCCGAGGCGCTGCAATTGCCGCAACCCTGGCACCTGTTCGGGCAAAGCACCGGCGGCGCGGTGGTGGTGGACCATTTGCTCAACCATGGCGCGAGCAGCCCGGCGCAGGGCAAGACGTTCCTGTTGTCACCGCTGGTGCGGCCGCGTGCATGGGGGTGGTCGCAGGTCAGCTATTACCTGCTGCGCCCATTCGTCAAAGGCATCGCGCGGCGGTTCAGCGAGAACACCAACGACCCAGCCTTCAAACCGTTCCTGGAAGCCGACCCGCTGCAGCCGCGCCAACTGCCCACCGCCTGGGTAGGCGCCCTGGCGCGCTGGATCAAACGCATCGAAGCCGCGCCGCGCAGCCCACGCCGGCCGGTGATTGTGCAGGGTGAGGAAGACATGACGGTAGACTGGCAGCACAACTTGCAGGTGCTGCGGGGCAAATTCGATCAGCCTGACGTGTTAATGCTGCCGCGTGGCCGGCATCACTTGGCGAACGAGATTGCGGAGATCCGCCAGCGATATTTCAGCTTTCTCACGGATCATCTGAAGTAACACAATCCAGATTGGTTACTGCGACAGGCTTGAGGTGCTTTGGCCCACTGCAAGCCCCGCGCGAATCGCCGCCAGCGCCGCCTGGTAATACGTCTTACCCTCCGGCGACTCGGCAAACGTGGCGAATTCTTCCAGCTCCGGGTCGGACAAATCCCGGTACACGTACAGCAGCGTGTTGTTCAGGTCCTTGTCGATCTGCTGCATCAGCCGCTCGCGCTGGCCGTTCAACATACCTTGGGCCTGACCACCACCCAGCAGCCCGGGGATCATCTGGCTCAGGCTGTCGGCGGCTACACCGGCAATCGCCAGGCTGACTTCCGCACCGGCTTCGCGCGCAGGCAGGGCCTGGGCCAGGTGGCCGATGATCAGGCTGCGGGTGGCGTCAGCTTCGATTTTCGGCAGGCCCTGGGCGTTTTTCGCCAGCTGGTCGCGGCGCGTGGCGAGCAACTCGGCGGCGACAATCTTGCGGCCCAAGGTCGATTGGAAAAACGCCAGGGCCGGTTTCGGGTCCGCCAGGTTCTTGCGCAGCTGCGCCTCGGCGCGTTGGTCCATGGCCTGGGCGGCGAAGCGTTTATTGCTGTTGTCCACCAGCGCCTGGTACACCGCCGGCGGCAGGCTATTGCGGTAGCGTTGCTGGGCGGCACTGAGGGCGTCATTGAAATGCGCACGTTGTTCGGCCCAGCCGGCGACCTTGTACAACTGGTCATGGCCGTCTGCCCAGGCGGGCAAAACGCAGAACATCAGCAAGGATAAAAACAAACGACGCATATGGACTCCTGTCAGTCGGCCACTATTGTCCGTGTCGGGCGTAGGATTTGTCGAGAAATCCTATCGGTCACCTGACTAAAGTGTATTCAGACGCTCGGCGGCTCTGTCGGATTCACAGGCGTATGGATACTATGCGCGCCATGCAAATACCCCATGATCACCCCCTGCTGCAACGCATTGTCGACGACCTGGCCGAAAAGGGCTGGTCGCAGCAGAACGGCTTCCTGCCCCAGGCTCTGACCCTGGAACTGGCGGCTGAGTGCCGTAAACGTGCGGCCGAGGGTGAATTGGCCCCGGCGTCGGTGGGGCGCGGGCCGGCCCAGGAGATTCGCGAAGGCATTCGCGGGGACCATATCCAGTGGCTGGAAGAGGGTGACGCGGCGGTCTGCGACAGCTACATGACCTTGATGGACAGCCTGCGCCTGGCAATGAACCGCCATCTGTTTCTTGGCCTGGAAGATTTCGAAAGCCACTTCGCGATGTACCCGCCGGGGGCGTTTTACCTCAAGCACCTCGACCGTTTTCGCGACGATGACCGGCGCATGGTCTCGGCGGTGATCTACTTGAACGACGCCTGGCTGCCCGACCATGGCGGGCAGTTGCGCATGTACCTCAAGGGCGGCGTCGAATACGATGTGGTGCCCACCGGCGGTTGCCTGGTGGTGTTCCTGTCGGGCGAGGTGCCCCACGAAGTCATGCCCGCCACGCGCGAACGCCTGTCCCTGACCGGCTGGTTTCGTCGGCGGGGCAACGAGCCGTTTTAACCATGCAAAAGATTCTGATCAGCCGCTGCCTGCTGGGGCACAAGGTGCGCTATGACGGCGGGGCCAGCGGGCCGTTCGACCAACTGGCGGCGTGGCAGGCCGAGGGCCGTGTGGTCGCAATCTGCCCGGAAGTCTCGGGCGGTTTGCCCACGCCGCGGCCGTCCGCTGAAATCCCGGGCGGGCAGGGCATTGATGTATGGGAGGGGCGCGCCCAAGTGCTGACCGCCGACGGCGAAGACTTCAGCGCCGCCTTTCTTGACGGCGCCCGCCAGGCCTTGGCGCTGGTGCAGCGCCACGACATCCGCATCGCCGTGCTCAAGGCCAACAGCCCATCCTGCGGCAACCTGCTGACCTATGACGGAACATTCAGCGGCGTAAAAGTCAGCGGCGAAGGCGTGACGGCGGCGCTGCTCAAGCGCCATGGCGTGCAGGTGTTCAGCGAGTTGGAATTGGCCGAAGCGGCACTGCATCTCTCACGCCTTGCTTAGGTCAAAATGTGCGAGCGGGCTTGCTCGCGAATGCGGTGGGTCAGTTCCAGAAACAGTGGCTGACACTCCGCTTTCGCGAGCAAGCCCGCTCCCACAGTTGATCTACTGTGCCTTGACTGCCGGCGTGCCGTCTTCGAGCCATTTTTGGGCGAGCGCTTTCAAGCGGCCATCGGCCTTCACGCGCTGCAAAGCCTTGTCCAGGCTGGCCTTGAACGCCGGGTTGCCTTTCTGAAACGGAATCACCAGCTCCGGCTTCTCGTTGTAAGCCTCACTGAAATCGAAACGATCCTGCAGCTCGGCAGTCATAGCGATATGGTTGATGGCCACGTCGTACTTGCCGCTTTCAACGCCTGGCAGCATGTCGGTGTCATCGGTGGTGATGAATGAGGGGCGTACGTCCATCTCCTTGGCCAGTTGCTCGCCGAGTTCGACTTCGAAGCCGGTGAGCTTGTCGCCTTCCTTGAAATTGAACGGCGGGGTGTTGGCTTCAAGTGCGATGCGCAGCTCGCCGCGGTCAAACACGTCATCGACCAATTCGGCGTGAGCCAAGGGGCTCATGAGGGGTAGCAAAAGTAACAGGCCAGGCGAAAAGCGCATGGTCACTCCTAAAGAATTCGTCTGTGCGAGGCGCCGTTCAGCATCGCTTTGCTAGGGTGTTGAGTGCCTTGGACAGCAATTTGTCGCGAAGTTGTCACAACCCAACAGATTTCCTGGAAAAACTGGAGAAGCGAATGAAAGCCTTATTGTCCCGTGCAACGATTGCCAGCCTGTTGCTGGGTGCATCGATGTTGGCCAGCGCCGCAGACCTTCCTCGTACGCCTGCGCCCAAAGGTGCAGAAGTGTTTATCGTCTCGCCGAAGGACGGCGCGACGGTCGACAAAACCTTCACCGTCAAATTCGGCGTCAAGGGCCTGGACCTGGAGCCGATCGACAAGCAAATCCCCAACGCCGGTCACCACCACCTGCTGGTCGACCAGGATGTGAAGGCGCTCAAGGCAGACGAGGCTATCCCGGCCACCGCCACCTCGATTCACTTCGGCAAGGCGCAAACCGAAACCGAACTGACGCTGACACCCGGCAAGCACACCTTGCAACTGGTGGCTGGCGACAACGTGCATCGCCAATTCGAGCCCACTGTAGCCTCGAAAGTCATCACGGTTAACGTCAAGTAAGATGTGTTCAGATGCAAAAAAGGGAGCCCCGAAAGGCTCCCTTTTTCATGCAGCGCTGAAAAGCCTTAGAACAACACGCGGCTACGAATCGTGCCGTTGATGTGTTGCAGCTTCTCTTGCGCCAGGTCCGAGTACTCGGCGTCGACGTCGATTACCACGTAGCCGACTTTCTCGTTGGTCTGCAGGAACTGACCGGAGATGTTGATGCCGTTTTCCGCGAAGACCTTGTTGATCTCCATCATCACGCCAGGGATGTTCTGGTGGATGTGCAGCAAACGGTGCTTGCCAGGGTGAGCCGGCAGGGCCACTTCCGGGAAGTTGACCGAGGACACCGAGGTACCGTTGTCGCTGTACTTGACCAGCTTCTCCGACACTTCCAGGCCGATGTTGGCTTGGGCTTCAGCGGTGGAACCGCCGATGTGCGGGGTCAGGATCACGTTGTCCAGGCCACGCAACGGGCTTTCGAAGATGTCGTCGTTGGAGCGAGGCTCGACCGGGAACACGTCGATAGCGGCGCCGATCAGGTGCTTGTCCTTGATCGCGTCGGCCAGGGCGTCCAGCTCGACCACAGTGCCGCGCGCGGCGTTGATCAGGATTCCGCCTTTTTTCATTGCACGGATTTCTTTCTCGCCGATCATCCACTGGGTCTCAGCGGTTTCCGGCACGTGCAGGGTGACGATGTCGGACATGCCCAGCAGCTCGGTCAGGCTCGACACCTGGGTGGCGTTGCCCAAGGGCAGCTTGGTCAGGGTGTCGTAGAAAAACACCTGCATGCCCAGGCCTTCGGCCAGAACCGACAACTGCGTGCCGATCGAGCCGTAGCCGACGATACCCAGCTTCTTGCCACGGATTTCGAAGGAGTTGGCCGCGCTTTTGATCCAGCCGCCACGGTGGCAGGAAGCGTTCTTCTCAGGGATGCCGCGCAGCAGCAGGATGGCCTCGGCCAGCACCAGCTCCGCAACGGAACGGGTGTTGGAGTACGGTGCGTTGAACACCGCGATGCCGCGCTCGCGCGCTGCGTTGAGGTCGACCTGGTTGGTGCCGATGCAGAAACAGCCGACAGCCACCAGCTTCTTGGCGTGGTCGAAGATCTCTTCGGTCAGCTGAGTGCGGGAGCGAATGCCGATAAAGTGCGCGTCGGCGATCTTTTCCTTTAACTGGGCTTCCGGCAGAGAACTGGTGATGTACTCAATGCTGGTGTACCCGGCGGCCTTCAGGACTTCGACGGCCGATGGGTGGACGCCTTCCAGAAGAAGGAACTTGATCTTGCTCTTATCGAGAGAAGTCTTGCTCATCTGCGTAAACCTGTATCCCGGAGAAAAATGGCAGGGAATCGAGCAGTTAGTGCCTTGAATCAGTGCACAAGAGCTGACCCGGACGGCAGGAAAGCCGTCACCGCAGAAACGCCCTTGGGCTCTGTCCTGCGGGGGCGGTATGCTAGCATACGTGCCCCGCTAAACACCCATTCCTGCGACGTGAAGCGTTCTCAGGATGACCATGAATTGTTCGAGAGTTCTGTCGATGACCCATCCTGCCCTGATTGATGAGCTGAAGACCCTGGTTGAGCCTGGCAAGGTCCTGACCGATGCTGACTCCCTGGAGGCTTACGGCAAGGACTGGACCAAGCACTTCGCGCCGGCGCCGACCGCCATCGTGTTCCCCAAGACCACCGAGCAGGTCCAAGCCATCGTCCGTTGGGCCAATGAACACAAGGTGGCACTGGTGCCATCGGGTGGTCGGACCGGCCTGTCGGCCGCCGCCGTGGCCGCCAATGGCGAAGTGGTGGTGTCGTTCGACTACATGAACCAGATCCTCGACGTGAACCTCACCGACCGCACCGCCGTGTGCCAGCCGGGCGTGGTCACCAAGCAATTGCAGAACGTCGCCGAAGAAAAAGGCCTGTACTACCCGGTGGACTTCGCGTCGTCGGGTTCGAGCCAGATTGGCGGCAATATCGGCACGAATGCCGGCGGGATCAAGGTTATTCGTTACGGCATGACCCGTAACTGGGTAGCCGGCATGAAGGTCGTCACCGGCAAGGGCGACCTGCTGGAACTCAACAAGGATTTGATCAAGAACGCCACCGGCTATGACATGCGCCAGCTGTTTATCGGCGCCGAAGGCACCCTGGGTTTTGTGGTGGAAGCCACCATGCGCCTGGACCGTGCGCCGAAAAACCTCACCGCGATGGTCCTGGGCACCACCGATTTCGACTCGATCATGCCGGTGTTGCACGCGTTCCAGAGCAAGCTGGACCTGACCGCCTTCGAGTTCTTCTCCGACAAAGCTCTCGCCAAGGTAATGGGGCGTGGCGATGTGCCGGCGCCCTTCGAGACCGACTGCCCGTTCTACGCGCTGCTGGAATTCGAAGCCACCACCGAAGAAGTCGCCAACCATGCGCTGGAAACCTTCGAGCACTGCGTGGAGCAGGGCTGGGTGCTGGACGGCGTGATGAGCCAGAGCGAAACCCAACTGCACAACCTGTGGAAACTGCGCGAGTACATCTCCGAGACCATTTCCCACTGGACCCCGTACAAGAACGACATCTCGGTGACTGTCTCCAAGGTCCCGGCGTTTCTGAAGGAAATCGACGCGATCGTCGGCGAACACTACCCGGACTTCGAAATCGTCTGGTTCGGCCACATCGGCGACGGCAACCTGCACTTGAACATCCTCAAGCCGGAAAACCTGAGCAAGGACGAGTTCTTCGCCAAGTGCGCCACCGTGAACAAGTGGGTGTTCGAAACCGTGCAGAAGTACAACGGCTCGATCTCCGCCGAACACGGCGTGGGCATGACCAAGCGCGATTACCTGACGTACAGCCGCTCCCCGGTTGAAATCGAATACATGAAAGCAGTGAAAGCGGTGTTCGACCCGAACGGGATCATGAACCCTGGCAAGATCTTCGCTGTTTAACCGCCCTTAAGGAGTCGTTCCATGAGCTACCAGCACAAGTACGTCGACGGCACCAACATCCACTTTCCTGTCGGCAAAGTGGTGTGCATTGGGCGTAACTACGCCGAACATGCCAAGGAACTGGACAACCCGGTGCCGACCGAGCCGTTGCTGTTCATCAAGCCGGGCAGCTGCGTGGTGCCGCTGGAGGGCGGTTTCAGCATTCCGACCGAGCGCGGTTCGGTGCACTACGAAGCTGAAATCGCGGTATTGATCGGCAAGCCCCTGTCGACCAAGCCCAGCCGTGAAGAAGTGCTCGATGCCATCTCCGGCTTTGCCCCGGCGCTGGACCTGACCCTGCGCGACAAGCAGGCCGAGCTGAAAGCCAAGGGCCTGCCGTGGGAAATCGCCAAGTCCTTCGACGGCGCGGCCGTGATCGCGCCATTCGTGGTCGGCAGCACATTCCCGGACGTGGCTGACATCGGCATTCGCCTGAGCATCAACGGCGAAGTGCGCCAGGACGGCAACAGTTCGCAGATGCTTAACCCGATCATCCCGATGATCCAGCACATGGCCGGCTGCTTCTCGTTGCAGGCGGGCGACGTGATCCTCACCGGCACCCCGGCCGGCGTGGGCCCGTTGAATGTCGGCGATGAGCTGGTGCTTGAGCTGTCGGGCGTGAACAGCTTCCAAAGCAGCGTTCGCTGACAGCCGGCATGCAGTCCAAATGTGGGAGCTGGCTTGCCTGCGATAGTATCGCCTCGGTGTAACTGACCTACCGAGGCGCCGGCATCGCAGGCAAGCCAGCTCCCACAGGTTTTGTGGTTACCTGGAATTTCCAGGGTTTTGCATTTTTTTCACACGCCATCCGGATAATCCTTGGCCTCCAGCACTCGGGCCCATTGATCCTGTGCTATCCCTAACGCTGACTTTCCGGAAAAGTGCTCAATGGCCGTGCCCCTGCCTTCTGCTACCTCCAAGCCTCGCTCTCGACTCGCGCTGCGCTGGTATTCCTGGCTGTTCCTGACCGGCGTGATCGTCTATGGCGTCGCCTGGATCATGCACTGGGACGACCGCGGCCTGCTGTGGGTGCTGGAACGCTTCGAAACCCCGGCCGGGCGCCAAGAGAGTGTCTGGCTGCCGGACTACCACGCCGTCATCGATGGCAAGTTGTTGCCGGGCATGGAGAAGGACGAGGCCTCGGACGTTTCCTACAATCCGCAGACCAAAACCCTGTTCTCCGTGATGGGCAAAAACCCCTTTCTCGTCGAGCTGAGCCTGCAAGGCGATGTGTTGCGCAAGATGCCGCTCAACGGCTGGGATAACCCGGAAGGCGTGACGGTGATGGAGAACGGCCTGTTGGCCGTAACCGACGAGCGTCAGCACACCCTGACAATCGTCAAGGTCGATGCCGCTACGCAAACACTGAACAAAGCCGATTTCCCCAATTACGACCTGGGCCCGTCCAAGGACCAGAACAAAGCCTTCGAAGCCGTGGCCTGGGACAAACGCAACCAGCAACTGGTATTGGGCGAAGAGCGCCCGCCGGCGTTATTCACCTGGAAAAGCGACGGCGGCCCGACCCTGGCCGGCGACAAGCAAAAGCTGGCGAGTAAAGAGTTGGACATGCGCAACCTCTCGGCCCTGGCCGTCGACCCGCGCACCGGCCACTTGCTGGTGCTCTCGGCTGACTCGCACCTGTTGCTGGAGCTGGATGAAAAGGGCGAGCAAGTCAGCTTCATGACCCTGCTCGGCGGTTTCAATGGCCTCAAAAACACCATTCCGCGCGCGGAAGGTGTGACCATGGACGAGAACGGCACGCTGTACATGGTCAGTGAGCCGAACTTGTTCTATCGTTTCGAAAAGCAGAAATAACCGGCGGTTTACGCCCTTTACTGCTCCATGAGCGGCATTCGCCAGACATCCGGGCGCGTTTAAGTTTAAATTCAGACAGGCGTGATATTCATTCGCCACTTTTGACTTTGAGCCCGCCCGATGCGCCGACTTGCACGCCCCAAACCCATCCTGTTTATCCTTGTGCTGGTCTCTCTGATCAGCGCCGCAGTCATTGCGCAACACTTTCGCCTGTTCGAGCGCGCCTGGTTCAACTGGCAAGCCTGGCACCAGCCGGCTGACGAGCGCTCGATTGGCCTGGCCGATTACCGCGTCGCGCTGGAAGCCCAGGTGATCGACGGGTTGGACGACGATGTGTCGGCCCTGACCTACGACCCGGTGCGCAAAAGCCTGTTTACCGTCACCAATAAAAACGCCGAGCTGATCGAGCTGTCCCTGGAGGGCAAGATCCTGCGGCGTATTCCGCTGGTGGGGTTCGGCGATGCCGAGGCGGTGGAATTCATCAGTGAGAACATCTATGTGATCAGCGATGAGCGCCAGCAGCGGCTGATCAAAGTGCATGTGGACGACGACACGCAATTTCTCGACGCCGCCGACGCCGAACAGATGACCTTGGGCCTGCACGTGGGCGGCAACAAGGGCTTCGAGGGCCTGGCCTACGATTCAGTTGGCAAGCGCCTGTTCGTGGCCAAGGAGCGCGACCCGATGCTCATCTACGAGGTCCACGGGTTTCCGCATTTCAAGCCGGAAAAAACCTACTCGGTGCACGTGATCAACAACCCCAAGCGTGACGCCGGGCTGTTTGTGCGCGACTTGTCGAGCCTGCAATACGACGAGCGCAGCGGCCATCTGCTGGCACTGTCGGACGAGTCGTTTCTGGTCCTGGAACTGGATATAGACGGTCGCCCGTTGAGCAGTCTGTCGCTGCTCAATGGGCGCCACGGCCTGACAAAGCGCGTGCCGCAGGCCGAAGGGATCGCCATGGATGACGCGGGTACGTTGTACCTGGTCAGTGAGCCGAACCTGTTTTATGTGTTCAAGAAACCCAATCCCTGACACTGCACAGATCAAAATGTGGGAGGGGGCTTGCTCCCGATGAGGGAGTGTCAGTCAACAGATGTTTGGCTGACACACCGCTATCGGGAGCAAGCCCCCTCCCACATTTGACCTGTAGCGTGCTCAGACCTTGAGGGTTTTCACGCCTTCGGAGGTGCCCAGCAGCAACACATCCGCCGGGCGCGCAGCGAACAGGCCGTTGGTGACCACGCCTACGATCGCATTGATCTGAGTCTCCAGCGCCACCGGATCGGTGATCTGCATGTTGAACACATCAATGATGATGTTGCCGTTGTCGGTCAGCACGCCTTCGCGGTACACCGGGTCGCCGCCCAGCTTCACCAGCTCGCGGGCCACGTGGCTGCGGGCCATCGGGATCACTTCGACCGGCAGCGGGAACGCGCCGAGTACCGGCACCAGCTTGCTGGCGTCGGCGATGCAGATAAAGGTCTTGGCCACGGCCGCGACGATCTTCTCGCGGGTCAGGGCTGCGCCGCCGCCCTTGATCAGGTTCAGGTGCTCGTCGCTTTCATCGGCGCCGTCGACGTAGAACTCCAGGTCGCTCACGGTGTTGAGCTCGTACACCGGAATGCCATGGCCCTTGAGGCGCGCGGCGGTGGCTTCGGAGCTGGCCACGGCGCCGTCGAACGCGCCCTTGTGCCTGGCCAGCGCATCGATAAAGCAGTTGGCGGTGGAGCCGGTGCCGACACCGACGATGCTCTTGTCGTCGAGTTTGGGAAGGATTAAATCGACGGCGGCCTGGGCCACTGCCTGTTTGAGTTGATCCTGGGTCATGCGGGCTCCGGAACGGGCGGGGAGTAGAGAGGGGCGCGAGTATACCCCAACAAACCTTGGGATTCGTGTGGTCTCCCGGCCAAACGCTGGGTTAGACTCCTTGGCCCTGCCCAACCCGCCCAGTGATGCTTTCCGATGCTTGAACAGTACGTCAAAAAGATCCTCACCTCGCGCGTTTACGACGTTGCCGTAGAAACCCCCTTGCAGACCGCCCGCCAGCTCTCCGAGCGCCTCGGCAACAAGGTCTGGCTCAAGCGTGAAGACTTGCAGCCGGTGTTCTCGTTCAAGATTCGCGGCGCCTACAACAAGTTGACCCAGCTCAGCGCTGAAGAGCGCGCGCGCGGCGTGGTCACGGCCTCGGCCGGCAACCACGCCCAGGGCCTGGCCCTGGCGGCCAAGGTGCTGGGGGTCAAGGCGACCATCGTGATGCCCAAGACCACCCCGGAAATCAAAGTCGAAGGCGTGCGGTCGCGTGGCGGCAAAGTGGTGCTGCACGGTGATTCTTTTCCGGAAGCCCTGGCCTACTCGCTGAAACTGGTCGACGAAAAAGGCTACGTCTACATTCACCCTTACGATGATCCGCACACCATTGCCGGGCAGGGCACCGTGGCGATGGAGATTCTGCGCCAGCACCCCGGCCCGCTGGACGCGATTTTCGTACCGGTGGGCGGCGGCGGGCTGATCGCCGGCATCGCGGCGTACGTGAAATATCTGCGTCCGGAAATCAAAATCATCGGCGTCGAGCCGGACGACTCCAACTGCCTTCAAGCCGCCATGGCCGCGGGCGAGCGCGTGGTGCTGCCAACCGTCGGGCTGTTCGCCGATGGCGTGGCAGTGGCGCAGATCGGCCATTACACCTTTGAAATCTGCAAAGACTATGTGGATGAAGTGATCACCGTCAGCACCGATGAAATCTGCGCGGCGATCAAGGACATCTACGACGACACCCGTTCCATTACCGAGCCCGCTGGCGCGCTGGGCGTGGCCGGGATCAAGAAGTACGTGGAGACGCGCGGCATTACCGGGCAAACCCTGGTGGCCATCGACTCCGGTGCCAACGTCAACTTCGACCGCCTGCGCCACGTGGCCGAGCGCGCCGAGTTGGGTGAAGGCCGCGAAGCCATCATCGCCGTGACGATCCCCGAGCAGCCGGGCAGCTTCAAGGCGTTCTGCGAGGCCGTGGGCAAGCGTCAGATCACTGAATTCAACTACCGCTACCACACCGGCAGCGAGGCGCACATCTTCGTCGGCGTGCAGACCCACCCGGAAAACGACCCGCGCAGCGCGCTGATCGCCAGCCTGACCCGCCAGGGTTTCCCGGTGTTGGACCTGACCGAGAACGAGCTGGCCAAGTTGCACATTCGCCATATGGTCGGCGGGCATGCGGCGAAGGTCAGCGATGAGTTGGTGTTCCGTTTCGAATTCCCGGAGCGTCCGGGCGCGCTGTTCAACTTTCTTAACAAATTGGGCGGGCGCTGGAACATCTCGATGTTCCACTATCGCAACCACGGCGCGGCCGACGGGCGTGTGGTCGCCGGCCTGCAAGTGCCGGCGGACGAGCGCCACCTGGTGCCCGCCGCGTTGGCCGAGATCGGCTACCCGTACTGGGATGAGAGCGAAAACCCGGCCTACCAGCTGTTCCTCGGTTGAGCGACTACGCTGACTGAGCGGCCTTTAAGGAATCGAGACCATGGAAACGCTGACCACCCTCAAGGTTATCCACATTGCAGCCACGGTGTTATTGCTGCTCAGCGGCCTTGGCCTGGCGCTGCTGGCCTGGCGCAAACGCAGCGTCGGCCCGGCGGCTACCGTGCAGCGCCCGTGGGCGTTCGTGTGGTTGCTGATGGGGATTTGCGTGGTCAGCATGCCGTTTACCGGCTGGTGGCTGGTGCATTTGGTTGGCTGGCCGCTGGGGCAGACCTGGATTCTGGGCTCCAGCATCATCTACACCGTGGCGGCGCTGGCCTGGTTCTGGTTGGTGGCGCGGCTCAATCGCCTGCGCAAAGGCGAGGGCGGCAGCCTGAATTTCACCCTGGTGCTGGCGGTGGTCAGCTTGCTGGGGTTTGTGGCGATTGCGGGGTTGATGGGCGCCAAGCCGGTTTAAGGCTTTGAACCGAGTCGCCTTCATCGCGGGCAAGCCCGGCTCCCACATTGGACCGTGTTCACAACGTGTGAATACATTCAAGTGTGGGAGCTGGCTTGCCTGCGATAGATTTATCAGCTGCGCAGCGTGATTACCGGCCAGCCACGTTTCTCGGCTTCGGCGCGCAAATTCGGATCAGGGTCCACCGCCACCGGATGCGTCACCTGCTCCAGCAGCGGCAGATCGTTCATCGAATCGCTATAGAAGTAGCTGTCTTCCAGGCTGTACCCGGTTTCTTCCAGCCAGCGGTTCAGGCGCGTGACCTTGCCCTCGCGAAAGCACGGCACGTCGCTGCTGCGCCCGGTGTAGCGGCCGTTTTCCATCTCGCATTCGGTGGCGATCAGGGTTTCCACGCCAAGGCGCGCGGCAATCGGCGCGGTCACAAAGCGGTTGGTGGCCGTGATGATCACCAGTTTGTCGCCGGCGGCGCGGTGCTTGGCCAGCAGTTCCACGGCCAGCGGCAGCATGATCGGCTCGATGCAGTCGCGCATGTAGTCGTTATGCCACTCCTCGAGCTGGGCCATCTCGGTGCGGCCGAGAATCTCCAGGCAGAAGTTCAGGTAAGCGGCGTTATCCAGTGTGCCGGCCAGGTAATCCTGGTAAAACTCGTCGTTGCGCGCCTTGTAGGCCACCGCGTCGAGAATCCCCCGTTCACACAGGTAATCGCCCCAGGCGTGGTCGCTGTCACCGCCGAGAAGGGTGTTGTCCAAGTCGAATAAGGCCAGGCGCATTGCAGTTACTCGCTGAAAAGTCTGTAAAAAGGCGTCCAGAATACGGTCTTTTCACAAGAGTGCACATAAGGTAAGAAGCCTCGTTGCCGCTGTATCAACCTTTGTGGAACAATGCGACGACATGCGTTTGCGAGGTTGTTGCCGTGATCGACCCCGATGGTTTCCGTCCTAATGTCGGGATTATTCTTACGAATGATGCCGGACAGGTGCTATGGGCTCGCCGAATCAACCAAGATGCCTGGCAGTTTCCTCAAGGCGGAATCAACCCCGATGAAACCCCTGAAGACGCCTTGTACCGTGAGTTGAATGAAGAAGTCGGCCTTGAGCGTGAAGATGTGCAAATTCTGGCCTGTACCCGCGGCTGGTTGCGCTATCGTTTGCCGCAACGCCTGGTGCGTACCCACAGCCAACCGCTGTGCATCGGCCAGAAGCAGAAATGGTTTCTCCTGCGCCTGATCTCCAACGAGCAGCGGGTGCGGATGGATTTGACCGGTAAACCGGAGTTCGATGGCTGGCGTTGGGTCAGCTATTGGTACCCGTTGGGCCAGGTGGTGACATTCAAGCGCGAGGTTTATCGTCGCGCTCTCAAAGAGCTTGCCCCGCGCCTTTTAGCGCGCGACTGACGACGGAGTTCGACCCCGAGCCATGCTCAATACGCTGCGCAAGATCGTCCAGGAAGTTAACTCCGCCAAGGATCTCAAGGCGGCGTTGGGGATTATTGTGTTGCGCGTCAAGGAAGCCATGGGCAGCCAGGTCTGCTCGGTTTACCTGCTGGACCCCGAGACCAACCGTTTTGTGCTGATGGCCACCGAGGGCTTGAACAAGCGCTCTATCGGCAAGGTCAGCATGGCGCCCAATGAAGGTCTGGTGGGCCTGGTGGGGACGCGTGAAGAACCCCTGAACCTTGAAAATGCGGCCGATCACCCGCGTTATCGCTACTTTGCCGAAACCGGCGAAGAGCGTTACGCCTCGTTCCTCGGTGCACCGATCATTCACCACCGCCGCGTTGTCGGCGTGTTGGTCATCCAGCAAAAAGAACGCCGCCAGTTCGACGAAGGTGAAGAAGCCTTTCTCGTGACCATGAGCGCGCAGCTCGCCGGGGTTATCGCCCACGCCGAAGCCACGGGCTCGATTCGCGGCCTGGGGCGCCAGGGCAAGGGTATCCAGGAAGCCAAATTCGTCGGCGTGCCGGGTTCGCCGGGTGCTGCCGTCGGTAAGGCGGTGGTCATGCTGCCGCCGGCTGACCTGGATGTGGTGCCGGATAAATCCGTCGATGACATCGACGCTGAAATCAAACTGTTCAAGACTGCCCTGGAAGGCGTGCGCGCCGACATGCGCAACCTGTCGACCAAGCTGGCCACGCAACTGCGCCCCGAAGAGCGCGCGCTGTTCGACGTGTACCAGATGATGCTCGACGACGCGTCCCTGGGTAACGAAGTCAAAACCGTGATCAAGACCGGCCAGTGGGCCCAAGGCGCGCTGCGCCAGGTGGTCACCGATCACGTCAACCGTTTCGAATTGATGGACGACGCCTACCTGCGCGAGCGGGCCTCGGATGTGCGCGACCTCGGTCGCCGTCTGCTGGCCTACCTGCAGGAAGACCGCACCACCAACCTGGTCTACCCCGACAACACCATCCTGATCAGTGAAGAACTGACCGCTACCATGCTCGGCGAAGTGCCGGAAGGCAAACTGGTGGGCCTGGTCTCGGTACTCGGTTCGGGCAACTCTCACGTCGCGATCCTGGCCCGGGCCATGGGCATTCCGACGGTGATGGGCCTGGTGGACCTGCCGTACTCCAAGGTCGACGGCATCGACATGATCGTCGATGGCCATCGTGGTGAAGTCTTCACCAACCCCAGCGAGCTGCTGCGCAAGCAATACGCCGAGGTGGTGGAAGAAGAGAAACAACTGGCGCTGGGCCTCGATTCGTTGCGCGAGCTGCCGTGCGTGACCCTCGACGGCCACCGCGTGCCGCTGCTGGTCAACACCGGCCTGCTGGCCGATGTGGCCCGCGCGCAACAGCGCGGCGCCGAAGGGGTGGGGCTGTACCGCACCGAAGTGCCGTTCATGATCAACCAGCGTTTCCCGAGTGAGAAGGAGCAGCTGGCGATTTATCGCGAGCAACTGCAGGCCTTCCACCCGTTGCCGGTGACCATGCGCAGCCTGGATATCGGCGGCGACAAGTCACTGTCCTATTTCCCGATCAAGGAAGACAACCCCTTCCTGGGCTGGCGCGGCATACGCGTGACCCTCGACCACCCTGAAATTTTCCTGGTACAGACCCGCGCGATGCTCAAGGCCAGCGAAGGCCTGAACAACCTGCGCATTCTGCTGCCGATGATCTCCGGCACTCACGAGCTGGAAGAAGCCCTGCACCTGATCCACCGCGCCTGGGGCGAAGTGCGCGACGAAGGCGCCGATGTGCCGATGCCGCCGATTGGCGTGATGATCGAAATCCCGGCGGCGGTGTACCAGGCCAAGGAGCTGGCGCGGCAGGTGGATTTCCTGTCGGTGGGTTCCAACGACTTGACCCAGTACCTGTTGGCCGTGGACCGCAACAACCCGCGGGTGGCCGACCTCTACGACTACCTGCACCCGGCGGTGTTGCAAGCCTTGCAACACGTGGTGCGCGACGCCCATGCCGAAGGCAAGCCGGTCAGCATTTGCGGCGAAATGGCTGGCGATCCGGCGGCAGCCGTGCTGTTGATGGCGATGGGCTTTGACAGCCTGTCGATGAACGCCACCAACTTGCCGAAGGTGAAATGGCTACTGCGCCAGGTTGAGCTGAGCATGGCCAAGGATCTGCTGGCGGAGTTGATGACCATCGACAACCCGCAAGTTATCCACAGCTCGCTGCAATTGGCGCTGAAGAACCTGGGGCTGACGCGGATGATCAACCCGGCTTCGGCAAAAACCCTCTAAATCGCCATCGCAGGCAAGCCAGCTCCCACAGGTGAATGCTTTCCAACTGTGGGGGCTGGCTTGCCTGCGATAGCGGCAGTCCAGGCATCGCTAAAACTTCAGATCCACCTCGCCCAGCCGCCCACCATGCGGCCCGAAGCTGCGCTCCACCATCCGCCGCGACCCATCCGCATTCACAATCAACGCCGTACTCGCCCGCGTCCCATAACTCGGGCTGGCAATAAACACGCTCGACAACAAACTCTCTGTCGCCAACCCCACCCCGGTATCCGGCAAGTCCGCAAACGGCGCCGTCTGCGAATCACTCAGAATCTCCAACAACGCCTCAGGCTGCGGGTCTTGCAGCATCTCGCCCAATGCCGCCTTGGCCTTGAGCAGCTTCGGCCACGGCGTATCCAGCCCGGCATTGGATAACCCATACACCCCGGCTTCCAAACGTGTCGGCTCGGTATGATTGGCGTGGTAATGCCACAACTCATCCCGCGTACCCACCAGCAGGTTAAACCCGGCGTATTCAATCGATCGGCCGTTAACGTCGGCCAGATACTCCTCAATCGGCATGGACCCACTGAGAAAACGCGCCACTAATTCCCCTCGCGATTTGCGTGCCGGCGGCTGGTGCGGGTCGCGGATGTTGGTCAGCGCGGCAAAGCGCCCATCCGCATTCACCCCCAGCCAGGTGCCGCCTGCTTCCTGGTCGCGGCCGGCGTAGATATCGGGCGCATCCGGCCACTGGGCCAGCGGCAGGCTGGGGCGGGCGTAGAACTCATCACGGTTGGCCGCGACGATCAGCGGTTGGGCGTGGCCCGGCCGCCAGGCGAAAACAATCAGGCACATCAGGCGCTTCCCTTTTGTGTTTTTTGCCACTCTACCCACACCGGCAGCGGCGTTCCATCGTATCCAGTTGGGTCGCATGCCTTCCATCCGTTAACATGCCGGACCTGGTTTGGGGGCTCCCATGGAATTTCTGCTGTATTTGCTGCTGGGCGCCTGTGCGGGCGTGCTCGCCGGGCTGTTCGGCGTGGGGGGCGGGATCATCATTGTGCCGGTGCTGGTGTTCAGCTTCACCTTGCAGGGCTTCGACCCGCAGGTGCTGACCCACCTGGCCGTGGGCACCTCGCTGGCGACCATTATCTTTACCTCGGTGAACGCCGTGCGTGAGCACCATCGGCGTGGCGCGGTGCGTTGGCCGATTTTTGTGTGGATGACCGTGGGTATCCTGATCGGCGCAGGTTTTGGTGCGCTGACTGCCGAGGCGATTTCCGGCCCCAATCTGCAGAAGATTATCGGCATATTCGCGTTGATCATCGCCATACAGTTGGCCCTGGAGGTCAAGCCCAAGGCCAGCCGCACGGTGCCGGGTAAAGTCGGCCTGACCCTGGCAGGCACGGTGATCGGCTGGGCCTCGGCGATTTTCGGGATTGGCGGCGGCTCGCTGACCGTGCCGTTCCTGACCTGGCGCAGCGTGCCGATGCAGCAGGCGGTGGCCACTTCATCGGCCTGTGGCCTGCCGATTGCCCTGGCCAGTGCATTAAGTTTCATGATTCTGGGCTGGCATGACCCGTTGTTGCCCGCTCATAGTCTAGGGTTCGTGTATTTGCCGGCACTGTTGGGCATTGCCCTGACCAGCATGGTGTTCGCGCGCTTCGGCGCACGCCTGGCACACCGGTTGTCGCCGCGTCTGCTCAAGCGGTTGTTCGCCGGTTTGCTGTTCTGTGTCGGTATAAACTTTTTAATCTAACGGCAGTTGCTGTAACGCACGCTTAATCGCGCACCGGCATGGTCCGGCGCCATAACGAATGATTTAACGAGGAGTCGCAATGCTGCCTTACCCGCAGATCGACCCGGTGGCCCTGGCCATCGGTCCGCTGAAAATCCACTGGTACGGGTTGATGTACCTGATCGGCATCGGCGGCGCCTGGCTGCTGGCTTCCCGGCGCCTGAACCGTTTCGACCCGACCTGGACCAAGGAGAAGCTCTCCGACATGGTGTTCTGGTTGTCGATGGGGGTGATCGTCGGTGGGCGACTCGGGTATGTGCTGTTCTACGATCTGTCGGCGTACATCGCCAACCCGACGCTGATCTTCGAGGTGTGGAAGGGCGGCATGGCGTTCCACGGCGGGTTTATCGGCGTGATGATCGCCGCGTGGTGGTTTGGCCGGCGCAACGGCAAGTCATTCTTCCAACTCATGGACTTCGTCGCGCCGCTGGTGCCGATCGGCCTGGGCGCCGGGCGCATCGGTAACTTCATCAACGCCGAGTTGTGGGGCAAGCCGACTGACGTGCCGTGGGCCATGGTGTTCCCGCCGTTCAGCGACCCGGCGCAACTGCCGCGCCATCCGTCGCAGCTCTACCAGTTCGCCCTGGAAGGTGTGGCACTGTTCCTCATTCTGTACATCTTTTCGCGCAAGCCACGCCCAACCATGGCCGTGTCGGGGATGTTCGCGCTGTTCTACGGGATCTTCCGCTTCATCGTCGAGTTCGTGCGCGTACCGGATGCGCAATTGGGCTACCTGGCGTGGGGCTGGTTGACCATGGGGCAGGTGCTCAGCATTCCGATGATCCTGGTCGGCCTGGGCCTGCTGTGGTGGGCTTACAACCGCCCGCAAGGCATCAAGAGCACCGCGCTTTAAATCCGAACGCCGAGGCGTACGCGCCTCGGCTTCAACGATACGGGTACTTACATGAAGCAATATCTCGAACTGCTGAACGACGTCGTGACCAATGGCCTGACCAAGGGTGACCGCACCGGTACCGGCACCAAGGCCGTGTTCGCCCGCCAGTATCGGCATAACTTGGCCGACGGCTTCCCGCTGCTGACCACCAAGAAGCTTCACTTCAAGAGCATCGCCAACGAGCTGATCTGGATGCTGAGTGGCAACACCAACATCAAGTGGCTCAACGAAAACGGCGTGAAAATCTGGGACGAATGGGCCACCGAAGACGGCGACCTGGGCCCGGTCTACGGCGAGCAGTGGACCGCCTGGCCAACCAAGGACGGCGGCACGATCAACCAGATCGACTACATGGTGCACACGCTCAAGACCAACCCCAACAGCCGCCGCATCCTGTTCCACGGCTGGAACGTCGAATACCTGCCGGACGAAACCAGGAGCCCGCAGGAAAACGCACGCAACGGCAAGCAAGCCCTGCCGCCGTGCCACCTGCTGTACCAGGCGTTCGTGCATGACGGCCATCTGTCGATGCAGCTGTATATCCGCAGCTCCGACGTGTTCCTCGGCCTGCCGTACAACACCGCCGCCCTGGCGCTGCTGACCCATATGCTGGCCCAGCAATGCGACCTGATCCCCCACGAGATCATCGTCACCACCGGCGACACCCACGCCTACAGCAACCACATGGAACAGATCCGCACCCAGCTGGCGCGTACGCCGAAGAAGCTGCCGGAGCTGGTGATCAAGCGTAAGCCGGCGTCGATTTACGATTACAAGTTCGAAGACTTCGAAATTGTGGGCTACGACGCCGACCCAAGCATCAAGGCTGACGTGGCGATCTAAAGCCGGTTTCGGTCTAAATGTGGGAGGGGGCTTGCTCCCGATAGCGGTGTGTCAGCCAATGATGTGTTGGCTGAGCCACTGCCATCGGGAGCAAGCCCCCTCCCACATTTAGCGAGTGTTCAGTTGATTCAGTGCCCGTGGCTTCTGCCCAGATGCGAAGGCTCGGCATCATTGGTCACACTCCCGCTGACCTCCAGCCGCTGCAAAATCCCGCATTCCGGCCCGCCACCACAGCGCTGGCGCAGGTCCAGCAATTGCTCCTGCAACGCCAACAGCCCATCGATCCGCGTTTTCACATGGTGGATATGTTCGTCGATCAACGCATTCACGTTCTCGCACTGGTCCTGAGGGCTGTCGCGCAGGCCCAGCAGGCTGCGGATTTCTTCGAGGGTCATGTCCAGGCTGCGGCAGTTGCGGATAAAGATCAGCCGCTCTGTGTGAGCCTGGGTATAAACGCGGTAGTTGGCATCGGTGCGCGCCGGGGGGGGCAACAGGCCTTCCTTCTCGTAATAACGGATGGTTTCCACCGGGCAGTCGGTCTGTTTGGCCAATTCGCCGATCTTCATCGCAGCAATCTCCAAATGGGTGCTTGACCCTATAGTGGCTACAGGGTCTTTACTTGGCAACAGGCACCTTACGGACGCGACCTGATGAGCGACTCCATTCACACCCCGCATAAACACGAGCACGGCGACGAGCACGATCACAGCCACGAGCACGATCACGGCCCGAAAAAACTCACCCCCGTGCACGACCACGGTCAAGGCGGCTCATGCTGTTCCGGCACGCCCGCGCCCGCATTGGTGCAACTCAGCGAAGCGCCCACGGCGGGCGCGCGGCTGAGTACCTTCCGCATCGAAGCCATGGACTGCCCCACCGAGCAAACGCTGATCCAGAACAAACTGGGCAAACTCGCCGGTGTGCAGCAGCTGGAATTCAACCTGATCAACCGCATCCTCGGTGTCACCCATGACCTGCCGAGCACCGCGCCGATCGTGGACGCCATCAAATCCCTGGGCATGCAGGCCGACCCCATCGTCGAAGGCACCCCCGCCGCCGAACCGCCCGCCAAGAAACACTGGTGGCCGCTGGCGTTGTCCGGCGTGGGCGCGTTGGGCGCTGAAGTGCTGCATTTCACCAATGCCGCACCGACCTGGGTGATTGCCGCAGTGGCGCTGGTTTCGATCCTCAGCGGCGGCCTCACCACCTACAAAAAGGGCTGGATCGCCCTGAAAAACCTCAACCTGAACATCAACGCGCTGATGAGTATCGCGGTCACCGGCGCGATCCTGATTGGCCAGTGGCCCGAAGCGGCGATGGTGATGTTCCTGTTCACCGTTGCCGAGTTGATCGAAGCCAAATCCCTCGACCGTGCGCGCAATGCCATCAGCGGTTTGATGCAAATGGCTCCCGAGCAAGCCACGGTGCAGCAGGCTGACGGCTCATGGGTTGAAAAAGAAGTCAAAAGTATCGAACTTGGCGCGATCGTCCGCGTTAAGCCGGGCGAGCGAATTGGCCTGGACGGTGAAGTAACCGCCGGCCAATCCACCATCGACCAGGCACCGATCACCGGCGAGAGCCTGCCGATTGAAAAGGCCGTGGGCGATAAAGTCTTCGCCGGCACCATCAACCAGGCGGGCTCACTGGAGTACAAGGTCACGGCAGCGGCGAATAATTCGACCCTGGCGCGAATCATCCACGCCGTGGAGCAGGCCCAGGGCGCACGCGCGCCGACCCAGCGCTTCGTCGACAGCTTCTCGAAAATCTACACCCCGGCGGTCTTCCTGTTTGCCTTGGGCGTGGCGATTATCCCGCCGCTGTTCATGGCCGGCGCCTGGTTCGACTGGATCTACCGCGCCCTGGTGTTGCTGGTGGTCGCCTGTCCCTGCGCCTTGGTGATTTCCACCCCGGTAACCATCGTCAGCGGGCTGGCAGCCGCGGCCCGCAGAGGCATCCTGATCAAGGGCGGCGTGTACCTGGAGGGCGGTTACAAGCTCGATTACCTGGCTCTCGACAAGACCGGCACCATCACCCACGGCAAGCCGGTGCAAACCGATTACCTGGCGCTTTTCCCGAACGTTGAAGACAGCGCGCCGGCCCTGGCCGCCAGCCTGGCGGGGCGTTCCGACCATCCGGTGTCGTTGGCGATCGCCAATGCGGCTGTGGATAAAAACTTGCCGGTTCACGTTGTGGATAACTTCGAGGCGCTGGCCGGGCGTGGGGTGCGCGGCGATATCAATGGCCAGACCTACCACTTGGGCAACCATCGCCTGGTGGAAGACTTGGGGCTGTGCTCGCCGGAACTGGAAGAAAAGCTGTTCGCCCTGGAGAAACAGGGCAAGTCCGTGGTGTTGTTGCTCGACAAGTCCGGCCCGCTGGCACTGTTCGCCGTGGCCGACACGGTCAAGGACAGCAGCCGCGAAGCCATCCAGCAACTGCACGAGTTGGGCATCAAGACCCTGATGCTCACCGGCGACAACACCCATACAGCCAAGGCGATTGCCGCTCAAGTCGGTATCGACCAGGCCCAGGGCGACCTGTTGCCCACCGATAAACTGCAAGCCATCGAAACCCTCTACGGCCAGGGCCGTCGCGTCGGCATGGTCGGCGACGGCATCAACGATGCGCCGGCCCTGGCCCGCGCCGAGATCGGCTTTGCCATGGCCGCAGCGGGCACCGACACCGCTATCGAAACCGCCGACGTGGCGCTGATGGACGATGATTTGCGCAAGATCCCGGCGTTTATTCGGCTGTCCCGCCAAACGTCGAGCATCCTCAAGCAGAACATCACCCTGGCGCTGGTGATCAAGGCGATCTTCCTGGTGGTGACCTTCCTGGGCATGGCGACCATGTGGATGGCGGTGTTCGCCGACATGGGCGTGGCCCTGCTGGTGGTGTTCAACGGCCTGCGCCTGTTGCGCAAATAGCCTCAGGTTTCGTCGAGGCGCTGGGCCAGGGCTTCGACCTGTTCCTGGCGCTCGGCCTGGCTCAGTTTGGCGTGGGGGTTGAGCGACGACCATTGCGGGTGGGCGCGGGCCTTGTGCAGGGCATCCGGCAATTTGCCTTCGCGCCAGGTTTTGTCCTGGGGCGTGTCGACCTTGATGCTGTGCACCGCCGCATGGCCGCGCAGGTTCAGGGCCTTGAGCAATTGCCGCTGGCGCAGGGCCAGCAGGCGCAACACGCTGTCGTCGACGGTCAGCTCGCGCTGGCCCTTGATCTTGCCCAGCAGGCGGCTGCCGTAGCTGCGCGCGGTTTGCAGCGCGCCACCGGCAATTGCCCCGGCCAGCGCAGCGGCGCCGAGCGTCAGGCCGCCGACCAGCAAATCCACACCGGCGCCGGCGGCCGCGCCTGCCGCGATCCCGCCGCCGACCCGCACGCCGAGCTGCTTGAGGGTTTCCGGGTTGAACAGGTCATCGCCCCAGCGCCCGTCAAGCAAGGGTAAATCACTGGCGGCGGCGTCCTGCGGGCGGAAGCCGAACAGTTTCAGCAACGCCTCCACACACTTTTGCTCGCGCTGACGCACCGCCTTGCGCAGCTCCACGATGGCCTGTTGCTCATCTTCGGTGACCACACTGCGCCGACACGCCGCGCAGTCGATCAGCAGTTCGGCGATCAACCGCGCGGCGCTTTGCTGGCGAGCCTGGCGCTGGGCTTCCTGGTCAAGAATCAAGCGCTCGAGCTGCGGCCGGGCGTTTTCCAGCAGCAGGGCCAGGCTTTCATACAGCCGACGCTCGCCGTCTTCCGGTGGCGCCACGCTGTCAAAGCGCACCAGCGCGTGCAGGCCAAGTCGGGCCAGGGCTTCGCGCCAGTCCGGCTCGCGGTGGTCGCTGCTGCTGACAAAGTTGAGCACTGGCAGCAACGGTTTGCCGCAACTGGCCAGCACTTGCAGCTCATCGCGGTACTTGGCCAGCACCGGCTCGCGGGCGTCGATCACATACAGGCCGGCGTCCGAGGCCAGCAATTGGCGCAGCACCTTGGCTTCCTGTTCGAAACGTTGGCGTGCTTCGCTGCCTTCCAGAAAACGCGCCAGGCGCGCCGGGCCGTCGAGGCGTTCGCCGGGGCGATCCAGGCGCTCAAGATAGTCGAGCAGGGCGATGGCATCTTCCAGGCCGGGCGTGTCGTACAACTCCAGTAACGCTTCGCCATCCACCGACAAACGTGCGCCTTCGACATGCCGCGTGGTGCTGGGGCGATGGGACACTTCGCCGAAGCCGACGTCGCGGGTCAAGGTGCGCAGCAGCGAGGTCTTGCCGACATTGGTGTGGCCGACCACGGCGAGCTTCAACGGTTTAGTCATGACCGGTCTCCAGCCAATTGAGCGGCGCGCAGTCGGCGAAGGGCAGTTCCAGCTGTTGCAGCGCTGCGTGCCAATCGCCCAGGCGTTCGGCATCCAGCGCCTGGCCGGGCGGCGCTTGCAGCAGCCAGACGCGGGTGGCGGTGGCGCTGCGTGCGAGTTCGGCGATCAGCGCCAGGCTGCCACGGTCGGGCGAGCGGCGTGGGTCACAGGCGATGGCCAGGCGCGCGGGCGGGAAGCGGGTCAGTTGTTCCAGCAGCTTGTTGCGCGATTCGCGGCTGTCGAGGATGCCGGCGTTTTTTACGCTGGGTGGCAGTTTGGGCGGCCACGCGTGTTGATCGTCCAGCTCAATGGCCACCAACAGGGCGCCGTCGCTTTCCAGCTCGCTGACACCGCCGCTGACGTGATGCAGTTGTTCGGGCGCGGCGTCGTTGATCCCAAGCCGTTCGCTGCTCGGCATCAGGCGTTCGCGCAACGGGCTGTAGCCGGGCAGGTTGAGGTCCAGGCGCAGGGCGGCGCGCCCGCGTTTCCAGCGCCACAGGCACAGCAGGGCGAGGATCAATCTCGGCAGCAAACCGTAGACCAGCAATACGCCGACCAGCCAGGCGGCCCAGGCCTGGCGGGCGCTTTCGATATTCAGCGCGGAATCGCCGCTGGCGCGGATCATCTCGACGGTCGGCACGTTGAAGCCCAGCAGCGCGGGCAGGGTGCCGAGGGCTTGGGTCACGGCCACAAAGGTATCTGCGCCGAGGATGGTGGTTTCCCACACAAAGCCGTAGCGCCGGGTGGCGAGCAGTGTCAGCAGAATCACCATCGCGCTGAGCAATGCCAGCAACCACAGGCTATTGACCAACACACCGACGGCCCAGCGATTGAGTTTCTGGCGCTGCAACAACAAGAGCAACGCCGGCGCCAGTTGGGCGGCCTTGGCGTCGCGCGCGAATTTTTCGCTGAGCCACAACCACAGACGCCCGAGGCTGGCGCTGTGTTCACCGGCAAACACCAGGCCCAACGCCCAGCTGATTAATAAAATCAAGTTCAACCCAAGCAGGCTGCCCAGCGCCCAGAACACATTCACCGGGGTCTGGCCGTTACCGAGCGCGGCGAAGGCCAGACCCGCGCCGCTGATGACGGCCACTATCGCCAGTAGCACCAGCGCCAACCGCGCTCCCTGCAGCCAGCGGGTGAGGGCGGCGGTCAGGCCATCACGCTCGGCCAGGTGCAGGGCGCGCTGCTGGATGCGTGTCGGCAGATCGCCACCGGCCGCGCGGGCCAGGCGGTTGGCTTCGAGGTCTTCCAGCGGGCCGGCGTGTTCTTCACGCAGGCGCACGGTTTCCGTCAGCCAGAGGGTATGCAGGGGGTTCGGTGCGGTCACGCGCGGTCCTGTTGTGCAAGTGAGGTTGGAGCATAACCGCTCGGTCGCGGCTCTGGTATTCTCGTCGCCATGAAAAAAACTCTCCCTTTAAGCCTGATCGCAGCCCTCGGTGAAAACCGTGTGATCGGCGTCGACAACAGCATGCCCTGGCACTTGCCGGGGGATTTCAAATATTTCAAGGCCACCACGCTCGGCAAGCCGATCATCATGGGGCGCAAGACCTGGGATTCCCTCGGCCGACCGTTGCCGGGGCGCCTGAATCTTGTGGTCAGCCGTCAGACCGATCTGGCGCTTGAAGGTGCGGAAGTTTTTCCGTCACTCGAGGCGGCGGTCCAGCGGGCTGAGGCCTGGGCGCTGGAACAGGGCGGGGATGAGCTGATGCTGATCGGCGGCGCGCAGCTGTATGCGCAGGGGCTGGAGCAGGCGGAGCGCCTGTATTTGACGCGGGTGGCGTTGAGCCCGGCAGGGGATGCGTGGTTTCCGGAGTTTGATGCGAACCGGTGGAAGTTGGTTTCCAACCTGGAGAACCCGGCTGAAGGTGATAAGCCTGCGTACAGCTTTGAGGTTTGGGAAAAAGCCTAAGAGCATCGCAGGCAAGCCAGCTCCCACACTTGAATGTATTCACAAATCAAAATGTGGGCGCTGGCTTGCCTGCGATGGCGGTCTATCAGGCCTGCGCTAACTCCGCATGCTCATCCGCATTCAACAACGCTTTATCCGTCTGCCCCATGATCTGGCTGGTAATCGCGCCCGCCGTCATCGAACCGTTCACGTTCAACGCCGTACGGCCCATGTCGATCAGTGGCTCCACGGAAATCAGCAACGCCACCAGTGACACCGGCAAACCCATCGCCGGCAGCACGATCAGCGCGGCGAAGGTCGCACCGCCGCCCACACCCGCCACACCGGCCGAGCTCAAGGTCACGATTGCTACCAGGGTCGCGATCCACAGCGGGTCCAGCGGGTTGATGCCCACGGTCGGCGCCACCATCACCGCCAGCATCGCCGGGTAGAGACCGGCGCAGCCGTTCTGGCCAATGGTCGCGCCGAACGAGGCGGCGAACCCGGCGATGGACTGCGGGATGCCCAAGCGGCGGGTCTGCGCTTCAATGCTCAGCGGAATCGCCGCTGCGCTGGAGCGGCTGGTGAAGGCAAAGGTCAGCACCGGCCACACTTTGCGGAAGAAGCGCAGCGGGTTGACCCCGGCCAGCGACAGCAGCAGGCCGTGCACCACGAACATCAGGCCCAGGGCCAGGTACGACACCACCACAAAACTGCCAAGCTTGATGATGTCCTGCAGGTTGGAACCGGCGACGACCTTGGTCATCAGCGCCAGCACGCCGTACGGCGTCAGCTTCATCACCAGGCGCACCAGGCGCATCACCCAGGCTTGCAGGGTGTCGATGGCGTTGATTACTTTCTGGCCTTTTTCCACGTCATCCTTGAGCAGTTGCAGTGCGGCAACCCCGAGGAAGGCGGCGAAAATTACCACGCTAATGATCGAAGTCGGCTTGGCCCGGGCCAGGTCGGCGAACGGGTTGGCCGGCACAAAGGACAGCAGCAACTGCGGGATATTCAGGTCGGCGACCTTGCCCGCGTAATCACTCTGGATCACTTGCAGGCGCGCCATTTCCTGAGTGCCGGCCACCAGCCCTTCGGCGGTCAGGCCGAACAGGTTGGTCAGGCCGATACCGATCAGCGCCGCAATCGCGGTGGTGAACAGCAGCGTGCCGATGGTCAGGAAGCTGATCTTGCCCAGGGACGAGGCATTATGCAGACGCGCTACGGCACTGAGGATCGAGGCGAATACCAGCGGGATAACGATCATTTGCAGCAGTTGTACGTAGCCGTTGCCGACCAGGTCGAACCAGCCGATCGAGGCCTTGAGCACCGGGCTGCCGTCGCCGTAAATGGTGTGCAGCGCCGCACCAAACAGCACGCCGAGCACCAGCGCGAAAAGAACCTTCTTGGCGAGGCTCCAGTGAGTGCGACGGGTTTGTGCCAGGCCCAGCAACAGGGCCACGAACACCAGTAAGTTGAGAATCAGGGGCAGATTCATTGAAGCTCCGTTGAGAAGGCAGCCAATCGCGTGAGCCTGCGATTGCGAACCGGAAATGCTAACAGCTTGAAATATATTGATTTAATACCGATATGGAATGGCGACTGTCGTTTTTGGAATAAGCATTTGACGCCCAGGCATATGCCGCTGGCGTTATCGCGACGCAAGCGGTCGCGCTCGAAGTGGGAACTGTCACTTGGATTTGTTAGCGTCGATGTCTTTCACTCAGGGAGACAACGCCTATGAAGCTCGCGCCGAAACTATTGGTATCCGCCGCATTCTGCCTCGGACTCGCCACCCAGGCGTTCGCCGCCACCGAGTTGAACCACTGGCCGGCGCCGGCCGCCGAGCAACTGAACAAGATGATCGCCGCCAATGCCAACAAGGGCAATTTCGCGGTGTTCGACATGGACAACACCAGCTACCGCTACGACCTCGAAGAGTCGTTGCTGCCGTACATGGAGAACAAGGGCCTGATCACTCGCGAGAGCATGGACCCGTCCCTCAAGCTGATCCCGTTCAAGGACACCGCCGACCACAAGGAAAGCCTGTTCAGCTACTACTACCGCCTCTGCGAAGTCGACGACATGGTCTGCTACCCGTGGGTCGCGCAGATTTTTTCAGGCTTCACCCTCAAGGAACTCAAGGTCCAGGTCGACGAGTTGATGGCGTCCGGCAAACCCGTGCCGGTGACCTACTTTGAAGGCGACGCGGTGAAGAAATCCGAGGTGCAGCCGCCGAAAGTCTTCACTGGTCAGGCCGAGCTGTTCAACAAGCTGACCGAAAACGGCATTGAGGTCTACGTGATGACCGCCGCTTCGGAAGAGCTGGTGCGCATGGTCGCCGCCGATCCGAAGTACGGCTACAACGTCAAACCCGAAAACGTGATCGGTGTGACCACAATGCTCAAGGACCGCAAGACCGGCGAGCTGACCACCGCACGCAAACAGATCGCCGCCGGCAAATATGACGAGAAGGCCAACCTCGGCCTGGAACTCACGCCGTACCTGTGGACCCCGGCGACCTGGATGGCCGGTAAACACGCAGCGATCCTCACGTACATCGACGAATGGAAAAAACCGGTGATCGTCGGCGGTGATACACCGACCAGCGACGGCTACATGCTGTTCCACGATGTGGACGTGGCGAAGGGCGGCATCCATCTGTGGATCAACCGTAAAGACAAATACATGACCCAGCTCAACGGCATGATGGCCAAGCATGCAGCGGCGCAGGCCAAGGAAGGGTTGCCGGTGACGGCGGACAAGAACTGGGTGATCGTCAAGCCGGATGAGATTCAGTAAGACCGAGGCGCGGCCATCGCAGGCAAGCCAGCTCCCACAGTTGAAATGTGTTCACGCATCAAACTGTGGGAGTCGGGCTTGCCCGCGATGAGGCCATTAGCTTCACTGTAAACCCCAGCAAAAATAGATATCAATTGCGAACCAATCTCATCCTCTGCTAGCGTGCGCACTTCCTGAACCCTTCGTTCTTCTCAAGGTAGTGCTGTGCTCTCCTGGAATTCGCAGATCGCGCGCCTGTTCGCGGAGCAGAAGAAAGCCCTCGAAGCCTTCGTCACCCGCCGAACCGGCAGCGCTCAGGTGGCCGCCGACCTGACCCAGGAATCATTCCTGCGCCTGGCACGCCTGGACTCCGGCGAGAAGATCGACAACCTGCCCGCCTTCCTCTTCACCATCGCCAGCAACCTGGTACGCGATCACCAGCGCCAGGCCATCCGCCGTGAGCGCCTGGATGCCGGTGAGCCGAGTGAAGAACTGCCCTGCAGCAACCCCGGTGCCGACGAACAATTGGCCGCCTATCAGCAGGAACAACTGATGCAGGATGCAATCCTGGCGTTGCCCGATGCGACTCGGCAGATCTTCCTGCTCTATCATGTCGACGAACTTTCCTACCGCGAAATTGGCGAACGCCTGTCGATCACCCCGCGCAGTGTGGAGTACCAATTGCGTCGTGCCTTGATTGAATGCCGCGCCTACATCAAGACGCGGCTCGCCTGCGATGAACAAGGACGTCGGTCATGACCGCCACACCCACTGCCGACGAGTTGTTTGCCGAAGCGTCCGGCTGGTACTTCCGCCTGCAGGCTGAAGACGTGACCCCGGCCGAGATGGACGCGTTTGCCGCCTGGCTGGGGCAGGGCAATGCCCAGGATGCAGCCTGGCAGGAAGTGCAGGCGATGCTCGGCGGCCTGCGCGAACCGGCGCGTGTGGTTCGCCGCGCCGAACAGGCTGCCTGGCGCAAACCCGCGCGGCGCTGGGCGTGTGCCGCTGCGGTGCTGCTGGCGGTCGGCCTCACCGTGCAAAACACCCCTTGGCTCGACCGCCTGCGCGCGGACTACGCCACCGGCACCGGCGAGTCGCGCACCATCGAACTGGCCGACGGCTCACGCCTGCAACTCAACACCGACAGCGCGGTACAAATCCGCATGAGCGCGGGCGAGCGACACATCCGTTTGCTGCGTGGCGAAGGTTTTTTCGAAGTGACCAAGGACCCGGCGCGGCCCTTTGTGGTGGAGTCCGGCGATGGCTGGGTGAAGGTCGTCGGCACGCAGTTCAGCGTGGCACGGCGCGATGCGCAGACGCGGGTGCAAGTGGCCCAGGGCAAGGTGCAGGTCAGCACCGGCGGCGGTGCGCCGGTCTACCTGGAGCCAGGGCGCGCGGTGGAATATCAAGGCCAGCAACTGGCCGAAGTGCATGCTTTCGACGCGGCCAGCGGGTTTGCCTGGCGCCAACGGCAACTGGTGTTTCGCCAGCAGCCACTGTCGGACGTGGTCAGCGAGTTGAACCGCTACTGGCCGGGCAAAACCCTGGTGCTGGGCGAGGCGCTGCGCAACCGCGTGGTGTCCGGCGTGTTTGAAATCGACAAACCGGATGCCGTGATCAAGGCGCTGGAATACACCCTCAACCTGCGCGCCGAGCATTACACCCCTTATTTGCTGGTGTTGCGCGAAGGCAAAGCCTCCTGAGTGAAATCTTTTTAAAAAACTTTCAGGGTTTCCCGGCGAACGGTCGTCCTTGATCACTGAGGCGTAAATAGTAAGCACTCTCAAGTAGTGCGGCGCCGATCACAGACTTTTTGCACCGGGGAGCACCATTCATGGCACACCGATTCGCCGCACAGCCCTTGCTGGCACTGGCCATTTCCATGGCGTGCGGCACTGCGCCGCTGTACTTGCAGGCCGCCGAGACCACCCAGGCCCAGACGTACCGTTTTGATATTCAGGGGCAAAGTCTGGACGCTGCGCTGGCGGCGTTTTCGGCGGTAACGCGGGTTCAGGTGCTGGTGAATGGCGAGTTGACCCAAGGCGTGGTGTCGCCGGGTGTCAGCGGTAACCTGGGCCAGCGTGAGGCGTTGGCGCAGCTGTTGGGCGGCACTGGGTTGAGCGCGGCGTTTATCAACGCCGATACCGTGACCCTGGAGAAGCGCGTGGCCACGGGCTCTGCCCTCGAAGTTGGCGCCACCACCATCAGCGCTGAACACCTGGGCACCACGACCGAAGGGTCCGGCTCCTACACCACCGGCGCGGTGACCCTGGGCAAGGGCGAGCAGAAGCTCAAGGACATCCCGCAATCGGTCAGCGTCATGACCCGCAAGCAGATGGACGACCAAAACACCACCAAACTCTCCGAAGTGGTCAAGCGCACGCCTGGCCTGACCGCGACCAAATCCCCCGGGCCCGGCATGTTTATCTTCTCCCGCGGTTTCGAGATGGGCACCCTGCAATACGACGGCGTGCCGATCCCGCGTAACACCTACGCGTTGGGCAGCTACCTCACCGAAAACATGGCGATCTACGACCGCGTCGAAACCCTGCGCGGGCCCGCCGCGTTGCTGCAAGGCGCAGACAGCCCCGGTGGCGCCATGAACCTGGTGCGCAAGCGCGGCCAGCAGGCACCCACGGTGACCATCACCGCCAAGGCCGGGTCGTGGGACCATTACGGCACACAGGTGGACGCCGGTGGCCCACTTAACGCTGAAGGCACGTTGCGCGGCCGGTTTGTGGCGGATTACGACACCACTAACTCCTTTGTCGACTATGCCGGCAGCTGGAATCAGACGGTCTACGCCGCAGTGGACTACGACTTCACCCCCGACACCACGGTGGGCGTGGGCATCAGCAACCAGAAAGGCCATTCGCGGCCCAACTTCATGTCGCTGCCGCGTTATGCCAACGGCAACGATATCGGCTTGCCGCGCTCGACCTTCGTCGGCGCCAGCTGGAACCGCAGCGTCAACAACCAGACCCAGGTGTTTGCCGACATCGAGCATCGTTTCAACGATGTCTGGAAAGTCAAAGCCGCCCTGGTGGCCATGGATGAACACAACGACGCCACCTACCAGGCAACGTGGGATGCAATCCCCAACCCCGGCACCACCGGCAACGTGCGCTATGTGGACTGGGTGACCGACTTCAACAACAAGAGCCGGGGCGTGGATGTCTACGTCAACGGCAAGTTCGAGACCCTCGGCTTCGAGCAGGAACTGGTGCTGGGGGCCAACTACTCCAAGCTCACCACCAACGACCTGTACGCCCGCGATGCCACCGACGGCGCAGACATTTTCAACATCGACCATAACCGCCCGCAGCGCGACAAGTACCAGCTATTCCAGGACGGTTCCGGCTCAAAGAACTGGTATGACGTCCGCCAGAAAGGCATCTACGGCACCTGGCGCGTCAAGGTGCTGGACCCGCTGACACTGATCCTCGGCGCGCGCACCAGTTGGTACGACTTTTCCTATACCGACCAGAGCGGTTTCCAGGGCGTATATGACGACCCGACCCGCAGCACCACGCAAACCACCGGCCGGGTAACCCCGTACGCGGGCCTGGTGTATGAGCTCAACGAACAGTGGTCGGCCTACGCCAGCTATGCCGATGCGTTCGAGCCCCAGACCAGCCTGACCACCTCCGGCTCCCTGCTCAAGCCCATCGAAGGCAAGAACTATGAGCTGGGCCTCAAGGGCGAACTGGCCGATGGCCGCCTGAATACGTCCTTTGCGATTTTCCGTTATGACCAGGAAAACCGCGCCGTGCAGGACCTGCAAGGGCCGATGAACTGTGGCGGCTGGTACTGCTCGGTGGCCTCGGGCAAGGTCCGCAGCCAGGGCCTTGAAGCTACGTTGAGCGGTGAAGTGCTGCCAGGTTTGCAACTGGCCTCGAGCTACACCTACAACACCACCAAATTCCTCAAGGACAACACCTACGAAGGCAAGATCTTCAGCACCTGGACTCCCAAGCACCTGCTCAAGGTCTGGGGCGATTACCAGTTGCCGGGCGACTGGCAGAAAGTCAGCCTCGGCGCCGGCGTGACTGCGCAAAGCAGCACCGAAGCCTACGATCGCAACTTCAGCGTGCCCGGCAATGCGCTTTGGGATTCGCGGGTGGCCTACAAGATCAATCAGGAATTCACGGTGGCGGCGAACCTGAACAACATGTTCGACAAGAAGTACTACATCCCCGCGTACAACGCGACGTGGGGCAGCAACTACTACGGCGACCCGCGCAATGTGATGTTTACCATGACGTACACGCCGCGGTTCTAAGGAATTACACACACAGTTGATCTCCTTTGTTTGGGAGATTATCCCCAGGCAAAAAAATGCCCCGCACATGGCGGGGCTTTTTTTGCGCGGGGCTTATAGGCCGTCGAGCATCGCCTTGTTACGTACCGCGCCCTTATCGGCACTGGTCGCCAACAGTGCGTAAGCCTTCAGCGCGGTGGTCACTTTGCGCGGGCGCTTCTCGACCGGCTTCCAGCCTTTCTTGTCCTGCTCGACACGGCGCGCGGCCAGTTCTTCGTCGCTGATCAACAGGTTGATCGAACGGTTCGGAATGTCGATCAGTACCTTGTCGCCATCCTGCACCAGGCCGATCGCGCCGCCGGCAGCGGCTTCCGGTGAAGCGTGGCCGATGGACAGGCCCGAGGTGCCACCAGAGAAACGGCCGTCGGTGAGCAAGGCGCAGGCTTTGCCCAGGCCTTTGGATTTCAGGTAAGACGTCGGGTAGAGCATCTCTTGCATACCCGGGCCGCCTTTCGGGCCTTCGTAGCGGATGATGACGATGTCGCCTTCTTTGACTTCGTCGGCGAGGATGCCGCGCACCGAGCTGTCCTGGCTTTCGTAGATCTTGGCGCGGCCTTCGAACACGTGGATGGATTCATCCACACCGGCGGTTTTCACCACGCAGCCATCCAGCGCGATGTTGCCGTACAGCACAGCCAGGCCGCCTTCTTGCGAATAGGCGTGCTCGACACTGCGGATGCAGCCGTTTTCACGGTCGTCATCCAGGGTGTCCCAACGGGTCGACTGGCTGAACGCGGTTTGCGTCGGGATACCCGCCGGGCCGGCCTTGAAGAAGTGGTGAACGGCTTCGTCGTCAGTCTGGGTGATGTCCCATTTGGCGATGCCTTCGGCCATGCTCGCGCTGTGCACGGTCGGCAGGTCGGTGTGCAACAGGCCGCCACGGGCCAGCGAGCCGAGGATCGAGAAGATCCCGCCGGCGCGGTGCACGTCTTCCATGTGGTACTTCTGGATGTTCGGCGCGACTTTGCACAGTTGCGGCACGTGACGGGACAGGCGGTCGATGTCCTTCAGGTCGAAGTCGATCTCGGCTTCCTGGGCGGCGGCCAGCAAGTGCAGGATGGTGTTGGTGGAACCACCCATGGCGATGTCCAGGGTCATGGCGTTTTCGAACGCCTTGAAGTTGGCGATGTTGCGCGGCAGCACCGACTCATCGTTCTCGGTGTAGTAACGCTTGCACAGCTCGACGATGGTGCGGCCGGCCTGCAGGAACAGCTGCTCGCGGTCGCTGTGGGTGGCCAGGGTGGAACCGTTGCCCGGCAAGGCCAGGCCCAGGGCTTCGACCAGGCAGTTCATCGAGTTGGCGGTGAACATGCCGGAGCACGAACCGCAGGTCGGGCAGGCGCTGCGCTCGTATTCCGCGACCTTCTCGTCAGAGGCGGTGGAGTCGGCGGCGATGACCATGGCGTCGACCAGGTCGAGGCCGTGGGAGGCGAGCTTGGTCTTGCCGGCTTCCATCGGGCCGCCGGACACGAAGATCACCGGGATGTTCAGGCGCAGGGCGGCCATCAGCATGCCAGGGGTGATCTTGTCGCAGTTGGAAATGCAGACGATGGCGTCGGCGCAGTGGGCGTTGACCATGTATTCCACGGAGTCGGCGATGATCTCGCGGCTCGGCAGCGAATACAGCATGCCGTCATGGCCCATGGCGATGCCGTCATCCACGGCGATGGTGTTGAATTCTTTCGCTACACCGCCGGCGCGTTCGATCTCGCGGGCGACCAATTGGCCCAGGTCCTTGAGGTGGACGTGGCCCGGTACGAACTGGGTGAACGAGTTGGCAATCGCGATGATCGGCTTTTTGAAGTCGTCATCTTTCATCCCCGTGGCACGCCACAGTGCGCGCGCGCCGGCCATGTTGCGGCCGTGGGTGGATGTTTTCGAGCGGTAATCAGGCATTGGAGCACTCCGGGCGGCTAATCAGGTAACTACTAATCAGGTACTACTGGGGAGTGAGCTTCTATTGACGTCTGGAACACTCAGAAAATGGCCGTGTGTCCAAAAGTTGCCACTCGCGTCGCGGGATCGCCGCTTGCTTGGGCCTCGAGCTCATAAACCCGCCGGGGGATGACTGGCGATGAATAGGCCCGATTCTACACCGCTGGCGTCAGGAAGGAATGGTTGGACGTGTATTGCCGGCGTCAACCGATGTTCAAAAATTGCTGGCGACGTGAGATCAATGAATTCAGCACGAGAGCCGTTGTACTCAGCAGCAAAAAAGCTAACGCCAGGGTCATTTGCAAGTTACTCGTGCTTATGTTGACCAATGCGCTAATCAATCCACCCAGAATAAAAATTAAAGTGTTCCCAGCCGAAGCTGCTGTTCCGGCACTTTCCGGGAACACATCCATGGCTTTAGAGGTCGCAATGGGGCGACAAATGGTAGTGCCGGTTGTGCAAATAATCATCGGCACTAATACCGTCAACGTTGATAGCCCAAGGAAATGGGAGAGCAAAAGCATCACCAGCCCAGAGCAAAAAATCAGGGCCAAACCGAAAATGATCTGAGCTGTGGGCGCCAGCCAATTAGAGAGTGCGCGAGCCACTATGCCGCCAGTGACGTACGCCGCGCCGTAGAGTAGTAAAGTAAGGGAAAAATCATAGGTGGAAAGCTGTAACTGATCCATGAATATGAGCGGTGACATTACGATGAATGAAAAATGGCAGGTGAAAGCGATTGCGGCAATAAGCCAATAAGCGACGAAGCTTCCACTGCTGAAGACCTGCTGATAAGCGCGGAGAATATTTCGATTCTGGTACGCGGTTGTGTGATGAGCCTCCAGTAGCCAATAGGTTTTTAACAGAACGCAAACGGCCAATACAATAAAAAGAAGAAAGCTGCCAGGCCAGTCGAAAAACTGTTGCAGCACACTGCCGAGTAACGGTGATACGGAGATGAAAATTCCGCTGGCCGTAATCATCAAGATCCGCAATCGATCCCTTTCTTTACCTTCAAACATATCCTGAACCAATGCCTGTGACAGCACGAAGCAGCCGCAGCCGATAGCTTGGATCATCCTGAATATCAGAAACCATGTGTATTCAGTCGAGAGCACACAGCCGGTGGCGCCGATGATTGATACAGCCATCCCTCCAATCAACAAGCTCTTGCGCCCAAAGGTATCTGAGAGAGGTCCGATTAAAAACTGTGATAAGGAGATACCTACAGCGAAAAGGCTGATTGAGAACGCAATGTCGGCAGGCTTATTGTGAAAGTGCTCAGCCAATGCCGGAAAGGACGGAAGTAACACATCCAGAGGAAAAACACCGAGTAGTACCATGGTTAATAGTAGAATGACTACCGATCTACGTTTTTTTTCGTCGATCACAGGGGGAAGCACTTTATTCATCTATAAGCGCCATTTTAAAGTACAAGTTTTGAATTTCAGGTTGTTTGAAGAAACCTGCTTTTTTTAACGCTTTAAATGTAGAGCTCGCGCCGGAGCGAATGCGAAGAATATGAGCGTGCGGATCTGCCATAGTGACCAGGATCTGCTCGACGGTGGTCTCACTCAATTGCACACTGCGTAAACTCCGCTCTAGCCATTGCTGATCGGTTTCAAAGAATATCAGGAGAGCTTCCAAGAGCTGTTTTGCAGATGAGATACGTAGTTCATCGCTCATTTGCAGCCACAGATAGTGAAAGACCTCACTAAAATAGCGACTATGTCTTGCTTCGTCAGTCAGGTGGTCACTTAGCATTTCCTGAACGCTACATATCAAAGTGTCTTTATAAATATCACGCAAGTCTTTAGCGATGATCGTTTCTGATGCGAAGCCCACTAGAAACCATGTAAGTGCTCTCTGCTTTTCGGGGGTGCTGTGGATCAAATTGTTCAGTCGAGTTATTCGATTGTGGGTGACGGGTTGATCAGGCATGCCGTAAAACTCAATAATTTGCTTGGCGAGTTGGTTGGAGAATAACGCATGATAACCTTCATCTGTGTAGAGTTGTAATGCAGCTGTTTTCATACGAGGTGGTATCGGAAAGTCGAGTTCATCGTGGATTATAATTTCAACGGAGCGATTAACAATTCGATGCTCAAGCAGTGTTGTGTAGTGAAGAAAGTTTACTAAATGATTAGCGCAAAGCCGTTTCGTGATGGCCTGATCGGCTGATTTGATTTCCGGGTGACTGAGGTACGGTAGGAGTGCGGGGGGAAACCAATCTCGTGATTGCAGCTGCTTTTCTAGGTCCGAAGGCAATTTATAATGGTGATCACTGGTGCGCACGGATGCGCGGGTATTCCATTCCCCAAGAGTGAAACGGTTTTTCCATGTACGAGGGTCGATGAGCGGCTCAACCATGAGTTCTATCCTCGGTTGTTTAGCAGGGATGTAAGTTCTTTGCACATTACTTGCCCATCGCTTTTACCGCAGCCAACAAAGAAAATAGCTTGTTCAGGATTGTTTTCTTCAATCCTTAATAATGACTCGACCTGATGGTCCGTCAGAGCCCCGGTCAACCAAGTACTTAGGCCCAGCGCGGTCGCGACTAACTGAAAGGTTTGCGAGATATGACCCGCTTCGACATAGGCCATTCGATAAACTCGCGAGTGTTCGTATTTCCACCAAAGTTTGTCGAATCGGCAGGTGATGAAAAGTCCGACTGGGAGATCGTTAATGAAGTGTTGTCCCGATAGCACAGTTCCTAATGTCTGGTTGATTTCTTGATCAACGACGCTCAGTGTGTGTTCCGATGCGTTGTAGGCGTAAATTCCGGGTTTTAAACCTTCAATGTTTTTAACATAAACAAAACCTTCGCACGCGTTTAGTCCTCCGCTGGATGGGCTGCTCCTTCGGGCTTCTAGACCTTCCGCGATGCTTTCATCGATGGTGCTGAGCCTTTCTTTTAAATGTCCTAAGCATAGATAAAGGATGGTACTTATGGTGTCTAAAGAAATAGGGTCGCCTGTGAAAGTACGGCAGGTTTTTCGGGTAAGCAAGGCGTGTTGAAGCGAATGTTCTGGCAGTTTGATAGGTGTTGGTAAGTGAATGGGGAAAGTGTCAACGCTGTGAATTGGCGTACGGGATAAAGGCGGAGTAATAGCTAGTGTTTTCCTACAGTGGTCAAGATAGATGCTCGCCCACTCATCAGCATTTTCGGGCACGTGACTGCAAGGAATGTTTTTAGTGCCGATATGAAATATTTTTGATAGTTCGTCCCAGCCCCAATTAAGGTGCTCGGGCGTGAGATCTGTCAATATTCCCGCTGCAAATAATTGAGAGTCTATTGGATTTGTATTGTCGAAGCTTTCTGGGTTATGTATCAGTTCAGTTAGTCGTGTTGAGTAGGGTAGGTTCAATTCGAATTGTTTGTGGTTCTTATAGTCCCAAACTACCGTCGCAGGTGTTCTGGGGAGAATGAATATATAAGGGGCTATTTGCATTTTCATCCCTTCCTGCTGTGCAGAAAACGCTAGGTAGCCGGCACTCCCCAGCGTTTGATTTGCTTAGCGGGCTTTCGGTGCTACCAAGAAAGCCAAGTTAGCGATGTGGGAAGTTTCCAGACTAATTGTTTTCATTTTGGATCTCCTTTTTCAACTTGATCTGATTGATGTGCCACCGGCAGTGGTGACATGGAAATAGTAGGCGTTGATTATAAATTTTCAAGAAAAAGTGACGTAAGAGACTTCTAGTTTTCTTGTCGGATTGGTACTACAGAGTGAGGCAGGCTCTCAGTTTTAAGTTTGATTAAGTACCATTAGAAAGTGTCAGGTGGGACATTTCGAAGAGTCATGAATTCGAGGGAATTTTCCTTCATATGTGAACCAACTGTTGGGCAACGACCGGGAGATGATGCTCTTGATGAACTGCGTCTCGCAATTTTCAGGTGCGTCGGGTGGTCCGGGTCCTGTCGACCGCGTTCGAGCATGTATATTGCGGACCATGTGACGGACGCTGGTCCGCAGGATGTTTTGCAGGCAGTGGGTGGATGTTTTCGAGCGGTAATCAGGCATGGAGCACTCCGGGCGGCTAATCAGGTACTACTGGGGGAGTAAGCTTCTATTGACGTCTGTCGTATTCAGAGAATATCCCTCTGCATGTCAGCCTGAGCCTACAGCAGGAATTTCCTGACCTTATAGGATGTTGGCTAGCCTATAGCGCTCAGGCTTATATCGCCCAAAGGAATTGGAATGCCCGGTATCAATCGTTTTCCAGTGCTCTACCTGTTGATCGGCCTGCTCCAGGGCTTGGTGTTCTATTACTCCGCCGAGCTGCATCGCGTGGGTGCAACGCTGTTTTTCGTCACCAATACGTTGGTCCTGGTGGGCGGTACCGCGTTGCAGTTGCTCGGGGAAAAGCTCCGGCAGTGGCGCTCCGTTTTGCTTACGCTGGCGTTCACCTTACTGATGGGCGGTATGACGCTGTGGGTGAGTTACGACGCCCAGAGCCTGGACGGCAAGCAGTGGCTGTTCTTGTCCTGGTCCGTCAGCCTGGTGCTGCTCAGCTATATCTGTGCCTGTTTCCTGTTCGCCTGGCCCGCCGCCAAGGGCCAACGTTGGCGCTATGAAGACCTGTTTCAGCAAGCCTGGAACAGCGTGTTCATCGTGCTGTATGCACTGATTCTGGTAACCGTGTTCCTGCTGGTGCTCAAGTTGTGGGGTCGGCTGTTCGTGATGCTGGGCATCGAGTTCTTCGAGCGCCACTTCTGGAGCCGGTGGTTCCTGTGCTTCAGCCTGCCGCTTGTGTTCGCGCTGGGCATGCACCTGGGTTCGCGAAACGAGCGTGTCATTGGGCAGATGCGCGACATGCTGTTCGGTGCCTGCAAGTTGCTGCTGCCGTTGATCGCGCTGCTCAGCGTGCTGTTCTGCCTGACCTTGCCGTTTACCGGGCTCCAGCGGATTTGGGCGACGGGTTATTCCACACCAATCCTGCTGGTGCTGGCCGGTGCCCAATTGTTCTTGCTCAACGGCGTGTTCCAGGCGGGCGGCCAAACTCGGCCCTACCCGACATGGCTGACGCGCCTTATCGAGCTGAGCCTGCTGTGCCTGCCGATTCTCGCCGGGCTGGCGTTTTACTCCAGCTGGCTGAGGGTTGAGCAATACGCCTTGTCGCCGCAACGTTTTATCGCCCTGATGCTGGCGTTGGTGTGTGGCTTGTATGGTTTGGCCGCCGTGTGGGCGGTGGCGCTGCGTTCGCCGGTCTGGTTGGGCAGCTTGCGCATGACCAACCCGCCCTTGGCCCTGCTGTTTTGCGCGCTGCTGGTGTTGATCAATACGCCGCTGCTCGACCCGGTGCGGCTCAGCGCGAACGATCAGGTGCGCCGCTTGCTCGACGGGCGCACCAAGCCTGAAGCGTTTGACGCGTACTACCTGCGCTTTGATCTGGAGAAGGCGGGTGAGGAGGCCTACGCCAAGTTGCAGATTGACCTGGACCAGGAGCGCATTCTGGACCCGGAGGGCCGCCGCGCCTTGCGTGAGAGGATGGACGACACGTTGCTGAGTTACAGCGAGCGATACGCGAAAGAGCGGGCCCAGCAGCCCGGACCCGAACTGGAATGGATAGGTCCACAACCCAAGGGCAGCGAACAGTTTGTGGCTATCAGCTCGGGGCCTGACTCGATTTGCGAGCCCGGCTGTGCACTGTGGGCGGCCGACTTTGACCAGGATGGCCAGGACGAGGTGCTGATGGTGCCCCAGGCCAGCATGCAACAGTACGAATACAAACCGCCGCGCCTGTATGCCCTGAATGAGAAAGGCGAATGGGACAATCGCGGCCCGCTGCTGTGGACGCAACAGCCGGACGGCTACGTCGACACCGAAGTGCTGATCCAGGAAATCCGCGAGGGCAAGGTCTCGCTGGTCAAGCCGCGCTATCTGCAATTGCAATCCAGCGACAGGCTGTTCACGCCGGTGATTCGCGAGCCTTAAACGCGCCCGATCGCCTGTTGGTCAGCAATCCCCAAAGGCGGAGTAATTCCAGAAACCGATACGGGTCTGCGAAAAATGGAATTCAACCAAAAACGGCGTGGGAAGCTAGCTGGCGTGCGGCGATGCTGATGGCACACTGCAAAAAAATGTGGGAGCTGGCTCGCCTGCGATAGCGGTGCAACAGGTTAAAAGTCTGTACCTGATCCACTGCATTCGCGAGCACGCCCGCTCCCACATTTTGATCTGCGTTTACTGCTTAGCTATTCGGCAACAACCGGCAGGTAATGCTCTTGATATACCGAGTCTCGGCAATTGCCGGGTGCACCGGGTGGTCCGGGCCCTGGCCGCCGCGTTCGAGCATCTGGATATTGCGGTCCAGGTGACGGGCGCTGGTCAGCAGGATGTTTTGCAGGTCATCTTCCGGCAGGTGCATGGAGCACGAGGCGCTGACCAGGATGCCGTCCTTGCTGAGCAGGCGCATGGCTTGCTCGTTCAGGCGGCGGTAGGCGCCTTCGCCGTTCTTCATGTCTTTTTTGCGCTTGATGAAGGCCGGTGGGTCGGCAACGATCACGTCGAAGCGTTCCTCGCTGGCTTTCAGTTCCTTGAGCGCTTCAAACACGTCGCCTTCGATGCAAGTCATCTTCTCGGCAACGCCGTTCAACGCTGCGTTGCGCTCGACGCCGTCGAGGGCGAAGGCCGAGGCGTCGACGCAGAACACTTCACTGGCGCCGAAGGCCGCAGCCTGCACGCCCCAGCCGCCGATGTAGCTGTAGAGGTCGAGTACGCGCTTGCCTTTGGCATACGGGGCCAGGCGCGCGCGGTTCATGCGGTGGTCGTAGAACCAGCCGGTTTTCTGGCCCTGGATCACTGGGGCTTCGAATTTCACGCCGTTCTCTTCCAGCGCAACCCACTCCGGTACCAGGCCGAATACGGTTTCGACGTAGCGGTTGAGGCCTTCTGCGTCACGCGCGGCGGAATCGTTCTTGAACAGGATGCCGCTCGGCTTGAGCACTTGGGTCAGCGCGGCGATCACGTCTTCCTTATGCGCTTCCATGGTCGCCGAAGCGATCTGCACCACCAGGATGTCGCCGAAACGGTCGACTACCAGGCCCGGCAACAGGTCGGAATCACCGTAGACCAGGCGGTAGAACGGCTTGTCGAACAGGCGGTCACGCAGGGACAGGGCGACGTTGATGCGGTGCACCAGCAGCGACTTGTCCAGCGGCAACTTGATGTCGCGCGACAGCAGGCGGGCGCAGATCAGGTTGTTCGGGCTCATGGCCACGATGCCCAGGGTCTTGCCGCCGGCCGCTTCCAGGATAGCCTGGTCGCCTGCCTGGAAGCCGTGAAGAGGGGTGGCGGCCACGTCGATTTCGTTGCTGTAGACCCACAGGTGGCCGTTGCGCAAACGACGATCGGCGTTGGCTTTGAGACGCAGGCTTGGCAGGGACATGACGTCGCTCCGGAAAAAAGAGCGGGAGTATACCCTTTGCGCACCGGTTCATGTGGGAGCTGGCTTGCCTGCGATGCACGCGGCAGGGTGTATCTGACGTACGGCGGTGATGCTATCGCAGCGGTGCGGCGACCCGCCGAGCCACCCCCACATTTGATCCTGTTCCAAGCCGGTTTTTGAGGTGTCGGTGAGCTTCCCTTAGAGGTTAGAATCCCCGCCTAGCCCAGAGTATGTACTTATGTCCCAAGAGCTTTCCGCCGAACAGATTCAACAGGCCCTGCAAGGCATCAGCGTGCCGCCCCAGCCGCAAATCATGGTGGATTTGCAGATGGAGCAATACATGCCTGATCCGGACCTGGAAGTGATCGCGCGGCTGATCTCCCAGGACCCGGGCCTGTCCGGCGCGTTGCTGAAGATCGTCAATTCGTCGTATTTCGGCCTGAGCAACAAGATCGCTTCGATCCAGCGTGCGGTGAACCTGCTGGGCAGCCGTTCGATCATCAACCTGATCAACGCCCTGTCGATCAAGGGCGAAATGAGCGATGACACCATCGTCACCCTCAACCGCTTCTGGGACACCGCCCAGGATGTGGCCATGACCTGCCTCACCCTGGCCAAGCGCACCGGCTCCCAGGCCGTGGACGAGGCTTATGCCCTGGGGCTGTTCCACGATTGCGGCGTGCCGCTGATGCTCAAGCGCTTCCCCAACTACATGGCCGTGCTCGAACAGGCCTACAGCAATGCCGGCCCCGACTGCCGGGTCGTCGACACCGAGAACAACGCGTTCAACACCAACCACGCGGTGGTCGGCTATTACACCGCCAAATCGTGGCGCCTGCCGGAGCACGTGACCGACGCCATCGCCAACCACCACAACGCCCTGGCGGTGTTCAGCGATGAATCGTCACGTAACTCGCAGCTGAAAAACCTGCTGGCGATCCTGAAAATGGCCGAGCACATCTGTTCGTCCTATCGCGTGTTGGGTAACCAGACGGTGGACCATGAGTGGAATGCAATCGGCCACCTGGTGCTGGACTACGTGGGCCTGTCGGACTACGACTTCGAAAGCATGAAGTTGTCGATCCGCGAACTGGGCGCGCACTGACCCGTCTTTCAAGAGGTATACATGCCCGAGTTACCCGAAGTCGAAACCACCCGCCGCGGCATCGCCCCCCACCTGGAAGGCCAGCGGGTCAGCCGTGTGGTAGTGCGTGAGCGGCGCCTGCGCTGGCCGATCCCGGAAGACCTGGATGTGCGCCTGTCCGGGCAGCGCATTGTGCTGGTGGAGCGGCGCGCCAAGTACCTGCTGATCAATGCCGAAGTCGGCACGTTGATCAGCCATTTGGGCATGTCGGGCAACCTGCGCCTGGTGGAGGTCGGCATGCCGGCGGCCAAGCATGAGCATGTGGACATCGAGCTGGAATCGGGGATGGCGCTGCGCTACACCGACCCACGTCGCTTCGGTGCGATGCTTTGGAGCCAGGATCCCCACAACCACGAACTGCTAATTCGTCTCGGGCCGGAGCCGTTGACCGATCTGTTTGATGGCGAGCGTTTGTTCCAGCTGTCCCGTGGGCGGTCGATGGCGGTGAAGCCGTTCATCATGGATAACGCAGTGGTGGTGGGCGTAGGCAATATCTATGCGACGGAAGCGCTGTTTGCGGCCGGGATTGACCCGCGTCGTGCCGCTGGCGGTATTTCACGTGGACGATATTTGAAGCTGGCGATCGAGATCAAACGCATCCTGGCCGCTGCCATCGAGCGCGGTGGCACCACCTTGCGCGACTTTATCGGCGGCGACGGGCAGCCGGGGTATTTCCAGCAGGAACTGTTCGTCTACGGCCGGGGAGGCGAGGCGTGCAAAGTCTGCGGCAGCGAATTGCGCAACGTGGTGCTGGGGCAGCGGGCGAGCGTGTTTTGCCCGAAGTGCCAGAGCTGATTGCTGTGTGATGGCTGATGCCGCCATCGCAGGCAAGCCAGCTCCCACACTTGAATGTATTCACAAGTCTAAATGTGGGAGCTGGCTTGCCTGCGATGAGGCCCTAATAGGCGCCGCAAAGGTTCAGGCCTTACCGGTAATCTTCCGGTACTTCTCCATCAACTGCTCTTCCGACTCCGGATGGGCTTCATCCAGCGGAATGCAATCGACCGGGCACACCTGCTGGCACTGAGGCTCGTCGTAGTGGCCGACGCACTGGGTGCACAGGTTGGGGTCGATCACGTAGATCTCTTCGCCCTGGGAAATCGCAGCGTTCGGGCACTCGGGTTCGCAGACGTCGCAGTTGATGCAATCGTCGGTGATGATCAGGGACATGGAAACTCCTGCCAGGGCTGTCAGCCAGGGCATCTGAAAAACTAATGCGCGCAATTGTGCCGCATTGGCGGCCCTGTGGCGAGGGGGCTTGTCCCCCGTTGGGCTGCGAAGCGGCCCCGAAACCAGGCGCCTCGGGTTTATCTGACGTTACGTGGTGGACTTATTTGGGCCGCTTCGCAGCCCAACGCGGGGCAAGCCCGCTTGCCACAAGAAGCCAGGCTAACCACAGACAAGCCCGCCAGCAGCTCAATTACTTCTTGAAGCGCAGCGTCAGCGCATCCGCTACGGCCGGGTGCACGAACTTGGTGATATCCCCGCCCAACGCGGCGATTTCACGCACCAACGTCGAGGAAATGAACGAATAGCGTTCCGATGGCGTGAGGAACAGGCTTTCCACGTCCGGCGCCAGTTGGCGGTTCATGTTGGCCAGTTGGAATTCGTATTCGAAGTCCGACACCGCACGCAGGCCACGCAGGAACACATTAGCGTTCTGCTCTTTGGCGAAGTGGGCCAGCAGGGTCGAAAAACCCACCACTTCCACGTTGGGCAAGTGCTTGGTGACCTCTTGCGCCAGCTCCACGCGCTGTTCCAGGGGAAACAGCGGGTTTTTCTTGGGGCTGGCCGCGACCGCGATGATCACATGGTCGAACAAGCGTGAGGCCCGTTCGACCAGATCGCCATGGCCTTTGGTAATCGGGTCGAAGGTTCCTGGGTACAACACTCGGTTCATCGCGTCGTCCTGGCGGAGTCCGTTGGGGAACCGGATGGTATCGCAGCCATCCCGGTCGGCCAAGTCGACTTATGTAGATAAATGCCGTGAATCGACGGTTTTTTCACGCTGTTTTCAGACGTTCGGCCAAGGCTGTCGCCAGTTGCGCGGTCAGCCCATACACCGACAATTGCGGGTTGGCCCCAATGCTGGTGGGGAACAGCGAGCCATCGTGGATCGACAGATTGCGCAATTGGTGATGGCGACCGAGGCTGTCGGCCACTGCGTTTTTCGGGTCTTCACCCATGGCGCAACCGCCCATCACATGAGCGCTGCCTAGGACTGTGCGGTGCAATTCCAGGTTGAGGCCCTCGATCATGCTGCGGGCTTCGGCCAGTGTGTTCACGTAGCGCGCATCGTGGTGCAGCGGTTTGACCGACTTGGCGCCCGCCGCGAACTGAATCTCGGCCATGCTGTGAAAGGCCCGGCGCAAGCCATCCCAGGCGTAGTCCGAGACCTGGTAGTCGAGCACCGGCGTACCATCGCCGCGCAGGCCTACGCTGCCGCCCTGGCTGTCGGGGTGGAAACCGTCGCGCAGCAGCGCGAGCATGGCGTGGGTCTTGGGCAGCTGGCTCATGTCCAGGGCGTTTTGCTCGCCGTAGCCACCGAACAGCGTGCTTGCCAGCCCTGGGTGTAAGGGCGGTGCCTCGAGTTTGTAGGACATTTTGCCGGTGGTGCCGTCCTGCCATTGAAAATGGTCGGAATAGATCGACTGCGGCGCGCCGTAGAACGGGTTGATCACCTCGTCGAACAGCCCGGCAGAGAAATTCACCAAGTGTAAAAACGTGCGCTTGCCCACGCGCGAGTGCGGGTCCGGGGCGTCCGAGCGCAGCAACAGCGCCGGGCTGTTGATGCCGCCGCCCGCCAGCACGTAATGTCTGGCCTTGACCGTGATCTTGCGCCCGGTCGGCGCCACGCAGCGTTTATCCATGGCCACGCATTCCAGGCTGCTGATGCTGTCGTCCTTGTAGACCAGGCGTTCGGCCCGGGCCAGGTACAGCAGTTCGCCGCCTTTCTCCAGGGTGGACGGGATGGTCGTCACCAGCATCGACTGCTTGGCATTCACCGGGCAGCCCATGCCGCAATACCCCAGGTTGAAGCAGCCGCGCACGTTGCGCGGGATCACGTGCCAGCTATAGCCGAGCTTTTCGCAGCCTTTGCGGATCACGTCATTGTTGGCGTTCGGAGGTATGGCCCACGGCGCGATGCCCAGGCGCTGTTCCATTTTTTCGAACCAGGGCGCCATGTCGGCGCTGCTGTGGCCCTTCACCGCATATTCGCTGGCCCAGTGGGAAAGGGTCGCGTCCGGTGTGCGAAAACTCGATGTCCAATTGATCAGCGTAGTGCCACCGACTGCGCGGCCCTGCAGGATGGTGATCGCGCCGTCCTTGCTCATCCGCCCGATGCCTTCCTGATAGAGGCTGGCGTAGGCCTCGTCTTCGAGCAGCTTGAAGTCACTGCTGGTCTTGAGCGGGCCTTCTTCGATCAGCAATACCTTATAGCCAGCGGCGCTGAGGATTTCGGCGGTGGTGCCGCCACCGGCGCCACTGCCGATGATCGCCACGTCGGCTTCCAGGGTCAGGTCATGGTCGAGCGCGGCGCCGTTGTGGGTTTTCCAGCCACGGGCCAGGCCTTCGCGGAACAGATCGGGTACGGGCATAGGAATGCACTCTTATTTTTGTACGAAGTTGCAGTCAGTGTGGGAGGGTTACCAAGGTCTAAATCTTCGGCGGGCCGGGGTAGCCACAATGGGCCCAGGACTGCGGCCGGAAGTACCAGGCCATGATCACCAGCTTGAGCAGCGAGCCCTGGCCCATCCGCAACAGGTTCAGGTAACTGTTCTCCCAGCGATGCAGGAAATTGCGGATCTGCTCGCCGCCGGCGTTTTCCCAGCTGCCCCAAATACCGGTCAACGGGCCACGGGTGATGCCCATGCCCAGTACGTCGAACAGTTGCTGGGTGAGCTTGAACATCTCCGGCGACAGGTGCTGCAGGCTGTAGTCGAGTTTTTTCAGAGTGTCTTCGATTCCGGCGACCACGTCCTGGGCGCTGGCCACGCCTTCGAGCAACACCGGGATCACCGCGCGCAAAAACGGCAAATCACTGTTGCGCAGCATGACAAAGCCGCTGGCCGGTGTGCTGCTGGAGCATCCGCTGAGGCTGGCGCCCAGCCCGGCAGTGGCCAGGAACGCACTGGCGCACAGGCCGATTTTCAAGACGCCGCGCCGCGACAGCGCGGGTGAATCAGTCAGGCTAGGGTTCATTGTTATTGTTATCCCGGGGGTGGCGGAATCAGCGAACGAACAGCTTCTGGATCAGTTTCTGAATGGCTTTGCCGTAGGGCGGGTAAATCAGTTTTGCCGCGTTCAAGCGCTGTTTCACCAGTACCCCCTTGGCTTTGCTGAATGTGAGGAACCCTTCGTGGCCGTGGTAATGGCCCATGCCTGATGGGCCGATACCGCCAAAGGGCATATCGTCCTGAGCCACGTGCAGCAAGGTGTCGTTCAGGCATACGCCGCCCGAATGGGTCTCGTGCAGGACGCGGTTCTGTTCGCCCTTGTTGTAGCCGAAGTAGTAAAGGGCCAGTGGGCGAGGGCGCTGGTTGATGTAGGCAAAGGCCTGATCGATACCGCGATACGGCACGATCGGCAGCACCGGCCCGAAGATTTCGTCCTGCATCACGGTCATTTCATCACTGACATTCAGCAACAAGCTGTGGGCCATTCGGCGTGCCTGGCCCTGGTCGTACAGCGGGACCAGCGTGGCGCCCTTGTCCGTGGCGTCTTTGACGTAGGCATTCAGCCGCGCCAGCTGCCGCTCATTGATGATGGCGGTGTAGTCCGGGTTGTCATTCAAGGTCGGATAGAACCCGCGAATCGCCTGAGTGTAGGCCTCGACGAAACCCTCGATGCGGTCTTCCGGCACCAGCACGTAGTCCGGCGCCACGCAGGTTTGCCCGGCATTCAAGGCTTTGCCGAAGGCGATGCGCTCGGCGGCGTCCTTGAGCGGTACGTCGGCGGACACGATGGCGGGCGACTTGCCGCCCAGCTCCAGGGTCACCGGCGTCAGGTGCTCGGCCGCAGCACGCATCACGTGCTTGCCGATACTGGTGGCGCCGGTGAACAAGAGGTGATCGAAGCGCAGCTTGGAGAACGCCATGCCCACTTCAGCTTCGCCCAGCACCACGCACACCAGGTCCTCGGGGAAAATCTTCGCCAGCAGGGTCTTGAGCAGTTCACCGGTGGCGGGCGTGGATTCGCTGAGCTTGAGCATCACGCGGTTGCCTGCCGCGAGCGCGCCGACCAACGGCCCAATGGCCAGGTACAGCGGGTAGTTCCAGGGCACGATCACCCCGACCACGCCCAATGGCTGGTAGATGACTTTGGCTGACGCGGGTTGGAAGGCGATGCCTACAGCGCGACGGGAAGGTTTCATCCAGCCCTTGAGGTGTTTGCTGGCGTAGTGAATGCCATGCAGGCTGGGCATGAGTTCGGCGAACAGGGTTTCGTCTGCGCTGCGGTGGCTGAAGTCCTGGCTGATCGCGTCTATCAGCGCCTGGCGTTCGTCGCTGAGCATGTCGCGCAAGGCCTTGAGCCATTGCTGGCGCTGCGCGGCCGGTGGCATCGGGTTAGCGGCGTAGGCGCGGCGTTGCGCATCGAACAGGCCCTGGAGTTGATCCAGCGCCTGGGAATCTTGCAGGTAGGCAATGTTGGCAGACATGGCGCAGTTCCCGATTGTTATAGGTATGCGTGGATTTTTAGAGTCATTGCTCTAAATTGTCAAATGACATTGCAGCAACGCGCAGATTTATCCCGGCAAGGATAGGTCGTAAGATGCCCCATCACGTGTTCAGAAGCTGATCCCCTATGGCACCACGAGTAAAGACCAGCGAGCGCATTGTGCAAACCAGCCTGGAGCTGTTTAACCAGCAGGGCGAGCGCAGTGTGAGCACCAATCACATTGCGGCGCACATGGAAATTTCGCCGGGCAACCTGTACTACCACTTCCCCAACAAGCAGGCGATCATCGCCGTGCTGTTTCGCGAATACGAAGCCCTGGTCGACACGTTCCTGCGCCCGCCCCAAGGCCGCGCGGTGACCGTCGAAGACAAGCGTTTCTACTTGCAGGCCTTGCTGGCCGGCATGTGGCGTTACCGTTTCCTGCACCGTGACCTCGAACACCTGCTGGAAAGCGACCCGGAACTGGCGACGGGTTACCGGCGTTTTTCCCAGCGCTGCCTGACCCAGGGCAATGCCATTTACCAAGGCTTTGTCGACGCCGGCATCCTCAAGATGGACCCGGTGCAAACCGAAGCCCTCACCCTCAATGCCTGGATCATCCTGACGTCCTGGGTGCGCTTTTTGTGCACCACCAACGAAAACTCCGCGCACTTGAGCGCTGAAGCGATCAAGCGGGGCGTGTACCAGGTGCTGGTGCTGGAGGCAGGGTTTGTCACGCCCCAGGCAAAAGAAGCGGTGGATGCCTTGTTCAAAGAGTTTTACGTGCCGTTGAGTCAGGCACTGGAAGAAGTGAAGTAGGACCTATCCCGAATCTGTTCACAGGAGTCCGTCATGCCGCTTGCCCAACTGATCAGCCCCCAGGAATTGGCCGAGCGCCAGAAGCTGGCGGGGCTGGTGATCCTGGATTGTCGCTTTGCCCTGGAAGACCCGGATTACGGGCGTTGCAGTTATTCCGAAGGGCATATCGAAGGCGCGCAATATGCTGACCTGGAGCGCCATCTCAGCGGCCCGGTGACCAAAGGCGTGACCGGTCGCCACCCCTTGCCGGCGGCGGATACGTTTATCGAGCAGTTGCGTGCCTGGGGCATCAATGCCGACACCGATGTGGTCTTGTATGACGACGGCCCCGGTGCTTATGCCGCTCGGGCATGGTGGTTGCTGGCCTGGCTGGGCAAGCGTGACGGCGTGTTTATCCTGGACGGTGGCCTCAAGGCCTGGCACGCCGCCGGCTTCCCGCTGAGCCTGGACGCACCGGTGGTCGAGCCTGGCACCTTTGCCGGTACGCCGGACAATCACTTGGTGCTGGATGCCGAACACCTGCAAAAACGCCTGGGCCAACCCGGCCTGACGCTGATCGACGCCCGCGCCCAAGCGCGTTTTCGTGGCGAAGTGGAACCCATCGACCCGGTTGCCGGGCACATTCCCGGCGCGCAGTGTGCGGCGTTCAATGAAAACCTGGGCAGTGATGGCCGCTTCCTGCCGGCCGACCAGCTCAAGCAGCGTTTTGCCGCGCAGTTGCAGGGTCGCTCGCCGGATGAGCTGGTGGCGTATTGCGGTTCGGGCGTCACGGCGTGCCACAACCTGTTCGCCCTGAGCCTGGCGGGTTACCCGTTGGGCAAGCTGTATGCGGGGTCGTGGAGCGAGTGGATTACCGACCCGGCGCGGGAAGTTGCGACTGGCGACTGAGTTTTTTCTGGCCTGTAAACCCAATCAAACTGTGGGAGCGGGCTTGCCCGCGAAGGCGCAGTGTCAGTCGACACTTCATTGACTGAACCACCGCATTCGCGAGCAAGCCCGCTCCCACAGTTTTAACCGTGTTGTGTCAGTAGCCATTGAGGAATCCGGCGTTCGAGGTAGTAACCCGGGCGCCTTAGCGAGCCATCCACAAACCCCACGTGCCCGCCCTTGGCCAGCAACTCGAACTCGGTGCATTCCGACAGTTCGCTGGCTTCGGGCAAGCTGTGGGTGAACACGAAGGGGTCATCGGCGGCGTGGATGATCAGGGTGGGTGTACGAATTTCACCCAGGTAATACCGACTCGACGCACGACGGTAGTAGTCCTCGGCACTCGGGAACCCATGCAGCGGCGCGGTCACTCGCCCGTCGAAGTCCCAGAACGTACGCATCTTCTCCAGGGAACCGAGTGACTCCAGGGTTTTCAGCCCGTCAGCCTGGCCATCCTGTAAAAAACGGCTCTGCTTGACGCGGATGTACGCCAGCATCTCGCGCATAAAGTGCTTCTGATAAACCCGCGAGAAGCCCAGCCCGATGCGATCGGCGCACTGATCCAGACGAAACGGCACCGACACCGCCGCCGCACCTTGCAGCCCCGACGCTTCGCCGGTTTCCCCCAGGTGCTTGAGCAGCACATTGCCGCCCAGCGAATAACCCACCGCATACAAGGGCGCCAGCGGCCGCTTGGCGCGTAGATGGGCAATCGCCGCCGCCAAGTCTTCACTGGCGCCCGAGTGATAGCTGCGTGCCAACAGGTTTGGCTCGCCCGAGCAGCCACGCCAATTCAGCGCCGCACTCGCCCAGCCCTGGGCGGCGAGGACTTTTTGCAGCCCCGCCACATAGGGTGAATTGGATGAGCCCGTCAGCCCATGCAGCACCAGCACCAAGGGCGCTTGCGCGTCATGGGGGCCATGCCAGTCGAGGTCGAGGAAGTCGCCGTCTTCCAGCCACAGGCGTTCGCGTTGGCGTTCGATGTGCGTGGTCGGGCGCCACAACGGCCCCCACAGCGTTTGCAGATGGGGGTTGCCGAGGCCGAAGGCGGGGGTGAACAGTTCAGAGGACGGTGTCATGCGGATCTCTGTGGCAAACCACTCACTCTGGTAAATGAGCTTTTCTGTGGCAAGCCTGCTCGCCACATCAAGCTCGCTTAAACCGCGCTTTCGACCAGACGATGCCACAACGCGTAATACACCCGGCCTGACTTCTGCTCGCGGTGCAGGCGCCAGGCGCCAGGCAGGCCGAGGGTCGAAGGCGCGGTCTCGCTTTCAGTGTAGATCCACGAATCCGGTGCCAGCCATTGGCGCTCTTCCAGCAGCGTGCACACGGTCGGCAACAGGTTCTGGTTGAACGGTGGGTCGAGAAACACCACGTCGTATTCGCTGGCCGGCTGGGTTTCCAGGTAGCGCAGCGCGTCGGCGGTTTGCACCTGGCCGTTTGTGCAGCGCAGGGTGCCCAGGTGTTCCTTGAGGCTGGAAACCGCCACATTGCTCGCATCCAGTGCCTGGGCCTGGGCCGCGCCACGGGAGAGCGATTCCAGGAACAGCGCGCCGCTGCCGGCAAACGGGTCCAGCACCTTGGCGCCCGCGATGTACGGCGCGAGCCAGTTGAACAGGGTTTCGCGCACGCGATCTGGCGTCGGGCGCAGGCCCACGACGTCGGGGAAGCTCAGCTTGCGGCTGCCCCATTCACCGCCAATGATGCGCAGTTGGCCCACACCGTTATGCACGTTGTGGACAGGTTTTTTCGGGCGAGATGAACTGGCCATTAATGCTCCGGAACCCCGAGCGGCTGCTCGGCAGGTTTATCAGTGGGGGGCGGTAGTGGCTTTTGCGCAATCGTCGGGCCGGCGGTCACGATGACCATCTTGTCGGCGCTCAAGTGTTTATTCAATGCAGCCTTGACCTGCTCTACGGTCAGGGCCTGAGATTGTTTCATGAAATCTTCCAGATAGCTCAGCGGCAGGTTGTAGAAACCCATGGCGCCCAGCTGGCCGGCGATATCGGCGTTGCTCGCGGTCGACAGCGGGAAGCTGCCGGCCAGCTCACGCTTGGCGTCATCCAGTTCCTTCTGCGTCGGGCCGGTCTTGAGGTAGTCGGCCAGCACATCCTCGACCAGGCGCAGGGTGCCGCCGCTCATTTCAGCGCGGGTCTGCAGGTTGATCATGAACGGGCCGCGCACTTGCATCGGCGAGAAACCGGAGTACACGCCGTAGGTCAGGCCGCGTTTCTCGCGCACTTCGCTCATCAAGCGGGTGCCGAAACCACCGCCGCCGAGGATCTGGTTGCCCAGAGACAAGGCGGCGTAGTCCGGGTCGGCGCGATCGATGCCCAGTTGGGCGAACAGCAAGTGCGTCTGCTTGGACGGGAACTCGATATGGCTCAGGCCGGCCTTGGGCTCGGTTGGCTGGGCGATCTTCGGCAGTGCCGGGCCTTTGGGCATCGACGCCGATACCTTGGCCGTCATGGCTTCGGCCTCGGCGCGGGTCAAGTCGCCGACCACGGCGATCACCGCATTGCCCGCCGCATACGCTTTGGCGTGGAAGGCCTGCAGCTGCGCGAGGGTAATCTTCGGCACGCTCTCGGCCGTGCCTTCACTCGAGTGAGCGTAAGGGTGGTCGCCATACAGGCGCTTGAACAGTTCAAGGCTGGCCAGCTTGGCCGGGTTCTGCTTCTGGTACTCGAAACCGGCGAGGATCTGGTTCTTGATCCGTGCCAGCGAGTCGGCGGGGAAGGTCGGCTTGCCGATCACCTGGTCGAACAGCGCCAGGGCCGCTTCGCGTTTATCGCTGTCGCTCAAGCTGCGCAGGGACACCAGGGCCATGTCGCGGTAAGCGCCATTGCCAAAGTCGGCGCCCAGGCCTTCAAAGCCGCTGGCGATCTGGCTGACATCCTTGCCCGGCACACCTTCGTTGAGCATCGCGTTGGTCATCAGCGCCAGGCCCGGCACGTTGCCATCCTGGCTGCTGCCGGCGGCGTACAGGATGCGCATGTCGAACATCGGCAGTTCATGGGCTTCGACGAACAGCACCTTGGCGCCTTCGGCGGTGGTCCAGGTTTGCACATCGAGCTTGCGGTTGGTCGGCGCCTTGCCGTCCAGCTCCGCCAAAGATTGCAGCTTGTTGCTCGACTGGGCCTTGTCCAGCGCCTGGCTGGCCACGGATTCGCTGGGGCGCAGGAAATACACGGCACTCGCCGCAATCAGGGTAACGACGACCAGGCCGGGAAAAATCAGGCGGCTGCTTTTGCGATCACTCATGAGCGGTCTCCTCAGGCAAAACATGAGCGACGCTCAAACGTTCGCGGGTGAAATAGGTGCGGGCGGCCTTCTGGATATCTTCCGGGGTCACGCTTTGCAGGTCGGCCAGTTCGGTGTCCATGAGTTTCCAGGACAGGCCCACGGTTTCCAGGGAGCCGATGGCCGTGGCCTGGCTGGTGATGGAGTCACGCTGGTAAACCACGCCGGCAATGACCTGGGCGCGGATGCGTTCCAGTTCTTCGGCGCTCGGCGGTTTGGCCTTCAACTCGTCCAGCAGGCGCCACAGGCCGGCTTCCGCTTGGGCAATGGTCTTTTTCTTCTGCTGGTTCGGCGTGGCGGTCAGCATGAACAGTGTGTCGCCACGGGTGTAGGCGTCGTAGTGGGTAGAGGCGCCGGAGACCAGTTCCTCACCGCGCTCCAACTGCTCGGAAATACGCGCGCTGTAGCCGCCATCCAGCAGGGCGGAAATCAGTCGCAGGGCTTGTACCGAGCGCTTGTCTTCGGCGGTGGCCAGGCCTGGTACGTTGAAACCGAGGATCACGCTCGGCAATTGGGTTTGCACATGCATGGTCAACAGGCGCTCGCCGGGCTCGGCCAGCTCCATCGGGATCTTGGCCGGCGGCACATCGCGCTTGGGGATCGGGCCGAAGTAGCGCTGGGCGAGGTTTTTCACTTCGTCCGGGGTCACATCGCCCACCACCACCAGTGTGGCGTTGTTCGGCACGTACCAGGATTGGTACCAGTGGCGCAGCTCTTCGACCTTCATGCGGTCAAGGTCCGCCATCCAGCCGATGGTCGGCGTGTGGTAGCCGCTGGCGGGGTAGGCCATGGCCTTGAAGCGCTCGTAGGCCTTGGACATCGGGTTATCGTCGGTGCGCAGGCGGCGCTCTTCCTTGATCACTTCGATTTCACGGCTGAACTCGTCGGCGGGCAGGCGCAGGCTGGCCATGCGGTCGGCTTCCAGTTCAAAGGCCACGCCCAAGCGATCACGGGCCAGCACCTGGTAGTAGGCGGTGTAGTCGTCGCTGGTGAACGCGTTTTCCTCGGCGCCCAGGTCGCGCAGGATCAGCGAGGCTTCGCCGGGGCCGACCTTGGCGCTGCCCTTGAACATCATGTGTTCCAGGGCGTGGGACAAACCGGTCTGGCCCGGGGTTTCGTAGCTCGAACCGACCTTGTACCAAACTTGGGAAACCACCACCGGCGCGCGATGGTCTTCGCGCACGACCACCTTCAGGCCGTTATCCAGGGTGAATTCATGGGTGGGTTGTGGATCGGCAGCCAAGGCTGAAAGAGGCAGACAAACTGTGCTGAGCAGCAGGCCTGCGGCGTGGCGGGCTAGAGCATTCATTCGTTTTTAAACCTGTTGGGCTGCCCGCTTGGTCTTAGCGTCGGCGGGCGAGGAGGTGCTAGGATACTGATCCGACTTAGGGACGGCCACTGCGGCTGTCTTGATGAGGCCCAATTTGGCCTTACAAAATGTTGCGCATGAACGAGCTGGCTAAAAAACAGTCTGTTACGCATCGAATTTTATTTACCGATGCGCCCCTTGGCGCGTCGCTACCTTGAGATAGCCGTCTCCATGTTTGGTTCCAACGACGACAAGAAGACCCCAGCTGCGGCTGGCGAGAAGAAAGGCCTGTTCGGATGGCTGCGCAAAAAGTCGCAGGAAACCGTCGTCGAACAGCCGCAGGTTCACGCTGAACCGACCCCCGAGCCTATAGTAGAAGCCGAACCGATTGCCGAAACGCCGGCGCCGGTGGTGCTGCCGATGGCTGAACCGGTATTGCAGCCGGTTGCCGAGCCTGAACCTGAGCCAGAACCCGAGCATAAGCCTTGGCCGGAGCTGCCGGTGGCCGAAGAGCCTGTGGCGCTGGTTGAAGATGTGCAGGCCGAGCACGTGGCGCCGCCGATCCCGGTGGTTGTCGACGCGCAGCCACTCGTGGTCGAAACGCCAGCGCCAGTGCTGGTCGAGGCTGAACTTGCCGTTGTAGAGGCTGCCGTTCCCGCAGTCATCGAAGAGCCTGTTGCTCCCGTCGAAACCAAGGCCGGGTTCTTCTCCCGTCTCAAGCAGGGCCTGAGCAAAACCAGCGCCAGCATCGGCGAAGGCATGGCCAGCCTGTTTCTCGGCAAAAAGGTTATTGATGACGAGCTGCTGGAAGACATCGAAACCCGCCTGCTGACCGCCGACGTGGGCGTTGAGGCCACTGCGGTGATCATCCAGAGCCTGACCCAGAAGGTCGCGCGCAAGCAGCTGACCGACGCCGACGCTCTGTACAAATCCTTGCAGGCCGAGTTGGCTGCGATGCTCAAGCCCGTGGAAGCACCGCTGGTGATCACGCCGAACAAACCGTTCGTGATCCTCGTGGTCGGCGTCAACGGTGCCGGCAAGACCACCACCATCGGCAAGCTGGCCAAGAAGCTGCAGTCGGAAGGCAAGAAAGTCATGCTCGCGGCCGGCGATACGTTCCGCGCCGCCGCTGTGGAGCAATTGCAGGTCTGGGGCGAGCGCAACAAGATTCCCGTGATCGCCCAGCACACCGGCGCCGATTCCGCCTCGGTGATCTTTGATGCCGTGCAAGCCGCCAAGGCGCGCAATATCGACGTGCTGATCGCCGATACCGCCGGTCGCCTGCACACCAAAGACAACTTGATGGAAGAGCTGAAGAAGGTCCGCCGCGTGATCGGCAAGCTCGACGCCGACGCGCCGCACGAGGTATTGCTGGTGCTCGACGCCGGTACCGGCCAGAACGCCATCAGCCAGGCCAAACAATTCAACCAGACGGTGCAACTGACCGGCCTGGCATTGACTAAGCTCGACGGCACGGCCAAGGGCGGCGTGATTTTCGCCCTGGCTAAACAGTTCGGGTTGCCGATTCGTTATATCGGCGTCGGTGAAGGCATTGATGACCTGCGCACTTTTGAAGCCGAACCCTTTGTACAGGCACTGTTTGCCGAGCGGGAGCGTTCATGATTCGATTCGAGCAGGTCGGTAAACGCTATGCCAACGGGCATGTGGGCTTGCATGAGCTGAGCTTTCGAGTGCGTCGCGGCGAATTCTTGTTTGTAACCGGTCACTCCGGCGCCGGTAAAAGTACGTTGCTGCGCCTGCTGCTGGCCATGGAGCGCCCGACCACCGGCAAGCTGCTGCTGGCCGGCCAGGATCTGGCCACCATCAGCAATGCACAGATTCCGTTTCTGCGCCGCCAGATCGGCGTGGTGTTCCAGAACCACCAGCTGCTGTTTGATCGCACAGTGTTCAACAATATTGCCCTGCCGTTGCAGATTCTCGGGTTGTCCAAGGCCGAAATCGTCAAGCGCGTGGATTCGGCCCTGGAGCGCGTGGCGCTGTCGGACAAGACCGACCTCTACCCGGGCGACCTGTCCACCGGCCAGCAACAGCGTGTCGGCATCGCCCGCGCCATCGTCCACCGCCCGGCCTTGCTGCTGGCGGACGAACCCACCGGTAACCTTGACCCGCGGTTGGCGGCGGAGATCATGGGCGTGTTCGAAGACATCAACCGCCTGGGCACCAGCGTGCTGATCGCCAGCCACGACCTGGCACTGATCGCACGCATGCGCCATCGCATGCTGACCCTGCAACGCGGCCGCCTGATCGGTGACGGGGAGGCTGGCGTATGAGTGCTACCCGCAGCCCCAAGGTTTCCGAGCGCGTAGCGCCGAAACCCGCCGACCCGCAACCGAAAAAGAAAAAACACGACGAAGACGACGGCCCTGACTTCAGCACCTTGCTGCGCGCCTGGATCGAAAGCCATCGCGCCAGCCTGCTCGACAGCCTGCGCCGCCTGGGCAAACAGCCGATCGGCAGCTTTTTCACCTGTCTGGTGATGGCCGTGGCCTTGAGCCTGCCGATGGGCTTGTCATTGCTGCTTAATAATGTGGAACGCCTGGGCGGCTCCTGGCAGCGTGCGGCGCAGATTTCGTTGTACCTGAACCTGGATGCCAGCACTCAGGAAGGCGAAGCGCTGCGCGATGAAATCAAGAACCTGCCCGGCGTGGCGGATGCTGAGTACGTCAGCCGCGACCAGGCCCTTGAGGAGTTCCAGCAACAATCCGGCCTGGGTGAGGCGCTTAAAGAGCTGCCGCAGAACCCGTTGCCGGGTGTGGTGCTGGTGACGCCAAACGAAGTGGACAAGACGGCCCTGGAAGCGCTGCGACAAAAACTCGCAGAGATGCCCAAGGTACAACAGGCGCAACTTGATCTAGTCTGGGTAGAGCGCCTGGCCGCGATTCTCAAGCTGGGCGACCGTTTTGTGTTCGGCCTGACGGTGCTGTTGGTGTCTGCATTACTTTTGGTGATAGGTAATACCATTCGTCTTCATATTGAAAACCGTCGCACCGAGATAGAAGTGATTAAACTGGTCGGCGGCACGGACAGCTATGTGCGTCGGCCTTTTCTGTATATGGGCGCGCTTTATGGCTTCGGTGCCGGGATTTTGTCCTGGGGCGTGCTGGCGTTTGGCTTGAACTGGCTCAACGACGCGGTTGTCGGGCTTGCCGGCTTGTACGGCAGTGATTTTGCCCTGGCCGGGGTGCCGGTCGCCGATGGTCTGTCACTCTTGCTTGGCGCGGTCTTGTTGGGGTATATCGGTGCCTGGATTGCGGTCGCACGGCATTTACGTGAGCTGGCACCGAAGTAGTTAATGTCTGGGTAATGTGGTTTCGTTTGTATTGACCGTATCAGTGGTTTAGGGAACTTGTCCTACGGTTCCCGGTCAATTTTCGCAGTGCTGAACTGCACGAGTAATGTGAGTCGGAGGTTTTTTCGTATGACCACTTCTATGCAACCTGTCTATGCCTTGGTCCCGGGTGCGAACCTGGAGGCCTATGTGCACACGGTCAACAGCATTCCATTGCTGACGCCGGAGCAGGAGCGTGAACTGGCCGAGAGTCTCTACTATGAGCAGGATTTGGGGGCGGCTCGGCAGATGGTGCTCGCCCACCTGCGTTTTGTCGTACATATCGCCCGTAGCTATAGCGGCTACGGCCTGGCCCAGGCTGACCTGATCCAGGAAGGCAACGTCGGCCTGATGAAGGCCGTAAAGCGCTTCAACCCTGAGATGGGTGTGCGCCTGGTGTCGTTTGCTGTGCACTGGATCAAGGCGGAAATTCACGAGTTCATCCTGCGCAACTGGCGCATCGTGAAAGTCGCGACCACCAAAGCCCAGCGCAAGCTGTTCTTCAACCTGCGCAGCCAGAAAAAACGCCTGGCGTGGCTGAACAACGAGGAAGTCCACCGCGTGGCCGAAAGCCTCGGTGTGGAACCGCGTGAAGTGCGCGAGATGGAAAGCCGCCTGACCGGCCATGACATGGCCTTCGACCCGGCCGCCGAAGCCGACGATGACAGCGCTTTCCAATCGCCGGCCAACTACCTGGAAGACCACCGGTACGACCCGGCACGTCAACTGGAAGACGCAGACTGGAGCGACAACTCCAACCACAACCTGCACGAAGCGCTGGAAGTGCTGGACGACCGCAGCCGTGACATCCTCTACCAGCGTTGGCTGGCGGAAGAAAAAGCCACGCTGCACGACCTGGCGCAGAAGTACAACGTGTCGGCCGAGCGGATTCGTCAGCTTGAGAAAAGCGCGATGAACAAGCTGAAGTTGTCGATCGCCGCCTAAACCGCTGCGAACAGGCAAAAAAATGCCCCGATCGAAAGATCGGGGCATTTTTGTTTGTGCTAAAAAACTCAAGCCTGACACGGTCCAGTGTGGTGTCAGTCAGCCCACGGCGCCTTGCGCGAGTTGTTCAGCTCGACCAGATAACCCTCCCCACCCAGCTGGCTCATCTGCTGACGAATCCACGCCGCGCGCCGCGCCACGTACGCGGTCGGATGGCTGGCGCTCCACACCCGCGGGTTAGGCAGCACCGCCGCCAGGTAGCTGGCCTGCTGGCGCGAAAGTCCTTTGGCACTCACGCCGAAGTGATGCCGTGCTGCCGCTTCGGCGCCAAATACGCCGTCATCCCATTCCACGCTGTTGAGGTACACCTCAAGAATCCGCTGCTTGGGCCACAACACCTCGATCAGTCCGGTAAACCAGGCCTCCAGGCCTTTGCGCAAATAACTGCGGCCGGCCCACAGGAACAGGTTTTTCGACACCTGCTGGCTCAAGGTGCTGGCGCCGCGAATGGAACCGCCGCGCTCGTTGTGCAGGATCGCTGCCTGGATCGCGCCAAAATCAAACCCCCAGTGCTGCGGGAAACGCTGGTCTTCGCCGGCCATCACCGCCACTTTGAGGTCATCGGAGATCTCATCCCACGGCACCCAGGTACGCTGCAGATCAATCGGTTCGCCGTCAAACCAGGATTCGACCTTGCGTTCCACCATCAGTGCGGTGAACGGCGGCGGCACGACGCGTAACAGCAGCACCAGCAGCACACTGCCGATGGCAAACCATTTCACGACTTTGAGAAAACGTTTGAAGAGGAGACGCAGCATAGAGATGGCTTGGCCGAACCCGTTGAGCGGGCCATTATACAGACCCTGCCCACTGAGTCTGACTGGAGTTCCTCATGCTGCGTAGCTTTCTGATGCTGGCTGCCTTTTTCGGCTTCACCGGTGTCGCCCTTGGCGCCTTTGCTGCCCATGGCTTGAAAAACCGCCTGAGCGCCGAGTACCTGGCGATCTTCCAGACCGGCGTGACTTACCAGTTGGTGCACGCCCTGGCGTTGTTCGGCGTGGCGCTGCTGGCGGCGCATATTCCTGGCCGACTGGTCAGCTGGGCGGGCATCGCCTTTACCGTCGGTATCCTGTTGTTCTCCGGCAGCCTGTATGCGCTGACCCTGACCGGTATCAGCAAGCTCGGCATCATCACGCCGTTTGGCGGGTTGGCCTTTCTGCTGGGCTGGTTCTTCCTCGGTTTGGCCGCGTGGCGCCTGCAAGCCATCTGACCGGGGGGCTTGGGCCAACACCTCCAATCGGGCTAGAATGCTGGCCCCTAAAAACGATGGCGGCCCGTGGCATGCGCATTCAGTTGAACGGCGAATCCCTTGAACTGCCCGACGGTGAAACCGTTGCGGCCTTGCTGACCCGTCTGGACTTGACCGGGCGTCGCGTCGCAGTGGAGCTCAACCTGGATATCGTCCCGCGTAGCCAGCACGCCGAAACCGCGCTCACCGACGGTGACCAGGTCGAAGTGGTCCACGCCATCGGCGGCGGCTAGCCGCCCGGCGCTCATACGCGCCAACCCGCATTCTGCAGAACCTCACCCCAACTCGAGGATTTCCCATGAGCATCGTTCGTAGCGACAAGCCCTTCGTCCTGGCCGGTCGTACCTACCAGTCCCGTCTGCTGGTGGGCACCGGCAAGTACCGCGACATGGAAGAAACTCGCCTGGCCATCGAAGCCTCGGGTGCAGAGATCGTCACCTTCGCCGTGCGCCGCACCAACCTTGGTCAGATCGAGGGCGAGCCGAACCTGCTCGAAGTGCTGTCGCCGGATCGCTACACCTTTTTGCCGAATACCGCCGGTTGCTATGACGCCATCGAAGCCGTGCGCACGTGCCGCCTGGCCCGTGAGCTGCTCGACGGCCATAACCTGGTGAAGCTGGAAGTGCTGGCCGACCAGAAAACCCTGTTCCCCAACGTGATCGAAACCCTCAAGGCCGCCGAAACCCTGGTCAAGGAAGGCTTTGACGTGATGGTCTACACCAGTGATGACCCGATCATCGCGCGCCAGCTGGCGGAAATTGGCTGCATCGCGGTAATGCCGCTGGCTGGCCTGATCGGCTCCGGGTTGGGCATCTGCAATCCGTACAACCTGCAGATCATTCTTGAAGAAGCCAAAATCCCGGTGCTGGTGGATGCGGGCGTGGGCACTGCCTCCGACGCTACCATCGCCATGGAACTGGGCTGCGACGCGGTGCTGATGAACTCGGCCATCGCCCATGCCCAACAACCGATCATGATGGCCGAAGCCATGCAACACGCGATCGTCGCGGGCCGTCTGGCCTACCTCGCCGGCCGCATGCCGAAAAAACTCTATGCCAGCGCCTCTTCGCCGCTGGATGGTCTGATCAAGTAAGAGCCATTGATGACTGAATCAAACGAAACGCCGAACACCGTGGAAGAAGGCGACGAGTCCAAGCACCGCCGCATCAAGAGTTTTGTGATGCGCGCCGGCCGCATGACCGAAGGCCAGCAAAAGGGCCTGGAACAAGGCACGCCGCTGTTCGTGTTGCCCCTGGCCGACGCGCCGGTGGACTACGACCAGGTGTTTGGTCGTTCGGCCCCGCGCTCCCTGGAAATCGGCTTCGGCATGGGCCACTCCCTGCTGGAAATGGCCGCGGCCGCACCCGACCAGGACTTTATCGGTGTGGAAGTGCACCGCCCTGGTGTCGGCGCGCTGCTCAATGGCGTGCTGACCCAAGGCCTGACCAACCTGCGGGTCTACGACTGCGACGCGATTGAAGTGCTCAACCGCTGCATCGCCAACAACAGCCTCGACCGCCTGATGCTGTTCTTCCCGGACCCATGGCACAAGTCCCGCCACCACAAGCGTCGCATCGTCCAGGCCTCCTTCGCGGAACTGGTGCGCAGCAAGCTCAAGGTCGGCGGCATCCTGCACATGGCCACCGACTGGGAACCGTATGCCGAATACATGCTGGAAGTGATGGACGTAGCCCCCGGCTACCGCAACCTGGCTGAAGACGGCAAATGCGTGCCACGCCCGGCCGAGCGCCCGATCACCAAATTCGAGCGCCGCGGCGAGCGATTGGGGCATGGGGTTTGGGATTTGAAGTTCGAGAAGTTGGACTGATTAGCTGGAAGCCAATAACGCAATCAACTGTGGGAGCTGGCTTGCCTGCGATCGCATCACCTCGGTATCACTGATACACCGAGGTGTCCGCATCGCAGGCAAGCCAGCTCCCACATTTTGTTTTGTGTGGGGCTTGAGTCAGCGGCGGTCTGCCACAACGCCAATCAACACCAGCACCACCACCAGCACCGGCGCCAGGCTGTAGTTATTGAACTGGCTCAGCCCTCGCACAATCCACGGCGTGGCGTAGATCAACGCCGCGCCGCTGCCGATCATGCACACCAGCGCCATCAGCGGCACGCGCAGGGCGCCGGCAATGCTGCCCAGGCGCGCTTCGACCCACCCCTTGATGTCGGCGCCGAACAGCACCAGCAAACAGCCGACAAGGGCCAGGGAGATTTCCGACAGGTTGCTGCGGCTCCAGCGGGATACGGTGGCGAGCAGGTCGAGTACCAAATCCATTCGATTTCCTTAGAGCGTCAGCTCAAAAACTTCTGCAACAGGTCATTGAGAAAGAGTTGCCCGCGGTCGGTCGCCGCCAGGCGTGACGGTTCGACCTGCATTAAGCCACTTTGTTCTGCCTCGCGCCGTGCCTCATCGAGGCTGGCGAGGTCGAGGCCGGTGCGCTCGGCGTAGAGTTTGGCGTCGACGCCTTCCGTGAGCCGCAGGGCGTTCATCAGGAATTCGAACGGCAGTTCTTCGTTGGTCAGTTCCTTCGCCCCGGCCTGAAAGTTTTTTGCCGGGTTGAGGTAGTCCTTCGGCGCGCGGGTCTTCCAGGTGCGCACGATGCGCCCGTCCGGGTGGCTGAGCTTGCCGTGGGCGCCGGCGCCGATGCCGATGAAGTCGCCAAAGCTCCAGTAGTTCAGGTTATGCCGCGCCGGGCGGCCCGGTTGGGCATAAGCCGACACTTCATATTGCGCGTAACCGTGTTCGGCCAGCAGCGCCTGGCCGGCTTCCTGAATGTCCCACAGCGTGTCGTCCTCCGGCAGTGCAGGCGGCTGGTTCCAGAATACGGTGTTGGGTTCGAGGGTCAGCTGGTACCAGGACAGGTGCGTCGGCTTGAGCGCAATCGCCTGGCGCAGGTCGCTCAGGGCGTCGTCCAGGGACTGATCGGGCAAACCGTGCATCAGGTCCAGGTTGAAGTTATCAAACCCGGCCTGGCGCGCCATGCCCGCAGCACGCACGGCTTCGTCGCCGTTGTGGATACGGCCCAGGGCCTCAAGCTTTTGCTGTTGGAAGCTCTGGATGCCGATGGAGAGGCGGTTGATCCCCAGCTTGCGATAGGCGACGAACTTCTCCTGCTCGAAGGTCCCAGGGTTGGCTTCCAGGGTGATCTCGATATCACCGGCAAACGGGATACGTGCCTCAACACCTTTGAGCAATCGACCCAGTGCGGCGGCGCTGAACAGGCTCGGTGTGCCGCCGCCGAAGAAGATCGAGCTGAGTTCGCGGCCGTACACCGCGTGCAGGTCTTGATCGAGGTCGGCCAGCAAGGCGTCGACGTACTCTTCTTCCGGCAGCACCTTGCTGGCGGTGTGGGAGTTGAAGTCGCAATAAGGGCATTTGCGCACGCACCACGGGATGTGGATGTACAACGCCAGGGGCGGCAGGTGGGGCAGGGCCGCCCGTGGTGTTTGCGCGCCACCGTGGATCAGCGGCTGCGCAGAGGTGTTCTGGGTCATTTCAGGCTCAGGCGTTGGCGCAGCAAATCCATTGCGCGGGCGCGGTGGCTGATTTGGTTCTTGTCGGCCGGGCTCAGTTCGGCGCTGGAAACATTGCGCTCCGGCACCCAGAACAGCGGGTCATAGCCAAACCCGTGCTCACCGCTCGCCGCGTGCAGGATGCGCCCGTGCCACAGGCCTTCGCAGAGGATCGGCAGCGGGTCGTCGGCATGCCGCACCAGGGCCAGCACGCAGACAAACTGCGCGCCGCGCATCGCGTCCGGCACATCCTTGAGCGCCTCGAGCAGCTTGGCGTTGTTGGCCGCGTCGCCCTTGCCATCGGCATAGCGCGCCGAATAGATGCCGGGGGCGCCGCCGAGGAAGTCCACCGCCAGGCCCGAGTCATCGGCCAGCGCCGGCAGGCCGGAGATGCGTGCCGCGTTGCGTGCCTTGAGGATCGCGTTCTCGACGAACGACAGGCCGGTCTCTTCCGGCTCTACCTGGCTGAACTCGCCGATCGAGCGCAGTTGCACGGAATCGCCGAGCATGGCCTGGAGTTCCTTGAGTTTGCCGGCGTTATGGCTGGCCAGTACGAGTTGTGTCAGGTTCATTTTGTGCCCGGAAAGAGTTCTTGGACGAAGCTGAAGCCGTGGGCCTTGCCACCGGTTTCAACGTTGATGGTAAACGTCCGGTATTCCTGCTGCGTGACCGAGTAGGGTGCCAGGTACGAGATACCGCCCTTTTCGGTGATCTGCTTGAACGTCAGCACTTCGCTCTTGCCGCTCAAATCCTTGATCGTGCCGGTGACTTGCGCGGCTACGGGCGTCACGCCCTTGATCACGGACACATTGATCAGGCCCTTTTCGTTGCTGCGCACGATACCGGCCGCTTGGGCGGTTTCCGGTTGCAGGAAGCTCGAGGTGAAGGTGTTGTAATGCACGGTGATATCGCCAAATTCTTTCTGGCGGTTACCGTCGACGGCGTCTGCTGCCACGGCGCTGGCGCCCAGGCAGGCGGTCAGTAGAAAAATAGCCAGGCGACTCATGAGCGTCCCTCTTGAAGATGATTAGACGGCAATCTTGTGGTCGGTCAGGCCAGGGCTGCTGACCCGGTAAATACCGATTTCGCCCAACAGGTTGGGCCATAGTTTACTCGCCCAGCCGTGGCGGTGCTGTTGATCGACGGCAAGGCGGTTGATGACCTTGGCTTCACGCTCCCTACACAGGGCTTCGAAGTCTTCGAAGGTGCAGAAGTGGATGTTCGGCGTGTTGTACCAGGTGTACGGCAGGAAGTCCGAGACCGGCATGCGGCCCTTGGTCGCCAGGTACCAGCGGCAGCGCCAGTGGCCGAAGTTGGGGAATGTGATGATGCACTGGCGGCCTACACGCAGCATTTCGTCGAGAATGCGGTCCGGGTAGTGCACCGCTTGCAGGGCCTGGGTCATCACCACGATGTCGAAGCTGTTGCTGGCAAAGTTGCCGAGGCCCTTGTCCAGGTCCTGCTCGATCACGTTGATGCCCTTGGCCACGCACTGGGCGATGTTTTCCGGGTCGTTTTCCAGGCCGTAGCCGGTGACTTGCTTGTTGTCGCGCAGCCAGCTCAGCAGTTCGCCATCACCGCAGCCGAGGTCGAGCACGCGGCTGCCAGCGGGGATCCAGTCTTGGATGATGTCCAGGTCGGCTCTCATGGCGTTCTCACAAAATGATGCGGTTCATGTAGTTGCTGAAAGCCTGCAGGTAGCGCGGGATCGGAATCAGGAAGGCATCGTGGCCTTGCGGAGCATCGATCTCCAGGTAGCAGACGTCTTTCTTGGCCGCCATCAGGGCATCCACCAGCTCACGCGAGCGGGCCGGCGAGAAGCGCCAGTCGGTGGTGAATGACATCACGCAGAACTTGGCCGTGGCGCCCTCGAAGGTTTTCGCCAGGTCGTCATCAAAGTTCGCCGCCGGGTCGAAGTAGTCCAGGGCCTTCGTCATCAGCAGGTAGGTGTTGGCGTCGAAACGCCCGGAGAACTCTTCGCCCTGATAACGCAGGTAGCTTTCGACCTGGAACTCGACGCTGTGGAAGTCGTAGTTGAGCTTTTCGCTCTTGAGGCCACGGCCGAATTTCTCGCCCATGGAGTCATCGGACAGGTAGGTGATGTGCCCGACCATTCGCGCCAGCATCAAGCCGCGCTTGGGGATTACGCCGGCTTCCTGGAACGAACCGCCGTGGAACTCGGGGTCGGTGAGGATCGCCTGGCGCGCGACTTCGTTGAAAGCGATGTTCTGCGCCGACAATTTTGGGGCCGAGGCGATGGCCAGGCAGTGACGCACGCGGTCCGGGTAGGTGATGGTCCATTGCAGGGCCTGCATGCCGCCCAGGCTGCCGCCGATCACGGCGGCCCATTGCTGGATGCCCAACAGGTCGGCGAGGCGGGCCTGGCTGTGTACCCAGTCTTCCACGGTCAGCACCGGGAAATCAGCGCCGAACGGCTTGCCGGTCTCCGGGTTGAGGCTGCTGGGGCCGGTGGAACCGTTGCAGCCGCCGAGGTTGTTCAGGCTGACCACAAAGAATTTATGGGTGTCGATGGGCTTGCCGGGGCCGATGCAGCTGTCCCACCAGCCGGGCTTGCGCTCGTCAACGCTGTGAAAGCCGGCGGCGTGATGATGGCCGGACAAGGCGTGGCAGATCAGCACGGCGTTGCTCGCCGTGGCGTTCAGTTGGCCGTAGGTTTCGTAGATCAGGTCGTAGGCGGGCAGCGAACGGCCACAGGCCAGGGCCAGCGGGTCGCTGAAGTGCGCCACTTGGGGCACGACCAGTCCAACAGAATCGGGGGGGAAGGCAGCTGGCATCGACCCTGCTCTCGTTTAAATGAGGCGTAAGTCTAAAGACCGCTGCACCCAGCGGCAAGCAAAGGCCTGCGCCCGTGCACAGATACAAAATGTGGGAGCGGGCTTATGTGGGAGCTGGCTTGCCTGCGATGCGGGCACCTCGGTGTTTCAGTCACACCGCAGTGATGCAATCGCAGGCAAGCCAGCTCCCACAAAAGCGGCTTGCGCAGCGATCCGCCAGGAATCAAATCAGCCCGAACAGCTCTTTAGGCATGAACGCATAAAACGCCAGGCGCGGAATCACCCAGCTTTGCACCAGTTGAATCGCGATAAACGCAAAGATCGGCGAGATATCCAGGCCGCCCAGGTTGGGGATCAGGCGACGGAACGGCGCCAGCACCGGTTCGGTGATCTGGGACACCAGTTCGGCGCCCGGGCTGCGGCTGCCGGGTGCGACCCAGGACAGGATTACGCTGATGATCATCGCCCAGAAGATGATCTTCAAAAACAGCGAGAAAATGCCGATCAGCGCCCAAGGCAACAGCAGCACGGTGAAGGCCTGGTAGCCATTGAGCATCAGGATCACCGCAAACAGCAGGATCTGCAGCAGCAGCGCCAGCACCAGCGAAGACATGTCCAGGCCGAACAGGCTCGGGATGATCCGGCGCAGCGGCTTGAGCAGCGGCTGCGTGGCCTTGACCACGAACTGGCACAGCGGGTTGTAGAAGTTCGCCCGCACCAGTTGCAGGATAAAGCGCATCAGCACGATCAGCAGGTACAGGCTGCCCAGGGTCTGGATGATGAAAATGGCAGCGTCATTGATTCCGAGCATGTTTAATTCCTATGTTGGGGACAACTATTTGCCCAGCTGCTCGGCCATTTCAGCCGAACGATGTGCCGCGGCACCCAGTGCTTTTTCGACCAGGGCTTCAAAGCCCCCGGCCTGAAACGATTCGATGGCGGCTTGCGTGGTGCCGCCCGGCGAGGTCACGCGACGGCGCAGTTCAGCGGCGTCCACCTCGCTTGCAACGGCCATCTTCGCAGCGCCCAAGGCGGTTTGCTCAGCCAATTGTTCTGCGACTTCGTGGGGCAGGCCCAGTTTCACCCCGGCGGCGGTCATGGCCTCGATCAGCAGGAAGAAGTACGCCGGGCCGCTGCCGGACACGGCGGTGACCGCGTCCAGTTGCTGCTCCTGTTCCAGCCACAGGGCGATGCCCACGGCGGACAGCAGTGCTTGAGCCTGGTCGCGCTGTTCGGCGGTCACCTCGGCGGTGGCGTACAGGCCGCTCACACCCTGGCGCAGCAGCGACGGGGTGTTGGGCATGCAACGCACGATCGGCTGTGCGCCGAGCCATGTGTTCATGCTGGCGCAGGTAATGCCGGCGGCAATCGACACCACCAGTTGGCGCGGCTGCAAGCTCGGGCGCAGGCTTTCGCACACGGCTTTCATGGCCTGCGGCTTCACTGCCAGCACGATCACGTCGACACCCTGGATGGCGTCGGCGTTGTTTTCGAAGGTTTCAATGCCGTGCTCGGCGCTGACGCGGGCACGGGTGTCGGCGCCGGGGTCGCTGGCGCGGATCTGTGCGGCGTCCAGGCCCTTGGCCCGCAGGCCTCCGATCAAGCTGGCCGCCATGTTACCGGCGCCGATAAAGGCAATACGCGTGTCTGTCATGACAGGTCCTTAGCTAATTGGAAGTCAGCCATTTCATGGCTGGCCGTAGTCGCGGGCACCAAACAGCGCGGTACCGATCCGCACCCAGGTGGCGCCTTGGGCGATGGCCGACTCGAGGTCGTGGCTCATCCCCATGGAAAGTGTGTCGAGTCCCAGGTTCAAGCTGGCTTGCAGGTCGCGTACCTGGGCGAACGCTGCATCTTGTGCGGCGCGGTCTTCAGTCGGCTCGGGGATCGCCATCAAACCGCGCAGCTTCAGGTGCGGCAGCGTGCTGATCGCAGTGGCCAGGGCCGGCAGGTCGGCGGGCGTACAGCCGGACTTGCTGGCTTCGCCACTGACATTGACCTGGATGCAGATATTCAGCGGCGGCAGGTCGGCCGGGCGTTGCTCGGACAGGCGTTGTGCGATTTTCAGGCGGTCCACGGAATGCACCCAAGCGAAGTTCTCGGCGATCGCGCGAGTCTTGTTCGATTGAATGGGGCCGATGAAGTGCCAACTCAAGGGCAGGTCGGTTAATTCGGCCTGTTTGGCCAGGGCTTCCTGCAGGTAGTTTTCGCCAAAATCGTGCATCCCGGCGGCAAAGGCTTCGCGCACGGCTTGCGCGGGTTTGGTCTTGCTCACGGCCAGCAGGTGGATGCTGCTTGCGTCACGTTGCACGGCGTCGGCTGCGGCGCGGATGCGCTGGCTAACCTGGCCGATGTTGTCTGCTATCGTCGACATTCAAGATGCGCCCGTGGATATGGAGTCCGCGGCATTCTACTGGAAATGGAAAGCCCTATGGATATCACTCAATTGCTGACGGCCAGCGTGCGCCGTGGCGCCTCCGACCTGCATCTGTCGGCGGGCCTGGCACCGATGCTGCGCGTCGATGGCGAGGTCTGGCCGCTGGACAGTCCGGTGCTTTCAGCCCCGCAAGTTGCGGACTTACTGAGCCCTTTGCTCAGCCAGCATCAACAAAAGGATTTCGAAACATCTCTTGAAACGGATTTTGCCTTCGAGCTGCCGGGCGTGGCGCGGTTCCGGGCAAATGTATTCCAGCAGAGTCGCGGCATGGGCGCGGTGTTCCGCACCATACCGGGTGAGGTGCGCAGCCTCGAAGGCCTGGGGCTGGGCGAGGTGTTTCGGCGGATTGCCCAGTTGCCGCGTGGCCTGGTACTGGTGACCGGGCCCACGGGGTCGGGCAAGTCCACCACCCTGGCGGCGATGATCGACTACCTCAACGAGCACCGGCGCCAGCACATCCTGACCCTGGAAGACCCTATTGAATTTATCCACAGGCCGAAATTGGCCCTGATCAACCAGCGCCAGGTACACCGCGATACCCATAGTTTTTCCAGTGCGCTTCGTTCGGCACTGCGCGAAGACCCGGACGTGATCCTGGTGGGCGAATTGCGCGACCTGGAAACCATCCGACTGGCGCTGACGGCGGCTGAGACTGGCCACCTGGTATTTGGCACGCTGCACACCACCTCGGCGGCAAAGACCGTGGACCGCCTGGTAGACGTGTTCCCGGCGGGGGAAAAGGCCATGGTCCGCACGATGTTGTCCGAGTCGCTGCAGGCGGTGGTGTCCCAAGTGCTGGTCAAGCGGGTTGGCGGCGGGCGAGTGGCGGCCCATGAAATCATGCTGGGCACGCCGGCGATTCGTAATTTGATCCGCGAGGACAAGGCCGCGCAGATGGTCTCGGCGATTCAGACCGGTGGGGCGCTGGGGATGAAAACCCTGGATATGAGCTTGAAGGGGTTGGTCGCGCAAGGGCTGATCAGCCGGGAGGATGCGCGGGGGCAGGCGAGGGTGCCTACAGATATCTAGAGCACACTGAAATCAATGTGGGAGCTGGCTTGCCTGCGATGCAGGCACCTCGGTCTTTCAGACAAACCGAGGCGATGCTATCGCAGGCAAGCCAGCTCCCACATTTGATTGCATTCCAAATGGGCAACCGGGGGCGATCGCTTAGCGCTGTACAACCCGCAGGTTGTTGTTCTGCTCTTTCGGCAGCACACGCTTGGCAATCACGTAGTTCTTGTCCCAGAAGGGCTTTTTCAGCGTGTCGATGCTCACCGATTTGCCACGACGCGGTGCGTGGATAAAACGGTCGTTGCCCAGGTAGATGGCAACGTGGTTAACCTGGCGGCTCTTGAGCTTGAAGAAGAGCAGGTCGCCAGGTTTCAGGTCCTTGCGATCAACCTTCTGCCCGTGGCCGGCGGCCATGGCATTGGAAGTACGCGGCAAATCCACGGCGGCTACGTTGTTAAACGCATATTTCACCAAACCGCTGCAGTCGAACCCTTTACTTGGGCTGCTGCCGCCCCAACGATAAGGAGTACCGAGCACATTAACCGCGCGGCTGAGGACGGTGCTGCTTTGCTTGGTGTTGACCGCCATCAGGGCCGGAGTGGCTTTACCGTGGGCCTTGCTCACTTGAGTCGGGCGGTTGACGGTCAGCTTGACCGATTTGGTCGTGCCGGGCGTGCTGTGAACTTTAGGAGTGAAACCGTTAACGTTAGGAAGACGTTGCTCACGATTGGTGGCGTGGGCGGCCAGTGGCATTAATAGGCAGATGGTTAGCCATGTCTTGAAAAATGGTCGCATTAGGCGTGGCTCTTATGGGTTTGCGCGCAACTTTATAACAGCTTTTTGTGTCGTTCTCAGGCCGTTTGTCGACTGAACCTTGACGTCAAAATCAGGAAAAACGCGACGATTCGCCGCAATTGTCCGACACAAGGCAGGTGGCATAAGGCTTTCAGGGCAGGGAAGATACCATTTGCCGTACGTCGGGCGCCTGTAAAAAAGTCACAAAGAAAGTGAAAAAAATTATCTATCGAGGCAAATGAGGTACGCGATGAACACCTATCAGCAGATTGGCGCGCAGCAAGACACCCACAGCAAGGTGATCGGTTACCTGCTCTGGATTTTCGGTTTTACCGGCGCGCACCGCTTTTATTACGGCAAACCGGTGACCGGTACGATCTGGTTTTTCACCTTGGGCCTGCTGGGCATTGGCTGGCTGATCGACTTCTTCCTGATCCCGGCCATGGACCGTGAAGCGGACCTGCGTTTTACTGCCGGGCCCATCGAATACAACGTGGCGTGGGTGCTGTTGGCGTTTCTGGGGGTATTTGGCGTACACCGCATGTACCAGGGCAAATGGATCACCGGCCTGATCTACCTGCTGACCGGCGGTTTGTTCCTGGTAGGGGTGCTGTATGACTTCTGGACGCTGAATACGCAGATTTCGATCCGCAATGCCGAGCGTAATGGCGGTCGCTGAATCTCTCTAGCCAAATAAAGATGCAAATGTGGGAGGGGCAAGCCCCTCCCACATTGACTGTGCCCACTGTAGATCGGCTTCAGGCCTGGTAGCTGATCCGCCCATCCACCAGGGTGTAGCGCACCGTCGCCGGCAGGCTATGGCCGATGAACGGGCAGTTCTCGCCCTTGGACAGCCAGTGCTCCCCAGCCACCGTCGAACTGGCCGGATCAAACAGCACCAGATCTGCCGCCGCACCCACCGCCAGTTTGCCTGCCGGCAGGCGCAGGGCCTCGGCCGGGCCGGCGCTCAGGCGCGCGAGCAAGGTCGGCAAGTCCAGCAAACCGTCTTCCACCAAGGTCATCGCCAACGGCAGCAACAGCTCGACGCTGCTGATGCCCGGCTCGGTCGCGCCAAACGGCGCCAGCTTGGCATCCCGTTCGTGGGGCTGGTGATGGCTGGAAATCGCCGAGACCACACCGGATTTGACCGCCGCACGCAAACCTTCGCGGTCGGCCAGGGTGCGCAGCGGCGGCTGCACGTGGTACAGGCTGGAGAAGTCGATCAGCGCCTCATCCGTCAGGATCAGCTGATACAACGCCACGTCCGCCGTCACCGGCAGGCCGCGCGCCTGGGCCTGGGCGATCAAGGCTACGCCCCGGGCGCTGGTCAGCTGGCTGAAGTGCGCGCGGACGCCGCTTTGCTCGACCAGTAGCAGGTCGCGGGCCAGGGCCACGGTTTCGGCAGTTTCCGGGATACCCGGCAGGCCGAGGAAGCTGGCCACGGCGCCTTCATGGGCCAGGCCGCCTTCGGCCAGGTCGCGGTCCTGGGAGTGGAAGATCACCGTCAAATCGAAAGTCGCCGCATATTCCAGGGCACGGCACAGCGTGCGGGTGCTGCGGAAACTCTCCAGGCCATTACCGAAGGCCACGCAACCGGCGTCGCGCAGGGCGATCAGCTCGGCGAGCTGTTCGCCTTCCAGGCCTTTGCTCAGGGCGCCGATAGGGAACACTTTGCAATTGCCGGCCTCGCGGGCGCGGTCGAGGATCAGCTCGGTCACGGCCGAGGTGTCCAGCACCGGTTTGGTGTGCGGCGGGCAGCACAGGCTGGTCACGCCACCCGCGGCGGCGGCGCGGGTTTCGCTGGCGATAGTGCCTTTGCGGCTGTAACCCGGTTCGCGCAGGGCCACGTTCAGGTCGACCAGGCCAGGCGCGGCTACCAGGCCTTTGGCGTCGATGCTCTCAACCGCGCTGAAGCCTGCGGGTGCAGCGCCGATGGCGATGATCTTGCCGGCTTCCAGATGCAGATCGGTGACTTGATCCAGGCCGCTGGCCGGATCGATGACTCGGGCGCCGAGAATGCTGAGCTTCACTGGGCGTTCTCCTGCTCGAATTGACGTTGTGCGGTTTGCCCGCTCATGGCCATGGACAACACCGCCATGCGCACCGCGATGCCGTAGGTCACCTGGTTCAGGATCACCGACTGCGGGCCGTCGGCCACCGCCGACTCAATCTCCACCCCACGGTTAATCGGGCCCGGGTGCATCACGATGGCATCCGGCTTGGCGCCGGCCAGGCGCGCGGTGGTCAAACCGAACAGGCGGTAGAACTCACCTTCGCTCGGCAGCAGGCCACCGGCCATGCGCTCGCGCTGCAGGCGCAGCATGATCACCACGTCCACATCCTTCAGGCCTTCGGCCATGTTGGTATAGACCTTCACGCCGTACTGCTCGATGCCGACCGGCAACAGGGTTTTCGGTGCGATCACGCGGATGTCCGGGCAACCCAGGGCTTTCAGCGCGAGCATGTTCGAGCGCGCCACCCGCGAGTGCAGGATGTCGCCGACGATGGCCACCGAGAGGTTTTCAAAGCTGCCCTTGTGCCGACGGATGGTGAGCATGTCGAGCATGCCCTGGGTCGGGTGGGCGTGGCGGCCGTCGCCGCCGTTGATGATTGCCACGTTCGGGCACACATGCTCGGCAATGAAATGCGCGGCGCCGGAGTCGCCGTGGCGGACCACGAACATGTCGGCGGCCATGGCTTCGAGGTTGCGCAGGGTGTCGAGCAGGGTCTCGCCCTTGCTCGCCGACGAGGTCGACACGTTCAGCGTGATCACGTCAGCCGACAGCCGCTGGGCCGCCAGTTCAAAGGTGGTGCGGGTGCGCGTCGAGTTCTCGAAGAACACGTTGCAGATGGTCTTGCCACGCAGCAGCGGGACCTTCTTCACCGCCCGGCCGCCCACTTCGAGGAACGAGTCGGCCGTGTCGAGGATTTCGGTGAGCAGTTCGCGGGGCAAACCGTCGAGGGACAAGAAATGTTGCAACTGGCCCTGAGCATTGAGCTGCAGCGGGCGCTTGGCATCTAGAGGCGTCATCGCGGGGACTCTTTACAAGGCGGTTTAAAGGGCAAGGTCTTGCAGTTCGAGTTCGAGCGGCGTGGGACCGGACAATTTTACCCGCTGGTGGGCTGAAAGCGACAGGGTCGCGCCGACCACATCCGGGCTGATTGGCAACTCGCCCGCTTCCAGGTCGAGCAGGCACACCAGGGTCACGCTGGCCGGGCGGCCATAGTCGAACAGCTCGTTGAGGGCGGCGCGGATGGTGCGGCCGCTCATCAGCACGTCGTCGATCAGCACCAGGTGCTGGCCTTCGATCTCGAAGGGCAGGGCCGAAGGGCGCACTTGCGGGTGCAGGCCGTTCTGGCTGAAGTCGTCGCGGTAGAAGGACACGTCCAGCGTGCCCAGCGGCGAGTCACTGCCCAGTTCTTCCAGGAGCGCCTGGGCCACCCACACGCCACCCGTACGAATGCCGATAAAGCGCGGTTCGCTGATGGCACGGTGTTGCAGATGGGCCGTGAGGCTCGTCGCCATCTGGCTGATCAGTTCGGCGGGATTGGGCAGGCTCATGGTGGCTCCTTCTAGGCCTCGCGCAGGCAAGGTCCGGGCTCAAACGTAAAAAGACGCGGCAAGCCGCGTCAGTCAGGATTCAAATAAAGCGGTGTTTTCATCCAGCCAGCCCTGCAATAGCAAGGCGGCGGCGATGGCGTCCACGGGGTTGTCGCGGTAGCTGCCTTTCTGCCCGCCACGGTCACGGCGCTCACCTTTGGCTTCAAAGGTGGTCAGGCGTTCGTCGTGGGTATAGAAGGGCAGGATGTAGCGGCCATTGAGGCGGCGCGCGAATTTCTCGGCGCGCAGGCACATGTCGCTGGGGGTGCCGTCCATGTTCAAGGGCAGGCCGACCACGACCGCGTCGGGCTTCCACTCCTTGATCAGGGCTTCGACCTGGTTCCAGTCCGGTATGCCGTTCTGGGCCTTCAAGGTGCACAGCTCGCGGGCCTGGCCGGTGATGACCTGGCCGACCGCTACGCCGATCTGTTTGGTGCCGTAGTCAAACCCGAGGATCAAGCGCAAAGCCATCAGGCGTGCCCCGCCTGGCTGGTCAACAGGCTGAGGTTGACCCGCAGCTTGGCCGCGGCCGCTTCCAGGCGCAGTTCACTGGCAGTGTTGAACAGGATGTCGGCGTCGAACGGGCAGGTCAGCCAGGCATTGCTGGCCAGTTCGGCTTCCAACTGCCCGGCCTCCCAGCCGGCGTAGCCCAGGGTGATCACGCTTTGCTCCGGGCCCACGCCGTCGGCGATGGCGAACAACACGTCCTGGGAGGTGGACAGCGACACACCTTCAAGGTCAACCGTGGCCTGAAATTTCGGCCCGGTGGGGTGCAGCACAAAACCGCGATCGGTCTGCACCGGCCCGCCGATGTAGATCGGCACGTGCTGGCAGCGCGCCGGCGGGTCGATCTCGGGGCGCAGTTGCTCAAGGATGTCCGCCAGGTTCAGCTCTTGCGGGCGGTTGACCACCAGCCCCATCGCACCATTGGCCGTGTGCTCGACGATATAGGTCAAGGTCTGCGCAAAGTTCGGGTCGGCCATATGGGGCATGGCGATCAGGAATTGGTGCTTGAGGTAGGTCGGGCTGACATTTTTCATGTCCGCTAGTGTGGCGTTGGAGGGGCGAACTGACAAGCTGGGGATGCGGCTGATGTGGCAATTGTCATCAATTGCTGGACAGCCGATCACCCCGGGCAAACTTCCAGGTGCGGATGATTTCCAGGCGGTCGACGTCGTTCAGGTCGCCGGTAAACGGCGCGAAAGGCGCGGCCAGGCGCACGATGCGCTGGGCGGCCTGGTCCAGCAGCGGCTGGCCGGACGACTCCAGCACCTGCACTTCATATAACGTACCGTCGCGGTTGATCGATACCAGTAAGCGCAAATTGCCATAGATCTGCTGGCGTCGGGCTTCATCCGGGTAGTTGAGGTTGCCGATGCGCTCGACCTTCTTGCGCCATTCGTCCTTATACCAGGCGCCTTTGTCACGCATGGTCGAGGCCGCGTTCAGCCGGTAGATGCGCGGGCGCTTGGCGTACAGCTGCTGTTCGTTGGCCAGTTCGGCTTCGAGGCTGGAGATCTGGTCGGAAAGCTGCGAGCTGTCGAAGGTCGGCGCCGGCTTCACCGGTTCGGGTTGCGGCTCGGTCCTGGTTTTTTCGCGCTGGGTCGGGGCTTTTTGCGGCTTGGGCGCAACGGTGGTCACGGCAGCCTTGGGCGCAGCCTGCTTGACCTCGGGCTTGGGTGCCGGCGGCGGGGTGACTTTATTGACCTTGTTGTCCTGGAATGGCGCCACTTCGGTGGTCTTGGGCACCGCTTTTTTGTCGAGGGTGCCGCTGCCCTGCTGGTTGTCCTGGGCGAGAAAGTCGGCCTTTTCGGGCGGCTTTTCGCTCTTGAACGTGGCCAGGGTGATTTCCAGGGTCTTGGTGATCTGCTTGGGTTCGGCAAAGGTGAAACCCAGGCCGAGGATCAGGGCGAGGTGGATCAGTGCCGCCAGGAACAGGGTAAATCCGAGCCGATCAGCCGGGCGCACGCCGCTGTGGGAGAGTTCGGGGGGCAGATCGGACGGGAGTGTCATGACAAAAAAACCAACATCGCGCGTTTCACAGGTGGCGCATGATAACGCAATGTTGGTTGATGTCCGGCTGTTCTATGTCACTTGGCTTGTAGCTTGCGCTCGATGGCCGCCATCAGCATTTCGCCGATGTTCGTGCCAAATGCGTTGTCGATCTCACGAATACAGGTCGGGCTGGTGACGTTGATTTCGGTGAGGTTCTCGCCGATTACGTCGAGTCCTACGAACAGCAGGCCTTTTTCGCGCAGGGTTGGGCCAACTTGAGCGGCGATCCAGCGATCCTTGTCCGACAGTGGCCGCGCTTCACCACGACCGCCAGCGGCCAGGTTGCCGCGAGTCTCGCCGGCCGCCGGGATACGCGCCAGGCAGTAATCCACCGGCTCGCCGTCAATCATCAGGATGCGCTTGTCGCCGTCCTTGATCGCCGGAATGTAGGCCTGGCCCATGATCTGCTGGGTGCCCAGGGCGGTCAGGGTTTCGAGGATCACCGACAGGTTAGGGTCGCCGGCACGGTGACGGAAAATCGAGGTGCCGCCCATGCCGTCCAGCGGCTTGAGGATCACGTCACCGTGCTTGGCGGCAAATTCGCGCAGCACATCGGCGCGGCGGCTGACCACGGTCGGCGGCGTGCACTGTGGGAAAAGCGTGGCGAACAGCTTTTCGTTGCAGTCGCGCAGGCTTTGCGGCTTGTTGACGATCAGCACGCCCGCGCGCTCGGCCTGCTCCAGCAGGTAGGTGGAGTAGACGAATTCCATGTCGAACGGCGGGTCCTTGCGCATCAGGATCACGTCCAGGTCGCTCAGGGGGCTGTCGATTTCGTCCGCAAGCTCGAACCACTTCTCAGGGTTGGCAAACACCTGCAGCGGGCGCATGCGTGCGCGGGCTTCGCCGTCGCCCTGGTAAAGGTCCGGCTGCTCCATATAGAACAAGGTCCAACCGCGGGCCTGGGCGGCCAGGAGCATGGCCAGCGAGCTGTCCTTTTTATAGGAGATGCTGGCGATAGGGTCCATGACAATGCCGACGCGAACGCTCATGGGGGATTTCCTCTAGCAAATTAGGGCGCATAAAAGTGGCGTCAGAGTGGCGCTGCGGCTGTTGTGGGTCAAGGAAAAACCACCGGGCGGGCCGCTCGATAGATTGCTCCCCGAGACTGTGCTAAAAAGACTGCCACGGCGCAGCAGCCCTTGAATTCCAAGGCTTGTGGCGCTCATCCTGTGCAACATCAGGCAGTACACACCGAAAACCGATTCGCTGTGGCGATGGTAGAGCAGATATGGAACAGCATTCCAACGCCTTGAGAGTGATGGTGATCGACGATTCGAAAACGATCCGCCGCACCGCCGAGACCCTGTTGAAGAACGCAGGGTGCGATGTCATCACGGCCATCGACGGTTTTGATGCCCTGGCGCGGATTGTTGATCATCACCCGCACATTATCTTTGTCGACATCATGATGCCGCGCCTGGATGGCTATCAGACCTGCGCCCTGGTGAAGAACAACCCGGCGTTCAAGTCGATCCCGGTGATCATGCTGTCCTCCAAGGACGGCCTGTTCGACAAGGCCAAGGGGCGCATCGTTGGTGTCGATCAGTTTTTGACCAAGCCTTTCAGCAAGGAAGAACTGCTGGGTGCGATCAAGGCCTACGTGCCCGGTTTCGCCGCAGTAGAACAAGCACACTGACGCCGCCCCACAAGGGCCGGCGCCGACCAATGTAGTGGGGAAAACCATGGCACGCGTTCTGATCGTCGACGATTCGCCGACTGAAATGTACAAACTCACCGGCATGCTGGAAAAGCACGGCCACCAGGTGCTCAAGGCCGAAAACGGCGCGGACGGCGTGGCCCTGGCCCGTCAGGAAAAACCCGACGCCGTGCTGATGGACATCGTGATGCCGGGCCTCAATGGCTTCCAGGCCACGCGCCAGCTCTCCAAGGAGCCGGAAACCAACGGCATTCCGATCATCATCATCACCACCAAGGACCAGGAGACCGACAAGATCTGGGGCGCGCGCCAGGGTGCCAAGGACTACCTGACCAAACCGGTGGACGAAGAAACCCTGATCGCCACCCTGAACAAGGTGCTGGCCGGCTGACGGTTCGCCATCATGACCGAGTCGCAAACCGCCTTCGAGCTGCTGCTGGACATCGACCGCCGCTGCCGCCTGCTGGCCGCCGACCTGCCGTCCCAGGAAACCCGCCTGCAGCGTTGGAGCGGGATTGGCTTTCGCCTGGGCCAGCATTGGTACGTGGCGCCGATGGGCGAAGTTGCCGAGGTGTTGCATGAGCCGCGCTGCACGCTGATGCCGGGGGTCAAACCGTGGGTCAAAGGCGTGGCCAACCTGCGCGGGCGCTTGCTGCCGGTGATGGACCTGGGCGCGTTCCTCGGCCTTGAGCTGTCCAGGGCACGCAAGCAACGGCGGGTGCTGGTGGTGGAATACAACGAACTGTTTGTCGGGCTGCTGGTAGACGAGGTGGTGGGCATGCAGCATTTCGCACAAGACGCACTGCTGGCGAGCGCGGCGCCCGGCGCGCCGTTTATCCAGGGCCAGTTCGACGGCGACCAGCAGTGGCAGGTCTTCAGCCCCTTCGCCCTGGCCCAGGCCCCAGGTTTCATGGATGTTGCCGCATGACCACCGTGCCCCCGCCAAAACCGCAGGCCGCCTCGCGCAGCCGTTCGCAGATCATCGTGCTGTTTATCGCGCTGATCGTGTTCATCATGCTGCTGTTCGCCAACTTCGCGTACCTCAACACCCAGTCCACCTATGACAAACAGTACATCGGCCATGCCGGTGAGCTGCGCGTGCTGTCGCAACGTATCGCCAAAAACGCCACCGAAGCCGCTGCCGGCAAGGCGGCTGCGTTCAAGTTGCTCGGGGATGCACGCAACGATTTTGCCCGGCGCTGGGGCTACCTGAAAAAAGGCGATCAGGAAACCGGCCTGCCCGCCGCGCCCAGCGCCGTACGTGCGGAAATGCGCGCGGTGCAGACCGACTGGGAAGCGCTGCTGAAAAACACCGACGCGATCCTCGCCAGTGAACAGACGGTGCTGTCCCTGCACCAGGTGGCGGCAACCCTCGCCGAAACCGTGCCGCAATTGCAGATCGAGTCGGAAAAAGTCGTCGACATCCTGCTGCAACGCGGCGCCCCAGCCAGCCAGGTGGCCTTGGCCCAGCGCCAGTCGTTGCTGGCCGAGCGTATTTTGGGCGCGGTGAATACCGTGTTGGCCGGCGACGAAACCGCGGTGCAGGCTGCCGATGCGTTTGGCCGCGACGCCAACCGTTTCGGCCAGGTGCTCAATGGCATGCTCAACGGCAACCCAGGGCTGCGCATCACCCAGGTCGAAGACCGCGACGCCCGCGCGCGGCTGGCGGAAATTGCCGAGCTGTTCGAATTTGTTTCCGGCTCGGTGGATGAAATCCTCGAAACCTCGCCGCAGTTGTTTCAGGTCCGAGCCTCGGCGAGCAATATTTTCAACCTGTCGCAAACCCTGCTCGATGAAGCCTCGCACCTAGCCACCGGGTTTGAAAACCTGGCCGACGGGCGCAGTTTCGACACCATCGGCGGCTATGTGCTGGGGCTGCTGGCGCTGACCTCGATCATCCTGATCGGCCTGGTGATGGTGCGTGAAACCAACCGCCAGTTGCATGAAACCGCCGAGAAGAACGAGCGTAATCAGACCGCTATCATGCGCCTGCTTGATGAAATCGAAGACCTGGCCGACGGCGACCTGACAGTAACCGCCTCGGTCACCGAAGACTTCACCGGCACCATCGCCGACTCGATCAATTATTCGGTGGACCAACTGCGCGATCTGGTCGCGACCATCAACCTCACCGCAGGCCAGGTCGCCGGCGCCGTGCAGGACACCCAGGCCACCGCCATGCACCTGGCCCAGGCCTCGGAGCATCAGGCGCAGCAAATTGCCGAAGCGTCGACGGCGATCGAGCAGATGGCCCAGTCCATCGACCAGGTGTCGGCCAACGCGGCGGAGTCCTCGGCGGTGGCCGAGCGTTCGGTGGAGATCGCCAACAAAGGCAATGAAGTGGTGCACAACACCATCCACGGCATGGACAACATTCGCGAACAGATCCAGGACACCGCCAAGCGCATCAAGCGTCTCGGCGAGTCGTCCCAGGAAATCGGCGATATTGTCAGCCTGATCGATGACATTGCCGACCAGACCAACATCCTCGCGCTCAACGCCGCGATCCAGGCCAGCATGGCCGGGGATGCCGGGCGTGGTTTTGCGGTAGTGGCCGATGAAGTACAGCGGCTGGCCGAGCGCTCGTCCGCCGCGACCCGGCAGATCGAAACCCTGGTGCGGGCGATTCAGACCGACACCAACGAGGCTGTGATTTCCATGGAGCAGACCACCACCGAAGTGGTGCGCGGCGCGCGGCTGGCCCAGGACGCCGGAGTGGCGCTGGAAGAGATCGAGGGCGTGTCGAAAACCCTGGCGGCGTTGATCCAGAGCATCTCCAACGCGGCGCAGCAACAGACCTCGTCGGCGGGGCAGATCTCCCTGACGATGAACGTGATCCAGCAGATCACCACGCAGACGTCATCGGGCTCCACCGCCACTGCAGAAAGCATCGGCAACCTGGCAAAAATGGCCAGCCAGTTGCGTAGGTCGGTATCGGGTTTCACCCTGCCACCGCCAAAAACGGTAGACGATTGAAATGCTACCTGAAGGACACCACAGACCAACCCCATTGTTCTTGGCTACACCAGCAACCCACGAATTCTAAGCGGAGCAGTTATGGTTGATCGGCACGACTACGTGGCCCTCGAATGGGTCAAGGGCGACATTGCCGAAACCCTGAAACAGGCCCGTTCGGCGCTTGATACCTTTGTCGAAACAGGCGACGGCGACGCCCTGAGCGAGTGCCTGGCGTGCATCCATCAGGTGCACGGCGCGCTGCAAATGGTCGAGTTCTACGGCGCGGCCCTGCTGGCTGAAGAAATCGAAGAGCTGGCCCTGACGCTCCAGGCGGGGCATGTGAGCCAGCGCGATGAAAGCATCCGCCTGTTGCAACAGGCTCTCGGGCAATTGCCGCTGTACCTGGACCGCATCCACAGCGCCCGCCGCGACCTGCCGCTGGTGGTGCTGCCGCTGCTCAACGACCTGCGCAGTGCGCGCGGCGAAAGCCTGCTCTCGGAAACCAGCCTGTTCAGCCCGCAGTTGCTGTCGATTGCGCCGTTGCCCGACGAGGCCCTGGCCCAACGCATGGCGCCCGACCTGCCAGAGCAACTGCGCCAGTGGCATCAGCTTTTGCTGCATGCTTTGGCCGGGCTGCTGCGCGAAGACCACGGCCCGAGCAACCTCGAAGACATGGCACGGGTATTCGCGCGCCTTGAAGCGCTGTGCCAGGGCGCGCCGCTGTTGCCGTTGTGGCAAGTGACCTCGGCGCTGGTCGAGGGCATGCTCACCGGCGTGATCGCCAACAGCCCGTCGCTGCGCAGCCTGCTCAAGGCCAGCGACAAGGAACTCAAGCGCCTGCTGGCGCAGGGCATCGGCGGGATCAACCGAGCGGCACCGGACGAACTGCTCAAAAGCCTGCTGTTCTACGTGGCCAAGGTCACCCGGCCGACGCCGCGCATGCAAAGTCTGAAGGAACGCTACGGCCTGGATGAGGCCTTGCCCGACAGCGCCGTGGTCGACGCCGAGCGCGCGCGCCTCGCCGGGCCGGACCGCAACGCCATGGGGTCGGTGCTCGGCGCGTTGTGTGAGGAGCTGGTGCGGGTCAAGGAACGCCTCGACCTGTTTGTGCGCAGCGACCGCCAGCACACCGGCGACCTCGACGCGCTGCTCGCGCCGCTCCGGCAGATCGCCGATACCCTGGCCGTGCTGGGTTTCGGCCAGCCGCGCAAAGTGATCATCGACCAGCTCGCCGTGGTGCTGAGCCTGGCCCAGGGGCAACGCGAGCCGAATGACGCCGTATTGATGGACGTTGCCGGTGCCTTGCTTTACGTCGAGGCCACGCTGGCCGGGATGGTCGGCACCGTCGAGCCGGAAAGCCGTGAAGAAAGCCGCCTGCCCACTACCGACCTGACGCAGATCCATCAGTTGGTGATCCGCGAATCCTGCCAGTGCCTGCGCCAAGCCAAGGAGCTGGTGATTGATTGCGTTGAAGCGCAGTGGGATCGCCAGCGCCTCGAATCCCTGCCCGAATTGCTCAGCCAGGTGCGCGGCGCCCTGGCGATGATCCCGCTGCCCCGCGCCGCAAGCCTGATGCGCGGTTGCACCGATTACGTCGACGAACAATTGATGGCCCATGACAGCCCGCCGTCCGAGGATCAGCTGGCGCATTTTGCCGACGTGATCAGCAGCCTGGAGTATTACCTTGAGCGCATGCTCCAGGATCCCGACGCTGCCGGTGAACGTGTGCTCGACTTGGCCATCCAGGGTCTGGCCGCGCTGGGTTACCTGCCCGCCGAAAAGCCCTGGCGCCAGGCGTTGGCTGCACCGGATGGCGTGCTGTCGACCGAAGCCGCGCCGAGCCAGTCCCAGTTCGACGCCCTGGCCAGCCCCACCTCGCGCCTGAACCCTCCCGCCCAGCAACGGCCGGGCAGCCTGCTACCGCCGCCGCCCGGTGAAGAGTCTATCGACGATGAGCTGCGCGAAGTCTTCCTCGAAGAAACCGACGAAGTGCTTGAGGTGCTGCACCGCTACCTGCCCAACAGCGCCGACAAAACCGCCCAGGGCGAAATGCGCCGCGCCTTCCATACCCTCAAAGGCAGCGGCCGCATGGTCCGCGCCCTGGTGCTGGCCGAACTGGCCTGGGCCGTGGAAAACCTGCTCAACCGCGTACTGGAGCGCAGCGTGGCCCTCGGCCCTGACGTGCAGCAGGTGCTGGATGAGGCGGTGGCCCTGCTGCCGGAATTGATCGCCGACTTTGCCATCGACGATCAACGCCAGCGCGATGAAGTCGACGCCCTCGCTGCCCGTGCCCACGCCCTGGCCAGTGGCACCCAGGCGCCGGCCGCCGAAGCCCACGACCCGATGCTGCTGGAGATCTTCCGCAACGAAGCCCAGAGCCACCTGGAAAGCCTCAACCACTTCCTGCAACAGGCTGCCGAACACGTGCCGCTGCAAGTCAGCGATGAACTGCAACGCGCCCTGCATACCCTCAAGGGCAGCGCCTATATGGCTGGCGTGTTGCCCATCGCCGAGCTGGCGCGCCCGCTTGATCACCTGACCCGCGAGTACAAGGCCCACCGCCTGCAGCTGGACCTGGACGAAGTGGAGCTGTTGCTGGAGGCCGAGGGCTTGTTCCAGCGCGCGCTGCGCCATCTCAACGATCCCCTGGCGCCGATCAAGGGCGCGCAGGACCTGATCAGCCGCACCCAAAGCCTGCTCGACCAGCAGCTTGAAGCACTGCTCCACGCACCGAACACCGGCTTGCGCGTCAAGCGTGACCCGCAGCTGATCGCCGACTTCCTGGCCCAGGGCATGGATATCCTGCTCGACGCCGAGAGCCTGCTGCGCCGCTGGCAGCAACACCCCGGCGAGCGTCAGGAATTGACGGCACTGCTGGACGAATTGACCACGCTGGGGGAGGGCGCGCACGTCGCCGACCTCTACGCCATCGACGAACTCTGCGAAGCCTTGCTCGACCTGTATGGCGCCGTGGAAGAAAGCAGCCTGGCGGTCAGCGAGCGGTTTTTCCATGAGGCCGAGCAGGCCCATGAAGCGCTGATCAGCATGCTCGACCAATTGGCCGCCGGGCAGGAAATCAGCCCTGCGCCGGCCCGGGTAGAGGCCCTGCGTGAACTGTTGGATGAAGCGCTCGACCCGTCCGCCACCGGCCTGATCAAAAGCGACGGCGGCCGCGCGCTGAACATCGCCGAACTGGGCGCCGCCACGGCACAGTTGGATCAGCAAACGTCGCTGGACGACGAGATCGTCGAGATCTTCCTCGAAGAGGCGGTGGATATCCTCGACAGCGCCGGGCAGTCGCTCAAACGCTGGCTGCTGGAGCCCGACAACGCAGCGCCGTTGTCCTCGCTGCAACGCGACCTGCACACCCTCAAGGGCGGCGCGCGCATGGCCGAAATCGGTCCGATTGGCGACCTGGCCCATGAGCTGGAATGCCTTTACGAAGGGCTGGTGGACCGCCGCTATAGCTACTCCCCCGAGCTGTCGCTGGTGCTGATGGCCAGCCATGAACGGCTGGCGTTGCAACTTGAAGAACTGCAACACCACCAGCCCTTGAGCGACAGCGCGGAACTGGTCGACAAGCTGCGCGCGCTGCGCCAGAGCGGCACCGCAGCGGCACCGGCGCAGGCGGCAGAAACCTCGAGCGCCGACCCGGAACTGCTGGATATTTTCCTCGAAGAAGCCGCCGATATTCTCGACAGCTCAGGCAGCGCATTGCTGCGCTGGCAGGCCGAGCCGAACAATCGCCAGGAAGTCGAAACCCTGCTGCGCGACCTGCACACCCTCAAGGGCGGCGCGCGTATGGTCGAGATCGGGCCGATTGGCGACCTGGCCCATGAGCTGGAATTTCTCTACGAAGGTCTGTCTGCCGGGTTGCTGGCGCCGTCGCCTGAGTTGTTTGCGTTGCTGCAAGGCTGCCACGACCGCCTGGCGCAGATGATCGATGCGGTGGCCGATGGGTTGCCGGTGGGGTCGGTGGACAAGCTGATCGAGCGCATCAAAAGCCTGGTGCACCCCAGCGACGAACCGGTAGTGCCGTTGGCGTTGCCGACGGGCAAGGCCGAAGCGGCGGTGGACCCTGCGGCGGACATGGTGAAAATCTCCGCGGATTTGCTCGACGACCTGGTCAACCTGGCCGGCGAAACCTCGATCTTTCGTGGCCGTATCGAGCAGCAGGTCAACGACGCGCGCATCGCCCTGATTGAAGTGGAAACCACCATCGAGCGCATGCGCGACCAACTGCGCCGCCTCGACAGCGAGACCCAGGGCCGTATCCTCAGCCGGCAGCAGGCCGAGGCCGAGCGCCTGGGCTACGAAGAATTCGACCCGCTGGAAATGGACCGCCATTCACAGTTGCAGCAGTTATCGCGTGCGCTGTCCGAATCGGCGTCCGACCTGCTCGATCTCAAGGACACCCTCGAGCGTCGCAACGGGGATGCCCACGACCTGTTGCAGCAGCAGGCGCGCATCAACACCGAATTGCAGGAAGGCCTGATGCGCACGCGCATGGTGCCGTTTGAACGCATGCTGCCGCGCCTCAAGCGCATCGTGCGGCAGGTGGCGGGCGAGTTGGGCAAGGACGTGGAATTCGTGGTCGGCAATGCCGAGGGCGAAATGGACCGCAACGTGCTGGAACGCATGGCCGCGCCGCTGGAACACATGCTGCGCAACGCCGTCGACCATGGCCTGGAATCCCGCGAGGCGCGCCTGCTGGCGGGCAAGCCGGAGAAAGGTCGCATCAGCCTGGACCTGACCCACGAAGGCGGCGACATCGTGTTCGACATGCGCGACGACGGCGCCGGGGTGCCCCTGGACGCGGTGCGGCGCAAGGCGATCAAGCGCGGCCTGCTCGACCCCAATCAGGAGATCAGCGACCGCGACGTGTTGCAGTTCATCCTGCAGCCGGGCTTCTCCACAGCGGAAAAGATCACACAGATTTCCGGGCGCGGCGTGGGCATGGACGTGGTGCATGAAGAGGTGCGCCAGCTCGGCGGCTCGATGGTGATCGACTCGACGCCGGGCGAGGGCGTGCACTTTCGCATCCGTTTGCCGTTCACCGTGTCGGTCAACCGGGCGCTGATGGTGCAGTGCGCAGACGACCAATACGCGATCCCGCTCAACACCATCGAAGGCCTGGTGCGCGTGCTGCCCCATGAGCTGGCCGGGCATTACCAACAAAACCCGCCGCGCTATGAATATGCCGGCCAGCGCTATGAACTGTTTTACCTGGGCGACCTGCTGCACACCGTCGCCCGCCCGAAACTGCTTGGCCAGTACCAACCGGTGCCGGTGCTGCTGGTGCAATGCAACGAGCGGCGCGTGGCGGTGCACGTGGATGCCATGGCGGGTACGCGGGAGATTGTGGTCAAGGGCCTGGGCCCACAGTTTGCCGGGGTGCAGGGTTTGTCCGGCGCGACCATTCTCGGCGACGGCCGCGTGGTGCTGATCATCGATCTGCTCGCGCATATCCGCGCGCGGCAACCGGCCTTGCCGGCGCAGACGTTTGACGCGCCACTGATCCTCAACGACCCACTGAAAAAGCGCCCGTTGCTGGTGCTGGTGGTGGACGACTCGGTCACCGTGCGCAAAGTCACCAGCCGCCTGCTGGAGCGCAATGGCATGAACGTGCTGACCGCCAAGGACGGCATCGACGCCATCGCCGTGCTCGAAGAACACACCCCGGACCTGATGCTGCTCGACATTGAAATGCCGCGCATGGACGGCTTCGAAGTGGCGATCCAGGTGCGCAACGACCCACGGCTGATGCGCCTGCCGATCATCATGATCACCTCGCGCACCGGCCAGAAACACCGCGACCGCGCCATGGCCATCGGCGTCAACGACTACCTGGGCAAGCCGTACCAGGAGTCGGTGCTGCTGGAAAGCATCGCCTACTGGAGCAAGTCTCATGCTTGACCACCGCGCCAGCCAACTCACCGGCCTGCTGCTGCCCCTGGCCGACCGCCACCTGGTGCTGCCCAACGTCGCCATCGCCGAGCTGATCGACTTCCAGCGTGGCGAACCGGCCAGCGATGCACCGCCGTGGTACCTGCGACAGGTCACGTGGCGTGATCGGCAACTGCCGCTGATCAGCTTCGAAGCGGTGTGCGGTGAGGCCAGCGTGACCGGTGAGCGCTCGCGGATCGTGGTGTTGAACGCTTTAGGTGGGCGGCCGACGTTGAAGTTTATTGCGCTGGTGATCCAGGGGATTCCGCGCTCGTACAAGCTCGACAGCCAGTTGAGTTACGTCGACGTGCCGCTGTGCCCGCTGGAACTGGCGGCGGTGCAAGTGGGCGAACATGTGGCGAAGGTGCCTGACCTTATGGGGCTGGAAGCCTTATTGGTAGAGTCCGGCCTGGCCTGACCCTAAGCCTTGTGAAGATCCCATGTGGGAACTGGCTTGCCTGCGATGGCGGCTTGTCAGTCACTGCATCAACAACTGAGCCACCGCTATCGCAGGCAAGCCAGCTCCCACACTGAACTGTGCCCGGCCCAAGATCTCAATCAATCCGCGCAAACCGCTCGATCACTGGCTGCTCCCGATGCTCGGCCTGCCACAAATCGTAGGCACTTTGCATCGACAGCCACAGCCGCGCAGTGCTCACGCCAGCCCGTTCAAGCCTCACGGCCAGATCCGGGCTGACCGGTGCTGAATATCTTGTCGGAATATTATCTGTGGCGAGCGGGCTTGCCCCGCGTTGGGCTGCGCAGCAGCCCCAAAACCTACCGACTCTCATACACCTGACACACCTCATTTACCTTACTGGGGCCGCTTCGCAGCCCAACGCGGGGCAAGCCCGCTCGCCACAGGAAGCTCTTTTTCCTTGAGGGCTGTGCCTGGCCTTCGGATTTTTCCTGCAAGATTTTGGGCCGTGCATGAACTTGTCGAGTGCTTTCTGTGGGCCTAGTCTTCGTCTTGTCATCGAAAAACGGTGACACGGACGTGCAAGTCCGGTTACATATCGGCGCACCAACGCCCATAGCCATTCAACGGGCGTTTTTTATGCCTGCTGTATTTGTTATGGCGGCTGTGCGTGGGAGATCTCTTGGGGTCTGCCGGGGTCCGATATGCCCGGTCTTGCACACCTGCGCACGGCTGCCACCCTTTCGCGTGCAAGCGGATGAGGGCAGCCTCCATCACATATCGGAGCTGTAAATCATGGCCAAACCTACGCCCAATCCGCCCCTCTTCACCGTTAACCCCCACCAAAACACCGAAGCCCTGCTGGTCAACGCCAGCGAAACCCTGTCCTCGCTTAACGCTATGACCTGCAATATGGCCTTCGACCTGAACGCCTCCCAGCGCGCAATCATGCTCGGCATCCAGCAAATGGCCGAGCTGGGTCAGTTGCTCGTCGATAGAGCGTTGGAGCAGGTCAGCCCGGCGCCGGTAGGTTGAATCGGCTCCTGTTTGGGACCGCTATCTAACAGATACCACCGAACAAGTGTGGGAGCTGGCTTGCCTGCGATGGCGACCTGTCAGTCAATATCTTCATAGCTGACTCAACGCCATCGCAGGCAAGCCAGCGCCCACATTTCGATCTTCATTTGGCGGGAACTGAGTGTTTGCTGATGGTCCGTTACTCCAGCCGTAACAGTTCACCATTGAGCTTGATTGATACCCCCCCGTTTCACTCCTAAGGTACAGCCCACGACAGCAAACCCGTGGAGCGACCATGACAACAATAACTACCCCCGACTCGCGCTGGACGCGGCGGCGCGACGAGAAGCAGCGGCGCCTCGGGCTGGTCAAAAAATACGCAGACGGGGCGGTGCTGCCCAGCGACAAGATCGTCGAGGCCCTGGAAGCGCTGATCCTCCCCGGCGACCGCGTGGTGCTGGAGGGCAACAACCAGAAGCAGGCCGACTTCCTCTCGCGCTCGCTGGCCAAGGCCGACCCGGCCAAGCTCCACGATTTGCACATGATCATGCCCAGCGTCGGGCGTTCCGAGCACCTGGATCTGTTTGAAAAGGGCATCGCCCGCAAGCTGGATTTCTCCTTTGCCGGCACCCAATCCCTGCGCATCAGCCAGTTGCTCGAAGACGGCCTGCTGGAAATCGGCGCGATTCACACTTACATCGAACTCTATGCGCGGCTGGTGGTGGACCTGATCCCCAACGTGGTGCTCTCCGCCGGGTTCATGGCCGACCGCGCCGGCAATATCTACACCGGCGCCAGCACCGAAGACACCCCGGCGCTGATCGAACCCGCCGCCTTCAGCGACGGCATCGTGATCGTGCAGGTCAACCAGTTGGTCGACGATGTCACGGATCTGCCCCGCGTCGACATCCCCGCCAGTTGGGTGGATTTTGTGGTGGTGGCCGACAAGCCGTTCTACATCGAGCCGCTGTTCACCCGCGACCCGCGCCACATCAAGCCGGTGCACGTGCTGATGGCGATGATGGCGATCCGTGGCATCTACGAAAAACACAATGTGCAGTCGCTGAACCACGGCATCGGTTTCAACACCGCCGCCATCGAATTGATCCTGCCGACCTACGGCGAATCCCTCGGCCTCAAAGGCAAAATCTGCCGCAACTGGACCCTCAACCCGCACCCGACGCTGATCCCCGCCATCGAAAGCGGCTGGGTCGAAAGCGTGCATTGCTTCGGCACCGAGCTGGGTATGGAGAACTACATTGCCGCGCGCCCGGACGTGTTCTTCACCGGCCGCGACGGTTCGATGCGCTCCAACCGGATGTTCTGCCAGCTGGCCGGCCAATACGCGGTGGACCTGTTTATCGGCGCCACCCTGCAGGTCGACGGTGACGGGCATTCCTCCACCGTGACCCGTGGTCGCCTTGCCGGTTTTGGCGGCGCACCGAACATGGGCCACGACCCGCGCGGTCGCCGCCATGGCACCCCGGCCTGGCTGGACATGCGCCACGACGACGCGCCCGAAGCCTTGCTCGAACGCGGCAAAAAGCTCGTGGTGCAAATGGTCGAGACCTTCCAGGAGGGCGGCAAACCCACTTTCGTCGACACCCTCGACGCGGTTGAAGTCGCACGTAAAAGCGGCATGCCGCTGGCGCCGATCATGATCTACGGCGACGACGTAACCCACCTGCTGACCGAAGAAGGCATCGCCTACCTGTACAAGGCGCGTTCGCTGGAAGAGCGCCAGGCCATGATTGCCGCCGTCGCGGGCGTCACCGCCATCGGCATGCGCCACAACCCCAAGGATACCGCGCGCATGCGCCGCGAAGGCCTGATCGCCTTGCCCGAAGACCTCGGCATCCGCCGCACCGACGCCACACGCGAGCTGTTGGCCGCCAAGAGCGTGGCCGACCTCGTGGACTGGTCCGGTGGCCTGTACAACCCGCCCGCCAAATTCAGGAGCTGGTAAATGCGCGCCCTCAAACTGCATGAACTGAGCCTCGCCGACCGGCTCGCGGACATGGCCGTCGATGCGTTGATCGATGAGGCTGACCTGTCGCCAAAACCTGCCCTGGTCGACCGCCGCGGCAATGGCGCCCACAGCGATTTGCACCTGGGCCTGATGCACGCGTCGGCGTTGTCGCTGTGGCCGATGTTCAAGGAAATGGCTGAAGCCGCGATTGAAGTCGGTGAAGTGGGCTTGCCGCTGCGCGAAGCCCTCGGGCGTATCGGCCGTGAAGGCGAGCAGGCGATGCTCCTCACCACCAACGGCGTGAACACCCATCGCGGCGCGATCTGGGCGCTGGGGTTGCTGACCGCCGCCGCCGCCCTGGAACCACGCGCCGTCACGCTGACCGCCGCCAAACTGGCCCTGCTCAACGACCGCTACGCCCCGCAACCGATGAGCCACGGTGCTCAAGTTGCGCAACGCTACGGCGCGCGCGGTGCCCGCGAAGAAGCCCAACTAGGCTTCCCGTCCGTGATGCAACGCGGCCTGCCGCAACTGCACAGAAGCCGCCAGCAGAACGCCGGTGAACAGAACGCGCGCCTGGATGCCTTGCTCGCGATCATGACCGACCTCGCCGACACCTGCGTGCTCTACCGCGCCGGCACCGAAGGCTTGCAGGCCATGCAACGCGGCGCGCAAGCCGTGCTGGATGCGGGCGGCAGCGCGACCCTCACCGGGCGTCGCCAACTGCACGCGCTCGACCAGCAACTGCTGGCGCTGAATGCCTCCCCCGGTGGCGCCGCCGACCTGTTGGCCGCCTGCCTGTTTATCGACCGCCTCGACGGAGCGCTGTGATGGAAACCTTATCCTTTGAATTCCCCGCCGGGCAGCCGCCCAAAGGCCGCGCACTGGTGGGTTGTGTTGGCTCGGGCGACCTGGAAGTGCTGCTGGAACCGGGCACGCCTGGCACGCTGACCATCCAGGTGCAGACCTCGGTGAATGGCGCTGAGCAACGCTGGCAGCATCTGTTCGAACGTATCTTCCAGGAGCACACGCCACCCGCCCTGAACATTGATATCCACGATTTCGGCGCCACCCCCGGCGTGGTGCGCTTGCGCCTGGAGCAAGGTTTCGAGGAGATCGGCCATGACTGACTTGCTCAACAAACACAGCTTTGTCGAACTCGGTGCCCGGCAGCGGGCCAAGGCCTTGCTGGACGCCGGTTCCTACCGCGAATTGATCGACCCGTTTCAGCGCGTCATGTCGCCCTGGCTCAGCCGCCAAGGTGTGGTGCCCCAGGCCGATGACGGCGTGGTGATCGCCAAGGGCAGCATCGCCGGCAAGCCCGTAGTGGTGGCGGCTATCGAAGGCAATTTCCAGGGGGGCAGCCTGGGTGAAGTCGGCGGCGCAAAAATCGCCGGTGCCCTGGAGCTGGCAGCTGAAGACAACCGCAAAGGCATTCCGACGTGCGCCGTGCTGCTGCTGGAAACCGGCGGCGTGCGTTTGCAGGAGGCCAACCTGGGTTTGGCCGCGATTGCCGATATCCACGCGGCGATTGTCGACCTGCGCCAGTACCAGCCGGTGATCGGCGTGGTGGCCGGCAGCGTCGGCTGCTTTGGCGGCATGTCCATCGCTGCCGGGCTGTGCAGCTACCTCGTCGTCACCCGCGAAGCGCGCCTGGGCCTCAACGGCCCGCAGGTGATTGAGCAGGAAGCGGGCCTGGACGAATACGACTCCCGCGACCGGCCCTTTATCTGGAGCCTTACCGGCGGCGAGCAGCGCTTTAACAGCGGCTTGGCCGACCGGTATGTGGCGGATGATGTGGCGCAGGTCCAGCAGACGGTCAGCGCGCTGTTGCAGCAAGGTCTGCCCGCGCAGCAACGCAGCCGCCAGGCCGATTTCTACCTGGCGCGCCTGGCTGAGCTGGACGCCACGCCGCAAATCGACCCGGCGACGGTTCGCGACCTGTATCAGGGAGAACGCTCATGAGAGGGTTGCAGTGGTTCAACGCATTGAGCGCGGGGGCAACGCCTGTCGAAGGCTTGCCGGCCTCGCTGAAAGTCGCTGACGGTGAATTGGGGCGTTTTATCGCAGTGGTCACCGACCAGCAAAATCGCTTCCCGCGTGCACGCAACGGCGAAGTCGGACTGCTGGAAGGCTGGGGCCTGGCCAAGGCGGTCGACGACGCCATCGCCAGAGGCGACAAACGCCCGATCATCGCCATCGTCGACGTGCCCAGCCAAGCCTATGGCCGTCGCGAAGAAGCCCTCGGCATCCACCAGGCCCTGGCCGCCGCCGCCGACAGCTATGCCCGCGCGCGTCTGGCCGGGCACCCAGTGATTGCATTGCTGGTGGGCAAGGCCATGTCCGGCGCGTTCCTCGCCCACGGTTACCAGGCAAACCGGTTGATCGCCCTGCGCGACCCCGGCGTGATGGTGCACGCCATGGGCAAGGCTTCGGCGGCGCGGGTGACCCTGCGCAGCGTCGAAGAGCTGGAAGCCCTGGCGGCCAGCGTGCCGCCGATGGCCTATGACATCGACAATTATGCCAGCCTCGGTTTGCTGTGGGAGACCTTGTCGGTTCGCCAGATTGAACAGCCCACGGCAGACGATGTGGCGCGGGTCAGTGATTGCCTGATCAGTGCGATCAAGGATATCGACAGTACAGACCTGAGCGGGCGCCTGGGCGCGACCAATCGCGCCGCCTCCAGCCACGTACGCCAGTTGCTGCGGGAGCAATGGTGAACGCCCACGACTTGCTCTGGGGCATGACCCCGGCGCACCTGCCCGCCGATGCGCCGGCCTGGGTGCTCGACGCGCTCGGCGCCGGCCACCCGGTGGTGGTGCGGCGGGCGATTGCGCAAGCAGGTCAGGTGGCGGTCGGCGTGCGCGGGCCATTGCGTGAACAGCGTTTTGCCGCCGAGATGCCGCTGGCGGCGGTGCAGCGGCGTGTGATTCCGGAGGCCCTGCGCGGCGTGATCTCGACTCGGGATTTACCGGCACTGCAGGCGCTGACCCAACTGCGCCCGGTGCTGGCGCAGGAGGCCTGGGGCGTCACTGGAAGTGCCGGTTTTGAATTGGCCACGGGCATCGAGGCACTGCACGCCCAAAGCGATCTGGACTTGATCCTGCGCACACCCGAGCGCCTTGAACGCGGTGATGCCGAGGACCTGCTGGCGATGCTGGATAAGGCGCCGTGTGCCGTCGACCTGCAACTGCAAACCCCCTTCGGCGCCGTCGCCTTGCGCGAGTGGGCCAGTGGTTCACGCCGCGTGCTGCTGAAAACCGTCAGCGGCGCGCACCTGGTACTCGACCCGTGGCAGGCGGTGGCATGAGCAGCCTCCTGGTGTTTCCGGGGCAGGGTGCCCAGCGTGCGGGCATGCTCCAAGCGCTGGCGGCTGACATCCTGGACGAAGCCAGCGATGCCTTGGGCGAAGACGTGCGCCAGCTCGATTCGGCGCAGGCGTTGGCAAGCACCCGCGCCGTGCAGCTCTGCCTGTTGATCACCGGCGTGGCCCATGCCCGACAGCTGCAACACACGCCGGATTACGTCGCGGGCCTGTCCATCGGCGCCTACCCGGCGGCCGTCATTGCCGGTGCACTGGACTTTGCCGATGCGGTAAAACTGGTCAGCCTGCGCGGTGAGCTGATGCGGAAAGCTTATCCACAGGGCTACGGCATGACCGCGCTGATCGGCCCCGAGTTATCCACCGTCGAATCCCTGCTGGCCGCTGTCCACAGCCCGCAGACCCCGGTGTACCTGGCCAATATCAATGCCGATAACCAGACCGTGATTGCCGGCAGTGACAAGGCGATGAAACTGGTCGCCGAACGCATCAAAGGCAACGGCGTCGCCAAGCGCCTGGCCGTCAGCGTGCCCTCCCATTGCGCGCTGCTGGAAGCGCCGGCCCAGGCGCTGGAGAAGGCCTTTGTGACGCTCAAAACGCCGCGCATCACTTACCTGAGCAGCACCCGCGCGCGGCCTATCCACAACCCTGAGCAATTGCGCGACGACCTGGCCTTCAACATGTGCCGCATCGTCGACTGGCGTGGCACCGTGCAAAGCGCCTACGAGCGCGGCGTGCGCCTGCAAATCGAACTGCCCCCTGGCGCCGTGCTCACCGGCTTGTCGCGTCGCGTGTTTGAACAAGGCACGGTGATCGCCTGCGAAGGCGCGCGCCTGGACACCTTGCAGGCCCTGCTGGAAGAGGAGGAGCGCCGCCACCGATAAAGCACGACCCGAGGCTTTCGAAGCACAAAAACAACAATTTCGATCGAGCACTTTGAGGACAACAACAATGATTATTTACGGTGTGGCTTTGCTGGCGATCTGCACGCTCGCGGGCGTGATCATGGGTGACATGCTTGGCGTGCTGCTCGGCGTCAAATCCAACGTGGGCGGGGTGGGCATCGCGATGATCCTGCTGATCTGCGCGCGCTTGTGGATGCAAAAACGCGGCGGCATGACCAAGGATTGCGAGATGGGCGTGGGCTTTTGGGGCGCCATGTACATCCCCGTGGTCGTCGCCATGGCTGCGCAACAAAACGTGGTCACCGCCCTGCACGGCGGCCCGGTCGCGGTGCTCGCAGCGATTGGTTCGGTGGTGGTGTGTGGTTGCACCATCGCGCTGATCAGCCGCACTCACAAGGGCGAACCGTTGCCCGATGAAGAGCCGCTGATCACGGCGGCACCTGTCGTGGGAGGCCGCTGATATGTGGGATCTCATCGAAAAAGGTTTGGAACATAACGGCCTGGTCACCGCGTTTGCGTTCGTTGGCGTGGTGATGTGGATTTCCGTGGTGCTGTCCAAGCGCCTGACGTTCGGGCGCATTCACGGCTCGGCGATTGCCATCGTGATTGGCCTGGTATTGGCGTGGGTCGGCGGCACCATTACGGGCGGGCAGAAAGGCCTGGCGGACCTGGCGCTGTTCTCCGGTATTGGTTTGATGGGCGGCGCGATGTTGCGTGATTTCGCGATTGTCGCTACCGCCTTCGAGGTGCAAGCCACTGAAGCGCGCAAGGCCGGGATGATCGGCGTGATTGCCTTGCTGCTGGGCACGATCCTGCCGTTTATCGTGGGTGCGAGCATGGCGTGGGCGTTCGGTTATCGCGATGCGGTCAGCATGACCACCATCGGTGCCGGTGCCGTGACTTACATCGTCGGGCCGGTGACCGGCGCGGCGATTGGCGCGACTTCGGATGTGATGGCACTGTCGATTGCGACCGGGCTGATCAAGGCGATTCTGGTGATGGTTGGCACGCCGATGGCAGCTCGCTGGATGGGCCTGGACAACCCGCGCTCGGCCATGGTGTTCGGTGGGTTGGCCGGCACCGTGAGCGGCGTGACCGCAGGGCTGGCGGCGACGGATCGGCGGTTGGTGCCGTATGGCGCGCTGACGGCGACGTTCCATACCGGGTTGGGCTGCTTGCTTGGGCCTTCGCTGCTGTACTTCATTGTGCGTGGGTTGGTTGGCTGATTGTTGTGGGCTTTGAGGGCCCTATCGCAGGCAAGCCAGCTCCCACATTTTGATCTGTGAATGCATTTAAATGTGGGAGCTGGCTTGCCTGCGATGGCGGTCTCAAGCCTGGCGATTGGCATACATCCGACACTCTGCCAGCAACGCCAGCAAGTTCGGATCGCGCTCCTTGGCCTTCAAGAACACCACCCCGATATGCTGCTGCAACCGGTACCTGGGTTGCAGCGGTATGAGCTTCACGCGGTTCTCGTACACCGCCGCAATCCGCCCCGGCAACAGCGCATAACCCACCCCCGAACTGACCATGCTCAGCAACGTGAAGATGTCATTCACCTGCATCGCCACCTTGGGCTCGAACCCCGCCTGCTTGAACACCCGATTACCATCCTGGTGCGTGGCGAAGCCTTGGGTGAGGGTGATGAAGGTCGCGTCACGCACGTCGGCGAGGTCGATTTCGCGCTCGCGGTCGAAGGGTGAGTCCGCCGGGGTCGCCAGGAAGATGTCGTCGGAGAACAGCGCGATCTGTTCGCAGTCGGGGTCGTGGGCGTGCTCGTCAAGGGAGATCAGGATCGCGTCGACCTCCATATTCTTGAGCTTGTAGAGCAGGTCGAAATTGGAGCCCAGGATCAGGTCGATGTTGAGTTCGCTGCGTCGGATTTTCAGGCCCATGATCAGTTGCGGCACGGTCTTGACCGTCAGCGAATACAGCGAGCCGAGCTTGAAGCGCTCGGCGGAAAACCCGGCGGCTTCGCGGGTGAGGCGTACGCTGTCGACCACATCGGCCACCAGTTTTTGCGCGCGCTCTTCGAGTACGTAGGCGCTTTCCAGCGGGGTGAGGTTGCGCCCTTCGTGCTTGAACAACGGGCAGCGCAGCGCATTTTCCAGGGAATGGATGGCGCGGTGCACGCTGACGTTGCTGGTTTGCAGCTCGGCGGCGGCGCGGGCGAGGTTGCCGGTGCGCATGAACGCCAGGAAGATTTCCAACTTTTTGAGGGTGAATTCTTCGTCGATCAGCATGGCCGTGGCTCTTGTTCGAATGGGCTCGATTGTGCCCGCAAAACCGTCCGGCGTCGCCGGAACGTCATCGGGCACTTGCACTCTTATGCGCAAGGCGGGAGGCTTGCCAACCCAGGGTCAACGGTTACAGGAGGCGAGTGACACATGTATCACGGGGAACGATTCAACGCCTGGAGCCATTTGCTCGGGGCAGTTGCAGCTTTTGTGGGTGCGGTATGGATGTTGGTGGTGGCGAGCCTGGACGGCAGCCCCTGGAAGATCGTCAGCGTGGCGATTTATGGCTTTACGCTGCTGGTGCTGTACAGCGCGTCCACCGTGTACCACAGCGTGCGGGGGCGGCGAAAAGAGATCATGCAGAAGGTCGATCACTTTTCGATCTACCTGTTGATTGCCGGCAGCTATACGCCGTTTTGCCTGGTGACCTTGAGAGGGCCGTGGGGCTGGACGCTGTTCGGGATCGTGTGGGGGTTGGCGGTGATCGGCATCCTGCAGGAAATCAAGCCGCGCTCCGAGGCGCGCATCCTGTCGATTGTGATCTACGCGGTGATGGGCTGGATCGTGCTGGTGGCGGTCAAGCCGCTGCTCGCTGCGCTGGGCACGGCGGGGTTTGTGTGGCTGGCCTCGGGCGGGGTGTTGTACACCGTCGGCATCATCTTTTTTGCCCTGGAGGATCGCCTGCGGCATTCCCATGGGATCTGGCATTTGTTCGTGATCGGCGGCAGTTTGCTGCACTTTGTGGCGATCATGCATTACGTGCTTTAACGCGATGCGGTTAAAAAATGTGGGAGCGGGCTTGCTCGCGAATGCGGTGGTTCAGTCGATGCATGTGCAAGCTGATACACCGCGTTCGCGAGCAAGCCCGCTCCCACATTTTGATTGGGTTTGCAGAGCGGGTTAGAAGTCGCCCCAGAGCTGCTGGGCGACGGCCAGCGCCACCACCGGCGCCGTTTCGGTTCGCAGCACGCGCGGGCCGAGGCGGGCGGCGTGGAAACCGGCGCCTTGGGCGGTTTCGACTTCCTGGTCGGTCAGCCCGCCTTCGGGCCCGATCAGGAACGCCAGGCTCGACGGCTTGGCGTGGCTGACCATCGGCTCGGCCACCGGGTGCAGCACCAGCTTCAAATCCGCCTCGGCCTGTTTCAACCAATCCGCCAGCAACAGCGGTGGGTGAATCACCGGCACGGTCGAACGCCCGCATTGTTCGCACGCGCTGATCGCCACCTGGCGCCAGTGCAGCAGGCGTTTGTCGGCGCGTTCGTCTTTCAGGCGCACTTCGCAGCGGTCGCTGAAAATCGGCGTGATAGCGTTGACGCCCAGTTCGGTGGCTTTCTGAATCGCCCAATCCATGCGCTCGCCACGCGACAAGCCCTGGCCGAGGTGGATGTGCAGCGGGGATTCGGTCTGGCCGGCGAAGCTTTCGGTCAGTTGCACGCTGACGCGCTTTTTACCGACCTCCAGCAAGGTGCCCAAAAACTCCTGGCCCGAGCCGTCGAACAGTTGCACGGCGTCGCCTTCGACCATGCGCAGCACGCGGCTGATGTAATGCGCCTGAGCCTCTGGCAACTCAATGTCGCCGAGGCTCAGCGGGGTGTCGGTGAAAAAGCGGGACAGTCTCATTTCTGTTCTCTGAAAAGTTGTGTAGGCCATTAACCCGGATCGCGAAAGCCTGGGTGGAAGTCTTTCGGCACGGCCACGCTGACTTTGTTGTGGGTGGCGATATCGATGCCTTCGCTGGCCACTTCAGCCAGAAAGTCGATCTGCTCCGGCGTAATCACATAGGGCGGCAGGAAATACACCACGCTGCCCAATGGCCGCAACAGCGCGCCGCGTTCCAGGGCGTGCTCGAACACCTTCAGGCCACGGCGTTCCTGCCAGGGGTAGGCGGTCTTGGTGGCTTTGTCCTGGACCATTTCGATGGCCAGTACCATGCCGGTCTGGCGCACTTCCGACACGTGAGGGTGGTCCACCAGGTGCGCGGTGGCCGTGGCCATGCGCTGGGCCAGGGCCTTGTTGTTCTCGATGACGTTGTCTTCCTCGAAAATATCCAGGGTCGCCAGGGCCGCCGCACAGGCCAGCGGGTTGCCGGTGTAGCTGTGCGAGTGCAGGAAGGCGCGCAGGGTCGGGTAGTCGTCGTAGAAGGCGTCGTAGACGTCATCGGTGGTGACCACGGCGGCCAACGGCAGGTAGCCGCCGGTGAGCGCCTTGGACAGGCACAGGAAGTCCGGGCGGATGCCTGCCTGCTCACACGCGAACATCGTGCCGGTGCGGCCAAAGCCGACGGCGATTTCGTCGTGGATCAGGTGCACGCCGTAGCGGTCGCAGGCCTCGCGCAGCAGCTTGAGGTACACCGGGTGGTACATGCGCATGCCGCCGGCGCCCTGGATCAGCGGCTCGACGATCACCGCCGCAACCGTGTCGTGGTGCTCGGCAAGGGTCTGTTCCATGGCCAGGAACATGGTGCGCGAGTGTTCCTCCCAACTCATGCCGTCGGGGCGCAGGTAGCAATCCGGGCTCGGCACCTTGAGGGTGTCCAGCAGCAATGCCTTGTAGGTCTCGGTAAACAGCGGCACGTCGCCCACCGACATCGCGGCGATGGTTTCGCCGTGGTAGCTGTTGGTCAGGGTGACGAAGCGCTTTTTGTCCGGCAGGCCGCGGTTCAGCCAGTAATGGAAGCTCATCTTCAGCGCGACTTCGATACACGACGAGCCGTTGTCGGCGTAGAAGCAGCGGGTCAGGCCTTCGGGCGTCATCGCTACCAGGCGCTCGGACAGCTCGATCACCGGCTGGTGGCTGAAACCGGCGAGAATCACGTGCTCCAGTTGGTCGACCTGGTCCTTGATGCGCTGGTTGATGCGCGGGTTGGCGTGGCCAAACACGTTGACCCACCAGGAACTCACGGCGTCGAGGTAGCGCTTGCCTTCGAAGTCTTCCAGCCACACGCCTTCACCGCGCTTGATGGGGACCAGCGGCAGTTGCTGGTGGTCTTTCATCTGGGTGCAGGGATGCCACAGCACCGCGAGGTCGCGTTGCATCCACTGGTCGTTCAAGCCCATCGGTTATCTCCTCGAAGCGGTCCTGCGGCCAGCGCAGGCGAAACAATCGCGCAAGCCTATGCAATGGGCGACTGTGTCACAACCCATTACCGATGAATTCGCAGTAAACACAGGACGGACTGTCACGTTTCTTGGGAATAGTCCTTAATCCGTCGTTAACTTATGGTGCCTACGCTCCAGATCGTATTTCTCGATATTTCAAAGCGAAATTTTCCGCTTTAATTCGATAGGTAAATCGCTAGTCTTGGGTGCAGCTCTTACGGGATTAAGTACATGCAGCTACGTAACTCACCGGCCCGGTATGGCTGGGTCAGTATGATTTTGCACTGGGGCGTGGCCCTGGTGGTGTTCGGCTTGTTCGCCTTGGGCTTGTGGATGGTCGGCCTCGACTATTACAGCGCCTGGCGCAAAGAGGCGCCCGACCTGCACAAGAGCATCGGCATTACGCTGTTCGCGATCATGCTGGTGCGGATTGTCTGGCGCCTGGTCAGCCCGCCGCCACCGCCGCTTTCCAGCTATAGCCGCATGACCCGTATCGGTGCCGCGTTCGGCCACGCGTTCCTGTATCTCGGGCTGTTTGCCGTGATGATCGCCGGTTACCTGATTTCCACCGCAGACGGTGTCGGTATCCCGGTGTTTGGCCTGTTTGACATTCCTGCCGTGGTTTCCGGGCTACCGGACCAGGCAGACAACGCTGGCCTGGTGCACCTGTATCTCGCCTGGGTGTTGGTGGTCTTTGCCGGCTTGCACGGCGTGGCTGCGTTGAAACACCACTTTATCGATCGTGATGTGACCCTCAAGCGAATGCTGGGGCGCAAAGCCTGATGTTCAACCTCGACTCACAAGGAATAGAAAGCATGTTGAAAAAGACGCTCGCCGCTCTGGCTATCGGTACCGCCCTGCTGTCCGCAGGCCAGGTGATGGCTGCCGACTACAAGATCGACAAGGAAGGCCAGCACGCCTTCATCGACTGGAAAATCAGCCACCTGGGCTACAGCTTCATCCACGGTACTTTCAAGGACTGGGATGGTACGTTCAGCTGGGATGCCGCCAAGCCTGAAGCCAGCAAAATTGCAGTCGACGTGAAAACCGCCAGCCTGTGGTCCAACCACGCTGAGCGTGACAAGCACATCGCCAGCAAGGATTTCCTGGACGTTGCCAAGTTCGCCGATGCCAAGTTCGTATCGACCGCGGTTAAACCCACCGGCGAAAAAACCGCTGACGTGACCGGCGACCTGACTTTCCACGGCGTGACCAAGCCTGTGACCTTCAAGGCCACATTCAACGGCGAAGGCAAAGACCCATGGGGCGGCGAACGTGCTGGCTTCAACGCCAAAACTACGCTGAACCTGAACGACTTCGGCGTTAAAGGCCCTGGCCCGACCTCCCAGACTGTGGACCTGGACATCTCGCTGGAAGGCGTTAAAGCCAAGTAATAATGCTTGTGTGTAACAAGCGCCGACCTATGGGTCGGCGTTTTGCTTTCTGCAGTTGAGGAAAGGTCCTACGCTATTTAAGCCGGCTGCCTGCTTTTTTTCCGCGTTAAAAACTCTATTCCTACGAGCTCCCCTGATGCTCAAGGAATAGACCTATGCTCCTGAAGACAATTGCTGTGTTGAGTTTCGGCGTGCTTGCCGCTGGCCAGGCCATTGCCGCTGACTATGTGATCGACAAGGAAGGCCAGCACGCCTTCATCGACTTGAAGGTCAAACACCTGGAATACAGCTTTATCACCGGCACCTTCAGAGACCTGGACGGCACCTTCAGTTTCGATGCGGCCGAGCCCGAAGCCAGCAAGATCGAAGTAAACGTGCGCACTGCCAGCTTGTTCACCAACCACACCGAGCGCGACAAGCACTTGCGGGACAAGGAATACCTCAATGTCGAGGCGTTCCCCCATGCCAAATTTGTGTCCACCGGCGTCAAGCTGACGGGCAAGAACGCTGAAGGCAAGCAGCTGGCGGACGTCACCGGCGACCTCAGCCTGGGCGGCGTGACCAAGCCCATTCTGGTCAAGGCTACGTTCCTGGGCGAAGGCAAAGACCCATGGGGTGGCTACCGCGCCGGTTTTGAAGGCACCACCAGCATCCTTCGGGAAGACTATGGCCAGACCGGTAAACTGGAACCGGGCTCAAGCCGTGTCGAGCTTTACATCACCTTTGAAGGCATCAGAGCGAAATAAGGTTTTATCCGGCAGCAAAAAAATGCCCCGCATCTTTCGATGCGGGGCATTTTTTGTGCAGCGTTGAAACTCAGCGGCTGCGGGTCAGCAGCGCTGGTTTTTCACCACGAGGACGGCCTGGCAGTTGATCCAACTGCTCGGGTGTCGGGAAGCGATCAGCTTTCGACTCCTTGTGGATGATTTTCGGCGCCGGGCCACCGCGCGGGTTCTGCACGGCAGGTTCGGACAAGCGTGGCTGGTCGTCGCGGGCAGGGCGACGGTTGTTGCTGCGCGAGTCGTCGCGACGGGCCTGGCCATCACGTGGCGCGCCGTTACGCGGGCCGCTCCGCTTGGCAGGTGGCGTACCGGTGGTGCCGCCGCTGCTGTTGCGCGGGCCGGTTTGACGACCGCCCTGTGGCTGGCCGCCACGTGGTGCACCAGTACCTGCGGCGGCGCCCTGTGCCGGAGCACCCGGACGACGGCCACGGCCCTGGGCCGGTTTGGCCTGGGGCACGTAGTCAACGCGGTTGCCGAAGTTATCCACGTCGTCGTCGAGGAACTCGTCCGGGGCGCGGTCGGCTGCGGCACGTGGCGGCTGGCTTGGCTGGCGCTGTTCGCGGGCCGGGGTGCCTTCACGGGGCTTTTGCTCGCGGGCCGGGCGTTCGCCACGGCCGTTGGTTGGCGCTTTTTCCTTGCCGCCCTTGTCTTTGCCTTTGTCGCGACGACCACCGCCACCGCCGCCGCCGTTCGGGCCATCGCCCTTCGGACCGCGTGGGTTGCGTGGGTTACGCACATCCGGGCGCTCGCGCGCTTCAGGCTTTTCAGCCTCTACGGTGCTGGCATCGAAGCCCATCAGGTCGCCGTCGGCGATTTTCTGCTTGGTCATGCGTTCGATGCTTTTCAGCAGTTTTTCTTCGTCCGGTGCGACCAGGGAAATGGCCTCGCCCGAACGACCGGCACGGCCGGTACGGCCGATACGGTGCACGTAGTCTTCGTCGACGTTTGGCAGCTCGAAGTTGACCACGTGTGGCAGCTGGTCGATATCCAGGCCGCGCGCGGCGATATCGGTGGCAACCAGGATGCGCACTTCACCGGCCTTGAAGTCGGCCAGGGCTTTGGTGCGTGCGTTCTGGCTCTTGTTGCCGTGGATGGCGACGGCGGTGAGGCCGTGCTTGTCCAGGTACTCGGCCAGGCGGTTGGCGCCGTGCTTGGTGCGGGTAAACACCAGAACCTGTTCCCAGGCGCCGGCGGTGATCAGGTGCGCCAGCAGCGCACGCTTGTGGCTTGCAGGCAGACGGAACACACGCTGCTCGATACGCTCGACCGTGGTGTTCGGCGGCGTGACTTCGATGCGCTCGGGGTTGTGCAACAACTTGCCCGCCAAAGCGGTGATGTCGTTGGAGAACGTTGCCGAGAACAGCAGGTTCTGACGTTTGGCCGGCAGGCGGGCAAGGACCTTTTTCACGTCATGGACAAAGCCCATGTCGAGCATGCGGTCGGCTTCGTCCAGCACGAGGATTTCCACGTGGGACAAGTCGACGCTGCCTTGGCCGCACAGGTCGAGCAAACGACCCGGGCAGGCGACGAGCACGTCAACACCACGGGACATGGCTTGAACCTGGGGGTTCATGCCGACGCCGCCGAAGATGCAGGCGCTGACAAACTTCAAGTCGCGGGCATACAGCTTGAAGCTGTCGTGCACCTGGGCGGCGAGTTCGCGGGTAGGGGTCAGGACCAGTACGCGTGGTTGGCGCGGGCCGTGACGCTGGGATTTGTCCGGGTGACCGTTGGGGAACAACCGCTCCAGAATCGGGAGGGCGAAACCACCGGTTTTACCAGTACCTGTCTGCGCCGCAACCATCAGGTCGCGACCTTGCAACACGGCGGGAATGGCCCGCTGTTGCACCGGAGTAGGCTCGGTATAGCCCGCTGCCTCGATGGCGCGGACTAAAGCCTCGGAGAGACCGAGGGAAGCAAAGGACATGAGTAATCCTGTTTTAGTTAGGGCTTGGCCCAAAGGGATAATCTTGCCGGGCGTGAATGGCGCTTAGGGGAGCGCAACCCCGTCCGGTCCTGCTGCGTCTGGCGGGCACTCCACCGGCTCGCGCGGGCTGAAAGCTGCGCAGTAGCGGGGTTGGGTGCCTTTTTCAAGACCTCAGCGGCCGGGCGTAAGCCTGGCGGAAAGGCCGGAGTATAACAGAGCAATCACTGTGCGCTGCTTTCCTGCTGCTCAACGGTGCCTTGCGAGGCCGTAATGGCTTGGATTCCACCGTATTTGGCGTTCAAGGCGGCGTAGGCCGGCTCTTGTTTGAAGCGTTTGAGTTCAGCGGCAAAGCGCTGCACCAGCAAGTCCATGCCCGCGCCACGGCGTACCGCCAGGAACTGCGGTTGCTGGCTGACCACCACCGACGCCTGGCTGACTTTGCCGTCCAGGCCCATCTCTTTGATCACATGTTGGCCCACTCGGCGGTCGGTGATCACCAGGTCGATGCGCCCCAGCATCAATTTGCCGAAATTGGCTTCATGGCTGGGCGCCGCTTCGCGGTTGAACAGGTGTGAGTCGCTGAAAGGCTCGCCATACAGATAGCCCGGCGAGGTGCCGACGGTCAGGCCGCGCAGGTCATCGAGGCTTTCGGCCGGGTGGGGGCGTTCGTTGGCGTAAAACAGCGTGAACTCCACGTCCGACAGCGGTTCGCTGGGGTACAGCAGCAAGGCGTCGCGGTCGTGGCTGTGGAAAATATCCAGCGCGCCGTCGGCCTGGCCTTGGTCGAGCATGGCCAGGCAACGCTTCCAGGGCAGAAATTGCCACTGCACCTCGACACCCAGGCGCTGGAATACGATCACCGTGGTTTCGTAGTCCAGCCCCTGCATGGTGCCGCGCTCTTCGTACACATAAGGCGCCCACGGCTCGGTGACAATGCGCAGTTTCTCGCCATAAGCGGCCAGGCTCAGGCAAGTGAAAAGGGCAGCGGTCAACAGCTTGAAGATGACGGGCATGCCCTGAGGTTACGACGCTCCTGCGTTAAAGAGAAGCTCTGGCGCAAGCATCTGCGCGTGACGCTACTTTGTGTCCGAGGTCATCAAGTGTTCGTAGATGGCCGCGCGCCGCTCGCCGAGAATCAGGCGCACGATGGGGTTGGCGAACCAATGCTCGAGTTGGTGCGCATCCACCGGGCATTTTTGGCGCTCTTCCTGGTTCTGCTTGGCCTTGTCCCACCAAACCGGGCCACATGCCTGGTCGAACTCGTTTTCGTGCTCGTAGCAGCCGTACAGGATTTCGCGGATGAACTGTTGCTTGCGCTTGGGCAGGGCCAGGGTGATCAGTTTGTACATCAGGCGTTGCAGGCGCGGCGGGCGTGGCAGGTGGGCAGACACCTTGCGCGTGTCGGCCAGGGCCTGGGCGCTGGTGAGGTCGGCTGCATGCTTGGTGACCCATGCCTTGACCTTGGCCCGGAACAATTGCTTGCGGCTCCAATAGTGATGGATCAAGTCGGGGCACTGGCGCACGTTGACGTTACGGTACGCCACGACTGACAGGCAGAACTCCTCCAGGGTGTAGGCGCCACGGGCCATCGGGTAGAGTTCGTCCATCAGCTCGATCGAGCGGTCCAGCAGGTGCGCGTCTTGCCGGGCGAAGCCCATCACCCCGGAGTTGAGCAGCCACATATGGTCATCAGCCAGGGCTTTTTCCGCCAGGGTCTTGGCCAGGGTTTCATAGAGCACGCTTTCGCGGTTATCGCCGTACTTGGCGTGGAAGGCGTTGCACAGCACCGTGCCGGGCGCGACACGTTCGAACAGCGCCATGGGCGAGTCGTGGAAAAACGTGTCGGTGTCGATCAGCAGTGCGCGTTCCGAGGTTTCCAGCACCTGGCGCAGCAGCACGTGTTTGGTGCGGAAATGGTAGCCGTGGGGTTCGCTCCATTGCGCGCGCGTGGCGGCGTCCAGTGTGTGGACGTGCACCGGCAGGCTGGCGTAGGGCGTCGGGTTGTCGCTGTACACCTGAATGTCCAGCGGCAGGTCCTGGGTGCCGCCCAGGTGGGCCAGGGCACTGGCGATGCTGAATACCGCTTCCTGGTGATAGGTCTCGGCGCCGAATACCAGGTAAACCAGCTGCGGGCGGGGAGTCGGGGACGCTGAAATCATTTGCTGCGGGCTTCCATTCCGGAATATGTAAACAAAAAAAGCCCCCGTATAAACGAGGGCCTGGTGCTGCTCGAACAGACCTCAGCGCGGCAGCTTGAGGTTGTTCCAGATCGCGAGGCTTGGCTCAGCCTGGTTCAGGGTATAGAAGTGCAACCCTGGTGCGCCACCTTGCAACAATTCTTCACACATTTTGCTGATGACCTGCTCGCCGAACGCCTGGATGCTTTTCACGTCATCGCCATAGGCTTCCAGTTGCTTGCGCACCCAGCGCGGGATTTCAGCACCACAGGCGTCGGAAAAGCGCGCCAGTTTGCTGTAGTTGGTGATGGGCATGATGCCCGGCACAATCGGGATGTTTACGCCCATGGCCTGTACACGCTCGACAAAGTAGAAGTAGCTGTCGGCGTTGAAGAAGTACTGGGTGATCGCGCTGTTGGCGCCAGCGTTGGCCTTGCGCACGAAGTTCTGCAAATCGTCTTCGAAATTGCGCGCCTGGGGGTGCATTTCCGGGTAAGCCGCCACTTCGATATGGAAGTGATCGTCGCTTTCTTCACGGATGAAACTCACCAGGTCATTGGCGTAGCGCAGCTCACCGCTGGCCATGCCCATGCCGGACGGCAAGTCGCCACGCAGGGCAACGATGCGCTTGATGCCGGCTTGCTTGTATTGGGTCAGCAGGCTGCGCAGGTCGGCTTTGCTGTCGCCCACGCACGACAAGTGCGGAGCGGCGGGAATTTTGACTTCGCTTTCCAGCTGCAACACGGTGTTGATCGTACGGTCACGGGTAGAGCCGCCGGCGCCGTAGGTGCAGGAGAAGAAGTCGGGGTTGTAGCTGGCCAACTGCTTGGCAGTCGCCATCAGTTTTTCATGCCCAGCATCGGTCTTGGTCGGGAAGAACTCGAAGCTGAAGCGACGGTCTTGGGACATGGTCGTATCCTTGGAAACTCAAAACTGGAAGGCTTACACCGTCAATGTGGGAGCGGGCTTGCTCGCGAATGCGGTGGGTCAGCCATGATTGCTTCGACTGACACTCCGTATTCGCGAGCAAGCCCGCTCCCACACAAGCCCGCTCCGACAGGGAGAGAGCCGGTTACTTAGTAGCGGTAAGCGTGCGGCTTGAACGGACCTTCGACAGTCACGCCGATGTAGTCGGCCTGGGTCTTGGTCAGTTGAGTCACAACGCCGCCGAAGCCGCGGACCATTTCCAGGGCCACTTCTTCGTCGAGTTTCTTCGGCAATACTTCCACGGTCAGGCGCTCGGCTTTCTGGGCTGGCGACAAGTCGGCGTATTTCTGGCCGAACAGGAAGATCTGCGCCAGTACCTGGTTGGCGAACGAGCCATCCATGATGCGGCTTGGGTGGCCAGTGGCGTTACCCAGGTTAACCAGACGGCCTTCAGCCAGCAGGATCAGGTAGTCGTCGTTCTGCGGATCAAAGGTGCCAGCGCCGGTACGGTGAACCTTGTGTACCTGTGGCTTCACTTCTTCCCATGCCCAGTTCTTGCGCATGAAAGCGGTGTCGATTTCGTTGTCGAAGTGACCGATGTTGCAGACAACAGCGCGTTTCTTCAGGGCTTTGAGCATGTTTGCGTCGCAAACATTCACGTTACCGGTGGTGGTCACGATCAGGTCGATCTTGCCCAGCAGGGCCTTGTCGATGCTGGCTTCGGTTCCGTCGTTCTGGCCGTCGATGAACGGCGAAACCACTTCGAAACCGTCCATGCAGGCTTGCATGGCGCAGATCGGGTCAACTTCGGAAACTTTAACGATCATGCCTTCCTGGCGCAGGGACTGGGACGAACCCTTGCCCACGTCACCGTAGCCGATCACCAGGGCTTGCTTGCCCGACAGCAGGTGGTCGGTGCCGCGCTTGATCGCATCGTTCAGGCTGTGACGGCAGCCGTACTTGTTGTCGTTCTTGCTCTTGGTCACCGAGTCATTGACGTTGATGGCCGGGATTTTCAGCTCGCCCTTGGCCAGCATGTCCAGCAGGCGGTGCACGCCGGTGGTGGTTTCTTCGGTCACGCCGTGGACGCGGTCGAGGATTTGCGGGTATTTCTTGTGCAGCAGCTCGGTCAGGTCGCCGCCGTCGTCGAGGATCATGTTGGCGTCCCATGGCTTGCCATCTTTCAGGATGGTTTGCTCCAGGCACCACTCGTACTCTTCTTCTGTCTCGCCTTTCCAGGCGTAAACAGCGATGCCGGCAGCAGCGATAGCAGCGGCGGCCTGGTCTTGAGTCGAGAAGATGTTGCAGGAAGACCAACGCACTTCGGCACCCAGGGCAACCAGGGTTTCGATCAGCACGGCAGTCTGGATGGTCATGTGGATGCAGCCGAGGATCTTCGCGCCTTTGAGCGGCTGCTCAGCGGCGTACTTGCGGCGCAGACCCATCAGGGCTGGCATTTCGGATTCGGCGATAAAGGTTTCGCGACGGCCCCAGGCAGCGAGGGACATGTCGGCGACTTTGTAGTCGGTGAAATCTGCAGGCGTAATTACAGCGCTCATGAAGAGCCTCCATTCGTAGTGTGCGAATGGGCGCCGTTGTGCGTTTAGTATCCGGCCGGGTAAGCAGGCCAGACAACGCCCCATCCGAGCCTGACAGGTTGAACCTGCTGCAGCGCCCCTCGGACAGGTGGCGGGAGAACGGTATCAACTGAAGATGACCGTTTTGAAGCGGTGGCGATTATAGCTGTGTGCGCCCGACTTCCCAAGCCTTTCTGTCGGCCATATGAAGATCGCTCATGGGCTTGATAGGCAATGGCTCATAGAGCTTGGGCCGATGCTCTGCCATGATGTTGCCCATCATTTCGCAAGACGCTTTGGAGTGACCATGAACTTCCACACCCGCAAATGGGTAAAACCCGAAGACCTCAACCCCAACGGCACCCTGTTCGGTGGCAGCCTGCTGCGCTGGATCGACGAAGAAGCGGCGATCTACGCGATTGTGCAACTGGGCAACCAGCGCGTGGTGACCAAGTACATCTCCGAAATCAACTTTGTCAGCGCCTCGCGCCAGGGCGACATCATCGAGCTGGGCATCACGGCCACCGAGTTCGGCCGCACCTCGATCACCCTGACTTGCGAAGTTCGCAACAAGATCACCCGCAAGAGCATCCTGACTGTGGAAAAAATGGTCTTCGTCAACCTCGGCGAGGACGGCCTGCCGGCGCCGCACGGGCGTACCGAGATCAAGTACGTGAAAGATCAGTTCCAGGAAGACGGCATCAGCGAATAATCCTGCAACGGGCCAGTGAACGCTCTTGATGGGCGACAGGTCGTACCTGAACAACACCCCCCCGTTCAGGTACGCCCATGGCCACGCAAGAAGACGGCAAGACCCCAAACTTGTCGCAGGAAGAGCAACACGACGTCGACAAGAACCAGCCGCCCCGCGCGGCGGTGCTGCATGAAATCATCCGTACCCAGGGCGACCAGGAATTGGAACGCAATGTGGCGGCCTTGTGGTGGTCGGCGCTGGCTGCCGGCCTGACCATGGGCCTGTCACTGATGGGCATGGGGCTGCTCAATTCACGCCTCCCGGACGGCGAGGGCTTCAAGGTCATCGCCAGCTTCGGCTACTGCGCAGGCTTTCTCGCGGTCATCCTGGCGCGCCAGCAACTGTTCACCGAAAACACCCTGACCGCCGTGCTGCCGGTCATGAGCAAGCCAACCCTGGCCAATGCCGGGCGCCTGTTGCGCTTGTGGTCGGTGGTGCTGGTGGGCAACCTGTGCGGCACCTTGCTGGTGGCCTACGTGATGCTGCACCTGCCGATTTTCGATACCAAGACCGACATGGCCTTTCTCGAAATCGGCCGCAAGGTCATGGAAAACGACCCCGGTCAGATGTTTGCCAAGGGCATTATTTCCGGCTGGATGATTGCGACCATGGTGTGGATGATCCCGTCCATGGAAAGCGCGAAGATGTTCATCATCATCCTGATCACTTACCTGATGGCGCTGGGCGACTTCACCCACATCGTGGTCGGTTCGGCGGAAGTGTCGTACCTGGTGTTTGCCGGCGAGCTGCCGTGGGAGGACTTCTGGCTGGTGTTCGCCGGCCCGACCCTGGCGGGCAACATCATCGGCGGCAGTTTTATCTTCGCCTTGATCAGCCACGCGCAGATCCGCAGCGAAAGCAGCCTGCCGGGTGGCAAGGCTGCGGACCCGAGGCATCCGCAGCAGATCAACAAGGGTCAGTGATGCTCGGGCGTGGCCTGGGGTTCGTCCCGGGTCACGCGCTTGACCAGCTTGCCGATGCTCAAGCCCTGCAACAGGATCGACGACAACACCACGATGTAGGTGATGCTGAGTAGCAAGTCGCGCTCAGGGCCCAGCGGCAGGGCCAATGCCAGCGCCACCGAAACCCCGCCGCGCAAGCCGCCCCAGGTCAGGATGCGGATAGTGCCGCGCGGCACACTGCGCCAGCGACGCAGCAGCAGGATCGCCGGAGCAACCGTCAGCAAGCGTGACAGCAGGATCGCCACCGCCAGCAAACTGGCCGCGAACACATGCAGCCAGTTGAACGGCAACAGCAGCAGCTCCATACCGATCAGCGCAAAGAGCAGAGCGTTGAGCATGTCATCGAGCAACTCCCAGAAACCGTCCAGGTAGCGACGGGTCATGTCGTTCATCGCCAGCTTGCGCCCCAGGTTGCCGATGATCAGCCCGGCCACCACCATCGCAATCGGCGCGGACACGTGCAGTTCAGTGGCCATCGCCGAGCCGCCGATTACCAGCGCCAAAGTCAGCATCACTTCGATCTGATGCTGCTCGATGCTCTTGATCATCAGGTACACCAGGTAGCCGATCAACGCGCCGAACACCACGCCGCCGATAGCTTCATGGGCGAACAGCATGGCAGTGGCGCCTACGGTGGGCGTTTCACCCAGTTGCGCGATCCCCAGCAGAACCGTAAACACCACCACCGCGGTGCCGTCGTTGAACAGCGATTCGCCGACGATCGTGGTTTTCAGCGGTTTGGAGGCGTTGGCCGTGCGCAGCACGCCCAGCACCGCAATCGGGTCGGTGGGCGAAATCAGCGCGCCGAACAGCAGGCAGTAGAGGAAGCTCACGTGCCAGCCAAACAGGGCGAAGATGTAGTACGCCAGGCTGCCGATCACCACGGTGGCGATCAACACACCAAATGTTGCCAGCAGGCCGATGGGCCAGCGATAGCTGCGCAGGTCGTTGAGGTTGACGTGCAAGGCGCCGGCGAACAGCAGGAACGAGAGCATCCAGTTCATCAGCAAGTCGCCGAAGTCGATCTGGCCGATCAGTTGCTGGATACGTTCCTCGAGGCCTGGGTAGCCGAGCACACTCAGGCCTTGCAGGATCAGCGAAAACAGCAGGGCCGTGACCATCACGCCGATGGTGGGCGGCAGGCCGATAAAACGGAAATTCACATAGGTGAGCAGGGTAGTGAGGCAAATGAAGGCGGCGACAAGTTCAAGCATCCGGGGTCCTTGGAAGTTGGGTGAGGGTGGGTTAATGGAGGGATGGACCGCAGTGGCAGCATGATGTTGCACGGCGCGATAGAACCTTTCGGTACGCGGCGCGCTCATAGCCGTGAGTGCGGCCTGGTATTTTTAGTGCTAAAACTCTAATTTCTGCGTCAAACCAAAAAACAAACTACAAAAGGAATCAGTGATGACGGCGGCCTTCTGGTGTGTATTGATCGCAATTTTTCTGCCTTACCTGTGCACGGGAGTCGCCAAGTTCAGCGGCGGTAAATTCGGGCCGCGGCAGAACCATGACCCGCGCGCGTTCCTGGACACCCTTGACGGGTTTGCCAAGCGTGCCCACAGCGCACAACTCAACGGCTTTGAAGTTACCCCGGCCTTTGCCGCGGCGGTGATTGTTGCCCACTTGGCCGGCACGGCTTCGCTGGTGACCATCAATGTACTGGCCGTGTTGTTCATCACCAGCCGCCTGCTGTACATCATTTGCTACCTGGCCGACTGGGCGATGCTGCGTTCGCTGGTGTGGGCGGTGGGCATGGCATTGATTGCGAGCTTCTTCTTTGTCTCGATCTGACGTTTGACGCAAATCCCCTGTGGGAGCAAGCCGCTCCCACAGGGGATCTTTGGCGTCTGTCAGGTCCCGGTAGGCGCATCCGGCACTTGGGGCAACGCGGCGCCCTTGGGCCACAACATCCAGATCTGCCCCTGCTGCTTCATATTCCCGGCCAACTCACCTGCCGCATCACCGGTGCCCCAGAACAAGTCCGCACGCACTTCGCCGGTGATCGCACCGCCGGTGTCCTGCGCCGCTACCGGCCGGGCGATCGGCGAGCCATCGGGCTTGGTGGTGGACAGCCATAACAGGCTGCCCAGCGGAATCACCTTGCGGTCCACCGCCACGCTGTAACCGGCGGTCAATGGCACGTTCAGCGAGCCGCGCGGGCCTTCATTGCTGTCGGGGCGAGCGCTGAAGAACACATAGCTGGGGTTGCTCGCCAGCAATTCCGGGATGCGTTGCGGGTTGGCCTTGGCCCAGGCGCTGATCGCGCCCATGGTCACGTCTTCCTTTTTCAACTCGCCTTGCTCCACCAGCCAGCGGCCGATGGGACGGTAGGGGTAGCCATTCTGGTCGCCATAGCCGACACGCAGCTGGCGGCCACCAGCCAGTTGAATCCGCCCTGAACCCTGGATCTGCAGGAACTGCAGGTCCATCGGGTTGGTCAGCCAGGCAATCGGCTTGGCGGTGGAGCCCTTGCCGTTGATGGTGCTCGCGTCGTCATACGGCTTGAGCACACGCCCTTCCAGGCGACCACGCAGGCGCTTGCCCTTGAGTTCGGGGTAGATGCTTTCCAGGTTGACGATAATCATGTCATCCGGCACACCGTACACCGGCACATTGGCCTTGGCGGTTTTGGTCAGACTGCCGGGGTAGACCGGTTCGTAGTAGCCGGTGATCAAGCCGTTGGGCGTGTCATCCGCCGAGCGCAAGCCGAAGACGTCCAGGCGCTCTTTAAGAAAACCGCGCACGGCCACTGCATTGGCCGGTACCGTGGCCGCCGCCGCGCAAGTCGCACCCCATATCGGGTCAGCCTTGAGGCGTTGGCAGGCGCTGCGCCAGGATTCAAACCCGGCCAGCAGGTCGCTGTCGGACACGGCCGGCAAGGCTTCCCACGGCGCATTCACATAAGTGGCAACGGCGTGGGGTTTGGCGGGCTCTGGTGGGGACGCCACTTTGCCGGCATCTTTGCCGCCGTCGCAACCGGCCATCAGCGCGATTATCGACAGAGCCCACGCAAGGCGGCTCCAGGGTCTAACAAGGGTATTCATGCACGTAATTCCTGAAGCGATTGCCCGCACTTAAACGCGTTCGGGCAACCCCTATTATTAATAGGGGTATTGGTCTTTGCGAGCGGGGCGACGATACTGGCCGCCGTTTCCCGTGATCCTGAAGCCAAATGACGTTAAAAAAGCTGACCATTGTATTGCTGGCCTGTCTGAGCCTGTCCGCCTGTGGCGGTGTCGATCCGAATTCCCCGTTGGGCCAGCGCAAGGCGATTTTCAAGCAAATGCTCAAGACCGGCGAAGACCTGGGCGGCATGTTGCGTGGGCGCATCCCGTTCGACGGTGCGAAGTTCGCTGAAGGCGCGACCAGGCTTGATGCCCTGTCCCATGAGCCGTGGAAGCATTTTCCGAGTGTGCGCGAAGAGGATCACACCAGCGCCAAGGACGATGTCTGGCAACAACAGGCACGCTTCCAGGAACTGTCCCGCAGCCTTGAGGCGGCCACCGGTGAATTGGTGATCGCCAGCCAGGTCCAGCCTTACAAAGCCAGCAACCTGGGACCTGCGGTGCAGAAAGTCGAAGACGCCTGCAGCGCCTGCCATAAGCAGTTTCGCGACCACTGACCGGCTTACTGGTCGAGTTCTTCCACCGCGTCCTGCAGCTCTTTGCGCGACTGGGCGAGCTTGTCCTTACGTTTGTTGATCTTGTCCGCGTCGCCCTTTTTCATCGCTTTGTCGAGGTCGGCCTGACGGCGGCTGACTTCGTGCTTGGCGTCGAGCACCTTGTTTTCGCGCTCCTTCTTCAGTGACGCGTCGGTGCAGTTGGCGGTGACTTCGCTGAGGGCTTTTTCCAGTCCGGCTTGTTGCGCGCTATTGCCATGGGCCTTGGCCTGTTCGATCTGGGTGCTGATGGCCTGGCGCTTGGCGGCGCAGCCGGTGAGTGGCGCGGCTTCTTCGGCGGCCAGCAACGGTGTGGCCATGAAGCTTGCGACAGTCAGCAAGGCAAAAGGGGCGAGAAATTTCATAAGGCACTCCAAGGTAGCAATCAGATGGCAGGGTGAATTCTGCCGCGGTTCAAAGGTGGTTGGGCCAGGTTCAAAACCCGTCTATCCCGGCCACATGCAGTGTTTCAGCCAAGGCCTTTATATGCGGGTCGCGAAAAAAAGCGCTCAGTTGCGCCGCGCGGCCCGGGCCGATACCGTCAATGGCCAGCCAGGCTTGGGTGTCTTTGGCGGCCAGCGTCTGCCAGTCGCCTTCCAGTTCGTTGCGCGCCACAGGCGGTATCCCCAGGGCCTTGAGCCATTGGGCGAAGGGTCGTTGCCGTGCGCTGCGAAGGCTGTCGAGCACACGAGCCCGCTTGCGCTCGCCGAAGCCTTCAATGTTAGCAAGCTCTGCCGCATCCAGGGTCAACCAATCGAGAAAGCCTGCGATTAGACCGGCCTGGATCAATACGTTCCAGGTCTCTCGCCCGATATGGGGCAAAGCGAGCCCCTGTTTGCCGCTGAGCCAGGTGAGGCGTGCGAGCAGTTGTTCCTCGCAGCCCGGGTCGAGTTGCCAGCAACTCAGCGCGTGGAAATCCAGGGGGTCGGGGACGTGCAGGTCCGCTCTTGTGTTCGTGCGCAGGATGACCTGGTCCAGATGAGGAATCACCTGGCCCGCGAGGCTGATGGACACCTGGTCGCCAGGGCGGATATCCAGCGATTGCCAGCGTTTTAACGCGCCAACGCTGACTCGGCTGATCTGCCGGTCGTCCAGGCGCACCGGCTCGAGTTCGAGCATCGGTGTGATGCGCCCGGTTCGGCCGATGTTGAAATGCACGTCGCGCACCAGGGCCAGGGCCTCGGCCGCCGGGTACTTCCAGGCAACTGCCCAGTAGGGTGTGCTGACCTGCCAGCGCTTGGCGGGTGCGCGTTGAGCCTGGTGCAACACCACGCCGTCAGTCGCGAAGGGCAGCGGGTGGTTGTACCAAAAAGTGCGCCAGCGCGCGGCCTGGGTGATGTCTTGAATCGGCTGGCTGAAGCGCTGGCTGTCGGTGAAACCCCAGCGTGCCAGGCTGGCGAGGCGCTCTGTGAAAGATGCGGGGCCCTCCGGCCAGGCCCAGACGAACAAGCCGATCCCCGCCGCTTCGCTGTCGCTCAAGTGCTTGCGGTTCATCAGCCCGGCCACCTTGCTGCGTGCATTGAGCCCGCCGCGCGCCGATTGCACGTGTTCGTCGAGACGCCAGTAGAGCTCGCCTTGCAGCACCAAATCGATAGGTTCCGGCAGTTGCCTGACGATGCCGGGGAGTTTGCGCGCAGAGGCTGACCAGCCCTGGCCGAGCGCGCCATCGCCGCGGCTGATGACCTGGCTCAACTGGCCTTGGCGATACACCAGGGTCACCGCCACGCCGTCGACCTTGGGTTGGATCCAGAGATCCTGGCGGCTGGCCATCCACGCGCCGACCGCTGGCTCATCCCGCAGCTTTTGCAGGCCGGTATGGGCGATCGGGTGGGGCAGGGTGCCGCGTGCGCTGGCCAGCGGGTTGGCCAGCGCCGCGCCGGGATGGGGGAAGCATTCGCGCCATTGCTCAAGGCGCTGGCGGGCCTGGTCGTAGAGGTCATCGTTGACCGGGGATTGGCCGAGCCGGTGGTAGCTGTCGTCCCACTGGCGCACCTGTTCAGCCAGGGTGTCGACCTGTGTTCGGGTCGTGTCAGGGCAGTCGGCGGCCCATGCCCAAAGGGGTAACGCGCTGAACAGCAGTGCAATCAGTAAACGCATCGTGAGCATCCTTGCTCGAATAGGGTGCCCAGCCTAAAGGAACCCCCCGCCCAGTAAAAAGCCCCGACAATGCGGGGCTTGTTTACCGGGTGTTTCCATTTACTTGAACAGGCCGCCCAAGGCTTTCACGGCGTCGGGCTTATCGGCCTTGGCCTCTTGGGTTTGCTGCTTGGCGTCGGCTTTGGCTTGGGTTTCAGCCAGTTTGTTACAGCCTTTGTTGATCTGGTCCTGAGCGGCTTTAAAGGCCTTCACTTTCAATTTGTCTTTCTGGGCTTCGGCTGCATCGATCTTGATTTGCAGGTCGGCGGATTGCTTTTGGCAGTCGCCGGAATTGCCGCCACCCAGTTGGGAGGTCAGGGCGCCACTCAGTGCGCTCAGGTCGGCGGATTGGGCCGGCAGGGCGAACAGGCTGAGCAGAAGGGCGGCAGGAGCGAGCGTGGAAAAACGCATGAAAAACCTCAATGTTCGATTGCCTGCGCGCTTGTCTATCCCGGGCTGGCGCAGGGCAATATCCAAATAAGGTAGAGGGCCCGAGAGGGCGCGGATTCTAGTGGGCCATTATTTGGCCTGCAAGTATTGGATCCAAAAAACGTGAACGCTGCCCGCAAATTATTCGGCCATAAAAAAGCCCTGCCGGGAAACCCGGCAGGGCTCTGTGTACCGTGTGCGTTTACAGGCCTGCAGCAGTGCGCAGGTCGTTGGCGCGGTCGGTCTTTTCCCAGGTGAAAGTGGTGAAGGTGTCGTCGCCGACAGTCTTCTGTGCAGGGGTACGCCCGAAGTGGCCGTAGGCTGCGGTTTCCTGGTACATCGGGTGCAGCAGGTCGAGCATGGTGGTGATCGCGTAAGGGCGCAGGTCGAAGATCTCGCGCACCAGTTTGACGATCTTGTCATCGCTGATCTTGCCGGTGCCGAAGGTATTCAGCGAGATCGATGTAGGCTGGGCTACACCGATAGCGTAGGACACCTGAATCTCGCAACGCTCGGCCAGGCCGGCGGCCACGATGTTCTTGGCCACGTAACGACCGGCGTAGGCCGCGGAGCGGTCAACCTTGGACGGGTCTTTACCCGAGAACGCGCCGCCGCCGTGACGGGCCATGCCGCCGTAGCTGTCGACGATGATCTTGCGACCGGTCAGGCCGCAGTCGCCCACCGGGCCGCCGATGATGAACTGGCCGGTCGGGTTGATGTGGAACTGGGTGTCCTTGGACAGCAGCTCGGCAGGTAGCACGTGCTTGACGATCAGTTCCATGACGCCTTCGCGCAGGTCGGCGTAGGACACATCCGGGTTGTGCTGGGTCGACAGTACAACGGCGTCGATACCCACGACTTTGCCGCCTTCGTAACGGCAGGTCACCTGGGACTTGGCGTCCGGACGCAGCCACGGCAGCAGGCCGGTTTTACGGGCTTCGGCCTGGCGCTGCACCAGCTGGTGCGAGAAGGTGATCGGTGCAGGCATCAGCACGTCGGTTTCGTTGCTGGCGTAGCCGAACATCAGGCCCTGGTCGCCGGCGCCCTGATCTTCAGGCTTGGCGCGGTCGACACCCTGGTTGATGTCGGGGGACTGCTTGCCGATGATGTTCATCACGCCGCAGGTCGCGCCGTCGAAACCGACGTCGGAGCTGTTGTAGCCGATGTCGGTGATCACATCACGAACGATCTGCTCAAGGTCGACCCAGGCCGTGGTGGTGACTTCGCCGGCGATGATCGCCACGCCCGTTTTCACCAGAGTCTCGCACGCCACACGGGCGAACTTGTCTTCAGCAATGATGGCGTCCAGCACCGCGTCAGAGATCTGGTCGGCGATTTTGTCCGGATGCCCTTCAGACACGGACTCGGAGGTGAAAAGGGAGTATTCGCTCATCTCGATGTTTTCCTGATTTTACCGATGGTGAGTGTCGCCAGCCGGCCGCTGAAAATGGCGGACCTGGATCTGGAAACCATTACGTAAACCTACATAGAGGCTTTCCCCGGGAACGAGTCCCGCAGCGGTGGCCCAACGGGCCAGATCGTCCTGTTCAAAACCCAACCAGAGATCACCGCAGGCCTCCCTGGCCCAATTCTGGTTGTGGCTGCATAAATCTGTGACCAGCAGGCTACCGCCGGGTTGCAGCAACTTCGCCATCTGCTTGAGGGCGTCGGCGGGGGCGGCGAAATGGTGCAGCACCATATTCAACACCACGCAGTCGGCTTGCAGACTGTTGTGATTGAGCGCGTCCGCCAACTGCAGGTGGACGTTGCCCAGCGCTTCACGCTCGCAGAGCTGGCGCGCCAGTTCGAGCATCGCCGGGCTGTTGTCCAGCGCGGTGACCTGGTGAAAGCGGCGCGCCAGTTCCGGCAGGAAACCACCATCGCCCGGGCCGACTTCCACTGCCGTGGCTTCATCACTGAAGCTCAGCTTGTCCAGCAGCGCCAGTACGCTGTCGCGGTATTGGGGCAAGCCGGCGATCAGGTCCTGCTGGGCGCGAAACTTCTCCGCAACCCGTGCGAAAAAGTCTTGGCTGGCGGCGGCACGTTGCCCGTGGACTTGGCCGATACGCGACTGCACGTCGCCGGGCAGGGCCAGGTTGTCGACTTCTTCAAGCAGGGCGGCGTGCAGCTTGCCGCCGAGCAGCTCGGTGTGTGGCAGGGCGCGGCGGTAGAAAATCGCGTTGCCTTCGCGGCGCGTGGCCACCAGGTCGGCCTGGGCCAGGACCTTCAGGTGATGGCTCATGCCGGACTGGCCAATGGCGAAGATCTGCGCCAGCTCCAGTACGCCAAAGGAATCGTTGGTCAGTGCGCGCAATACGTTCAGGCGCAACGGGTCACCAGCGGCCTTGCACAAGGCTGCCAGCTCATCGCCGTCGTCGGGACGCAGGGAGGGCACGGGTAAGTTCATAAGGCCAGCAGTCTAGTGACGGGCGGGTGTGCCCGCAAGACCAATATCAAAAAGTTTTGATATTGGTCGATAATCGGTGGTTATAAGCAGCCGCTATAACCTTTAGACGCGCCAACCCGCTCAAACCACAGGAAAAACACCCACAAGTGACTATCTGTCATTGCCCGCAGGCGGTGGCTGAGGGAAAATGCCGGTCCTTTTTTCCGTTTCTTTTAAGCAAACTCCAGGAGATCAGCGATGCCCAGCCGTCGTGAGCGTGCCAACGCCATTCGTGCCCTCAGCATGGATGCCGTGCAAAAAGCCAACAGCGGCCATCCCGGTGCCCCGATGGGCATGGCGGATATCGCCGAGGTACTTTGGCGTGACTACCTGAAACACAACCCAAGCAACCCGTCGTTCGCCGACCGTGACCGCTTCGTGCTGTCCAACGGCCATGGCTCGATGCTGATCTATTCGCTGCTGCACCTGACCGGCTACGACGTCACCATCGATGACCTCAAGAGCTTCCGCCAGCTGCACAGCCGCACCCCGGGCCACCCGGAATTCGGCTACACCCCAGGCGTCGAGACCACCACCGGTCCCCTGGGCCAGGGCCTGGCCAATGCGGTGGGCTTCGCGCTGGCTGAAAAAGTCCTGGGCGCGCAGTTCAACCGCCCTGGCCACAACATTGTCGACCACCACACCTACGTTTTCCTGGGTGATGGCTGCATGATGGAAGGCATTTCCCACGAAGTTTCGTCCCTGGCCGGCACCCTGGGCCTGGGCAAGTTGATCGCGTTCTACGATGACAACGGCATCTCCATCGACGGCGAAGTCGAAGGCTGGTTCACCGACGACACGCCTAAGCGTTTCGAAGCCTACAACTGGCAAGTGATCCGCAACGTCGACGGCCACGATCCGGAAGAGATCAAGACCGCCATCGAAACCGCACGCAAGAGCGAGCAGCCGACCCTGATCTGCTGCAAGACCACCATCGGTTTCGGTTCGCCGAACAAGCAAGGTAAAGAAGACTGCCACGGCGCCCCACTGGGTGACGCGGAAATCGCCCTGACCCGCGAAGCGCTGAAGTGGACCCACGGCCCGTTCGAAATCCCGGCTGACATCTACGCCGAGTGGAGCGCCAAGGAAAAAGGCCTGGCCGCCGAAGCCGAGTGGGACCAGCGTTTCGCCGCCTACTCCGCCGAATTCCCGGAGCTGGCCAACGAACTGGTACGCCGCCTGGCCGGCGACCTGCCTGCCGACTTCTCGGAAAAAGCCTCGGCCTACATCGCCGAAGTCGCGGCCAAGGGCGAGACCATCGCCAGCCGTAAAGCCAGCCAGAACACCCTGAACGCCTTTGGCCCGCTGCTGCCCGAGATTCTCGGCGGTTCGGCTGACCTGGCCGGTTCCAACCTGACCCTGTGGAAAGGCTGTAAAGGTGTTTCGGCTGAAGACGCCAGCGGCAACTACATGTACTACGGCGTGCGCGAGTTCGGCATGAGCGCCATCATGAACGGCGTGTCCCTGCACGGCGGCCTGGTGCCTTACGGCGCGACCTTCCTGATGTTCATGGAATACGCACGCAATGCCGTGCGCATGGCCGCACTGATGAAGAAGCGCGTGATCCATGTGTACACCCACGACTCCATCGGTCTGGGCGAAGACGGCCCGACGCACCAGCCGGTCGAGCAATTGACCAGCCTGCGCACCACGCCGAACCTGGATTGCTGGCGCCCAGCCGACGCGGTCGAATCCGCCGTGGCCTGGAAGCACGCGATCGAGCGCAAGGACGGTCCTTCGGCGCTGATCTTCTCGCGTCAGAACCTGCAGCACCAAGTGCGTACCGACGCGCAGATCGCTGCGATCAGCCGCGGTGGCTACGTGCTCAAGGACTGCATCGGCGAGCCGGAGCTGATCCTGATCTCCACTGGTTCCGAAGTCGGCCTGACCGTTCAGGCCTACGACAAGCTGACCGAGCAAGGCCGCAACGTGCGCGTTGTGTCCATGCCGTGCACCAGCCTGTTCGAAGCCCAGGACGCGGACTACAAGCAGTCGGTGCTGCCGTTGCAGGTCAGCGCGCGTATCGCCATCGAAGCGGCACACGCCGACTACTGGTACAAGTACGTGGGCCTGGAAGGCCGCGTGATCGGCATGACCACCTACGGTGAGTCGGCGCCGGCGCCAGCGTTGTTCGAAGAGTTCGGTTTTACCCTGGAAAACATCCTGGGTCAGGCTGAAGAGCTGCTGGAAGACTAAGGCTGTAGATTGAGGTGGCTGTGCCGGCCTCTTCGCGAGCAAGCCCGCTCCCACATTAGATCGGGTTCACATAGTTTGAATTGTGAACCCATTCCAAATGTGGGAGCGGGCTTGCTCGCGAAAGCGGTCTGACAGCCACCCCATTACCCAATGGTAATCGAGAACCCCATGCCTCAACCGCGTCCCTACAAAGTTGCACTCAACGGCTACGGCCGCATTGGTCGTTGCGTCTTGCGTGCTCTGTTCGAGCGAGGGGCGGCAGCCGGGTTTGAGATTGTCGCGATCAACGATTTGGCCGACATGGCCAGCATCGAATACCTGACACGCTTTGACTCCACCCACGGCCGGTTCCCCGGCGAGGTGCGCGTCGAAGGCGACTGTCTGCATATCAACGGCGACTGCGTAAAAGTACTGCGCAGTGCCACCCCCGAGGGCATCGACTGGGCGGCGCTGGGCGTCGACCTGGTGTTGGAATGCTCCGGTGCTTACCACACGCGTGCCGATGGCCAGCGTTTTCTCGACGCCGGCGCACCGCGTGTGCTGTTTTCCCAGCCGATGGCCAGCGAGGCGGATGTCGACGCCACCATCGTCTACGGCATCAACCAGGATTGCCTGACCGGCAATGAACTGCTGGTGTCCAACGCCTCCTGCACCACCAACTGCAGCGTGCCGCTGTTACGCCTGCTGGATCAGGCGATCGGCCTGGATTATGTGTCGATCACCACGATTCACTCGGCGATGAACGACCAACCGGTGATCGACGCCTATCATCATGAAGACCTGCGCCGCACGCGTTCGGCGTTTCAGTCAGTGATTCCGGTGTCCACCGGCCTGGCCCGTGGCATCGAGCGCTTGTTGCCGGAACTTGCCGGACGAATTCAGGCCAAAGCCGTACGTGTGCCGACGGTGAACGTGTCCTGCCTGGACATCACCATGCAAACCGTCAGCGATACGGATGCGACTGAGGTCAACCGGATACTGCGCGACGCCGCCACCAGCGGTCCGCTCAAGGGCTTGCTGGCCTACACCGAGTTGCCGCATGCCAGTTGTGATTTCAACCATGACCCGCATTCGGCGATTGTCGATGCCAGCCAGACCCGCGTTTCCGGCCCCAGGCTGGTGAACATCCTGGCCTGGTTCGACAACGAATGGGGTTTTGCCAACCGAATGCTGGATGTTGCGGAACATTATCTGCACATCGCATCCAAACAACCTCAACAGTAATTCAGGAACTGCGACCCATGACCGTGTTGAAGATGACCGACCTCGATCTGCAAGGTAAGCGCGTACTGATCCGCGAAGACCTCAACGTCCCAGTCAAGGACGGTGTTGTCACCAGCGATGCGCGAATCCTGGCCTCGCTGCCGACCATCAAGCTGGCCCTGGAAAAAGGCGCGGCCGTGATGGTCTGCTCCCACCTGGGTCGCCCGACCGAAGGTGAGTTCTCCGCTGAAAACAGCCTCAAGCCTGTCGCCGACTACCTGAGCAAGGCTCTGGGCCGCGACGTGCCGCTGGTGGCTGATTACCTGGGCGGCGTTGACGTGAAGGCCGGCGACATCGTGCTGTTCGAAAACGTGCGCTTCAACAAGGGCGAGAAAAAGAACAGCGACGAACTTGCCCAGCAATATGCGGCCCTGTGCGACGTGTTCGTGATGGACGCTTTCGGCACCGCGCACCGCGCCGAAGGTTCGACCCACGGCGTGGCCAAGTTCGCCAAGGTCGCCGCAGCCGGCCCCTTGCTGGCCGCTGAACTGGATGCACTGGGCAAGGCCCTGGGCGCTCCGGCGCAACCGATGGCCGCCATCGTTGCCGGTTCCAAAGTCTCCACCAAGCTGGACGTGCTCAACAGCCTGAGCCAGATCTGCAACCAGCTGATCGTCGGCGGCGGCATTGCCAACACTTTCCTGGCCGCAGCCGGCCACCCGGTGGGCAAGTCCCTCTACGAGCCGGACCTGCTGGACACTGCCCGCGCCATCGCCGCCAAAGTCAGCGTGCCATTGCCGGTCGACGTGGTGGTTGCCAAGGAATTCGCGGAGAGCGCCGAAGCCACCGTCAAGCTGATCGCCGACGTGGCCGCCGACGACATGATCCTGGATATCGGCCCGCAAACCGCAGCCAACTTCGCTGAGCTGTTGAAGTCGTCCAAGACCATCCTGTGGAACGGCCCGGTCGGCGTGTTCGAGTTCGACCAGTTCGGCAACGGCACCAAAGTGCTGGCCCACGCGATTGCCGACAGCTCGGCATTCTCCATCGCCGGCGGTGGCGACACCCTGGCGGCCATCGATAAATATGGCGTTGCTGACCAGATCTCCTACATTTCTACCGGTGGCGGCGCCTTCCTGGAATTCGTCGAAGGCAAAGTACTGCCGGCGGTTGAAGTGCTGGAAACACGAGCCAAAGGCTAAGGCTCATGATCCGGAAAAGGAGCATTCCCATGATCAAGTCGTTGGCACTGGTGCTCGCAGCAGGCCTGTTGGCCGGCTGCGGCAGCGCGCCAAGCACGGCCCCTGAGCCTGCAAAACCTGGGGCGGCGCAGAAAAAAAGCTGCTACCAGGCGGATTGGCAAGCCGAAACCATGCCGGTGATCAACAAGCGCATCGGCAATGAACGGCTGGAGAAATACGACTCCGCGCCCAACGGTCAGGAACAGGGTTGCCCTTGACGGGTCTGATCAACTAACCGACAGCAGTGGCGGCCTAGTGGGCCGTCGTTCGAGGATTGGCAATGAAAGGCGTTTTCGCCCTGGCAGCCCTGGCCCTGTTGGCCGGTTGCAGCAGCATGAACATGTTCGGCAACAAGGTAGAGCCTGCCGATAAATGGACCACCTGGACCTGCGACAGCAAGGCCGAGGTGAGCTGGCGCTTTGCCAATCAGGCCCGCAGCGAGGTGGATGTACGCCTCGGTGGTTCGGATCAGGTCTACCGCCTTAAACAGGACGTTGCCGCCTCGGGCGTGTTGTACGCCAACGACCAATTGGCGTTTCACACAAAAGGTGAGGAAGGCCTGGTTTACTGGGTCGCCACCGACGATTTGATCGGGCGGGGCTGCAAGGCCCAGTGAGAACACGATCTTAAGATAAATGAGATCTAAGTGTGGGAGCTGGCTTTTCCAGTGGTATTAGCACAAGGCCACGCCAGCAATAACGATTCAGCAGGCCAGGTATGCAAAGCCTGACCCGCAATAACTTGAATAGCAGCCGCCGCTACGGCAGGCTTGCACGATTAACGACCCTCGACCGGGAGAGACAACACAATGGCACTTATCAGCATGCGTCAAATGCTGGACCACGCAGCCGAGTTCGGCTACGGCGTCCCAGCCTTTAACGTCAACAACCTTGAGCAGATGCGCGCCATCATGGAAGCCGCTGACAAGACCGACTCCCCCGTGATCGTCCAGGCTTCGGCCGGTGCCCGCAAATACGCCGGTGCCCCCTTCCTGCGTCACCTGATCCTCGCCGCGATCGAAGAATTCCCGCACATCCCGGTGTGCATGCACCAGGACCACGGCACCAGCCCTGACGTGTGCCAGCGCTCCATCCAACTGGGCTTCAGCTCGGTGATGATGGACGGCTCCCTCGGCGAAGACGGCAAGACCCCGACCGACTACGAGTACAACGTACGCGTCACCCAACAAACCGTCGCCATGGCTCACGCCTGCGGTGTGTCGGTTGAAGGCGAGCTGGGCTGCCTGGGCTCCCTGGAAACCGGTATGGCCGGCGAAGAAGACGGCATCGGCGCCGAAGGCGTGCTGGACCACAGCCAGATGCTGACCGACCCGGAAGAAGCGGCCGACTTCGTCAAGAAGACCCAAGTGGACGCCCTGGCCATCGCCATCGGCACCAGCCACGGCGCGTACAAGTTCACCAAGCCGCCTACCGGCGACGTGCTGGCCATCGACCGCATCAAGGAAATCCACAAGCGCATCCCGAACACCCACCTGGTGATGCACGGTTCTTCCTCGGTACCGCAAGAGTGGCTGGCAATCATCAACCAGTACGGCGGCGACATCAAAGAAACCTACGGCGTGCCGGTTGAAGAAATCGTCGAAGGTATCAAGTACGGCGTGCGCAAGGTCAACATCGACACCGACCTGCGCTTGGCATCCACCGGCGCAATGCGCCGCTTGATGGCCACCAACCCGAGCGAATTCGACCCGCGTAAATTCTTCGGTGCTACCGTGACCGCGATGCGTGACGTGTGTATCGCACGTTACGAAGCCTTCGGTACGGCGGGCAACGCTTCGAAGATCAAGCCGGTCTCGTTGGAAGCGATGTACCAGCGTTACTTGAAAGGTGAGTTGAACGCCAAGGTCAACTAAGCCTGAAGCCTCAATGAAAAAGCCCGCAGCGATGCGGGCTTTTTTGTGGGCGGGATTTGATCAGGCTGCGTGGGGCGTATCAAAGCCCCGATGCTCGATCACCCGGAACAAATCACTCACGTCCTGGACCAAAATGCGCGCGGTGTTGGCTACGTTGTTCAAGTCGCGCTCGGCAAAGTCAGGCAGGCTGGAGCAGGCGATCAGGTTGAGGTGCTCGAGGGCGGCGTTCAGGCGTTCGCGCAGGCAGGCGTGGAGGTCGAGCAGCGGGGCGGCGCTGTCGATTAACAGAACGGGGTAATCGGTGGCGGTTTCGGTGCAGGGGGTGAAGCGGCGGGGTGGTAGTGGGACGTTCATGGCAAATATTCCTCGTATCTAAAAAGGACTACCGCCGTTCGCTGCGAAACGAATGGGTGGTAGCTGTGTGCGGGTTCGCAGACCGAGGATACGAGGAACCCGGCAGATCCGAAGATCTCCCACACACAGCCACCATAAAATAGACGACGGGCGCCGAAGCGCTCATCGTTGTATTCATGATGCTTGGTTACACACGTATCGTTAGGGCTGCGAAACCCTATCGCCGATCAACGCCGGCGACGGGGCGAACTATAAGCGCCGTCCTGATTCCCCGCAACGGCCCTGTAGGACACAGAACCCCTGTGGGAGCCGGGCTTGCCCGCGATAGCGGTGGGTCAGCTAAAAGATTCGCCAACTGACCCACCGCTATCGCGGGCAAGCCCGGCTCCCACAGTGATTTACGCTGCCTGGTGGACCAGCGAATGATCTCGGGTTTATCAGACGCGACCTACACGAACTGAAGCCGACAAGTGTTCAGTCGTGGTCGATATCCAGCTTCGCAAACGTCACCCGCGCGCCTTCCTTGCTGTCCCCGCTGTTGTCCTGCACATACGCGCCGGCCTTGAAGTACAGCGGCTTGGCGCCCCACGCCGCGCCGATGCGCTCGTTCCATTCGCCATCGGCGGCATACACGCTGAGCAGCCCTGCTTTATTGAGGTTGATCACATAGGTGAAGGTTTTCTCCAGCGGCACATTGGAGGCGACGATGATCACCCGACCTTCGTCCTCATCCGGGCGCATGCGTACTTTGGCGACGATGTTGCCGGTCTGGGTTTTTTCCTTGAATTGGTATTCCAGCTTGATCAGCGGTTTCTGGCTGTCATAGGCGTGAATCTGCCCAATCACGATTTTGCCGCTGGAGGGCACCTGGTTGACGGCCAGGGTCGCGCGCAGAAAGTTGTCGGCGTCGGGGTAGGTCCAGTTGCGCAGGCGGCCGTCGGCGTAGGTTTCGCGTAGTTCGCTGCGCGGGTAAACGGCGTTTTCGGTGCGGGTGCCGGTAACGGGTGTCCAGAATTGCACGTTGCTGCCTTCGGCCTGGAAATATTGGTCCTTGAAGCCGCTAAGCAGTTTCGGAGTGTCGATGGTCGCGGGGGGAGAGCCAACAGGAATGCTCAGGTTCCAAGTGGAGAGGTCGATCATGGCGTAGGCCTTTTTACAGAGGGGTGTAGGCTATGGCCCGTGGGCCAGACAACTTCTTTATAGGCGGTACTCACCGGATTGTTAATTAAACCCTGGCAAATTATTGGCGCCAGAGGAATGTCAAAAAGCCATGTTTCCCATGATCCGTGGCTTGCAGGCACTGACCGTTAGTCGGCTTCCTCAACTTTGACGCGATGATGGCACTGAGGTTACTTCTGATTTTTCGGAAGCGGGGCTAGAGTGAGGCCTCAGTGTTTGTCCGGGTTTTCTGTCAGAAGTGACCGGAGTAGTCCTAAGGAATAGACGTAGCATGGAATGCGCTCCACACCACGGCGATGGCAGCTCGGTTCTTCTGGTGGTCGATGACTACCCGGAAAATCTGGTCAGCATGCGCGCACTTTTACAGCGCGAAGACTGGCAAGTGGTGACGGCCGGCTCAGGCCTGGAAGCCCTCGAATTGCTCTTGGTGCATGATGTGGACCTGGTCTTGCTGGACGTGAAAATGCCCGGCATGGACGGCTTTGAAGTGGCCCGCCTGATGCGCGGCAGCCAGCGCACGCGGATGACGCCGATCATTTTCCTGAGTGCCAATGCCCAATCCCCGGCCGCCGTGCTGGAAGGCTACGCCAGCGGCGCCATCGATTACCTGTTCAAACCTTTCGACCCGCACATCCTCAAGCCGAAAGTCCAGGCACTGCTGGAGCATCAGCGCAATCGCCGTGCGTTGCAGCGCTTGAGCCATGACCTGGAATCCGCGCGCGCCTTCAATGCCTCGGTGCTGGATAACGCCGCCGAGGGCATCCTGGTGGTGGGCGAGGGCGGTGTGATCGAGTATGCCAACCCGGCCATTTCGCGGCTGCTCAATGCCACGATTCATGAGCTGCAAGGCCAGGAATTTCTCAGTTTCCTGCAAAAGCCGCATGTGCCCACCTGGCTCGACTCGCAGATGTTCGAAGCTTTTCGCAAGGGCGACACCTGGCGCTTGCACGATGCCATTTTGCGTACCGGCCGTGGCCAGCAGGTGCCGGTGGCGTTGTCGTGCGCGCCATTGCCGGCCGAGCAGAAGGCCATGGTGGTGACGGTGCTGGACATGTCCGAGGTGCGCCACCTGCATCAGCAGTTGGAGTTCCAGGCGGTCACCGACCCGCTGACGGGGCTGCTGAACCGGCGTGGTTTCTATCAGGCGGTGGAAAATACACTGCAGCGCAACGAGCGCTTCGAACCCTCCCTGGTGTTGCTTTACCTCGACCTGGATGGCTTCAAGCGGGTCAACGATTCCCTGGGCCATGACGCCGGCGATCGGGTGCTGCGCTGGGTCTCTGAGCAACTACAAAGTTGCCTGCGCTCCGGCGATATTCTCGGGCGCATGGGCGGGGATGAGTTCACCGTGCTGCTGGAGCTGGAGTTCCCCGAGCAGGCCGCCAAAATTGCGGAAAAACTGATCGAACGGGTGTCGGTCTGCCAACAGATCGAGGGTCTGGAGGTGATGCTCGGCGTCAGCATCGGCATTGCTACCTTTCCGGACTGTGGTTCGGACCTGAATGGCCTGCTGCGTGCAGCCGACATCGCCATGTACGAAGCCAAGCGCGCGGGCCGTCAGCAATATCGCTATTACGATCAGGAAATGAACGGCCGGGCCCGTTCGCGCCTGATGCTTGAAGACAGCGTGCGCACGGCGATTCAAAACAAGGATTTCACCCTGGTGTACCAGCCTCAGGTCTCACTGGAAGACGGGCGTTTGCGCGGGTTCGAAGCGCTGTTGCGTTGGCAGCACCCGAGTGTCGGTGATGTCCCGCCGGGGCTGTTTTTGCCGTTGCTGGAAGAGGCAAGGCTGATCAGCCAATTGAGCGCCTGGATCTACCAGCAGGTCGCCGCCCAGCGTCAAGCATGGCACGCCACCTTCGACAATGAGTTGGTGTTGAGCGTGAGCCTGAGCGCCAGCCAGTTCAACATGCCCAACCTGGCCAACCAGCTCATGCTGGTACTCGAGCGACATGGGCTGCAGGCGCGGCAACTGGAAGTGGAAATTGGCGAAGACTGCCTGATGAGCAACCCGGAAGAAGGCGCCAAGCAGCTGAAGTTGTTGCGCCGCATTGGCGTGCGTATCGCCCTCGATGACTTTGGGATGGGCCAGTGTTCGCTGGCCCATCTGCGTGATTTGGCCTTCGACACCCTCAAGCTCGACCCGCAGTTGGTTGCGCGCCTGCCCGGCTCGGCGCGTGACGCGGCAATGGCGCGCAGCATTATCGAGTTGTGTGGGCATTTTGAGGTGCTGGTGGTCGCCGAAGGCGTGGAAACCCAGGAGCAAGCCCAGTGGCTTAAGGCCAATGGCTGCCCGTTCGTCCAGGGGCCTTGGGCGGCCCTGCCATTGATCGCCGAAGAAGCCGGCGACTGGTCGCGCGCCCGCCTGCGTTGAATTCGTTACACTGGCGCCCATCCGAACCCTGTTGCAGACCCCATGACCGCGCTGAAATACCTCCAGGCCTACCCCGCAGCGCTTCAGGAGCAAGTGCGCCAACTGATCGCCAAGGATCAGTTGGGCAGCTACCTGGAGCAGCGTTACCCCGAACGCCATGCCGTGCAGAGCGACAAGGCCCTGTATGCCTACGCCCTGGCCTTGAAACAGGAGCACCTTCGCAACGCGCCGGCCATCGACAAGGTCCTGTTCGATAACCGCCTGGACCTGACGCACCGCGCCCTGGGCCTGCACACCACGATTTCCCGCGTGCAGGGCGGCAATCTCAAATCGAAGAAAGAGATTCGTATCGCCGCGCTGTTCAAGGACGCTGCGCCGGAGTTTCTGCGCATGATCGTGGTGCATGAGCTGGCGCACTTCAAGGAATCGGACCACAACAAGGCGTTCTATAAACTCTGCGAATACATGATGCCCGGCTACCATCAGGTGGAATTCGACCTGCGGGTTTACCTTACGTATCGCGACCTGCAGGGCAAGCCCTGACCGCACAAGGCGACCGACCATGGATGTGAGCAAGACCAAGAGCAGCTTCTACCGCCGCCTGTACGTGGCCTACCTGATCGACAGCGGGCAGGCCAGCAGCGTACCGGCGCTGACCGACGCGACCGGCATGCCCCGGCGCACGGCGCAGGACACGATTGCGGCGTTGGCCGACCTGGATATCGTGTGTGAATTCGAACAGGAAGACGGCGCCCGCAACCACGCCGGGCACTATCGGATTCGGGATTGGGGTGCGATTGATCGCGGATGGATCGAGGCTAATCTGGTGTCGATCAAGCGGGTATTGGGTTATCCCTGACGGCTTGCAGTGGCTTGGCTGACGCTATCGGGAGCAAGCCCCCTCCCACAGGGTGTGGGAGGGGGCTTGCTCCCGATGAGGCCATCAGGCTCGCCGCATACCGATATGGGGAATGTCATCTTCCAGGTATTCCTCACCCGCCACCATAAACCCATACCGCCCGTAGTACCCCTGCAGATGTGCCTGGGCTGACAGAAAAATCGGCGTCTCAGGCCAGATGTCGCTGATTTGCTTGAGTGTCTCTTCCATCATCCGATGCCCCAGCCCGGTGCCGCGTGCCACTGGCGCGACGATCACGCGGCCGATCACCACATCACCGCCCTGGGATTCCGGGTCCAGCAGGCGCAGGTAGGCCACCAGTTCATTGTCTTGCCAGGCCATCAGGTGATGGGTATCGCCCGACAAGTCCTGCCCGTCGAGGTCTTGATAGACGCATTTCTGCTCGACAACAAAGACCTCGTTGCGCAGGCGCAAAATGGCGTAGAGCTGGTCCTTGCCCAAGTCGTCGTAATGTTTGCAAACCCAATCAACGGTCATGGCGTGTTCTCGCGTAAATGTCAGGTACCGATAGTAAGCGTGACGGGCACCGCTGTCTAAATCAGCTATTTTTGTGAGTGAAATCAATTTGCCATCATTGAGTGCGTTCGCCGGCCAATTCTTTGTGTAATCTGAGCTACTGTTACAGCCTCAGGCATCCCCTGAGTTAAGGCTACCGCCTGCCTGCCAAGGACTTTGAGCATGCCGCGATTCTCTCGTGCCGTTGCTTTGATTGGAGTGTTGTTGCTGGCCCAGCCAGCGTTCGCACAGCGTCTGCGCCTGGTGGCGGATGCCTGGCCTCCGTTTACCGATTCAACCTTGATCAATGGCGGGTTGGCTACCGACATTGTCAGTACGGCCCTGGCCCGTGCCGGCTACGCGAGTGATTTCGAGCAGGTACCCTGGGCTCGCGCGCTCATGGGCGTGGGCGATGGGCGCTATGACGTGCTGGTGAATGCTTGGTATGACGAAGCGCGTACGCAACTGGGCCAGTTCTCGAGTGAATACCTGCTCAACCGCGTGCGTTTCATCAAGCGCCGCGATGACCCGATTGAATTCCAAACCCTTGAGCAACTGCACGATTACCCCATTGCGGTGGTGCGTGGCTACGCGTATTCGGCGGCCTTCGACCAGGACGCCAAGTTACAGAAAGTCCCTGTGCATAACTTCGCGATGGCCGTGCGCATGCTCGCGGCGCAGCGGGTGCGGCTGACGGTGGAAGATGAGTATGTGGCGCGCTATTACCTGTCGCGCGAGTCACCGCGGGTGCGCAACGCGGTGGAGGTCCTGCCCAAGCCGCTGAGCGAAAACAGCCTGCATATCCTGGTCAGCCTGAAGAACCCGCAGCATGAGCAGATTGTGGCGGGCTTTGACCGGGAAATTGCCAGGATGAAGGCCGACGGGAGTTATGCGCGGCTGATGAAAGCCCATGGCATGTAGTGCTCTTCAGGGCCCCATCGGGAGCAAGCCCCCTCCCACAGTTTGATGTGTGCACACAGTCAAAATGTGGGAGCTGGCTTGCCTGCGATAGCGGTTTAAGCCGCGCGGGTGTCTTTGATCAGATGCGCTGCCAACGTCCGCAACGGCCCCAGCTGCCGGCAAATCAGTGCCAGTTGGGTTTGCACCAACCGCTGCCCCTCATCAATTTCGTCCGGCATCTGCTCCAGGTCCGCTGCCAAGGCTTCCTCGGCGTCGCTCTGGATTGCCACCGGTTGTTTGTTGGCCAGCCCCGCAGCGATTTCATCAATGCTCGCGGCAAGGGTTTTGCCGGCGCCGTCGATCAGATGCTCGCGCACCTCGGCCGGTAGCTGGGTTTCGCGGTGCGCACCCAGGCCTGACAAATAGCTGAGCAAGGTGTGGGACAGCACCAGGAAGCGGAAACCCACGTCGGCCTCCTTACGGAAGTGCCCAGGTTCCATCAGCATGTTCGCCAGGGTGGTGGACAGCGCTGCATCGGCGTTATGCGCGTTGCGCCGGGCCAGGCGATACGCCAGGTCATCGCTCTTGCCGACGGCGTACTGCTGCATGATTTGGCGCAGGTAGATGCTGTTGCAGGTCAGGGTATTCGCCAGCACTTTGTTCAGGCGCCGGCCTTGCCAGTCCGGCAGGAACAGGAACACCGCCAGGCCGGCGATCAGGCTGCCGATCAAGGTATCGAAAAGACGCGGCAGGAACAGGCCGTAGCCGTCGCCCACCTGGTTGAAGCAAAACAGCACCATCAGGGTGATCGCCGCCGTGGCCAGGGTGTAACGCGTGGTGCGGTTGATAAAGAACACCAGGCCTGCGGCGATGGCGAACATCGACTGCACCACCGGGCTCGGGAACAGGTCGAACAGCGCCCAGGCCACGGTCAGGCCGATCGCCGTGCCGATAATCCGCTGGCCGAGTTTGCGCCGCGTGGCGCCGTAGTTGGGCTGGCACACAAACAGCGTGGTGAGGATGATCCAGTAACCCTGGGACGCGTGAATTGCGTGCAGCGTGCCGTAGCCGATGGTCAACGCGAGAGCCAGGCGCAGGGCGTGGCGGAACAGCAGCGAGGTTGGCGTGAGCTGGGTGCGCAGGCGCGTCCACATTTCCTTGAGGTTGCGCGGGGCGCGGTCCAGCAGGTTGCTGTCGGTGGCGTCGGCCAGGGCGTCGGGGTTGCTCGCGTCGCCCAGCAGGCGGTCGAGGGTCGACAGGTTGGCCGCCAAGGCGCGCAATGAACGCAGCAGGCCGCGCCAGGCCGGGTTGCTCTGGATGCGCAGGTGTTCCAGCGAGGCGTTCAGGTCGCCCAGTGCCTCGGCGAAACTGTCGTCATAGATGAACGGCTGGCGCAACTGGATCGACTCGCCCAGGGCCTGGCACGCCTTGCCTTGCTGGCGCAGCAGGCGCTGGCAGCGGAACAGCACGTCACTGTGGAAGAAGGCGTCGGCCAGTGCGTTGTAGGGATAGTGGGAAGAGCTGGCGCGCTCGTGGATGTCCTGGGCCAGGAAGTACAGCTTCAGGTAGCGGCTGACCTTCGAGCCTGGGCGGCCATTGCCCACGCGGTGCAGGATAATTTCCTTCGCCGCATTCAGCGCCGCCACCACCCTGCCGTTCTGCTGGGCGAGTTCCAGGCGGCGCGCTTCCACATCCAGCTGGCGGATCGGCTCGAACAATGATGACTTGAGCTTGAGGTAACGCCCCAATTCGCGGAACAACCGCGCCAGGCTTTGCTGCACCGGCTGGTTGGAAAACAGCGCCTGCCACAGCACCGACAGCACGCCGTACCAGGCGGCGCCGGCCACCAGCAGCAGCGGCTCGTGCCAGAAGTCGGAGACCGCGCCGCCGCGCTGGTCCACGCCGATCATGGTGTAAACCGACAGAATCAGCGTCGCCGATGCAATCGCGCCGTAGCGTTCGCCCAGCGCGCCGAGCATGGTCAGGCAGAAACTGGCCAGGGCCAGGGCGATCGCGAAGATCCAGGGGTAGGGGAACAGCAGCTCCACCGACAGCGCGGCGATGCTGAAACACACCAGCGTCACCGCCAGGGCATTGAGACGGCCTTGCCAACTGTCATCGGTCTCGGCCAGGGCGCTGGCGATAATCCCCAAAAATAACGGGATCAGCAGGGTCATTTCATCCTGATACCAGCACAGCGCCATGCTGCCGGTGAGGGCGATGAATACCCGCACGCTGTAACTGAATTTATCCAGTGCCCACAGGCGCCGCATGGACTGCTTGAACGAGGTCGATGACATGAAGTCTGGAGTCTTCCGGGACGATGCCGCTAAATTGAGCTATCAAGGACGCCACGGCAAGCGTGGCGATCACATCAATTGCGCAAAATTTATTCCTGGCACACCACAAAACCCAATGTGGGAGCTGGCTTGCCTGCGATAGCAATGTTGGATTCACCACCGCTATCGCAGGCAAGCCAGCTCCCACAGGAGATTGCATTTCAAGTTGGGGGGTGTTGTGTCAGGCGTATTGCGCAGCCGCGTAGCCCGACGCCCATGCCCACTGGAAGTTGAACCCGCCGAGGTGGCCGGTCACATCCAGCACTTCGCCGATGAAGTACAGGCCAGGGCTTTTCAGCGATTCCATGGTCTTGGACGACACTTCCCGCGTGTCCACGCCGCCCAAGGTCACTTCAGCCGTGCGATAGCCTTCAGTGCCCGCGGGTACCAGTTGCCAGCTCGCGAGTTTCTGGGCGATGTCGGCGATTTCGGCGTGGGTGTACTGCTTCATCGGCTTGGACACGAACCAGGTTTCCGCCAGCAGGTTGGCCATCTTCTTGGTGAAGATCTCACCGAGCAGGGTTTTCAACTCGCTGTTGGGGCGCTCGACCTGTTGCTGTTGCAGCCAGGTATGGGCGTCATGGTCGGGCAGCAGGTTGATCTCGACCGTGTCGCCCGGCTCCCAGTACGAGGAAATCTGCAGAATCGCCGGGCCGCTGAGGCCACGGTGGGTAAACAGGATGTTTTCGCGAAAGCTCTGGTCGTTGCAGCTGACCAGGCAATCCACCGAGGTGCCCGACAACTCGCCGCACAGCTCCTTGAGCTGGTCGGTGATGGTAAACGGCACCAGCCCGGCGCGGGTCGGCAGCAGTTCATGGCCGAACTGCTTGGCCACCTGGTAGCCAAACCCGGTGGCGCCCAGGGTCGGGATCGACAGGCCGCCCGTGGCGATCACCAGGGATTCGCAGCGCAGTTCGCCCAGGGTGATCTGCAACTGATAGCCGCTGTCGAGCTTGGCAATCTCCTGGACCGACGTGTCCAGGTGCAGGCTCACGCCCGTTTGAATGCATTCATCCAACAGCATGCCGAGGATGTCACTGGACTTGTTATCGCAGAACAGCTGGCCGAGCTTCTTCTCGTGGTACGGCACGCCGTACTTGGCCACCAGCCCGATGAAATCCCACTGGGTATAGCGCGCCAGGGCGGATTTGCAGAAGTGCGCATTGTGCGAGAGGAAGTTGGCCGGCTCGGTGTACATATTGGTGAAGTTGCAGCGGCCACCGCCGGACATCAGGATCTTTTTGCCGGCCTTGTTCGCGTGGTCGATCAACATCACCTTGCGCCCACGCCCGGCGGCGGTCAGCGCACACATCAAGCCTGCGGCGCCGGCGCCAATGATCACAACTTCGGTCGAGCGCACAGCGATGTCCTCATACAAATTCTGAATTGAAATACAGTCAAAATGTGGGAGCGGGCTTGCTCGCGAATGCGGTCCGTCAGCCACCGAATAGGTTGACTGATCCACCGCATTCGCGAGCAAGCCCGCTCCCACACTGGATCTTCACCCGCTGGGAGATCTTTATAGGATCCGCACGCGCAACGAACGGCCTTTGATCTTGCCGTCGTTCAAACGCTGCAACGCCTGTTTGGCGATCCCGCGTTCCACGGCCACGAAAGCCTGGAAGTCGAAGATCGCGATCTTGCCGACCTGGGCGCCTGGAATACCGGCGTCACCGGTCAGTGCGCCGAGGATGTCACCCGGGCGGACCTTGTCTTTACGGCCGGCGGCGATGCACAGGGTGCTCATCACCGGGAGCAACGGGCCACCGCTTTGCGGCTTGAGGTTGTCCAGTTGGTCCCAGTTCAGCGGCGACTTCTGCAGTTGCTCGATGGCCTGGGCGCGGTGCGCTTCGGACGGCGCGACGAGGCTGATGGCGATCCCGGTCTCACCGGCGCGGCCGGTACGGCCTACGCGGTGGATGTGGATTTCCGAATCACGCGCCAGTTCGACGTTGATCACCATGTCCAGCGAGTCAATGTCCAAGCCACGCGCGGCCACGTCAGTCGCTACCAGCACCGAGGTGCTGCGGTTGGCAAACATCGCCAGTACCTGGTCACGGTCGCGCTGTTCCAGGTCGCCATGCAGGCCGACGGCAGAGATGCCCTTGGACGTCAGGTGATCGACGGTTTCCTGCACTTGCTGCTTGGTGAAGCAGAACGCCACGCACGACGCCGGGCGGAAGTGCGCCAGTACCTTGGTCACGGCGTCCATGCGCTCTTCCGGCGAGATTTCGTAGAAACGCTGCTCGATCTGGTCGTCGGAGTGGAAGGCTTCGGCCTTCACTTGCTGCGGCGCGCGCATGAATTTCGAAGCCAGCTGCTTGATGCTCACCGGGTAGGTGGCCGAGAACAGCAGGGTCTGGCGGCGCGGCGGGGTCTTGCTGATGATGTCTTCGATGGCGTCGTAGAAGCCCATGTCGAGCATGCGGTCGGCTTCGTCGAGGATCAGCGTGTTCAAGCCGTCCAGTACCAGCGAACCCTTGCGCAGGTGCTGCTGGATACGGCCCGGCGTGCCGACGATGACGTGGGCGCCGTGTTCAAGCGAAGCGATCTGCGGGCCGAGGGACACGCCGCCGCACAGGGTCAGGACCTTGATGTTGTCTTCGGCGCGGGCCAGGCGGCGGATTTCCTTGGCCACCTGGTCGGCCAGCTCACGCGTCGGGCACATCACCAGCGCCTGGCAGCCGAAGTAGCGCGGGTTGATCGGGTTCAACAGGCCGATACCGAAGGCAGCGGTTTTGCCGCTGCCGGTCTTGGCCTGGGCAATCAGGTCCAGCCCCTTGAGGATCACCGGCAAGCTTTGCGCCTGGATCTGCGTCATCTCGACATAACCCAGCGAGTCGAGGTTAGCCAGCATGGCGGCGGAGAGCGGCAAAGTATTAAAAGCGGTGGCGATGGTAGTCACGGGACTGGCTCTGCAAAACAAAATGTCGCGCAGTGTACCAGTCTCGTGGGAATTTCCCCGCAAGTTCTAGACGAGACGCCCGTTAATGCTCGATATCGTGCTCACGGCTGACCACGCGTTTGCCGTCTTTTGGCGACAATTGCAGGAAAATCGCCGCCGCCAGCATCGCCATGATGCCCACGGTGAGGAAGGTCAGCTGGAAGGCGCCGAGCACGCTGTCCACCCCGTCGTTGCCGGCCTCCAAGGTAAACCCGCCCAGCAGCGCACCGGCGCAGGCTACCCCCAGGCTCAGGGACAGTTGCGCCACCACCGAAAGCAAACTGTTGCCGCTGCTGGCCTGGGCGTCGTCGAGGTCGATCAGGGTCACGGTGTTCATCGCGGTAAATTGCAGCGAGTTGATCGCCCCCAGCACCGCCAGCATCGCCAGCAGCAGCGGGTAGGGCGTGTGCTCGCTGACCAGGCCCATGCTCGCCAGCATGATGCCCAGCGCCAGGGTATTGCCGGTCAGCACGACACGGTAGCCCAGGCGCTCGATCAATGGCCGCGCGATGGACTTGGCAAACATCGCCGCCGCCGCCAGCGGCAGCATGCTCATGCCGGCCTCCGAGGGCGAATAACCCAGCGCCACCTGCAGCAGCAACGGCACCAGGAACGGCAGCGCGCCGCTGCCCAGGCGCGCGAACAGGTTGCCGAGGATGCCCACGGCAAAGGTGCGGGTCTTGAACAGCACCGGCGAGAACAGCGGGTTATCGATATGCCCGGCGCGCAGCCAGTACGCCGCCAGGCATGCCAGCCCGCCGAACAGCAGCAACATCACCCGCAGGTGCGGCAGGTGCAGTTCGCCCAGGCCTTCCATGGCGATGGTGATCAGCACCATGGCCGCGCCAAACAGCACAAACCCCACGCCATCAAAGCGCGTGCGCTCACTGCCACGCAGGTCAGGGATAAATTTCCACACCGCGTAGCAACCGATCATGCCCACGGGCAGGTTGATCAGGAAGATCCAGTGCCAGGTCAGGTATTGCACCATCCAGCCGCCCATGGTCGGGCCGAGCAAAGGGCCGAGCAGTCCGGGGATGGTGATGAAGCCCATGATCCGCACCAGCTCGGAGCGCGGATAAGCGCGCAGCACCACCAGCCGCCCGACCGGCAGCATCAGCGCACCGCCCAGGCCCTGGATGACCCGCGCGCCGACCAGCATGGTCAGGCTGCTGGACAAGGCGCAGAGCAGCGAGCCGATGCTGAACAGCATGATCGCGCCGAAAAAGATTTTCTTGGTGCCGAAGCGGTCGGCGACCCAGCCCGACGCCGGGATCAGCAAGGCGACGGTGAGCATGTAAGCAATCACCACCCCTTGCATGCGCAGCGGGTTTTCCGCCAGGTCCAGGGCCATGGCCGGTAGTGCTGTGTTGAGAATCGTCCCATCCAGCGATTGCATGAAGAAGGCAATTGCGACCACCCAGGGGAGCCAGCGGGCGGTCTTGGCATCGAGAGGGGCGCGTTCTGGCATGGGAGACCTTTTTGTTAGCAGGCTATGTGTCGCCGATTATGCGCCATCCGTCGCTCCTTTTCCCACACGCTGTTCGTCTAATTCCCACAAGGACGCGTGCTCTCCTACCAGAAAATCCAACAGCGCACGGTGCACCGCCAGGGCCGCTTCGCGCGACTCCAGGTCGAGCAAATGGCCGGTGTGTTCGGCGACGGCAAAGCTGCTGCGGCCGACATAGTGCTTGAACAGCTGGGCCTCGTCGGCGGGAGTGTACTCATCCAATGCGCCATTGAGGAAATGCACCGGCGTTTCAATCCGGGTCAGCGCCGGCAGGTAGTTGCCGTCGCCCAAGGCCAATACCTGGTGGATATGAAAACGCGCCTGGCGGTACTCGGTGGTGGCCATGCTCGACAGGTGGCGATGGTTGTTGCGCTTGAGGCGCGGCGACAGGTATTTGCCCACCGTTTCGTTGAGCAAGTGGCCGACGGCGGACTTGTCGTCGGCCTCGATCAGCACGCGCACGCGCTCCACATAATCGAGCATCGCCTGGTTGAGGTTGGGCGCCAGGGCCATCACCACAGAGCTTTCGATGGACGGCGGGTTGTGCGCGAGGGTCAGCAACGTCGAGATGCCGCCCCAGGAGGCCGACACCAGGTGGTTGACCTGGAAACGCTCGACCAGCGCACGCAGGATCTGCACCTCGTCATCCTTGGTGACCAGGTCCAGGTCGGTGTTGTGTTCGCGCGAATAGCCGGAGAACGGCAAGTCGAAGAGCAGCACATTGAAATGCTCGGCCAGGCATTTACTGGTGCGGGCGAAAGAGCGTGTGGTGGACAGCGCTCCGTTGACCATCAGGACCGTTTTCTTTTCCGGATTGCTTCCCAGCTGTTCAACATGAACGTTGTAGTGCTTGAACAGCTTCTCAATGACAAAACTTCCATGGTTCATGTCAACGCTCCAGCTTGCCCTTCCCGGGCAAGGTCGTGCTCTCGTGGGTGGGGTGGCGGGATGCCACTAACCGTTATAACGAGGTTTCTTACGGGCGACAACAGGCCGAAAGCGGAGAGGTGCGAGAAGGGATTTTGCGGTAGGAGGGGACAATACGAGATGTATGAAATCAGTACAAAGCAGTGTGGGAGCTGGCTTGCCAGCTCCCACAGGGGGGGATTTTGCTGGGTTTACAAGGTCAGTGTCAGGCGTTTGACCAACGCGCCTGGCAGCAGGTTGGACGCCGTGTTGCGCTGGCCATAGGTGCTGGCTGACAGCAGCAGTTCCCGATCAGCCGTCAGTGCTTCCAACTGCGACCCCAGCAGGCTGTAGACGCTGTCATCAAAACGCATGGTGCTGACCGGCGCCTTGATCTCGCCGTCTTCCACCCAGAACGTGGCGAAGCGCGTCATGCCGGTCAGGCGTGCAGCCGGCAGGTCGGAGTAGTTCAAGTACCACAGGTTGCTGATGTACAGCCCGGTGCCCAGTTGCTTGAGGATATCGGCCTGGGCAAGCTCGCCCGCCGCCACTTGCAGGGCGCTGGGAGATTCGTCACCGCTGGCGCCGTTGGCGCTCAGGCCGTATTCGGCGGCGCTGCGCGAATTCACCAGCTGGCCGTCGGCCTTGCCGGCGTTGATCAACGTGACATCGCTGCGCGGGTAGCCTTCGCTGGAAAACGCCTGGCTCAGGGAGCCGCTGACCTGCTCGCGGACCGTCACCAACGGGCTGAGGTGTTGCTCACCGGCGTACAGCCGTTGCAACGAGCTGCCCTTGCTGGCGATGGCCTGCGCGGAAAAACCACCCCAGGTGATGATGCTGATGATCTCTTCCAGCGCGGCCGGCGCCAGGTAGGCGCGGTATTGCCCAGGGGCCAGCGTGTGCAACGGGCGGCCAAGAAATTCCAGCTGTTCGCGAGCCAGTTGGAAGCGACCGGCGAACTCGGCGCTGTTCCATTGGTTGCCGGCGTAGCTGGCTTTTACCGCCTCGCCATTGGCGTGGAACAGGCTGAAATCGAAGTTGAAGCTGTTGGCCTGGTGCCAGCCGAACGCGCCGTTCGAGCTGGCAAACCCCCGGCTGATCGGGCCGGCGGCGTAGAAGCCGACCAGGTCGACGCCTTCTGCCGCGTGGCTGATTTCTGCCAGCACCTGGGCCAGGTCCGGCAGCGGGCGGGCCTGTTCGTTATGGCTTTGCCAGGCGTTGTGGTTGAGCAGCAGATACGGGTCATGCGGCAACAACGGCAAGGTTTCGCGCAGTTGCTGCAGGCCGTCGGCGAGGCGCTGGCGGTCCAGCTCGGGCTCGCCGGCCAGGGTGATGCCGAGGTCGGCGTGGCGGCCATTGTTGATCAGCTTTAGATTGAGGCTGGCCTGTTGCACCTGGCCGGCCTGGCGCACCTTGGCGTGGTTGAAGCTCACAAACTCGGACGACTCTGCCGCATAACCCAGCTGAAATTGTTCCTTGTCGGTGATGGCCTGCTTGAGCCATTCCACCAATGCCTTGAAGTTGTTCATCAGGCATCTCCCCCGAATACGTCAACGTTGCTGAATACGCAGGCCGGCGATGCGTGCCCCACGCGAATCACCTGGTTCGGCTCGCCTTTGCCGCAGTTCGGCGTGCCCAATACCTTGAAGGTGCTGGCGTCGCCGACGGCGCTGAGGTCGCGCCAGAACCGCGCGGAAATCGCCCGGTAGTTGGGGTTTTTCACCACGCCCTTGAGCTCGCCGTTTTCAATCAACTGGCCCCATTCGCAACCGAACTGGAATTTATTGCGCGCGTCATCAATTGACCACGAACGGTTGGTCGACATCATGATGCCGTTTTCGATGCCGCCAATCAGTTGCGCCAGGCTCTTGTCGCCGGCTTCGATATTCAGGTTGGCCATGCGGTCGATCGGCGGGCGGTTCCAGCTGCTGGCGCGGCTGTTGGCGACACCGCTCATGCCGGTGCGGAATTGCGACAGCGCGCCGCCCAACGGCTTTAGCAGCAGCCCTTCGCGGATCAGGAATTGCTTGCTGGCGGCGGTGCCGTCGTCGTCATGGCTGTAGCTGGCGAGCTGCTCGGGAATGTCCGGGTCGAACGTCACGTTGAGCAGCCTGGAGCCGTATTGCAGGTGGCCGAAGTCCCCGGCCTTGACGAAGCTGGTGCCGGCGTAATTGCGCTCGTCGCCGAGGATGCGGTCAAGTTCCAGCGGGTGGCCGATCGACTCGTGAATCTGCAGGATCATCTGGTCGGGCATCAGCAACAGGTCGCGCGGGCCCTGGGGCGTGTTCGGCGCCAGCAGCAGTTGCAAGGCTTCATCGGCGATACGCGGCGCGGCGCCGACCAGGCCGAAGCGGTTGATCACATCAAACCCGCCTTGCTGGCCGAAGTTGCTGCCGCCGAGGGTGCGCGACTGGCTGTCGTTGCCGTCGTAGGCCGTGACGTTGACGCCGGGGAACACAAAGCGCTGGGCCTGGCGCAGCTCGGCGCCGGCACTGTTGAGGTATATCTGCTCGACGTGGGTCAGGCCGAGGCTGACTTCCCAGTTCACCAGGCGCTCGTCATGGGGCACGGCGGCGGATTCATCGCCGAGCAGTTGGTAGCAGTCGCTCAGGGAAGGGAAAGCGTGCTCCAGGTCTGGCGACAGGTAGTCGGCGATATCGCTGGAGACCTGTTGGTCGCGCAGGTCGAGCAGGGCGTGGGGCAGAATCCGTCGGGCTTGCTGTTCGGCGCGCTCAAGGGCGGCTTGCAGGCCGGAAAGGGAGAGGTCGTTGGTCGCGGCGTAAGCCTCCACGCCATTGAGACGCACGGTGAGCATGGCGCCCTCGTCGTGGTTCAGGTGTGGCGGCTCGGCGACGTTTTTGCGCACGGACAGGTATTGGCCGGACTCGCGCACATAGCGCAGGGAGAAGAAGTCGGCGGTGGTGCGCAGGGCACTGAAGTGTTTTTTGAGTGTGGCGTGGTGGTCGAACATGGGGCCTTCCTTGTGGGCGGCTCGGCGCGGGCAGGCAAACAGAGTAGGCCTGGGCTGGGAGCTGATCAAGGAAAGTGTAGGGGAGGGTTTTTGCAGTGTTTGGTCGGGCCTCTTCGGGAGCAAGCCCCCTCCCACATTTGATCGGGTCGCACGGTCAAAATGTGGGAGCTGGCTTGCCTGCGATGCAGGCCGGTCTATCAGTTACTGCGCGGTCGGGCCCACTTCACGCATCGGCTTGCCACGCACTGGCGCATCGCCTGCCACGTAGTAGTCGGCAGTGCTGCGCGGCAGCGGCTGGCGGCCTCGGATCTTGTCGGCGATTTTCTCGGCGATCATGATCGTTGGGGCGTTCAGGTTTCCGGTGGTGATGATCGGCATGATCGACGCATCGACCACACGCAGACCCTGCATGCCATGCACGCGGCCCTCACCGTCCACTACCGCCATCTCGTCGGTGCCCATCTTGCACGAGCAGGACGGGTGGAACGCGGTCTCGGCGTGCTCGCGGATGAACGTGTCGAGCTGCTCATCGGTTTGCACTTCAATGCCTGGGCTGATTTCACGGCCACGGTATTGATCCAGCGCCGGCTGCTGCATGATTTCGCGGGTCAGGCGGATGCCATCGCGAAATTCCTGCCAGTCCTGCTCGGTGGCCATGTAGTTGAAGAGGATGCTCGGGTAGTCCCGTGGGTTCTTCGACTTCAGTTGCACGCGGCCACGGCTCGGCGAACGCATGGAACCCATGTGCGCCTGGAAACCGTGCTCTTTCACACCGTTGCTGCCGTTGTAGTTAATCGCGACCGGCAGGAAGTGGTACTGGATGTTCGGCCATTCGAATTCCGGACGCGAACGGATGAAACCGCCGGCCTCGAACTGGTTGCTGGCGCCGATACCGGTGCCGTTGAACAGCCACTCGGCACCAATCGCCGGCTGGTTGTACCAGAGCAGCGACGGGTACAGCGAGACCGGTTGGGTGCAGGCGTATTGCAGGTACAGCTCTAGGTGGTCCTGCAGGTTTTCGCCGACGCCTGGCAGGTCGTGGACCACCGGGATGTCGAGGCTTTCCAGCAATTTGGCCGGGCCCACGCCGGAGCGTTGCAGCAGTTGCGGCGAAGCGATTGCGCCGCTGCACACCAGCACTTCTTTACGCGCACGGGCTTCAACGCGCTCTTCGGCGGCGCCGATCAGGTAACGCACGCCGACCGCACGTTTGCCCTCGAACAAGACTTTGTCGGTCAGGGCGTGGGTGACGATGGTCAGGGTCGAACGCTTTTTAGCCGTGTCCAGGTAACCGCGTGCGGTGCTGGCGCGACGGCCATTTTTCGTGACTGTACGGTCCATCGGGCCGAAGCCTTCTTGCTGGTAGCCGTTCAAGTCTTCGGTGCGCGGGTAACCGGCCTGCACGCCGGCTTCAACCATGGCGTGGAACAGCGGGTTGTTGCCGGCTTTTGGCGTGGTCACGCTGACCGGGCCGTCGCCACCGTGCCAGTCGTTCGGGCCGATATCGCGAGTTTCAGCTTTTCTGAAATACGGCAGGCAATCCAGGTACGTCCAGTTTTCAAGCCCTGGCAGTTTTGCCCAGTTGTCGTAGTCCATGGCGTTGCCACGGATGTAGCACATGCCGTTGATCAGCGATGAACCGCCCAGGCCCTTGCCGCGACCGCATTCCATCCGGCGACCGTCCATGTGTGGCTCCGGGTCGGTCTCGTAGGCCCAGTTGTAGCGACGGCCTTGCAGCGGGAACGCCAGGGCGGCCGGCATTTGGGTACGGAAGTCGAGGCGGTAGTCGGGGCCACCGGCCTCCAGCAGCAGGACGGTGACGCCTTCGTCTTCGGTCAGACGGGTCGCCAGGGTGTTACCGGCGGAGCCGGCACCGACAATGATGTAATCGTATTCTTGGGACATTGGATGCACCCTCTTTTGAGATAGTCAGGTCGGGCCTCATCGCGGGCAAGCCCGGCTCCACAGGGGAACGCATTCCAAATGTGGGAGCTGGCTTGCCTGCGATAGGGGCCTCACAGGCAACACAAAACTCGGGGGGTGTTAGAACACCGAGGCGTAGTCGCCCAGCTCAACCTGTACCGATTTGATGCGAGTGAAGTTGTTCAGCGAGCTGATGCCGTTTTCACGGCCAACGCCCGACTGCTTGTAGCCGCCGACCGGCATTTTTGCGTCGGACTCGCCCCAGGCGTTGATCCAGCAAATGCCCGCTTCCAGCTGGTGAATCACGCGGTGGGCGCGGTTCAGGTCCTTGGTCACCAGGCCGGCTGCCAGGCCGAAGTCGGTGTCGTTGGCGCGGCGGATCACTTCTTCTTCGGTCTCGTAAGTGAGGATGCTCATCACTGGGCCGAAGATTTCTTCACGGACGATGATCATGTCGTCGGTGCAGTCGGTGAACACGGTCGGGGCCACGTAGGCGCCTTTGGCGAAATCGCCGTCGGTCAGACGGTCGCCGCCGCACAGTACGCGGGCGCCTTGTTCTTTGCCTTTGGCGATGTAGCCGAGCACGCTTTCCATATGGGCGAAGCTGACCAGCGGGCCGAAGTTGGTGTTTTCGTCTTGCGGGTCGCCGACGCGGATGCGCGCAACACGTTCAACGATCTTGGCTTCGAACGCCGCTTGCAGGTGCTTGGGCACGAACACGCGAGTGCCGTTGGTGCAGACCTGACCGGAGCTGTAGAAGTTGGCCATCATCGCGATGTCAGCCGCGCGATCCAGGTCGGCGTCTTCGAACACGATCAGCGGGGATTTGCCGCCCAGTTCCATGGTCACTTCTTTGAGCGAAGAGCTGGAAGCGCTGGCCATGACTTTCTTGCCGGTGTCGGTGCCGCCGGTGAACGAGACTTTCTCGATGCGAGGGTGCTCGGTCAGCCAGGTACCGACTTCACGGCCGCTGCCGGTCAAGACGTTGAACACGCCAGCCGGTACGCCGGCTTCGGTGTAGATCTCGGCCAGTTTCAGGGTGGTCAGCGAAGTGACTTCACTCGGCTTGAAGATCATCGCGTTACCGGCGGCCAGGGCCGGTGCGGATTTCCACAGGGCGATCTGGATCGGGTAGTTCCACGCGCCGATACCGGCCACCACGCCCAGCGGCTCGCGGCGGGTGTAGACGAAGGACGTGTCGCGCAGCGGGATCTGCTCGCCTTCGATGGCCGGCACCAGGCCTGCGTAGTATTCCAGCACGTCGGCGCCGGTGACGACGTCGACGTATTGGGTTTCGGAGAAGGCTTTACCGGTGTCCAGGGTTTCCAGGGCAGCCAGCTCATCGTTGCGCTCGCGCAGGATGTCGACGGCGCGACGCAGGATGCGCGAACGCTCCATGGCGGTCATCGCGGCCCAGATTTTCTGGCCTTTTTCGGCGCTGACCACGGCACGCTCAACGTCTTCCTTGGTAGCACGTTGCACTTGGGCGAGAACTTCACCGTTAGCCGGGTTGATGGCTTCGAAGGTGGCATCGCTGCCAGCGTCGCTGTAGCCGCCGTCAATGTAGAGTTTTTGCAGTTCGAAACGGGCCATAAAGTCCTCGCAAGTGCATAAGTGGTTGGCGCGGTTCGGGAGTTGAGCGTCTATGTGTGCTCTAACTCACCTGCTTGGCCAATTGGAAATCCATGTATTCGTAAGCGATCCGCTGCGCTTGCTCCGTGTCGAAAGCGTCTCCCGACAGGGCTCCGCGCAACCACAAACCGTCGATCAAAGCCGCCAGGCCTCGGGCTGCGCTGCGTGCATCTTCCAGCGGCAGCACACGGCGGAACTGGCAACACAGGTTGGAATACAGGCGGTGATCGTTGATCCGCTGCAACCTGTGCAATGACGGGTGGTGCATGCTGGTGGCCCAGAAGGCCAGCCAGGTTTTCATTGCCGGGCCGTTGACCTGGCTGGCGTCGAAGTTGCCGCCGATGATCACCTGCAGGTGGGCACGGGGGCTGTCTTCGGTCAGCGCGAGCCTGCGTTCGTGCACGTTCTCGATCAGCACATTCATCAGGTACCGCATCGTCGCGGCGATCAGGCCGTTCTTGTCCTGAAAGTAGTGACTGATGATGCCGTTCGAAACACCGGCCAAACGGGCGATCAGCGCAATGCTGGCATCTCCCATTCCGACCTGATCGATGGCCGTCAGCGTGGCTTCGATCAACTGCTGCCGGCGTATGGGTTGCATACCGACCTTGGGCATGTAGCACCTCTTCCTTAGGCCTGCCGACGCACGTAAACGTTCGTCGCCGTGGAGGCCAGTCTATTTTGTTTTGATTGAACGTTCAATCAACAAAGAATAAGCTCTGCGACAAATCGTCGCTGCTTACAGAAATTTCCTACGTTCAAGCAGCGGCATCTGACACCGCAAAAACCCTTGAAACAGGCCATATCAGGGCCTGGCACCGCTTCGGCGGGGTTCAGGAATTTTCGGGGTGTCTTTATAACACCCGTCCGTCGACTGCCGAAAAATCGATGTCCCGGGATAACCGTTGCCTTGTGTTTCTCTCTCGCACTGCCTGGAGCATCTGCGCCATGAGTTCTGCCTCTCTTATAAAGACCCCGCCGGAAAAGGTTCGGGTCAACGGCTGGGTGTTCTACACCTCAACCGCGCTGATTCTGTTGTTGACTGCCATTCTGATCATCGCCCCGCAGGAGGCCGGGCGCATGCTCGGCGTAGCCCAGGCCTGGCTGTCGAAAAGCTTTGGCTGGTACTACATGGTCGTCATCGCCGCTTACCTGGTGTTTGTGGTCGGCCTGGCGTTTTCGTCCTACGGCAAGTTGAAACTGGGCAGCAAGGACGACACCCCGGACTTCAGCTACGGCGCCTGGGCCGGCATGCTGTTCTCGTCGGGTATCGGTATTTCGCTGCTGTACTTCGGCGCCTCGGAGCCGTTGGACCACTACTTCAACCCGCCCGAAGGCGCGTCGGCCACGGGCAGCGCCGCACGCCAGGCGTTGCAGCTGACGTTCCTGCACTGGGGCCTGCACGGCTGGGCGATCTATGCGCTGGTCGGCCTGGCCGTGGCGTACTTTGCGTACCGCCATAACCAACCGCTGGCCCTGCGTTCGGCGCTGTACCCACTGGTGGGCGAGCGTTGGGTGAAAGGCGCGGCCGGCCACGCGGTAGACGGTTTCGGCATGTTCGTGACCCTGCTCGGCCTGGTGACCAACCTCGGTATCGGCTCGATGCAGGTGTCGTCCGGCCTGGAAAACCTGTTCGGCATGCAGCACAGCAACACCAACCTGCTGATCGTGATTATCGTGATGAGCACCGTGGCGACCATTGCCGCCGTGTCGGGTGTGGAAAACGGCATTCGCCGCCTGTCCAACCTCAACATCGTGCTGTTCAGCGGTTTGCTGATATTTGTGTTGCTGTTTGGCCCGACCTTGCACCTGCTCAACGGCCTGGTGCAGAACACCGGTGACTACCTCAACGGCATTATCCTGAAAACCTTCGACCTGTATGTGTACGAAGGCGACGCCGACAAGACCGAGCGCTGGATGGGCCTGTGGACTCTGTTTTACTGGGCGTGGTGGATTTCCTGGGCGCCATTCGTGGGCATGTTCATCGCGCGTATTTCTCGTGGCCGCACCGTGCGTGAACTGGTGGCCGGCGTGCTGCTGATCCCGCTGGGCTTCACCCTGGCCTGGTTGTCGATCTTCGGTAATTCGGCGCTGGACCTGGTGCTGAACCATGGTGCGGTGGAGCTGGGCAAGACGGCGCTGGAACAACCGTCGATGGCCATCTACCAGTTGCTGGAGCATTACCCGGCGTCGAAAATCGTCATCGGCGTGTCGATCTTCGTGGGCTTTGTGTTGTTCCTGACCCCGGCGGATTCCGGCGCGGTGATGATGGCCAACCTTTCCTGCAAAGGCGGCAATGTGGATGAAGACGCGCCGCACTGGCTGCGGATCTTCTGGTCGGCGGTGATCACCCTGGTGACTATCGGCTTGCTGTTTGCGGGTAACTTCGAAGCCATGCAAACCATGGTGGTGCTGGCGGGGCTGCCGTTCTCGGTGGTGCTGATCTTCTTTATGTTCGGTCTGCACAAGGCGATGCGCCAGGACGTGGCGATCGAGCTTGAGCAGGCGCAATTGGCCGAGCGTGGTCGCCGTGGTTTCAGCGAGCGCCTGACCGCGCTGGACCTGCAACCGAGCCAGGGCACCGTGCAGCGTTTTATGGACAAACATGTAACGCCGGCGCTCGAAGAGGCGGCCACCGCGTTGCGTGACCAGGGGCTGGAAGTGCAGACGCTGCTGGGTAAATCCAAGCGCTGTATCGGCGTGCGGATCGAGATGGAAGAGGGCAACCCGTTTGTCTACGAAGTGAGCCTGGATGCTTACTCGTCGGCGCCGAGCGACCTGCCTGAGGAGGAACGCACCCGCTACTACCGTGCCGAGGTGTACCTGCACAACGGGCCTCAGGAGTACGACCTGATGGGCTTCGCCCAGGAACAGATCACCCGGGACGTGCTCGATCAGTTTGAAAGCCATCGGCAGCTCCTTGGCCGTGTCTATAGCTGATAGTTGAAACGAGCGGCGCCGTCACTGGCGCCGTTTTCTGACTGTCGAAATAGAGATCAAATGTGGGAGCTGGCTTGCCTGCGATAGCGGTGGTGAATCCACTATTGCTATCGCAGGCAAGCCAGCTCCCACATTGACCCAGTTTCTTCAGTTGCTTTTGCGGTATCTGTCAGCCCAGGTTCTTGCCCAGCAGGGCATGGTAGAGCTCACTGTCTCCCAGTATCCCCACCACCTTGTCATTGTCCCGCAACACCAACTTATTCCCCGTGTGATACCGAATCTGCAACGCATCGCGCATGCCGATATTCGAATCCACCAGCGTCGGTACCCGACCCAAACCTTCCACCGGTTGCCCCGGCGCCCAGTTCTGCAGGTTCATCACCACGCCATTCTGGCGGGCGCCCTGGATGGTGTTGCCTTCGGCCAGGTCCAGCCAGGAATCGCCGCCCGGATCGAGGCACACAGAACCGTTCACGCGGGTGCAGTTGTCCAGCGTGCGCATCAGGCTGCGGCCGCACAGTACGTTCAGCGGGTTGGTATGGGCGACGAAGGTCCGCACATAGTCGTCCGCCGGGTTCAGCACAATCTCTTCCGGCACGCTGTACTGGATGATCTTGCCGTCTTTCATGATCGCGATACGGCTGCCGAGCTTGAGTGCTTCGTCGAGGTCGTGACTCACGAACACGATGGTCTTGCTCAGCTTGCGTTGCAGCTCAAGCAGTTCGTCCTGCAGGCCCTGGCGGATCAGCGGGTCGAGGGCGGAAAAGGGTTCGTCCATCAGCAGGATGTCGGCGTCCATCGCCAATGCGCGGGCCAGGCCGACGCGTTGCTGCATGCCGCCGGAGAGCTCGTCCGGCTTTTTGTTACGCCATTGGGTCAGGCCCACCAGCTCGAGTTTTTCATCCACCAGCTTGCGCCGGTCTTTTTCCGGGCGGCCCTGCATTTCGAGGCCGAAACTGATGTTTTCACGCACCGTCAGCCAGGGCATCAGGGCGAACTTCTGGAACACCATGGCGATGCGTTTGGTGCGCATCATTTTCAGCTCGGCCGGGGTGCACGAGGCGATGTCGATCTGGCGCCCTTCATGCTCCACGAACAGCTGACCACGGCTCACGGTGTTGAGGCCGTTGATGCAGCGCAGCAGGCTCGATTTGCCGGAGCCCGAGAGGCCCATCAGCACGCAGATTTCGCCTTTCTCAACGTCCAGGCTGGCTTTTTCCACGCCGACAATCTGCCCGGTTTTTTTCAGGATTTCGTTGCGGTTCATGCCCTGGTCGAGCAGCTTGAGTGCTTCGCGCGGGTCTTTGGAGAAGATCACGTCGACATTGTCGAATCGGATAATGCTCATGCATCACCCCCTACTTTGGCGTCGGGTTGTTTGCAGATGCGGTCGAGCATGATGGCCAGCAATACGATCGCCAGGCCGGCTTCGAAGCCCAGGGCGATATCGGCAGTGTTCAGCGCGTTGACCACCGGCTTGCCGAGGCCGTCGGCGCCCACCAGGGCCGCGATCACCACCATCGACAACGACAGCATGATGCATTGGGTAATACCGGCGGCGATGCTCGGCATGGCGTGGGGCAGTTCAATGCGCGAGAGCAACTGACGGCGCGAGCAGCCAAAGGCCTTGCCGGCGTCCATCAACTCTTGCGGTACATCGCGGATACCCAGGTAGGTCAGGCGGATCGGTGCGGCAATCGCGAACACCACCGTGGAGATCAAACCAGGCACCACACCCAGCCCGAAGAGGGTCAGGGTAGGGATGAGGTAGACGAAGGTCGGTACGGTCTGCATCAGATCGAGTACCGGCCGCATCAAGGTATAGAACATCGGTTTGTGCGCGGCAACAATGCCCAGCGGCACGCCGATGACCACGCAGACCAGGGTGGCGAACAGCACCTGCGCGAGGGTTTCCATGGTTTCCTGCCAGTACCCCAGGTTGAGGATCAGCAGGAAGGAGGCGATGACAAACACCGTCAGGCCCCATTTGCGTTGAATAAAGTGAGCGAGTAGCGCAATCAGACCGATCAATGCCAGCGGATTGAACCAGGTCAGCGCGAACGTCACGCCGTGGATCATCGTTTCCAGTGTCGATGCGATTGCGTCGAAGTAGTTGGCGCCGTGTTCGGTCAACCATTCGACGAAGGCAGCGATGTACTGGCCTAGTGGGATTTTCTGTTCAGTCAGCATGGTAGTGAATGTCCACATGCGAAGGGGAAAACATCCCGGGCCAGCGCACCGGCCCGGGGTCAGCAGGTATTACTTGGCGAGGTAAGCTTTGACTGCGTCGAGTCCTGGTTTGCCATCAACGGTGGTTACACCGGCGAGCCAGGTGTCGAGTACTTGCGGGTTCTTTTTCAGCCAGGCTTTGGCGGCGGCGTCGGGCTTCATCTTGTCGTCCAGGACGTTACCCATCAGGGTGCTTTCCATGTTCAAGGTGAACGACAGATTTTTCAGCAGTTGACCGACGTTGCTGCATTCCTGGGTGTAGCCCTTGCGAACGTTGGTGTAGATGGTGGCCTGGCCGTAGTTCGGGCCGAAGGAATCGTCACCCCCGGTCAGGTATTTCATCTTGAAGCGGGTGTTCATCGGGTGCGGTTCCCAGCCGAGGAACACGATGGCCTTGTTGCGTTTGGAGGCGCGCTCCACCTGGGAGAGCATCCCGGCTTCGCTGGATTCGACCACTTTGAAACCGGCGGTTTTCAGGCCGAAGGCGTCTTTGTCGATCAGCGTCTGGATGGTGCGGTTGCCGTCGTTACCCGGCTCGATGCCATAGATCTTGCCGTCCAGTTCATCCTTGAATTTGGCGATATCGGCGAAGTCTTTCAGGCCCTTGTCATACAGCGCCTCGGGGACGGCCAGGGTGTACTTGGCGTTCTCCAGGTTGGCGCGCACGGTTTCCACGGTGCCGGCATCACGGTACTGCTTGATGTCGTTTTCCATGGTCGGCATCCAGTTGCCGAGGAAGATGTCCATGTTCTTGCCGTCAGCCAGGGACTTGTAGGTCACTGGTACCGAAATCATCGTGGTGCGCGGCTTGTAGCCCAGGCCCTTGAGAACTTCGCTGGTGGTCGCGGTGGTGACGGTGATGTCGGTCCAGCCGACATCGGAGAAGTTGACGGTCTTGCACTGTTCCGGTTCTGCAGCGTGTGCCAGGACTGGCAGACTCAACATGGCGGCCAACAACAACGAGGGTGAACCTTTCATCTGGGTAGACTCCTGTGTTTTTTCTGGCGGCATTCGCCGCGCTTTATAAGTGTTGCGGTTGGAGTGTGCGACATAGCGGCGGCACGGTGCCTTGCAAACGAGTCGTGACTGATCATGTACCAGTGAAAATCTGACGCCTACAGGGGGCGTCGTATCCAGTACAGGGATGGTCGTATCCAGTGTCGGTGACGTCGCTTACAGATTTTTCCAAAGGTAAAACTGCAGTTTTTACCCATCTGCACCGCTAAAAACGGCCAAAACGCCTGTTCGCACAAGGGCGGCGTTAGTGAGCATGGTTACGTCGGTGTGAGACGCCGTGATGACAGATAAAAGCCTGATGATGCCGCCATCTGGGCGATCTGAGCGTAGCACCTCGTTCAAGCCTGGCCGCGCTTATCGAGGAGTTCTACCGCAATGGCTATCAGCGTTTTCGACCTGTTCAAGATCGGCATCGGGCCTTCTAGTTCTCACACCGTCGGCCCCATGCGCGCCGCGGCGTTGTTCGTCCAGGCACTGCGTGGACGTGAACTCTTGGAACAAGTCAGGCGGGTTGAAGTTCAGCTGTACGGCTCTTTATCGGCCACCGGCATCGGCCACGGCAGCGACACCGCGACCATCATGGGCCTGATGGGCGAGTGGCCGGACGCGATCGATCCGGCGCAAATCGGCCTGCGTATCCACACCCTGCGCGAGACCGACACGTTGTTGCTCGACGGGCGTTTGCCGGTGCCCTTTGTATGGGCGCGGGACATGCGTTTGCTCGATGAAAACCTGCCGTTCCACCCCAACGCCATGACCCTGGTGGTGTATGGCGATGCGGGTGAGTTGCACCGCGACACCTACTACTCGGTCGGTGGCGGTTTCGTGGTAGATGAAGCCCAGGCGCAGAGCGGCGTGGCGGACATGGACCGCACCGAGCTGCCGTATGATTTTTCCAGTGCGGTAGAGCTGTTGCAGCTGTGCAAGACCCACAACCTGCGCGTCGCCGAACTGATGCTGGCCAACGAAAAGACCTGGCGCAGCGAAGAGGAAATCCGCAGCGGCCTGATGAAGCTCTGGCGCGCCATGCAGGATTGCGTGGAGCAGGGCCTCAAGCACGAAGGTATCTTGCCCGGTGGCCTGAACGTGCGCCGCCGCGCCGCCAAGTTGCACCGCAGCTTGCAGGAGCTGGGCAAGCCGAATGTGATCGGCTCGACCTTGAGCGCCATGGAGTGGGTCAACCTGTTCGCCCTGGCGGTCAACGAAGAAAACGCCGCCGGTGGGCGCATGGTCACTGCGCCCACCAATGGCGCGGCGGGGATCATCCCGGCGGTGCTGCACTACTTTATGAAGTTCAGCGAAGAAGTCACAGAGGCCAACGTGGTCGACTACATGCTCAGCGCGGCGGCGATAGGGATTCTGTGCAAGAAAAACGCTTCCATCTCCGGTGCCGAAGTCGGATGCCAGGGCGAAGTGGGCTCGGCCTGCGCCATGGCAGCGGCGGGGCTGGCGGAGATTCTGGGCGCCACGCCGGAGCAGTTGTGCAACGCCGCCGAGATCGGCCTTGAACACAACCTCGGCCTGACCTGCGACCCGGTGGGCGGGCTGGTGCAAGTGCCGTGCATCGAGCGCAACGCGATTGCGGCGGTGAAGGCAATTAATGCGGCGCAAATGGCCCTGCGCGGGGATGGTCAGCATTTTATCTCGCTGGATCGGGTGATCCGCACCATGCGCGACACCGGCGCGGACATGCATGACAAGTACAAGGAGACCTCGCGGGGTGGGTTGGCTGTCAGTGCCGTGGAGTGCTGAGACCGAGTCGCCTGCATTCGCGAGCAAGCCCGCTCCCACATTCGACCGCGTTTCCTCAGGATGCATGCGATCAAGTGTGGGAGCGGGCTTGCTCGCGAATGCGTTAGAGCAACCAACACTGCTCATAAAGTGAACACCCGATCCAAAACCGCCACCTTTTAGCGCGTCGCAAACAGATAAGTAGCTCCCGAACGATTTACCTCCCGACCACGTGTCACCCGTGCGTGTGGTGACAGACTTTTCCCACGCCCCTCAAAGCGCCTTCCCACAAGTGCTACCGATCTGCTCACACCCCCTGAGCAGGCATGCTCCCAAGGCATTTTTCAGGCATATCCCGTACTTCCCGCGCGGCTTATATAGACGCGTCAACAGGTCGTTTTCAGGAGTTATTGAATAGCCATTCAAATTTAGGCATGGCATTTGCTCTGTCAATTCAAAGCCTCGTTCTGTTTCGCAGACCGGCGCAATAACAAGAGCCTCGCCTGAGGCCATCACCCGCTTAGTGTGTGAGGAGATACCGCGATGACGACGTTCAACTCAGGGGCCCAACCCCAGAACCGTGCGCCTCAATCCATCGGCTTTTTGCTGCTGGACAATTTCACGTTGATTTCCCTGGCATCGGCCGTGGAACCACTGCGCATGGCTAACCAGTTGTCCGGCCGCGAGCTGTATCGCTGGACCACGTTGAGCGTCGACGGCAACCAGGTGTGGGCCAGCGACGGTCTGCAAATCACCCCCGATGCCTCCATGCACAAAGCCCCGGCCCTGGACACGGTGATCGTGTGCGGCGGCGTGGGCATCCAGCGCACCGTGACCCGTGAACATGTGTCGTGGCTGCAAAGCCAGGCGCGCCAGTCGCGGCGCCTCGGCGCGGTGTGCACCGGCAGCTGGGCCCTGGCCTGCGCCGGCCTGCTCGATGGTTTCGATTGCAGCGTGCACTGGGAATGCCTGGCGTCGATGCAGGAAGCTTTCCCCCGCGTGGCCATGAGCACACGCCTGTTTACCCTCGACCGTAACCGTTTTACCAGCTCGGGCGGCACCGCGCCGCTGGACATGATGCTGCACCTGATCAGCCGCGACCACGGCCGTGAACTGTCAGCCGCCATCTCCGAGATGTTTGTGTACGAACGCATCCGCAACGAACAGGATCACCAGCGTGTGCCGCTCAAGCACATGCTCGGCACCAACCAGCCGAAGCTGCAGGAAATCGTCGCGCTGATGGAAGCCAATCTGGAAGAACCGATCGACCTGGACGAACTGGCGGTGTACGTCGCTGTGTCGCGGCGCCAGCTGGAGCGGCTGTTCCAGAAATACCTGCACTGTTCGCCGTCGCGTTATTACCTGAAGCTGCGCCTGATTCGTGCACGGCAGCTGCTCAAGCAAACGCCGATGTCGATCATCGAAGTGGCGTCGGTTTGCGGGTTTGTGTCCACGCCGCACTTCTCCAAGTGCTACCGCGAATACTTCGGCATTCCGCCGCGCGATGAGCGCGTAGGTTCGAACACCACGCAGCAAGTGGCAATGATGCCGATTCCGCAGGCGCTGGTGTTGTCACCGTTGTCGGGGCCGATGTCGGCGTTGAGCCAGGCCAGGAATGAGTCGACTTTTGCCAGTGTAAGGCTGTAGACCGAGTCGCCTTCATCGCCGGCAAGCCGGCTCCCACATTTTGATCTGTGAATGCATTCAAAGGTGGGCGCTGGCTTGCCGGCGATTGCTATCTATCAGGCGCCGGAGTTCTGTTTGAACTGCATCAACGCCGGCAACAACTGCTTGTCGATCGCCTGGCGCACCGCCGGTAAAATGGTCGCCTTGCCGGTGTACATCTGTTCAACCATGCCCTTGAGCGCCCTGGCCCTGGCTTCGCTCAAACCGCGTACCGCGCACTCGCAGGCCTGTTCGGCGCTGGCGCCGCTGGACACCTCGAAACCCAGCGAGCGCAGTTGGCTCAGCAGGTCATCCTGGTCAATCAAATCCGCGTGCATCATGACGTTTATCCTGGTGTAGGGAGCAGGGTCTGATCTGGATTCTGGTAGGCCCTTGCCCGGTCGGCAAGGGCGGAATGCACGAATGGCTCGGATGGCTATGAACAGGTCGTTTTCGGGGTCTTTTTTGGCGCTATTTTTTCGGCGGTAATCCAATCACCCGGCCCAAGAGAGCAGGACGCGGCAGCTCGGCTTGCCCGGCACTGATGGCCGTGAGCCTTTCCAGGGTCGCCTCGGTAAACGGAGCCGAATGCGGCCCGGCCAGGTCGACGTGCAGCAACATCTGCTCATTGCCGGCCAATGGGTTCTCGTCACCGACTAAATGCAGGCTGTGATAGAGGTGCAGGCGCTTGGCGTCGTGGGCGATCAGTTGCGTACGCACTTCGACCTCGGCGCCTAGCTTCACTTCGTGCAGGTAGTTCAGGTGCAGTTCCAGGGTGAACAATGAGTGCCCGCTGGCTTCGCGGTTTTCACTGTCCAGCCCCAGGGTGTCCATCAGCGCGTCGGTGGCGTAGCTGAAGATCAGCAGGTAGAACGCGTCGCGCAGGTGGCCGTTGTAATCCACCCAGTCCGGGAGGATTTTGGTGGTGTAGGTGGTCAATGCAGGCATGTCTGGGGTTCCGGATCATTACTCGGTCAATTGTGGGAGATGGCTTGCCTGCGATGGCGATGCCGGATTCACCACCGCTGTCGCAGGCAAGCCAGCTCCTACAGAGATCAACAGCCGTTACTCGGCGAAGCTCATACCGTGCTTGGTCTTGGTCGTTTTTACCGCTTCCAGCACCGCCAGCAGGCAATCATCACGATAGCGCTCCAGTGCGGAAATGCTATGGGTGCCCAGTTGCTCACGGGTGCCATCGACCACATCGTCGATCAACTTGTCGGTCAGCTCCGGCGCCGGCAAATACGTCCAAGGCAGCTGCAGCGCCGGGCCGAACTGTGCCATGAAGTGGCGCATCCCGGCATCGCCGCCCGCCAAGGTGTAGGTGAGGAAAGTGCCCATGAACGACCAGCGTAACCCCGCGCCAAATCGGATCGCGTCGTCGATCTCGCCGGTGGTCGCCACGCCGTCATTCACCAGGTGCAGCGCTTCACGCCACAGTGCTTCCAGCAGTCGGTCAGCGATAAAACCCGGAACTTCCTTGCGCACGTGCAGCGGGCGCATGCCGAGGGATTCATACACGGTGATCGCCGCCTGAATCGCCTCCGGCGCCGTGTTTTTACCGCCCACCACTTCCACCAGCGGCAGCAGGTAAACCGGGTTGAACGGGTGCCCGACCACGCAGCGTTCCGGGTGGGTCGAGCTCTCGTAAAACTCGCTCGGTAAAAGGCCGGAAGTGCTCGAGCCAATCAACGCATTCGGCTTGGCGGCGGCGCTGATCTTGCTGTGCAATTCCAGTTTCAGCTCCAGGCGCTCCGGGGCGCTTTCCTGGATGAAATCGGCGTCTTTCACGCATTCTTCAATGGTCGCAACAAAGCGCAGGCGATCCTGTGATGCGCCCGGCGCCAGGCCTTGTTTTTCAAGCGCGCCCCAGGCGTTCGCGACGCGTTTGCGCAGCGCGGCTTCGGCGCCGGGCGCCGGGTCCCAGGCGATCACATCCAGCCCGTGGGCCAGGGCGCGGGACACCCAGCCGCTGCCGATCACGCCACTGCCCAGGGCAGCGAAGGTTTTGATTTCGGTGATAAAGCTCATGGCAAATTCCTAAGGCGTTCGATGATCCATTGTGGGAGCGGGCTTGCTCGCGAATGCGGTGTGTCAGCTGATGTATTCGTTGACTGATTGACCGCATTCGCGAGCAAGCCCGCTCCCACATTTGATTCGGTTTCGGCAGGGGATTAGCCGCGTTTGGTCAGGCCCATCTTCACGCGGCCCTCTGCAGGGGTCATGACCCGCGCGCCCAGGCGGCTGAGGATTTCACTCGCCCGTTCCACCAGCTGGCCGTTAGTGGCGAGCACGCCTTTGTCCAGCCACAGGTTGTCTTCCAGGCCGACCCGCACGTTGCCGCCCAGCAGCACGGCCTGCGCCGCCATCGGCATTTGCATGCGGCCGATGCCGAAGCCCGCCCACACCGCGTCGGCCGGCAGGTTGTCGACCATGGCTTTCATGGTGGTGGTGTCGGCCGGCGCGCCCCACGGGATGCCCAGGCACAGTTGAAACAGCGGGTTGTCGAGCAGGCCTTCCTTGATCATCTGCTTGGCGAACCACAGGTGGCCGGTGTCGAAAATTTCCAGTTCGGCCTTCACGCCCAGCTCTTGAATGCGCTTGGCGCCGGCACGCAGTTGCGCCGGAGTGGAGACGTAAATGGTGTCGCCATCGCCAAAGTTCAGGGTGCCGCAGTCCAGGGTGCAGATTTCCGGCAGCAGTTCCTCGACGTGGGCCAAACGGGTCAGCGGGCCGACCAGGTCGGTGTTGGGGCCGAACTCCATCGGGTTTTCGCCGCCGCCGATCTCCAGGTCGCCGCCCATGCCGGCGGTGAGGTTGACGATGATGTCGATGTCGGCCTCGCGAATGCGCTCCATCACTTCGCGGTACAGCGCGACGTCGCGGCTGAACTTGCCGGTCTGCGGGTCGCGCACATGGCAATGCACAACCGTGGCGCCGGCCTTGGCGGCCTCGACGGCGGCGGCGGCGATTTGCTTGGGGGTAACCGGCACGTGGGGGCTTCTGCCGGTTGTGTCGCCAGCACCGGTGAGTGCGCAGGTGATGATGACGTCGTGGTTCATGAGGCGGTTCCTTACAGGCGTGGTGATGCCGATCGCAGCCGATGTGGGCTGCGAGGCGGTGATTTCAGAGGGATTACTTGCTGGTCAATTGCAGGTTGGCGGCTGCCGGTTTGCCGTCAAAGGTGGTCACGCCTTCCAGCCAGCGCGCCTGGTCTTGCGGGTGATCCTTGAGCCACTGCTTGGCGGACTCCAGGGCATCCTTGTGATCCAGCAACGGCTGCATCATTCGGCTTTCGTCGGCGGCGGTGAAGGTCAGGTTGGTCAGCAGCTTGTGCACGTTGGGGCATTGCTCGGCGTAGGTGGGCGAGGTGACGCTCCATACCGTGGCCATGCCTTCGTTAGGGCCCAGCGCGTCGTCGCTGCCGGTGAGGTAAGTCATCGCGACGTTGACGTTCATCGGGTGCGGCGCCCAGCCGAAGAACACCACGGCTTCCTTGCGGCGCACCGCGCGGTCGACGGCGGCGAGCATGCCGGCTTCACTGGATTCGACCAGCTGGAATTTGCCCAGGCCGAACTGGTTCTTGGCGATCATCGCCTTGATCTGCGTGTTGGCGCCGGACCCCGGCTCAATGCCGTAGATCTTGCCGCCCAGTTCCTTCTCGAACTTGGCGATGTCGGCAAAGGTTTTCAGGCCCTTCTCGGCCAGGTAAGTCGGCACGGCGAGGGTGGCGCGCGCGTCTTCCAGGCTCGGTTTGTCGAGCACCTTGACTTGCTTGGCGTCGACAAAGGGCGTGATGGTCTGGGTCATGAGCGGGTTCCAGTAGCCGAGAAACATATCCAGGCGCTGGTCGCGGATGCCGGCGAAGATGATCTGCTGGGACGCGCTGGTCTGTTTGGTCTTGTAGCCGAGGCCGTCGAGCAACACTTGGGTCATGGCGCTGGTGGCGATTACGTCGGTCCAGTTCACCACGCCCATGCGCACGTTCTGGCAGGATGCGGCGTCCGCTGCCATAACATTGGTGCTCAAGATAGCGCTGGCGCTGAGTGCGAGTACGCAGCGGCTGATCAGTCGGTTCATGGTGGATCCCTCGGCAGGTCGTTATTGTGGGGTCCGGCGTCTTTATGCGCCGTGGGGCTGATGTGCAGGGTTAAGTTACGTACCTTCGCGCCCGACAAAACGCACGGCGGCGACCCGCTCTTGCACTGCAGCGACCTGCCCCCTTGAATCCACCCGAGAACGGGAGTATCACAGTGCCACGCTGCCCGTCCTACGAGAGCGCCACCATGTCCCAGGATTTCTACTTTCTGCTGATGCCGGGCTTCTCGGCCATCGGCTTTATCTCCGCCCTTGAACCACTGCGCGTGGCCAACCGCTTTCGCGGCGAGCTGTACCGCTGGCACGTATTGAGCGCCGACGGCGGCGCGGTGCTGGCGAGCAATGGCATGTCGGTCAACGCCGACGCCGCGCTGGAGCCGCTGAACAAGGGCGCGACCTTGATGGTGGTCGCCGGCTTCGAACCCCTGCAGTTCGCCACGCCGGCCCTGGAACACTGGCTGCGCCGCCTCGACCACGACGGCGTGACCCTCGGCGCCATCGACACCGGCGCCTGCGTGCTGGCCGAAGCGGGCCTGCTCGACGGCCACCGGGTCACCCTGCACTGGGAAGCCATCGACGCGTTCAAGGAATCCTATCCACAGCTCACGGTGACCCAGGAGCTGTTCGAGATCGACCGCCGCCGCATCACCTGTGCCGGTGGCACCGCTTCCATCGACCTGATGCTCGACCTGATCGCCCAGGCCCATGGCCCGGAGCTGGCGATCCAGGTCTCCGAACAATTTGTGCTCGGCCGCATCCGCCCGCGCAAAGACCACCAGCGCATGCAGATCGCCACGCGCTACGGCATCAACAACAAAAAACTGGTGCAAGTGATCGGCGAGATGGAGCAGCACACCGAGCCGCCGCTGAGCACCCTGGCCCTGGCCGACGCGATCAAGGTCACGCGGCGCCAGCTGGAACGCCTGTTTCGCCTGCACCTGAACGATACCCCGAGCAACTTCTACCTCGGCCTGCGCCTGGAAAAAGCCCGGCAGCTCCTGCGTCAGAGCGACCTGAGCGTGCTGGAGGTGAGCATTGCGTGCGGGTTTGAGTCGCCGTCGTACTTCACGCGCAGCTATCGGGCGCGGTTTGCGAAATGCCCGCGGGAGGATCGGCGACGGGAGGTGGTTTGACGGGCAATTATAGTTAATTATACTCGCTACTATAATTTATAGTCCTTTACATAATTGAGTATAAAACCATGTCAAAGCACAGCGGCTTTGTATTTCGCCGCCCCACCCTGGCAAGCAGTATTGCCGACGGCCTGGTGGGGGCCGGTATTCAGGATTTCACCTCTGGCCTGTTTCTAGCGGCGCCGCGTCGCACCGGCAAAAGTACCTTTTTGCGTGAAGACCTGATCCCGGAGTGTCAGCTGCGGGGTTGGCTGGCGGTGTATGTGGATCTCTGGGCCGACAAAGAGAAAGATCCGGCGGAGTTGATCGCCAGCGCCATTGCCGCTGCGCTGGTGCCCTATGAAAAGGGCATTCGCAAACTGGCCAAGAACATCGGTATCGAGAAACTGAGCTTTCTGCGCACGCTCTCCTGGGACTTTACCAAACCGCAATTGCCGGTCGGTGCGACGCTGACCCAAGCCTTGGAATTGCTCCACAGCGCGGCGGAAAAACCCGTCGTGCTGGTGATTGACGAAGCGCAGCACGCCTTGACCACCGAGTCGGGTATCAATGCGATGTTCGCGTTAAAGGCCGCGCGGGATCAGCTCAATCAAGGTCGTGACGAGGAGGGCAGCGGTTTGCGCCTGGTGTTTACCGGCTCCAACCGCGACAAGCTCGCGCACTTGGTCCTTGGCAAAAGCCAGCCGTTTTTCGGCTCCAGCATCACGCCGTTCCCCTTGCTCGGCAAAGAGTTCACCCAGGCGTACACGCTGCATTTGAATGCCCATCTGGCCAAGACCAACCAATTCAACGCGGCCGATATCGACGAAGCCTTTGAACTGGTGGGCCGTCGCCCCGAGATGCTGCGCACCATCATCGGCGAAGTGGCGCTGGAGTTGGGCGAGGCAAACAACCTGGGCCAATTGCTGCACAGCCGCGCCGAACTGCTGCGCGCCGGCGTTTGGACCGAGTTCGAAAGCGCCTGGAACGCCCTCACCATCCCCCAGCGCGCCGTGCTGGAAGTCATGGTTGCACGCTCGCAGAACAACGAACCCTTTGCACCCTTCACCGACAGCACCCTCACGGCGGTCAGCAAGGCGCTGGAGGACATGGGCAGCGACATGGTGCCGGGCACCCAGACCATCCAGGCCTGTATCGACGCCCTGCGCGACAAGGAACTGGTGTGGAAGTCGAGCCGGGGTGGCTATGCCCTGGAAGACAAAACCTTTGGGGATTGGCTGCTGCACAAGCGCTGAAGGGCAGCACAGGTCAAATGTGGGAGCTCCGGTGTGGCTTATTTCTTTACCAGTGCCGAACACGCCGCCTTATAGGCCTCATGCTGGTACTTGTTCAGCGTGGCCGGCAGCTCAAAGGTGTGTTTCTTGTTCTGCGCATTGATGGTCTGCGGCGACAGCAATGTCACCTCAACGCCGTCGAGCAACTGAAACACGCCTTCAATCTTGAACGTAGTCGGGCCACCGGCGAACTCGCCTTTCTTGCTGCGCTTCTTGATCGCGATACGGGTAATCGCGTTTGCCTGCACAAAGGCCTTCACCTGGGCGGCGAAGGCTTTGACGTTGGCCGCTTCATCGTCGTCTTCGAGGGCGATTTTCTTGGTGGCCAGCGCCATGTGGGCCGGCGCCTGGTTGTCCAGGGAGGCGACGGCGATGATGGCTTCGCTGCCTTTGATTTCGATGCCGCAGATAGTCATGAATGGCCTTGGTTCAGAGGGAAAGTGGCGGGGATTGTCGCTTATTCCTGCCCAATCGACTCCAGAAACTCCGACCGCTCATCGCTCATCCGTGCCAGGCAGTCGTTCTGCGCAATCGCATAGGCCTTGGAACCTGTGACTGCCGGGAAGGTGTCCACCGCGCAATCGGCGTCACGCAGCTTCTCCCACTTCTGCTGGGCATCCTTCAGACGAGCGGTAATGTCGGCCAGTTGCGACTTGTTGCTGGCGTAGGTCGACGCCATGCGCTCCAGCAGCCCCTGGTAGTTATCCTTGAGCAATTGCTCGGCGGTGGTTTTGTTGTAAGTGGCGCATTCCAGGGTTTGCTTGTCGTTTTCGATGCCATCGCACGGCGTGCTGTCGGTGTCTTCGGCCGCGTGGACGCCGGTTGCGATGAGTGCCAAAGCCAGGAAAATCGATTTCATTGCGCCGTCTCATATCAGGTGATGCGGGAATTCTGGCTCAAGCGTAAGACAAAGAACAGCCGCCAGTCAGACCTCTCTTAACAGCCTTTGTCGCGGATTGACGCTTTCGGCAATTCCCCTGTCGTTTTTGCACCCGGTTCGTTCAGCCCCTGGGCATATGCTGGCCCCAAAGCGCCGGCAGACGATTCGGCGCATGAATCGCCAATAAGGGGACGCCTGATGAGCCCAGCCGAATTGCACGCCGACAGCATCGTTATCGACGGGCTGATCATTGCCAAGTGGAACCGCGACCTGTTCGAAGACATGCGCAAAGGCGGCCTCACCGCCGCCAACTGCACCGTGTCGGTGTGGGAAGGCTTCCAGGCCACGATCAATAACATCGTGGCCAGCCAGACCCTGATCCGTGAGAACAGCGACCTGGTGATCCCGGTGAAAACCACCGCCGATATCCGCAAGGCCAAGGAACTGGGCAAGACCGGCATCATCTTCGGCTTCCAGAACGCCCATGCGTTTGAAGACCAGTTGGGCTACGTCGAGATCTTCAAGCAGCTCGGCGTGGGCGTGGTGCAGATGTGCTACAACACCCAGAACTTGGTGGGTACCGGCTGCTACGAGCGCGACGGCGGCCTGTCCGGTTTCGGCCGCGAGGTTGTAGGCGAAATGAACCGCGTCGGCATCATGTGCGACCTGTCCCACGTCGGTTCCAAGACGTCCGAAGAAGTTATCCTCGAATCGAAAAAGCCGGTGTGCTACTCCCACTGCCTGCCCTCGGGCCTCAAAGAGCACCCGCGTAACAAATCCGATGAAGAACTCAAGTTCATCGCCGACCACGGCGGCTTTGTCGGCGTGACCATGTTCGCGCCGTTCCTGGCCAAGGGTATCGATTCGACCATCGACGACTATGCCGAAGCCATCGAATACACCATGAACATTGTCGGCGAAGACGCCATCGGCATCGGCACCGACTTCACCCAGGGCCATGGCCAGGATTTCTTCGAAATGCTGACCCATGACAAGGGCTACGCGCGCCGCCTGACCAGCTTCGGCAAGATCATCAACCCGCTGGGCATCCGCACCGTGGGCGAGTTCCCCAACCTCACCGAGACCCTGCTCAAGCGCGGCCACCCTGAGCGTGTGGTGCGCAAGATCATGGGCGAAAACTGGGTCAGCGTCTTGAAAGACGTTTGGGGCGAATAAGCCACCGCACTCTCGCGGAACATCAACACAACGAATTTTCTGGAGTTAAATTTCCATGGCCAAGATCGCCCCGCAATTGCCAATCGAAGTCGACAGCGAAACCGGTGTCTGGACCTCCGACGCCCTGCCGATGCTGTACGTGCCGCGCCATTTCTTCGTCAATAACCACATGGGGATTGAAGAAGTATTGGGCGCCGACGCCTACGCCGAAATCCTCTACAAGGCCGGCTACAAATCCGCCTGGCACTGGTGTGAAAAAGAAGCTGAATGCCACGGCCTGGAAGGCGTCGCGGTGTTTGAGCACTACATGAAGCGCCTGTCGCAACGCGGCTGGGGCCTGTTCAAGATCCAGGACATCGACCTCGACAAAGGCACCGCCAGCGTCAAGCTTGAGCACTCGGCTTTCGTCTATGTGTACGGCAAGGTCGGACGCAAAGTGGACTACATGTTCACCGGCTGGTTTGCCGGTGCGATGGACCAGATTCTGCAGGCGCGCGGCAGCACTATTCGCACCGTAGCCGAGCAAGTTTACGGAGGCTCCGAAGAGGGCCACGACGACGGCTTGTTCACCGTCAAGCCGTTGTAAGTCGAGGAACCGTGCCATGGCTTTCGAAGCAATGTTTGCGCCGATCCAGATCGGCAAGCTGACCATCCGCAACCGCGTGCTCAGTACCGCCCACGCCGAGGTGTATGCCACCGACGGCGGCATGACCACCGACCGCTATGTGAAGTATTACGAAGAGAAAGCCAAGGGCGGGATCGGCCTGGCGATCTGCGGCGGGTCTTCCAGTGTGGCCATCGACAGCCCGCAAGGCTGGTGGAAATCGGTGAACCTGGCCGATGACCGGATCATCCCGCACTTCCAGAACCTGGCGGATGCCATGCACAAGCATGGCGCCAAGATCATGATCCAGATTACCCACATGGGCCGCCGCTCGCGCTGGGACGGCGAGCACTGGCCGACCCTGCTGTCGCCGTCGGGCATCCGCGAGCCGGTGCACCGTGCGACGTGCAAGACCATCGAGCCGGAAGAAATCTGGCGTGTGATCGGCAACTACGCCTCGGCTGCGGCGCGCGCCAAGGCCGGTGGCCTGGACGGCGTGGAATTGTCGGCGGTGCACCAGCACATGATTGACCAGTTCTGGAGCCCGCGGGTCAACAAGCGCACCGACGAATGGGGCGGCAGCTTTGAAAACCGCATGCGGTTCGGCCTGGAAGTGCTCAAGGCCGTGCGCGCCGAAGTCGGCCCGGATTTCTGCGTGGGCATTCGGCTGTGCGGTGACGAATTCCACCCGGACGGCCTGTCCCACGAGGACATGAAACAGATCGCCAAGTACTACGACGACACCGGCATGCTCGATTTCATCGGCGTGGTGGGCTCGGGCTGTGATACCCACAACACCCTGGCCAACGTCATCCCGAACATGAGTTATCCACCGGAGCCCTTCCTGCACCTGGCGGCCGGGATCAAGGAAGTGGTCAAGGCCCCGGTGCTGCACGCGCAGAACATCAAGGACCCGAACCAGGCCACGCGCATTCTGGAAGGCGGCTACGTGGACATGGTCGGCATGACCCGTGCGCACATCGCCGATCCGCACCTGATCGCCAAGATCAAGATGGGCCAGATCGACCAGATCAAACAGTGCGTCGGTGCCAACTACTGCATCGACCGCCAGTACCAAGGGCTGGACGTGCTCTGCATCCAGAACGCCGCGACCTCCCGTGAATACATGGGCGTGCCGCACATCATCGAGAAATCCACCGGGCCCAAACGCAAAGTCGTGGTGGTGGGGGCCGGCCCTGCCGGGATGGAAGCTGCGCGGGTTGCTGCTGAGCGCGGCCACGACGTGACGCTGTTCGAGAAGAAAGAATTCATCGGCGGGCAAATCACGACCGCCTCCAAAGCCCCGCAACGTGACCAGATTGCCGGGATCACCCGCTGGTTCCAGCTGGAACTGGCACGCCTGAACGTCGACCTGCGCCTGGGCGTGGCGGCGAATGCCGACGCGATCCTCGACCTGCGCCCGGACGTGGTGGTGCTGGCCGTCGGCGGGCATCCGTTCCTGGAGCAGAACGAACACTGGGGCGCGGCTGAAGGCCTGGTGGTCAGCAGCTGGGACGTGCTCGACGGCAAAGTCGCACCGGGCAAGAACGTGCTGGTCTACGACACCATCTGCGAATTCACCGGCATGTCGGTGGCCGACTTTTTGGCCGACAAAGGCAGTCAGGTCGAGATCGTCACCGACGACATCAAGCCGGGCGTGGCCGTCGGCGGTACGTCGTTCCCGACCTACTACCGCAGCATGTACCCGAAGGAAGTGATCATGACCGGCGACATGATGCTGGAGAAGGTCTACCGCGAAGGCGACAAGCTGGTGGCGGTGCTGGAGAACGAATACACCGGTGCCAAAGAGGAGCGGGTAGTCGACCAGGTGGTCGTCGAGAACGGCGTGCGCCCGGATGAGGAAATCTACTACGCCCTCAAGCCCGGCTCGCGCAACAAGGGCCAGATGGACATCGAAGCCTTGTTCGCGATCAAGCCGCAGCCGTGCCTGAGCGAGGCGGGTGACGGGTACTTGCTGTTCCGCATTGGTGACTGTGTGGCGCAGCGTAATACCCACGCCGCGATCTACGACGCCCTGCGCCTGTGCAAGGATTTCTGACCCAACACCGAACCAATGTGGACTCGGTCAAAAATGTGGGAGCGGGCTTGCTCGCGAAAGCGGTGTGTCAGTCGATGCATCCGGTGGCTGATTCTCCGCCTTCGCGAGCAAGCCCGCTCCCACATTAGACCTGTGTGGTCTGTGGGAGCTTCACCATGTTGAACACCTTGCTGCCTGTTCTTTTGTTCGCCGCCCTGGGACTTGCCGTCCTCGGCGCCCTGCGCCGGGTAAACATGTGGCGACGCGGCCGTGCGTCCAAAGTCGACCTGCTCGGCGGCCTGCTGGCCATGCCCAAGCGCTACATGGTCGACCTGCACCACGTGGTCGCGCGCGACAAATACATCGCCAACACCCACGTCGCCACTGCGCTGGGCTTTGTGCTGTCGGCGCTGCTGGCGATTCTGGTGCATGGCTTCGGCCTGCATAACCGCATCCTCGGCTACGCCTTGCTGCTCGCCTCGGTGCTGATGTTTGTCGGCGCCACCTTCGTCTACCTGCGTCGACGCAACCCGCCTGCGCGCCTGTCGAAAGGCCCGTGGATGCGCCTGCCGAAAAGCCTGATGGCGTTCTCGGTGAGTTTCTTCCTGGTGACCTTGCCGGTGGCCGGGATTCTGCCGGCTGACTTCGGCGGCTGGCTGCTGGCCGCATTGCTGAGTGTGGGCGTGCTGTGGGGCGTGTCGGAAATGTTCTTCGGCATGACCTGGGGCGGCCCGATGAAACACGCCTTCGCCGGTGCCCTGCACCTGGCCTGGCACCGCCGCGCCGAGCGCTTTGGCGGGGGCCGTTCCACCGGTTTGAAACCGCTGGACCTCACCGACAAATCCGCGCCATTGGGCGTGGAAAAACCCAAGGATTTCACCTGGAACCAACTGCTCGGCTTCGACGCCTGCGTGCAGTGCGGCAAGTGCGAAGCAGCCTGCCCGGCGTTTGCCGCCGGCCAGCCGCTGAACCCGAAAAAACTGATCCAGGACATGGTGGTCGGCCTGGCCGGCGGCACCGACGCCAAATTCGCCGGCAGCCCCTACCCGGGCAAGCCAGTCGGCGAACACAGCGGCAACCCGCACCAGCCGATCGTCAACGGCCTGGTGGACGCCGAAACCCTGTGGTCCTGCACCACCTGCCGCGCCTGCGTGGAAGAGTGCCCGATGATGATCGAGCACGTGGACGCCATCGTCGACATGCGCCGCCACCTCACCCTGGAAAAAGGCGCCACGCCAAACAAGGGCGCTGAAGTCCTGGAAAACCTGATCGCCACCGACAACCCCGGCGGTTTCGCACCGGGTGGTCGCCTGAACTGGGCGGCGGACTTGAACCTGCCGTTGCTGAGCGACAAAGGCAGCTGCGACGTGCTGTTCTGGGTCGGCGACGGTGCCTTCGACATGCGTAACCAACGCACCTTGCGCGCTTTCGTCAAAGTGCTCAAAGCCGCCAACGTCGACTTCGCGGTGCTCGGCCTGGAAGAACGCGACAGCGGCGACGTCGCCCGCCGCCTGGGCGATGAGGCCACGTTCCAGCTGCTGGCCACGCGCAATATCCAGACCCTGGCCAAATACAGCTTCAAGCGCATCGTCACCTGCGACCCGCACAGTTTCCATGTGCTGAAAAACGAATACGGTGCCTTCAACGGCGACTATGTGGTGCAGCACCACAGCACCTTCATGGCCGAGCTGATCGGCGAGGGCGCGCTGAACCTGGGCCAGCACAAGGGCAACAGCGTGACTTATCACGACCCGTGCTACCTGGGCCGTTACAACGGCGAATACGAGGCGCCGCGCCAAGTGCTGCGCGCGCTGGGTATCGAGGTCAAGGAGATGCAGCGCTCGGGCTTCCGCTCACGCTGCTGCGGCGGCGGTGGCGGCGCGCCGATCACCGACATTCCCGGCAAGCAACGTATCCCGGACATGCGCATGGACGACATCCGCGAAACCGGCGCCGAGCTGGTAGCCGTGGGCTGCCCGCAGTGCACCGCGATGCTCGAAGGTGTGGTCGAGCCTCGCCCATTGATCAAAGACATTGCCGAACTGGTGGCCGACGCGTTGCTTGAAGATGCCGCACCGGTCAAAACCCCGATCAAACGTGAACCTGCGGAGGTGCACTGATGAGCGACATTATCCGCCGCGACCCACGGGCCGAATGGATCGCCCGCAACCGCCTGCACCCGCTGCATGCGGCGATGCAGCCGGTGCAGCACAGCTGGATGGGGCCCAATGGGGTCATCCGCAAAAATGTACATGGCGTCGGTTTTATCGGCCCCAACGGCATCAAGCGCATCGACCGCAGCGGTGCCCAGCAGGGCGGCGCGGCCAAACGTTCGGCGGCAGTGGAAGTGCAGTTGCCGCTGCATCAAGTACCGGCGCCTGCGTTCTACATCAACGTGGTGCCCGACATGGTTGGCGGCCGCCTGAGCAGCCACGACCGCGACCTACTGGGGCTGGCGCGCCAGTTGGCCGGCAGCGACGGCGCGGTGCTGGCGGTGGTGTTTGGCGAACACAAGGAAGGTGCGTTTGCCACGGCGGGCGTGGATCGCCTGCTGGTGCTGGAAGGCCATGAATTCGAAGGTTATGCACCGGAACAACGGGTCCAGGGCCTGCGGGCTGTGGATAACCAGTTCAACCCGCGCCACTGGTTGCTGCCCGATAGCCGCAGCGGCGGCGGCGAACTTGGGCGGCGTTTTGCCGCGAGCCTCAAGGAACGCCCGGCCACGCGAGTCTGGCAGATCAAGGGTCAGGAGTGCATCGGCCGCGCCGGTGCGGGCCAGGAAGATTTGGCCCGGCCGCTGCCGCGCCTGATCCTGGCCGCTGCCGAGTGTGCCGAGCCGGTCAGCGAGACTCGCCACGAAGTCTTGCCGGTGGAGTTATCCACAAGCCTGGCGCGCAGCCTGCCGCGTATCGAAGATCTGGGCGCGGTGGCGGTCGACCCGGCAGCGATCCCAATGGCCGAGGCCGAGTTTATTTTCTCCGGCGGCAATGGCGTGAAGGACTGGGCACTGTTCCACCAGGCCGCCGCTGCCTTGGGCGCCACCGAAGGCGCCTCGCGGGTAGCGGTGGACGACGGCTACATGGCGCGTGATCGCCAGGTCGGCGCCAGCGGCACCTGGGTCACGGCGCGGGTGTATGTGGCCGTGGGCATTTCCGGGGCGATCCAGCACCTGCAGGGCATCGGCGCCTGCGACAAGGTGGTGGCGATCAACCTCGACCCGGGCTGCGACATGATCAAGCGTGCCGACCTGTCGGTGATCGGCGAAAGCGCCGCGATTCTGCAAGCCTTGATCGATGCGGTCGAGTTGTACCGCAACGGCGCCAAGCGCGATGCGGCTTAAGGATATGGCCATGACCACGAATGTAATCAGCCTGGTGTCCATCGGTGCCCACCCGACGTCCGGCCGGCCACGCCGCGCCGAGCAAGACGCGCGCGCCGTCGAACTGGGCCTGCAAATGGCAGGGGATAAGTTGCAGGTGCTGCACGCCGGCGACATCCACGAGCCGACCTTGCGCAGCTACCTGGGCATGGGCTTGCCGCAGTTGCATGTGCTGGAACAGCCGGCGGGCAGCGATGCCTTGCCGGTGCTCAGCGACTACCTGCGCGAGGCCGGTGCCCACGTGGTGCTTACCGGCAGCCAGGCGGAAACCGGCGAAGGCTCGGGCATGCTGCCATTCCTGCTGGCCGAGCAGCTGGGCTGGCCGCTGATCGTCGGGCTGGCGCACGTGGAGTCCATCGACGGCGGCGTGGCTCATGTGCTGCAAGCCTTGCCCCGTGGTCAGCGGCGCCGCCTGAAAGTGCGCCTGCCGTTTCTGGCGACTGTGGATAACGCCGCGCCCAAGCCACGGCAAAGCGCCTATGGCCCGGCGCAACGCGGTGAACTCGCGGCGCATGAGGTGGCGATCGAAGAAGATGAGTTATTCACAGGCGCGCTGTTGCAACCGGCCAAGCCTCGGCCCAAGCGCCTCAAGGTGATCAAGGCCAAGAGCGGCGCTGACCGCATGAAGGCCGCGACGGCCAAGGCCAGCGGCGGCGGAGGGCAGGTGCTCAAGGGGCTTAGCCCGGAAGACGGTGCCCAAGCCATTCTCAAGCTGCTCATAGAAGAAGGCGTCGTACGCTAACAAAATGTGGGACGGGGCTTGCCCCTCCCACTTTTTACTCACAATGCCTGTGAGCCTGCATGTGGATAAGATGTTTGCTACCTGCTACAAGCCACGTAGATAAAGGCTTGTAGAGTTTTGTTTAAAAAGTGATCAATTCTGCCTTTTTCCCTCAATATCCCTCTGAAACCCTCGGTTTTACTAATCCGCGCACGGTTTTCCACAGCGCTGCCAAAGTTGCCCCCAAAGTCTGTTGGCGCTTCTGTGGATAAGGTGTTTGCGCTCCTCTGCAGGCTATGAAAACCGTGGCTTGCAGGCTTTTGATCAAAAAACAACCAATAGAGGGTAAAACCCCTGACTTTGAATAAGTCACGGATTTTCTTGAGTTTATTTAGTGATAAACAAGCACTTGCCCACAATTGCTGTGGGTGGCTCTGTGGATAAGTTGTTGGGCGAAGGCTGGAGGGCAGGGCGGTAAAGGGTTGCAAAGGGGTTGATCAATTCTTGAACAATGTAGGGATCTAAAAGTGGGAGCGGGCTTGCTCGCGAAGGCGGTGTGTCAGTTGCCAGATGTGCTGGCTGATCCACTTCATTCGCCAGCAAGCCCGCTCCCACATTTTGATCTGTGGTGTAGCCGTTATTCGTGTACGGCCACGCCCTTGAGGTACGGCGCCGGTGCCGCCCCCAGGTTGCTCAGCATGCGTTCGCTGTACCAATCCACAAAGTTGACCACACCAAACTCATAAGTCTTGGAATACGGCCCTGGCTGGTACGCGGTGGAGTTGATGCCGCGCTGGTTCTCTTCGGCCAGGCGACGGTCCTGGTCGTTGGTGGCGTCCCACACCTTGCGCATGCGCTCGACGTCGTAGTCCACGCCTTCCACCGCGTCCTTGTGCACGATCCACTTGGTGGTGACCATGGTTTCCTGGGCGCTGATCGGCCACACGGTGAATACGATGATGTGATCGCCCATGCAGTGGTTCCACGAGTGCGGCAAATGCAGGATGCGCATCGAGCCCAGGTCCGGGTTCTTGATGCGGCCCATCAGCTTGTTGCAGCCCTGCTTGCCGTCCAGGGTCATCGACACGGTGCCCTTGAGCAGCGGCATGCGCACGATGCGGTTGCGCAGGCCGAAGCTGGCGTGGGCGTAGGGGATCTTCTCCGCGTCCCAGGCCGCGGCCGAGGCGGCGACGTGGTCCTTGAAGGCCTGGTCGGCGCGCGGGTCGGTGACGTCGTCCCATTCCAGCAGGGTTTTCAACAGCTCCGGGTGCGACGCGTTGCAGTGGTAGCACTCGCGGTTGTTTTCCAGCACCAGCTTCCAGTTGGCCTTTTCGAACAAGGTGGTCTGGATCGCCACCTTGGTGTTCTCCATGTCGTACGGTTCCATGTAATGGTTCAGCGTCGACAGGAAGTCATCAATCGCCGGCGGGTTTTCCGACAGGCTGATGAAGATGTAGCCACCGGCGGTCTTCACGTTCACCGGTTTGAGGCCGTATTGCTTCATGTCGAAGTCGGCGCCCATCTCGGTGCCGGCGAACAGCAGGCGGCCGTCCAGCTCGTAGGTCCACTGGTGGTAGTGGCAGACCAGTTTGGCAACCTTGCCCTTGTCGCTGGTGCACAGGCGCGAGCCACGGTGGCGGCACACGTTGTGGAACGCATGCACCACACCTTCGGCGCCACGGATCACGATGATCGGGTTCTTGCCCACTTGCAGGGTCAGGTAGTTGCCCTTGGTGGGGATTTCGCAGGTCATGCCGGCGATCAACCACTCTTTCTGGAAAATCTCCTGCATGTCGATATCGAACAGCCGCTCATCAGAGTAGAACGGCTGCGGCAGCGAAAAGGTGCGCTCGCGCTCTTGCAGCATTTGCGCGGTGGCCTTGCGTGCGGGTTCCAGCGGATCGCCCAAGCTTAAGGTTGCGGTGACGTCCATCGTGTGTGTCCTCATGGCCATTCTGTGTGGCCGCGATAAGTGGCTGATCAGGTTTGCAGCAAGGCGTAAAGAAAGCGTCGTTGTTGGGAGCGAGTGTGGGGCCGCAGAACAGCAGAACCTTGTCCATTAACGACATGGCCCACTCTGATCCCGACGCGCAACCCCCGTGGTATGGGGGCTGGTCGCGATAAGTATGTGAATGTCGCAGATAGGTAAATGGGTGGTTCTCGCGTTACGCAGAATCGCCACCATAAGGCCGAACATCGGCGGTGGAGAATCAGCATGTCCAACAGCTTCCTGAACCCGGTAACTACCCAGACCTGGGCCAATGGTCGGCACATCGTCCGTTGCGTCAAAGTCATCCAGGAAACCTGGGACGTGCGCACCTTCTGCTTTATGGCCGACCAGCCGATCCTGTTCTTTTTCAAGCCGGGGCAGTTCGTCACCCTGGAGCTGGAAATCGAAGGCCAGCCGATCATGCGCTCCTACACGATTTCCAGCTCACCGTCGGTGCCTTACAGCTTCTCGGTGACCATCAAGCGCGTGCCGGGCGGCAAGGTCTCCAACTGGCTGCACGACACCCTGCACGAAGGCCAGGAGCTGGCGGTGCACGGGCCGGTCGGGCTGTTCAATGCCATCGACTTCAGCAACCCGAAAGTGCTGTACCTCAGCGGCGGCGTCGGCATTACGCCGGTGATGTCCATGGCGCGCTGGTATTACGACACCAACGCCAACGTCGACATGACGTTTATCCACAGCGCGCGCTCGCCCAAAGACATCATCTACCACCGCGAGCTGGAGCACATGGCCTCGCGGATCGACAACTTCAGCCTGCACCTGATCTGTGAAAAACACGGCCTGGGCGAGCCCTGGGCCGGTTATCGCGGCTACCTGAACCACAAGATGCTCGAACTGATGGTGCCGGACTTCCTCGAGCGCGAAGTGTTCTGCTGCGGCCCTACGCCATACATGAACGCGGTGAAGCGCCTGCTGGAAGCGGCCGGGTTCGACATGACGCGTTATCACGAGGAATCTTTCGGCGCCACGCCACCGGAAGCGCGTGCCGATGCGGTTGAGCAGGCAGAGCAAGCGGCCGACGCGCCGGAAATCGACCTGGCGGATCTGCATCAGGTGGAATTTATCGCCTCGGGCAAGAGTATTCGCGTGGCGCCGGGCGAAACCGTGCATGCGGCGGCGGCCAAGCTTGGCCTGCTGATCCCGAAAGCCTGCGGCATGGGCATCTGCGGCACGTGCAAGGTGATGAAGCTGGGCGGGGAGGTCGAGATGGAGCACAACGGCGGGATTACCGAGGAAGACGAGGCCGAAGGCTACATCCTGTCGTGCTGCAGTGTGCCGAAGGGTGATGTGCGTATCGAGTTCTGATAGACCGAGTGGGCCGCATCGCAGGCAAGCCAGCTCCCACATTTGAATGTATTTACACATCAAAATGTGGGAGCGGGCTTGCCCGCGATTGGCTGCGAAGCAGCCTGAAAATCAGGCGCCCATGACTTCGCGGATGTCTGCCGCCAATTCCCGCACACGCTCTTCCTCGGTGTCCCACGCACACATGAACCGCGCGCCGCCTTTGCCGATGAAGGTGTAGAAGCGCCAGCCCTTGGCCGTCAGCGCTTCGATGGCCGCTTCCGAGAGCTGCAGGAACACGCCGTTGGCCTGCACCGGGAACATCAATTCCACACCTGGAATGTCGGCCACCAGGCTGCTCAGCAATTGCGCGCAGCGGTTGGCGTGGCGGGCGTGTTTGAGCCACGCGTCGTTTTCCAGCAAGCCGACCCAGGGGGCGGACAGGAAGCGCATCTTCGACGCCAGTTGGCCGGCCTGTTTGCAGCGGTAATCGAAGTCTTCAGCCAGTTTGTGGTTGAAGAACAGGATTGCTTCGCCCACCGCCATGCCGTTCTTGGTGCCGCCAAAGCACAGCACGTCGACCCCGGCTTTCCAGGTCAGGTCGGCCGGCGAGCAGCCGAGGAACGCGCAGGCGTTGGAGAAGCGCGCGCCGTCCATGTGCAGGTTCAGGCCCAGCTCCTTGCAGGTGGCGCTGATGGCGCGGATTTCTTCCGGGGTGTACACGCTGCCGACTTCGGTGGCCTGGGTCAGGGTGACCACGCGCGGCTTGGGGTAGTGGATATCCTGGCGCTTGAGGGCTATTTCGCGGATCGATTCCGGGGTCAGCTTGCCGTTTTCGGTGCGTGCGGTGAGCAGCTTCGAGCCATTGGAGAAAAATTCCGGCGCGCCGCATTCGTCGGTTTCGACGTGGGCGGTTTCCGAACAAATCACGCTATGGTAGCTCTGGCACAGGGAGGACAGCGCCAGGGAGTTGGCTGCCGTGCCGTTGAAGGCGAAGAACACTTCGCAGTCGGTTTCGAACAAGTTGCGGAAACCGTCGGCGGCGCGGTGGGTCCATTCATCATCGCCGTAGGCGCGCTGGTGGCCCTGGTTGGCTTGTTCCATGGCGGCCCAGGCTTCCGGGCAGATGCCGGAATAGTTGTCACTGGCGAATTGTTGGCTCTTGTCGGTCATGGCCCATTCCTGTGGTCGATGTTGGTGCGCACTGTACCCAAGATTGTAAGGAGGGCGCACGCACTGTAAATGCAAAGTCACTGGGGAATTATGCACGGTACTGAAACGATTCCTGTCGGACGCGTCCGCGATGGCGCTTTGGATTTGCTCAAGTGGCTGGCGCTGCTGAGCATGGTGCTGGACCACCTGCGCTATGTCGGCCTGAGCCTCGATGGCCTGTATGTGCCGGGGCGCCTGGCATTCCCGTGGTTCTGCCTGGCGATTGCGGCCAACCTGCATCGGGTCAGAAACGCCCCCGTGAGCGGCCAGTGGCGTTACCTCGGCTGGCTGGCGCTGTTCAGTGTGATCAGCGAAGTGCCGTATCGGCTGTTTATCGACGATGCCGACACATTGAACGTGCTGCCGACTCTGGCGCTGGGCCTGCTCGTTGCCAGAGGATGGCAGCAAAAGGCGATTTTTGATCGAGGATTGGCGTTAATCGCGCTCATGCTTGGCGCGGTGTTTTCCACTCAGCTGATGTTCGGGTTTTTCGGTGTATTGCTGCCGCTGGCAATGCTGCTGGTGTTCAGTCGGCCATGGTATTTCAGCGTGTTGCCGGGGTTGGTCTGCGTGGCAGCTAATCAGTGGCAGATTTTGCTCAACAGCGGCTCGATTGTGGCGCTGACCGGGTTGGCCGCCTGCCTGATTGCGCCATTGGCCGGATTGGTCTTGTTGCGACATGCCAAAAACGTCTCGCCGCCAGCCATGCGCCGCTGGGCGTATGCGCTCTATCCTCTGCATTTTCTGCTGCTGCTACTCGTGCGCCAGATCATCGCCTAACCCCTGTGGGAGCTGGCTTGTGTGGGAGCTGGCTTGCCTGCGATGGAATCAACTCGATCCAACTGACACACCGAGTCGCCTGCATCGCAGGCAAGCCAGCTCCCACACAAGCCCATTCCCACATTTGTTTCGGTGTTGTTCACGCTATGTCGTAAACGCACCTTTGCGTGGCGTCCGTAGGCATTTGACCTGTCTGCGCCAGCCCTACCATCGCATCAAAGGGCCCTGCACGGGCCTCAACAATACGAAAGGCTGGGAGAGACGCGATGTTCAGCAAAAAAGACCAGATCCAGGGATATGACGACGCACTGCTGGCGGCGATGAATGCCGAAGAGCAGCGTCAGGAAGATCATATCGAGCTGATCGCGTCGGAGAACTACACCAGCAAACGCGTGATGGAAGCTCAGGGCAGCGGCCTCACCAACAAATACGCCGAAGGCTACCCGGGCAAGCGCTACTACGGCGGCTGCGAGCATGTGGACAAGGTTGAAGCCCTGGCCATCGAGCGCGCCAAGCAGCTGTTCGGCGCCGATTACGCCAACGTGCAGCCGCATTCCGGTTCGTCCGCCAACAGTGCGGTGTACCTGGCGCTGATCAATGCCGGCGACACCATCCTCGGCATGAGCCTGGCTCACGGCGGCCACCTGACCCACGGCGCCAAAGTGTCGTCCTCGGGCAAGCTGTACAACGCGGTGCAGTACGGCATCAACACCGACACCGGCCTGATCGACTACGACGAAGTCGAACGCCTGGCCGTCGAGCACAAGCCGAAAATGGTCGTCGCGGGTTTCTCCGCCTACTCCAAGACCCTGGATTTCCCACGCTTTCGCGCGATTGCCGACAAGGTTGGCGCACTGCTGTTCGTCGACATGGCCCACGTCGCCGGCCTGGTCGCCGCCGGCCTGTACCCGAACCCGCTGCCGTACGCCGACGTGGTCACCACCACCACCCACAAGACCCTGCGCGGCCCGCGTGGCGGTTTGATCCTGGCCAAGGCCAACGAAGAGATTGAGAAAAAACTCAATTCCGCGGTGTTCCCCGGCGCCCAGGGCGGCCCGCTGATGCACGTGATCGCCGGCAAGGCGGTGTGCTTCAAGGAAGCGGCGGAGCCCGGCTTCAAGGTTTATCAGCAACAAGTGATCGACAACGCCCAGGCCATGGCCGACGTGTTCATCAAGCGTGGTTATGACGTGGTCTCCGGCGGCACCGACAACCACCTGTTCCTGGTCAGCCTGATCCGCCAGGGCCTCACCGGCAAAGACGCGGACGCCGCCCTCGGTCGCGCCCACATCACCGTCAACAAAAACGCCGTGCCGAATGACCCGCAGTCACCGTTCGTGACCTCGGGCCTGCGCATCGGCACCCCGGCGGTGACCACGCGCGGTTTCAAAGTGCCGCAGTGCATCGAATTGGCCGGCTGGATCTGCGACATCCTCGACAACCTCGGCGACGCCGACGTCGAGGCCAACGTGGCCAAGCACGTGTCTGCCCTGTGCGCTGATTTCCCGGTTTATCGCTGAGCGCGGTTTTGGAGTAATGACTATGCAACGCTACTCGGGCTTCGGCCTCTTCAAGCACTCCCTCAGCCACCACGAAAATTGGCAGAAGATGTGGCGCACGCCGACCCCTAAAAAGGTCTACGACGTGGTCATCGTCGGCGGCGGCGGGCATGGTCTGGCGACGGCTTACTACCTGGCGAAAGAGCACGGCATCACCAACGTGGCCGTGGTCGAGAAAGGCTGGCTGGGCGGCGGTAACACCGCGCGCAACACCACCATCGTGCGTTCCAACTACCTCTGGGACGAGTCGGCGCACCTGTACGAACACGCGATGAAGCTCTGGGAAGGTTTGTCCCAGGACCTGAACTACAACGTGATGTTCTCCCAGCGCGGCGTCTACAACCTGTGCCACACCCTGCAGGACATTCGTGATTCCGAGCGTCGCGTCAGCGCCAACCGCCTCAATGGCGTCGACGGCGAACTGCTCAACGCCAAACAGGTTGCCGACGAGATCCCGTACCTCGACTGCTCGAAAAACACCCGCTACCCGGTGCTCGGCGCCACCGTGCAACGGCGCGGCGGCGTGGCTCGTCACGATGCCGTGGCCTGGGGCTTTGCCCGCGCGGCGGACGCACTCGGTGTGGACCTGATCCAGCAGACCGAAGTGATCGGCTTCCGCAAGGAAAACGGCGTGTGCATCGGCGTGGAAACCAACAAGGGCTTCATCGGCGCCAAGCGCGTCGGTGTGGTCACAGCGGGTAACTCCGGCCATATGGCTTCGCTGGCCGGCTTCCGCCTGCCGATCGAATCCCACCCGCTGCAAGCGCTCGTGTCCGAGCCGATCAAGCCGATTATCGACAGCGTGATCATGTCCAACGCCGTGCACGGTTACATCAGCCAGTCCGACAAGGGCGACCTGGTGATCGGCGCCGGTATCGACGGCTACAACGGCTACGGCCAGCGCGGCTCGTACCCGGTGATCGAACACACCATCCAGGCCATCGTCGAGATGTTCCCCGTGCTGTCGCGCGTACGCATGAACCGCCAGTGGGGCGGCATCGTCGACACCACGCCGGATGCGTGCCCGATCATCTCCAAGACGCCAGTGCCGAACATGTTCTTCAACTGCGGTTGGGGCACCGGTGGCTTCAAGGCCACGCCGGGCTCAGGCAACGTGTTTGCCGCGAGCCTCGCCAAGGGTGAAATGCACCCATTGGCCGCGCCTTTCTCCATCGACCGTTTCCACAACGGTGCGTTGATCGACGAACACGGCGCCGCGGCCGTCGCCCACTAACAGGAGAAATTCCCTATGTTGCATATCTTCTGTCCTCACTGTGGCGAACTGCGCTCCGAAGAGGAATTCCACGCGTCCGGCCAAGCGCACGTCCCGCGCCCGCTGGACCCGAATGCCTGCACCGATGAAGAGTGGGGCGACTACATGTTCTTCCGCGACAACCCGCGCGGCCTGCACCACGAGCTGTGGATTCACGCCGCCGGTTGCCGCCAGTACTTCAACGCCACGCGCGACACCGTGACCTACGAAATTCTTGAAACCTACAAGATAGGCACCAAGCCGCAATTCACCGCCAAGGCTTCTGGAGAGAAGGTATGAGCCAGATCAATCGCCTGTCCAACGGTGGCCGCATCGACCGTAACAAGGTCCTGACGTTTACCTTCAACGGCCAGAGCTACAAAGGCTTTGAAGGCGACACCCTGGCCGCAGCACTGCTAGCCAACGGCGTCGACATCATCGGCCGCAGCTTCAAGTATTCGCGCCCACGCGGCATCTTTGCTGCCGGCGCCGAAGAGCCGAACGCGGTGCTGCAGATCGGCGCCACCGAAGCCACCCAGATTCCCAACGTGCGCGCCACGCAACAGGCGCTGTACCAGGGTTTGGTCGCCACCAGCACCAACGGCTGGCCGAGCGTCAACAACGACATGATGGGCATTCTCGGCAAGGTCGGCGGCAAGCTGATGCCGCCGGGTTTCTACTACAAAACCTTCATGTACCCGCAATCGTTCTGGATGACGTACGAGAAGTACATCCGCAAGGCCGCAGGCCTTGGCCGTTCGCCGACCGAGAACGACCCGGACACCTACGACAACTTCAACCGCCATTGCGACGTGCTGGTGGTGGGCGCAGGCCCTGCCGGCTTGGCGGCTGCACTGGCGGCTGCACGCAGTGGCGCTCGGGTGATCATCGCCGACGAGCAGGAAGAATTCGGCGGTTCGCTGCTCGATTCCCGCGAAAGCCTCGACGGCAAGCCGGCCACCGAATGGGTCGCCAGCGTGATCGCCGAGCTCAAAGCCCTGCCGGACGTGGTGCTGCTGCCCCGCGCCACCGTCAACGGCTACCACGACCATAACTTCCTGACCATCCACGAGCGCCTCACCGATCACCTCGGCGACCGTGCGCCGGTTGGCGTGGTGCGTCAGCGTATCCACCGTGTACGCGCCAAGCGTGTGGTGCTGGCGACCGGTGCCTGCGAGCGCCCGCTGGTGTACGGCAACAACGACGTGCCGGGCAACATGCTCGCCGGCGCAGTCTCGACGTACGTGCGCCGCTACGGCGTGGCGCCGGGCAAGAAACTGCTGCTGTCGACCAACAACGATCACGCCTACCGCGTGGCGCTGGACTGGTTCGACGCCGGCCTGCAAGTGGTCGCCGTGGCTGATGCACGCCACAACCCACGTGGCGCACTGGTTGAAGAAGCGCGCGCCAAAGGCATTCGCATCCTCACCGGCAGCGCCGTGATCGAAGCACGCGGCAGCAAACACGTGACCGCTGCTCGCGTCGCAGCCATTGACGTTAAAGCCCACAAAGTCACCAGCCCCGGCGAATGGCTGGACTGCGACCTGGTGGCCACGTCCGGCGGCTACAGCCCGGTGGTCCACCTGGCTTCGCACTTGGGCGGCAAACCGACCTGGCGTGAAGACATCCTCGGTTTTGTACCGGGCGAAGCACCGCAGAAACGCGTGTGCGTCGGCGGCATCAATGGCGTCTACGGCCTTGGCGATTCCCTGGCGGATGGTTTTGAGGGCGGCGTGCGCGCCGCCAGCGAAGCCGGTTTTGCGCCGGTCGAAGGCACGCTGCCAAAAGCCCTGAGCCGTCTCGAAGAGCCGACCCTGGCGCTGTTCCAGGTGCCGCACGAGAAAGCCACCGCACGGGCGCCGAAGCAATTTGTCGACCTGCAAAACGACGTCACCGCGGCCGCCATCGAACTCGCGACCCGCGAAGGTTTCGAGTCGGTCGAGCACGTCAAACGCTACACCGCGCTGGGCTTCGGCACCGACCAGGGCAAGCTGGGTAACGTCAACGGCCTGGCCATCGCGGCCCGTTCGCTGAACGTGACCATCCCGCAGATGGGCACCACCATGTTCCGTCCCAACTACACGCCGGTAACGTTCGGCGCGATAGCGGGCCGTCACTGTGGGCACATCTTCGAACCGGTGCGCTACACCGCCCTGCAAGCCTGGCACGTGAAAAACGGCGCCGAGTTTGAAGACGTTGGCCAGTGGAAGCGCCCGTGGTACTTCCCGCGCAACGGTGAAGACCTGCATGCCGCCGTCAAACGCGAATGCCTGGCGGTGCGCGACAGCGTCGGCCTGTTGGATGCGTCGACCCTCGGCAAGATCGACATCCAGGGCCCGGATGCCCGCGAGTTCCTCAACCGCATCTACAGCAACGCCTGGACCAAACTCGACGTGGGCAAGGCGCGCTACGGCTTGATGTGCAAGGAAGACGGCATGGTCTTCGACGACGGCGTCACCGCCTGCCTCGCCGACAACCACTTCCTGATGACCACCACCACCGGCGGCGCCGCCCGCGTGTTGCAGTGGCTGGAAATCTACCAACAGACCGAATGGCCGGACCTCAAGGTGTACTTCACCTCGGTCACCGACCACTGGGCGACCATGACCCTGTCCGGCCCCAACAGCCGCAAGCTGCTGGCGGAAGTGACCGACATCGACCTGGACAAGGACGGCTTCCCGTTCATGACCTGGAAAGAAGGCTTGGTTGGCGGCGTACCGGCACGGGTGTTCCGTATCTCGTTTACCGGCGAGCTGTCGTACGAAGTGAACGTGCAGGCCGACTACGCGATGGGCGTGCTCGAACAGATCGTCGAAGCCGGCAAGAAGTACAACCTGACCCCGTACGGCACCGAAACCATGCATGTACTGCGGGCCGAGAAGGGCTTCATCATCGTTGGCCAGGACACTGACGGCTCGATGACCCCGGACGACCTGAACATGGGCTGGTGCGTCGGCCGCACCAAACCGTTCTCGTGGATCGGCTGGCGCGGGATGAACCGTGAAGACTGCGTGCGTGAAGAGCGCAAGCAGCTGGTGGGGCTCAAGCCGATTGATCCGAATGTGTGGCTGCCGGAAGGCGCGCAGCTGGTGTTCGATCCGAAGCAGACCATTCCGATGAAGATGGTCGGCCACGTCACCTCAAGCTATGCGCACAACTCCCTCGGCTACTCGTTTGCGATGGCGGTGGTGAAGGGCGGCTTGAAGCGTATCGGCGAGCGGGTGTTTTCGCCGCAAGCGGATGGCAGCGTGATCGAGGCGGAGATCGTGTCCTCGGTGTTCTTTGACCCGAAAGGTGAGCGGCAGAACATCTGATAGACCGAGTCGCCTGCATCGCAGGCAAGCCAGCTCCCACAGGGGAATGCATTCCAAGTGTGGGAGGGGGCTTGCTCCCGATGAGGCCATCAGCCTCACAACAGAATTCAGGAAAGGTGCTTTATGACAGCAGCCAATGTTTACCAACAACGCCCCACCACCGGCGCCAAGGCCGAGTCGTCGCTGCACCATGCCGACCTCGCCAGCCTGGTGGGCAAGGGACGCAAGAACGCCGGCGTCACCGTGCGTGAAAAGAAACTCCTCGGCCACCTGACCCTCCGCGGTGACGGCCATGACGCCGCCTTCGCCGCCGGCGTGCACAAAGCCCTCGGCATCGAGTTGCCCGGCGCCCTGCAGGTCATCATCAAAGGCGAAACCAGCCTGCAATGGCTCGGCCCGGATGAGTGGCTGCTGGTGGTGCCAAGCGGTGAAGAATTCGCCGCCGAACAAAACCTGCGTGCCGCGCTGGGCGAGCTGCACATCCAGATCGTCAACGTCAGCGGCGGCCAGCAGATCCTCGAACTCAGCGGCCCGAACGTGCGCGACGTGCTGATGAAGTCCACCAGCTACGACGTGCACCCCGACAACTTCCCGGTGGGCAAGGCGGTGGGCACGGTGTTCGCCAAGTCGCAACTGGTGATCCGTCATACGGCTGAAGACACCTGGGAGCTGGTGATTCGTCGCAGCTTCTCGGATTACTGGTGGTTGTGGCTGCAGGATGCCTCGGCTGAATTCGGCCTGAGCGTCCAAGCCTGAGGAATGACCCATGAGCCGCGCACCCGATACATGGATTTTGACCGCCGACTGCCCCAGCGTGCTCGGCACGGTGGACGCGGTCACCCGCTACCTGTTCGAGCAGGGTTGCTACGTCACCGAGCACCATTCGTTCGATGACCGCCTTTCCGGCCGATTTTTTATCCGCGTGGAATTCCGGCAACCCGACGGCTTCGACGAGCAGGGTTTCCGTGATGGCCTGGCCACCCGCGGCGAAGCCTTTGGCATGATCTTCGAGCTGACGGCGCCGAACTACCGGCCAAAAGTGGTGATCATGGTCTCAAAGGCCGACCACTGCCTGAACGACCTGTTGTACCGCCAGCGCATCGGCCAGCTCTCCATGGACGTGGTCGCGGTGGTCTCAAACCACCCCGATCTCAAACCTTTGGCCGACTGGCACCAGATTCCCTACTACCATTTCCCCCTCGACCCCAACGACAAACCGTCCCAGGAGCGGCAGGTGTGGCAGGTGGTGGAAGATACAGGTGCTGAACTGGTGATCCTTGCGCGTTACATGCAAGTGCTGTCGCCGGAGCTGTGCCGCAAGCTGGATGGCAAGGCGATCAACATTCACCACTCGTTGCTGCCGGGATTCAAGGGCGCCAAGCCCTACCACCAGGCGTACAACAAAGGCGTGAAATTGGTCGGCGCCACGGCGCATTACATCAACAACGATTTGGATGAAGGCCCGATCATCGCCCAGGGCGTGGAGGTGGTGGATCACAGCCACTATCCCGAGGACTTGATTGCCAAGGGGCGCGATATCGAAGGGCTGACATTGGCCCGGGCGGTGGGGTATCACATTGAGCGGCGGGTGTTTCTCAACGCCAATCGCACGGTCGTTCTTTAGATCGCTATCGCAGGCAAGCCAGCTCCCACATTTTGAATGTGTGAACCCAATCAAATGTGGGAGCTGGCTTGCCTGCGAAGAGGCCATCAGCAACAACACATGAAACAGCATCTGTACCCGAGCACTTTACGCGCTGCCTACCAAGGGCAACGCGGTTCCATAAAAACAACAGCGAGGTGAAAGCATGTCTGGTAATCGTGGTGTCGTGTATCTCGGCAGCGGCAAGGTCGAAGTACAGAAAATCGACTATCCCAAAATGCAGGACCCCCGCGGCAGGAAGATTGAGCACGGTGTCATCCTGCGCGTGGTCTCCACCAACATCTGCGGCTCCGACCAACACATGGTGCGCGGCCGCACCACCGCCCAGACCGGCCTGGTGCTCGGTCATGAGATCACCGGTGAAGTGATCGAGAAGGGCAGCGACGTCGAAAACCTGAAAATCGGCGACCTGGTCTCGGTGCCATTCAACGTCGCCTGCGGCCGCTGCCGCTCGTGCAAAGAGCAACACACCGGCGTGTGCCTGACCGTCAACCCGGCCCGTGCCGGTGGTGCCTACGGCTATGTCGACATGGGTGACTGGACCGGCGGCCAGGCCGAATACGTGCTGGTGCCGTACGCCGACTTCAACCTGCTGAAACTGCCGGACCGCGACAAGGCCATGGAGAAAATCCGCGACCTGACCTGCCTCTCCGACATCCTGCCGACCGGTTACCACGGCGCCGTCACGGCCGGTGTCGGCCCTGGCAGCACCGTGTACATCGCCGGTGCCGGCCCGGTCGGCCTGGCCGCTGCCGCTTCCGCTCGCCTGCTGGGCGCGGCGGTGGTGATCATCGGCGACGTCAATTCGATCCGCCTGGCGCACGCCAAGGCCCAGGGTTTTGAAGTGGTCGACCTGTCCACCGACACCCCGCTGCACGAACAGATCGCCGCGCTCTTGGGCGAGCCGGAAGTGGACTGCGCGGTTGACTGCGTGGGCTTCGAAGCCCGTGGCCACGGGCACGACGGCGCCAAGGCGGAGGCCCCCGCCACCGTGCTCAACTCGCTGATGGGCGTGGTACGCGTGGCGGGCAAGATCGGTATCCCCGGCCTGTACGTCACCGAAGACCCAGGCGCCGTCGACGCGGCCGCGAAAATGGGCAGCCTGAGCATTCGCTTCGGGTTGGGCTGGGCTAAATCCCACAGCTTCCACACCGGGCAAACCCCGGTCATGAAGTACAACCGCCAGCTGATGCAGGCGATCATGTGGGACCGCATTCACATTGCCGATATCGTCGGCGTCGAGGTGATCAGCCTGGATGACGCGCCGCGTGGGTATGGCGAGTTCGATGCGGGCGTGCCGAAGAAGTTTGTGATCGACCCGCATAAGCTGTTCAGCGCGGCGTAAATCCCAGGCACACAGCGATCCAAATGTGGGAGGGGGCAAACCCCTCCCACATGGTTTTGGGGTCTCAGCGATAGGCCAGCGCGCCCTGATACACCGTCGGCCCGGTCGGCTGCTTGCTCAACGAGCCGCCCTTGGTCTCCGAACTCACCAGCAACTCCACCGGCTTACTGATGCTTTCCTGCTGGCGCGGGTTGAGGCCGATGATGCCTTTGCCATCCTCCGGCAACAGCCCCAGGGACACCGGTTTGCCACCTTCGGGCATGGCCCACAGTTCCAGGCTCTGGTCCGGTGCCGGGGCCGCCGTGGCGATAGGCTCCACTTCGAGGTAATCCTTGTGCGCCATGATTTGCGCGGCCGGCTGCTGGGTGGTGGTCACCAGGGTGGCGGCGGATTTGACGTTGTCCTGAGTGTAGAACGCGCCTGCGAGGCCGGCGACAACGGCGACGCAGACGCCAGCAAACACTCGAGGGCGGCTCCAGAAAGGGGGCTTGGGCTCAATCACTTTGGGGCGTGTCGCGCTCATGGGGCTATTCCTGACAAGGCTTGAAGTCCTGTCATGGACTCTGGTTTACGCGATGGGTTCCTGCGCCCATCGTCGCTCAAAGTGATGCCAATTCGCCCTTATACAGCACCGGTCCGGTCGGTTGGCCGGAGGGCGAACCGCCGCGCGGCTCCAGGGTCACCGCGAGGGTGAGTGGCGCGGTGAGCAAGGCTCGCTGCGCTTCGCTCAGCTGAATTCGGCCCTTGCCGGCAGATGGAACCACGCCCAGGGAAATCGGCTTGCCGCCGGCTGGGATGGCCCACAACTCAAGGTCACGTGCTGCTTCCACTGCCGCCAGGGTCAAGGGCTCGATTTGCAAGTGATCGGCAAACGCCTTGACCTGCAACGCCGGTTGCTGGTTGGCGGCGACCAGTGTGGCGTTGTATTCCACGCCGTAATTGCGCTGGTACAGCACGCCCACGAATATCGCGACGACCACCGCGCAGGCGGCGGCCAGAACGCGAAACTGCTTCCAGAACGGTTTCTTGGCCGGCAGATGCAGCACTTGCGGCTCAATCCGCGCCTGGATGCCTTGCCACACACGCTCGGGCACCGGGCGCTCGGGCAGGGCGCCGGTCAGGCTGGCCAGGGCTGTTTGCCAATGGCCGAGCTCCACGCGCAGTGCGGGATCGTCCAGCAGCAGGGCATCAAAGCGCCGACGGGCGGTAGCGGGCATCAGGCCGATGGCGTAGTCGGCGGCCAGGGCGCGGCGCAGGGCGGTGGTCTGGTAGTTCATGATTCAAGGCACCTGCGCAGGCGTTCCATGCCGCGGCGAATCCAGGATTTGACCGAACCCAGCGGCGCCGCCAAATGCTCGGCCAACTCCGAGCACGACAGGCCTTGGAAGTAAGCCACGCTGATCGATTGGCGCTGCATGCCGTCGAGGCTGTCCAGGCAGCGGTTCAGTGCGCGGGCCTCGCGTTCACTGTCGAGCTGTTCGTCGGCGCTGGGGCCGTCATCGAGCAAGGCTTCCTGCTGACCGTCTGCCAAGGGCTGTTCGCGGTGTTTGCGCAGTTGGTCGATGGCCAGGTTGCGGGTGATGTTCACCATCCAGGTCATCGGCGCCGCCAGGTGGGCCTCGTAGCGCGAGGCGTTGTACCAGATACGCACGAAGGCTTCCTGCAACACCTCTTCGGCCAAGTCCGAGCGGCCCATGAATCGAAAGGCAACACCGTGCAACTTCGGCGAAACGCTGCGATAAAGGGTCTCGAACGCCTGGCGATTGCCCAGCGCACATTGGGCCAGCAACGGCCGCAAGGGGTCAGCATCGTGGATCGAAATAGGGCCTCTCCAAGCACTCGAACGAGGGCGACGGGACTGCGCACGGTAGGCAGAGGGTAGTTCAGCTTGTGCGTTCATTCCATCCAACTCCGAGCGGCGCATGCTGGATATACGCACGAGGCGGTCATTTGGACGCAGTGTTTTCCGAACGCAGTGGCAGGTGGGAACAATCCCTCCGAGCAGCCAGTCAAACGCCTGCTTTTACCCCTACACCCCAGAGGTTGTTTCGATGAAGATTTCACGCGGTTTCGCCCTTTCCTGCCTGATGGCCCTGGCGGCCGGCCCGGTGTTCGCCGCAGGCTTCAGCCTTGGCGATGCGGCCAATGCCATTTCCGGCATGCAGGGTGGCAACAACAAAGCCGCTGCCGCCGCACCGTCGTCCGAGACGGCCGGCCTGCTGAGCGCATTGACCTCGCAACTCAACATCACCCCTGAACAAGCGGTCGGCGGTACGGGCGCCATGCTCGGCCTGGCCAAGAACAAACTGAGCGGCACCGATTATTCGCAACTGGGCAAAAGCGTGCCCGGCCTGGATCAACTCTCGGGGAGCAATTCCCTGGGCAGCCTCGGGGCCTTGAGCGGGATGCTCGGCCAGAGCGGCGGCAGCAAGACGTCTGGCCTGGACGGCCTGCTGGGCAACGTCAAAAACACTAACGACCTGAACACCGCGTTCAGCGCCTTGGGCATGGACAGTGGCATGGTCAGCCAGTTTGCCCCGGTGATCCTGCAATACCTGGGCGGCCAGGGCGCCAACAGCTCGGTGCTGGGCAAACTGGCCCAGGCCTGGGGCACCGGCGGCTAACTAGGTTCCGCGCGCAGCTGTTCGATGCGCGCATCCTTCTCGGTCCAGAGCTGGTTGACCCAGTTCTGGAAGGTCTGGCGAAACACCGGATCGTTCTCGTAATCCCCTTGCCACAACGCCGGGTCCAGCTCGCGGGTCTGGATATCAATGATCACTTTAGGCACCGTGCCGCTGATCAAATCCCAGAACCCCGGGATCTTCTGTTGCGGATAGACGACCGTCACGTCGAGCACCGCGTCCAACTGCTCACCCATCGCCGCCAGCACAAACGCCACGCCACCGGCCTTGGGCTTAAGCAACCGCGCGAACGGTGACGCCTGCTGCGCCCGTTTACCTTCGGTGAACCGCGTGCCTTCCAGGTAATTGACCACCGTGACCGGCTGACGCTTGAACAGCTCGCAGGCCTCTTTGGTGATTTTCAGGTCCTGCCCCGCCAGCTCGGGGTGCTTGGCCAGGAACGCCTTGGTGTAGCGCTTCATGAACGGGTAATCCAGCGCCCACCAGGCGAGGCCCAGGAACGGCACCCAGATCAGCTCTTTTTTCAGGAAAAACTTGAAGAACGGCGTGCGGCGGTTGAGGGCCTGGATCAGCGCCGGGATATCCACCCAGGATTGGTGGTTGCTGATCACCAGGTAGCTGGTGTCGCTGCGCAGGTCGCCGCCGCCACGGATGTCCCATTGGGTCGGGATGCACAGCGAAAAGATCAGCTTGTCGATCTCGGCCCAGGTCTCGGCGATCCACATCACCGCCCCGGAGGCGTAGTCCCGATAGCGACCGGGGGCCACCAGCTTGAGCAGGGCAAACACCATCAGCGGTCCGATCAGAACCAGCGTGTTGAGCAACAGCAGCAGTGAAACGAAACAGCCGGTGAGCAGGCGGCGCATAAGTAACTCTTGGAATCTTGTGGGCAGGTCATCATAAGAGAGCGGCGTCCAGAGGCCAAATCGCAAATCGCCAGACGAATGTTTCACAATGTGCCTGCTAGGGTTGAGAACTAACTAACGATGGCTTTTGCGGTCTAGAATCCGCCTACTTCTTTCCGAGGAAATCGCTTCGTGAAACTGCTCCTTGCCTCCCTCGCCCTGGCGGCGCTGCCGGTCATGGCCGCCGAACCGACCCTCTACGGTCGCTACGAATATATCCAGTTGCCGGAGATCGGCGAAACCTTCAAGGCCAAGATGGACACCGGCGCGCTGACCGCCTCGCTGTCGGCCCGTGACATCGAGACCTTCACCCGCGACGGCGACGACTGGGTGCGCTTCCGCCTCGGCGGCAAAGACGCCACCAACAAGGTCTATGAACACAAAGTGTCGCGCATCAGCAAGATCAAAAGCCGCGCCGACGAAGACGACGACAAGGACGAAGCCACTGTGGCCAAGCGCCCGGTGATCGACCTGGAAATGTGCCTGGGCGACGTCAAGCGCACGGTCGAGGTCAACCTCACCGACCGCAGCAGTTTCAACTACCCGTTGCTGATCGGCGCCAAGGCCCTGCGTGAATTTGGCGCTGCGGTGAACCCGGCCCGCCGTTACACTGCGGACAAACCGGACTGCTGACGGACCACCATGCCGCATATCCTGATTGTCGAAGATGAAGCGGCGATAGCCGACACGCTGATTTTCGCCCTGCAAGGCGAGGGCTTTGCCACCACTTGGCTGAGCCTCGGCCAGGAGGCACTGACCCATCAGCGCCAGACCCCGGCCGACCTGATCATCCTGGATATCGGCCTGCCGGATATCAGCGGCTTTGAAACCTGCAAGCAACTGCGCCGTTTCAGTGAAGTGCCGGTGATGTTCCTCAGCGCGCGGGATGGGGAGATCGACCGCGTAGTGGGACTGGAAATCGGCGCGGACGATTACGTGGTCAAGCCGTTCAGCCCACGCGAGGTGGCGGCGCGGGTGCGGGCGATCCTCAAGCGCGTGGGGCCAGCCACGGCGCCTGCGTTGTTCCAGGTCGACCTGGAACGCATGCAAATCAGCTATCGCGGCCAAGCCCTGAGCCTCACGCGCCACGAATTCCGCCTGCTGCAAAGCCTGCTCGAGCAACCCGAGCGGGTGTTCAGTCGCGAGCAGTTGCTGGATGCGGTGGGCGTGGCGGCGGATGCCGGCTACGAGCGCAATATCGACAGCCATATCAAAAGTCTGCGTGGCAAACTGCGCAGCGTGGCGGCGGATGCCGAGCCTATCCAGACCCATCGCGGCCTCGGCTACAGCTACAGCCCGAGCCACAGCTGATGCGCCTGGGGCTGCGGATTTTCCTGGTGTATGCGCTGTTTATCGGCCTGACCGGTTACTTTGTGCTCAGCACCGTGATGAAGGAAATCCGCCCCGGCGTGCGCCAGTCCACCGAAGAAACCCTGGTGGACACCGCCAACCTGCTGGCGGAAATCCTGCGTGACGACGTGAAAAACCACACCCTTGGCCAAAGCCACTGGCCGGAATTGCTCAAGGCCTACGGCAATCGCCAGCCCGGCGCGACCATATGGGGTCTGCCGAAAAACCAGGTCAACCACCGTATCTATGTGACCGACGCCAAGGGCATCGTGCTGCTCGACTCCAGCGGCGAAGCGGTAGGCCAGGACTACTCCAAATGGAATGACGTGTACCTGACCCTGCGCGGCGAATACGGCGCGCGCTCCACCCGCAGCGACGCTGACGACGCCACTTCCTCGGTGATGCACGTGGGCGCGCCGATCCGCGACAACGGCCAGATCATCGGTGTGGTCACGGTGGCCAAGCCCAACAGCTCGTTGCAGCCGTATGTCGACCGTACCGAGCGGCGCTTGCTCTGGTATGGCGCCGGGTTGGTCAGCCTCGGCTTATTGCTCGGCGCGTTGTTGTCGTGGTGGCTGAGCGTGGCCCTGCACCGGCTGACGGCGTACGCACAGGCCGTCAGCGAAGGCCGACGCGCCGAGTTGCCGCATTACCGCGGCGGTGAACTCAAGCAACTGTCCACCGCTGTAGAGCACATGCGCACGCAGCTGGAGGGCAAGGCTTACGTCGAGCATTACGTGCACACCCTGACCCACGAACTGAAAAGCCCGCTGGCGGCGATTCGTGGTGCGGCGGAGCTGTTGCAGGGCGAGATGAGCCGCGAGCAGCAGCAGCGCTTCGTGGGCAATATCGACAGCGAAAGCGCGCGCCTGCAACAATTGATCGAACGCCTGCTGAACCTGGCGCAAGTCGAACAGCGCCAGGGCCTGGAAGAACAAACCAGCATGCCCCTGGCCGCGTTGGTCGAGGACGTGCTCAAGGCCCAATGCGCACGCATCGAAGGCGCCCGCTTGCACATCGAACAGACGATTGCTGCGGATGTGCAGGTGTTCGGCGAGCCTTTCCTGCTGCGCCAGGCCTTGGGCAATCTGCTGGAAAATGCCCTGGACTTCACCCCGCCCGGCGGCGTGTTGCGGTTCAGCGCGCAGGCCTGGCACCACGACGTGCAGGTCAGCCTGTTCAACCAGGCCGCGCCGATTCCCGACTATGCCTTGCCGCGTTTGAGCGAGCGTTTCTATTCGCTGCCGCGCCCGGCCAGCGGGCGCAAAAGCACCGGGCTCGGTCTCAACTTTGTCGAGGAAGTGATGAAGCTGCACGGCGGCGCGTTGCAGATTGGCAATGTGCAAGGCGGCGTGCAAGTGGTGCTGCATCTCCACACAGTCTCCACACTGCCCACATAAATCCCCCACACGCGCGGTTCACGCTCTGCCCATCAAAACAGGGAGAGACCCATGAACCGCAGCCTGCTTTTCAAACTTGGCGCGATCGCGCTGCTGATCCTGCTGTTGCTGATTCCGTTGCTGATGATCAACGGCATCATCAGCGACCGCCAGCAACTGCGCGACGGCGTATTGATGGACATCGCCCGCAGCTCCAGCTACGCCCAGCGGCTGACCGGACCGGTGATGGTGGTGCCGTATCGCAAGACCGTGCGCGAGTGGAAACTCAATGAGAAGCTCAACAAACGCTACGAAGAAACCCGCGAAGAGCGCGGTCGTCTGTATTTCCTGCCGGAGCGTTTTGAGCTCGACGGCAAGGTGCAGACCGAACTGCGTGCACGCGGCATCTACCAGGCGCGGCTGTTCCATGCGGACAACCGCATCAGCGGGCGTTTCGAGCTGCCTGCGCAGTTGGGCATCACTGAGAACTTCGCCGATTACCGCTTTGAACCGGCGTTTCTGGCGGTGGGCATCAGCGATATTCGCGGCATTGAAAATGCGCTGAAACTCGAGCTGGGTACTCAGCGCCTGGAATTCTCGCCAGGCTCCCAGGTCGACTGGCTGGGGGAGGGCGTGCACGTGGCACTGCCGGAGCTGGACAGCAAAAAGCCGGCGGTTTTCGATTTCGCTTTCGACCTGCGCCTGCAAGGCACCGAGCAACTGCAAGTGGTGCCGGTGGGCAAGACCAGCCAGGTCTCGCTGGCCTCCAACTGGCCGCACCCGAGTTTTATCGGCAACTTCCTGCCGGCTCAGCGTGAAGTGACCGACACAGGCTTTACCGCCAACTGGCAGACCACGTTCTTTTCCACCAACCTCGAACAAGCCCTGCAAACTTGCCTGGACCGCCAGGGCTGCGACGACTTCAACAACCGCAGCTTCGGCGTGAATTTCATCGACCCGGTGGACCAGTACCTCAAGAGCGACCGCGCGATCAAATACGCGCTGCTGTTTATCGCGCTGACGTTTGCCGGCTTCTTCCTGTTCGAAGTGCTGAAAAGCCTGGCGGTGCACCCGATTCAATATGCCTTGGTGGGGGTTGCGTTGGCGTTCTTCTACTTGCTGCTGTTGTCGCTGTCCGAGCACCTGGGCTTTGCGCCGGCTTACCTGATATCGGCGAGTGCCTGCGTGTTGCTGATCGGTTTCTACGTGTGCCACGTGCTGCGCAGCGTCGCCCATGGCCTGGGCTTCTCGGCGGGGTTGGCGGCGTTGTATGGCTTGTTGTACGGGCTGTTGAGCGCCGAGGACTACGCGCTGCTGATGGGCTCGCTGCTGCTGTTCGGCCTGTTGGGCACGGTGATGGTGCTGACCCGCAAGCTGGACTGGTATGGCGTTGGCAAGCGCAAGGCGGTGGAGCAATGATCGGCTTGCGGGAGGACCATCAGCTAAGGGCGCAATTGGTCGCGAGTATTGCCGCATTCCTCAATTCCACCGCGGGCCAATGTGGGAGCGGGCTTGCCCGCGATGCAGGCACCTCGGTAGGTAGTTACACCGCAGTGATGCTATCGCAGGCAAGCCAGCTCCCACACAAGCCAGCTCCCACACAAGCCAGCTCCCACAGGGGAGTGAGGGTGAACGTTAGGTTGGCGGCTGGGTTTCCAGCATCGAAGGCCGCTGGCTGACCTCGGCGTACCAGGCGGCAAGCTGGGGGTTGGCCGAGCGCCATTGCATGTCCGGGTGGCGGAAGTCGAGGTAACCCAGGGCGCAGGCCACACTGATCGAGGCGATGTCGAAACGGCTGGTCAGCTCGGCGATGGCCTCCTGTTCCAGCTCGGCCAGGGTGCGACGGATCTTGTTGCGCTGTTCGTCGAGCCATTGGTCCCAGTGTTTTTCCACCGGGCGCAGGGCTGACTCGTAACGCACCAGCACGGCGGCATCCATGATGCCGTCGGCCATCGAGGCCAGGGTCAGGCGGCGCCAGCGGGCAGAGCCGTCGCGGGGGATCAACGGGTTGCCGACGTGCTGGTAGTCGAAGTAATCGAGGATCACCCGGCTGTCGTGGAGCACCGAGCCATCGGCCAGGCGCAGGGCCGGGATCTTGCCGACGGGGTTGCCTTGCACCAGTTGTGCATCGGGGTTGACCGGTGTCGGCATGCAGACTTGCAGGGCTACACGGTCCTGCTGGCCGGTCTCGATCAGCAGCACGCGGACTTTGCGAACAAAGGGTGAAGCGGGGTTGTGGAACAAGGTCAGGCTGGGAGCGGACATGGACAAACCTCCAGAAAGGGCCGGGCTAATCTATCTCACCGCTTGAACAAGGCCCAAGCACCAATTGCAGCCGGTATGCCCAACCCCACCCAACTCAGCGAATCCCACCCACCATCCCCCAGCAGCGCGGCAAACAATCCGGCCGCACTGAGCAGGCCAATCCCCAGCGGAATCCCAAACACTTTCCAGAAATTCGACTGACGCGGCTTCATGCCTTGGCCGCCTTGCGCCGCACGATCCACAGGTAAATCCCGCTGCCGAGCACGATGATGGTCAACACATCCATGACCGCCCACAGGATCTTCATCGGCATGCCGCCGTAGTCGCCAAAGTGCAGCGGTTGGGACATGCCCATGGCGTCCATGTACCACGGCCGTTCGGCGATGGCAGTGACGGCCAGGGTGCTGGCGTCGATCAGCACCGGCGTGAGCAGGTGCGAGGTCAGGTGGGTGCTGCCCTTCATGAACACCGCGTAGTGATGCTCGCTGGAAAAGCGTGTGCCGGGGAAGGCGATAAAGTCCGGCTGCATGCCCGGCGCGGCCTTGGCGGCGATGCTCAGCAGCTCGGTGGCCGGGGCGCGTTGGGTCAGCGGCGGCGCGTTTTTGTAGGGCTCGATCATCGCGCTGAGGCTGTCCTGGCGCCAGGCGGCGATGATCAAGTCGGCACACGCGCTGATCACTCCGGTCACGCCCACCACCAGCGCCCAGGTCAGCGTGACTACGCCGATCAGGTTATGCAGGTCGAGCCAGCGCAGGCGTGTGGATTTGTCCTGGCGCACGGTGGCGAACTTCAGCCGGCGCATGAACGGCAGGTACAGCACCGTGCCCGAGACAATCGCCACCACAAACAGAAGGCCCATGAACGCCAGCAGCAACTTGCCCGGCAGCCCGGCGAACATATCCACATGCAGGCGCAGCAGGAACAGGGTGAAGCCGCCGTTCGCCGACGGCATCTCCACCGCATCACCGGTGCGCGCATCCAGCATGAACGTGTGCGACGAATTAGGCTCGGTACCGGCCGTGGCGGCCATGATCGCGATCACGCCGTTCTTGTCGTCTTCGTCCCACGCCAGGTATTGCATGGCTTCGCCGGGGCGATAGGCCTGGGCCTTGGCGACCAGTTGCTCAAGGTTCAACTGCGGCGTATCGGCCGGCATCTGCACCAGTTCCGGCTCGTTGCCCAGCAAGTGGTCGATCTCGTGGTGAAACACCAACGGCAGCCCGGTGAGGGCCAGCATCAGCAGGAATACCGTGCAGATCAGGCTGGTCCAGGTGTGGACGAAGGACCAGCGGCGGATGGTTTTGCTTTTCATCACGGCTCCATGGCAAAAAGGGCCGCGGTTCAGGCGGCCCTTCGTTAGCGGTTTTTACCGTCTTAGAATTTGTAGTTCACGCTGGCCACCACGTTGCGCTGGTCGCCGTAGTAGCAGTAGAAACCGTCGCAGGTGGACAGGTAGTCCTTGTTGAAGATGTTCTTGGCATCGACCGCTACTGTCACGCCTTTCATGGAGCTGTTTACGCGGCCAAGGTCGTAGTGCACCGAGGCGTCGTAAACGGTGTAGGAACCTACGTGACCAAGGTCAGTGTTAGCGGCGTTGCCGTAGGTATCGCCGACGTAGCGTACGCCCGCGCCTACCCCGAAACCATCCAGCGGACCGCTGCGCCAAGTGTAGTCGGCCCAACCTGTGGCTTGGTTGCGTGGAAGCTGATTCATACGATTGCCTTCTTCACCGGTTGCGCCCTTGGTGATTTCGCTGTCGTTATAGGTATAGGAACCTACCAGCTTCAGGCTTTCGGTGACGTCGGCGCTGGCTTCCAGTTCCAGGCCGCGAACGCGCACTTCACCGACTTGCCGGGTGATGCTGCCTTCGGTCACCGTCGAGTTCTGTTGGGTCAGGTCGAACACTGCAGCCGTGAACAGCGCTTTGGTGCCCGGCGGCTGATATTTAATGCCCGCCTCGTACTGTTTGCCTTCTGTCGGTTTGAATGCCCCGGTGGTACCCACTTGGGTGCCGGAGCCTGCCTGGAATGATTCGGCATAGGACAAGTAGGGCGTGATGCCGTTATCGAACACATAGCTGAGTGCGGCGTTGCCACTGAAATGTTTATCGCGCTGGGTGTTAGTGGCGTCGTTCGCGTTGTGGAAAGTGGTGCCGGTGTGTACCCAGTCTTCACGTCCGCCGAGCGTCAGGCTCCAGTTGTCCAAAGCCATCTGGTCCTGGACGTACAGACCGGTTTGCTGGGTCTTTTGGGTGTAGTCGTACATGGTGAAATACTGGACGTTGGAGAAGTCCTGCCCGTACACCGGACGATTGAAGTTGATGGTTGGCACACCTGCCGAACCCCACAACCAGCGCGCGTCGCTGGTGGAGCGCTGATGGTCGAGGCCCAGTAGCAGCGTGTGGCTCACAGCGCCAGTCTGGAAGTCGGCCTGGAAGTTGTTGTCGACGGCGAACTGGCCAATGTTTTCATCCACCTTGCCGGCCGAGCGACTTACGTTGCCGTCGGCGTCTACTGCGACTTCAGGGCCGTTCGGGAAGAAGGCACCACCGGCGGTGATGCCTTGGAACGACAGGTCGTTCTTGGTGTAACGCAGGTTCTGGTGGAATTGCCAGGTATCGTTCAAACGGGTTTCGAAGGCATAGCCCAGCGCATGGTAGGTGCGGTCGTAGAATTCCCAGTCCGGATCCCCCAGGTTTTTGTGATGGGAGATTTTGCCGGCTGGTGAGCTCAACTTAGTACCTTGCAACGGCAGAAATTGCCCAGTGATACCGGTATCGTCCCGGGTGAACTGGGTCAGCAACGTCAGCTTGGTGTCGTCGTTGATATTCCAGGTCAGGCTTGGGGCGATGTTGTAGCGCTTGTCCGGGATGTGATCCACTGCGGTATTGCTGTCGCGCACCACGCCGCTGACGCGATAGAGGAACTGGCCTTCGTCGTCAATCTTGCCGGTGCTGTCAAAGTTGATCTGCTTGTGGTTGTTACTGCCGGCCTGTACTTCGATTTCATTCGAGCTTTCAGCCTGGGGACGACGGCTTACCATGTCCAGCAGGCCGCCGGGTGGGGTTTGCCCGTAAACCGACGATGCGGGGCCGCGCAGCACGGCGATGCGTTCAAGGTTCCAGGTGTCGATCTTCGGTGTGGCGTAGTTGCCCTTTGGCAGCGGCAGGCCGTCGAGGAATTGAGTCGGGACAAAACCACGCACCAGCAACCAGTCACTGCGCGAGTCGGAGCCGTAGCCCGAGCTCTGTACGCCAGCGGTATAGCGCAGCGCATCGTTAAGGTTGAGAACCGAGCGGTCGTCCATTTGCTCGCGCGTAATCACGGTGACCGAACGGGGTAGTTCGGCAATCGGTGTATCCGTTTTGGTGCCTGCAGCGGTGCGCGTTGCGACGTAACCCTCCACCGGGCCCCATGCGCTTTCATAGCTGCCTTGGCCGGTGATGCTGGTTTCGGGCAGGGCTACAACGCCATCCGGAACCGCCACCAACGTAAACGTCCCCGCACTGCTCTGCTCCAACTGCAACCCGGTGCCCCGCAACGCTTCACGCAGCGCGCCTTGGGCATCGAACTGGCCCTGTACCGGTGCCGAGGTTTTACCCGAGGCCAGCGCCGGGTTGAGGGTCAGCGCGAGGCCGGCCTGGCTGGCGATCTGGTTCAGGGTACTGGCCAGCGGTGCGGCCGGCAGGTTGTAGGCGCGCACGCTGGAAGCCTGCTCGGCGGCGAACAGCGAGGTGCTGGCCAGCGGGGCGCTGAGGGCTATGGCCATGGCTAACAGGCTGGGGCGCAACAGGGTGTCTAGCGTGCGGGACATAGGGCGGCTCCTGAATGGAAGTAATTCGCAATTGCCTATGTGCCGAACGAGATTTGAAAAGTGATAGGGCCGGATGAAAATATTTTTTATTTGGGACCCTGCGGTGTTCATGAGGGCGTCATCGCAGGCAAGCCAGCTCCCACCTTTTGATCTGTGAATACCTTCAAAGGTGGGAGCTGGCTTGCCTGCGAAAGCAATTGCCCAGTCACCGCAGACCTAAGGTTTGGCACTCACGGTCACCCACCACGGCGTGTGTTGCTCGATCTGCACCGGCAGGGTCGGCAGCAGGGCGTTGAGCGCCAGGGTGGTGTCGTGTAACGGGAAGCTGCCGGTGATGCGCAGGTCGGCGACGTTTTTATCCACACCCAGGTGCCCGGTGCGGTAGCGGCTGAGTTCGTCGACCACATCGCCCAGGCGGGCGTTGTCGACCACCAGCATGCCGCGCGTCCAGGCGTCGGTCGCAGGGGTGAAGGCCAGCGCCGGGCCGAGGCCGTCGCTGCGCATCAGCACTTGCTGGCCCTCCTTGAAGATCTGTTCGCGCTGCAGCGCTTCGGGCTGGGCGCCGACGGCCGACTGCAGCACGCTCAGGCGGGTGGCGTCGTCTTCGCGCTTGACGATAAACCGCGTGCCCAGTGCGCGCAGGCTTCCGTCGCGGGTTTGCACGTAGAACGGCCGCGCATCGTTGTGGCCGGTCTCGACGAGGATTTCGCCTTCCTGCAACACGATCAGCCGGCGCTTTTCATCGAAACGCACGTCGATGGCGCTGTGGGTATTGAGATTGATCACCGTGCCGTCCGCCAGCTTCAGCGTGCGCTGCTCGCCGGTCGCGGTGCGTTGGTCGGCCAGCCAATAGTGGATCGGCACGTAGCGTTCGCCGGCAAACAGTGCCAGGCCGCAGACCAGCGCAATGCTCGCCAGGCCGCTGCCCAGCTTGCGCACGCGCTGGCGAATGCCTTCGCGCGACTGCAATAACGCCGCCCGTGCCGGACCTGAGGCCACGCTGAAACGCTGGTCGAGCATGCCCAGCTGGCGCCATGCACGGGCGTGCTCTTCATGGCTGGCCAGCCATTTGCTGAATTCTTCGCGCTCAATGGGGCTGCCGTCGCCTGAATCCAGGGACAGCTGCCAGGCAATCGCGGCATCGAGCACGCGGGCCGACACTGGCTTGGAGCTGATCCTGTTCACAGCGGCTCGCCATACAGCGCGATGTAGCACTGGCGAATGCCCTGGGCCAGGTACTGCCGTACGCGAGGCACGGATACACCGAGGCGCTGGGCGATTTCCGCGTGGCCCAGGCCGTCGAGGCGGTTGTACAGGAACGCCGCGCGGGCCTTGCTCGAGAGCTTGCCGAGCAGGCGGTCGATGGCCTTGAGGTCTTCGAGGATCAGTTGCTGTTCTTCGGGCGAGGGGTGTTCGCTTTCCGGGATCAGCATCAGTTCGGTGAGGTAGGCCTGTTCCAGGGCGGCGCGACGGAAATAGTCGAACAGCAAGCCTTTGGCGATCGCCACCAGAAACGCGCGAGGCTCACGCGGTTCGCGCAGCTCGTCACGGCCGAGCAGGCGCATGAAGGTGTCCTGGCTCAGGTCTTCCGCGCGGCTCGGGCAGGCCACGTTGCGGCGCAGCCAGGCCAACAGCCAGCCGCGATGGTCGCGATACAACGCGCCAACAAGCTCACTGTGTGGGTTCTGGACCGACGACAAGGCATCACCGAATAAACAAGAGGTTTAAACTAACGAGAATTATTCGCGATTGTGGCAGAGGCGTGGGGCCGGCGCAATTGGCGTCTGTCGGGAGATGAGATTAAAACGATGGCGCTTGTTTACGCCGTTTCCATTGGCCCAAACGCGCTTGCAGCGCTTGCGGCGAGTCGACTTGCTGCTGGCGTGCGCGGCTGAACAGAATCAGCATCAGCTCCGCCGTGGCCAAGGCATCGGCGCTGGCGTGGTGGCGCTCGCCCACTTGCAGGTTGAAGTAATGGATCCAGTCGTCCAGCCCGGCTTCGCGGATATGCGCCTCGGGGCACAGCAGTGGGGCGATATCGGCAACATCGAGAAACGAATGCGCCAGGCGGTAACCCAGGCTGTCCTTCAGCGCGCGGCAAAGCATGTGTTGATCGAACGGCGCATGAAAGGCCAGCAGCGGGCTATCGCCGACAAACTGCATAAAGTCCAGCAACGCTTCCACCGGGTCGCTGCCGGCAGCAATCGCGCTGGGCCCCAGGCCGTGGATCAGTACGCTGGGGCTGAGTTTGGTTTCGGCGCGATGCAAGGTGCGCTCGAACAGTTGCGAGAAATCCACCGCGCCGTCCTCGATCACCACTGCGCCGATGGAGAGCACCTGGTCGCGGTTGAGGTTCAGGCCGCTGGTTTCCAGGTCCACCACTACCCAGCGCTGGCTTCGCAGCGAGCCATCGCCCAGCACGGCGGGTTTGGGCAACTGCTCCAGGCGCCGTTGTTGCGCCGCATTCAGCCGGGGTTTGGCTGCGCGCAGCCAGCCGAACAGGCTCACAGCTGGTACCGCAGGGTCAGGCTGCTTTGCAGGCGCTGGGCCTGGCGCAGGGATTCACGCAGGATGCGTCGGTCGAGGTGGTTGAGGCTGTCGGGGTCGACGCGGTTGGAGTACGGCTGGTTTTCCCGGGTCTGCAACTGATGCTGCTGCATGCGGGTTTGCTGGATAAAGTGGTAAGCCTCTTCATAGGCGGCGCCGTCCAGCGGTTCGATGACTTCCTTGACCACCAGTTGGCGCAGGCGCTCCAGGGTGTTGTTGGCGTGGATGCCATTGGCCAGGGCCAGCAGGCGCGCGCCGTCCACAAAAGGTGTAAGGCCTTGCACCTTGAGGTCCAGGGTGGCCTTTTCGCCACCTTTACGCGTCAGCACAAATTCGCGGAAACGTCCTACCGGCGGGCGCTGGCGCAAGGCATTCTCGGCCAGCATGCGCTGGAACAGCCGGTTATCCGCGACTTGATCCAGAATGCCCTGACGCAACTGTTCGCAACCCTGCTCGTCGCCCCAGACCACGCGCAAGTCGAAATAGATGCTCGACCCCAGCAGGTTCTCCGGCGTCGCCTCGCGGATAAACGAACCGAAGCGCCGCGCCCACTCGGCCCGCGACAGGCACAGCTCGGGGTTGCCGGCCATGATATTGCCCTTGCACAGGCTGAAACCGCACAGCGCCAGGCTCTGGTTGATCTGCTGCGCCAGGGGCAGCAGGCGCCCACGGATCATGGCGGCGTCGACGGCGTCCTCGGCGTCGAACAGGATGCCGTTGTCCTGGTCGGTAAACAGCGTTTGCTCGCGGCGGCCCTCGCTGCCGAAACACAGCCAGCTGAACGGCACGCCGGGGTCGCCTTTTTCGGCCAGGGTCAGCTCGATCACCCGGCACACGGTGTGATCGTTCAGCAAGGTAATGATGTGGGTGATCTGGGTCGACGACGCGCCATGCGCGAGCATCCGCTCGACCAACTGGCCGATCTCCCCGCGAATCGCCACCAGGTTTTCCACGCGGGGCGCATTGCGGATGGTGCGGGCCAGGTGCACCAGGTCGACCCGTTGCAGGGAAAACAGGTCGCGCTCGGACACCACGCCGCACAGGCGCTGGTCTTTGACCAGGCAGACGTGGGCGATATGCCGCTCGGTCATGGCGATGGCGGCGTCGAAGGCGCTGTGGTCCGGGGTCAGAAAGAACGGCGCCTGGGTCATGTGGTCGTCGATGCGTCGGCTGAAATCACTGGTGCCGTCCGCCACCACCTGGCGCAAGTCGCGCAGGGTGAAAATCCCCAGCGGCGCCTTGTGCTCGTCGACGATCACAATGCTGCCGACCTGCTGCTCGTGCATCTGCGTGACCGCCTCGCGCAGTGGTGTGTCCGGGCTGCAGGTGACCGGGTGGCGCATGGCCAATTCGCCGAGGCGGGTGTTCAGGGAATATTGCGTGCCAAGGGTTTCCACGGCCTTTTGCTGGACCTGCTGGTTGACCTGGTCCAACAGGCTGCTGACGCCGCGCAGGGCAAAGTCGCGAAACGGGCTGGACAGCGCGAACAGTTTTATAAAGGCCGGCTTGTTCAGTTGCAGGCAGAAGGTGTCTTCGGCGGCCTTGTGCTCGGTGCGGGTTGCCCTTTCACCGAGTAGCGCCGCGAGGGGGAAACACTCGCCGGTGGTGATTTCGAAGGTGGTTTGCGTCCCTTCTTGATTTAACCCAGGCCGCTCCCCCACGACCCGGCCCTGCTTGACGATATAAAAGTGTTCGACCGGCCCACCCGACGGCTTGAGAATGCTCTCACCGGGGCCGAAGAAGCGTAATTGACACTGTTCGACCAGAAACGCCAGGTGCGCGTGTTCCATCTGGTTGAACGGCGGGAAACGCTGCAGGAATTGCAGAGTGCCGTGGATGTTCTGCAATACGGCAGTTTTTCCCGCCTGGGCGAAGGCATCAGCTTTACTCATAACAGTGACCGCAATTTTTTTGTCGTTATCGTCCCTCATGGTCGACTCCTGCGCGGCGGGTGCCCATTGGACGTAAGTCTAGGTCGCTGAAAACGCCGCAAACTAAGGAAAAACCTTACATGACTATCGTCCAAACCCCGTAGAACACCCACTAGGCAAACTTTCCGACGAAGTGCACATTGTTCGCCCTTCCGCAGATGTCTGACGAGTGTGCTGGGAGATTGATGAGAACTGCTGAGAACCGTATGTCCGACCACGATATTTTGAGTGATGCCGAGCGCGAGGCGCTGAGCGCCGTAATGCTGGAGCCTGATCTACCGCCACAACGCGTACTGATTGTTGACGACGACAAGGACGCGCGTGAGTTGCTGGCGGAGATCCTGGGGCTGGACGGTATTCGCTGCATGACTGCCGACAGTGGCAAGACAGCGTGGGAGTTGTTGAGCTCCAGCAGCTCTATCGGTTTGCTGATCACCGACCTGCGCATGGCGCCGAGCAATGGCCTGGAACTGATCCGAAAAGTCCGCAGCTCCACCCGGGCAGCCTTGCCGATCATCATTATGTCGGGCGACGCTGAAGCTCCTGATGTGATCGATGCAATGCATTTGAGCGTGGTGGACTTTTTGCTCAAGCCGATTGATAGCGTGAAGCTGGCCAAGATGGTGAAGCGGGAATTGGGGATGGCTTCCTGACTTTTGTGTTGAGTCTGCCGGCCCCATCGCGGGCAAGCCCGGCTCCCACATTTGAAATGCATTTCCCTGTGGGAGCTGGCTTGCCTGCGATGCTGTCGACAGCCCCAATAAAAAGGCCCTGATCTCACGATCAGGGCCTTTTCATTTACAGGCCGTTTTTAGCCTTGAACTCCCGACGCCTGCGGTGCAACACCGGCTCGGTATAACCGTTAGGCTGCCTGGTGCCTTCAATCACCAGCTCGACCGCCGCCTGGAAGGCGATGTTGCTGTCGAAATCCGGTGCCAGTGGGCGGTACAGCGCGTCCCCCGCATTCTGACGGTCGACCACCGGCGCCATGCGCTTGAGGCTCTCCATCACCTGGTCTTGGTTGACGATGCCGTGGCGCAACCAGTTGGCGATGTGCTGGCTGGAGATGCGCAGGGTGGCGCGGTCTTCCATCAGGCCGACGTCGTTGATGTCCGGGACTTTCGAGCAACCGACACCCTGGTCGATCCAGCGCACCACGTAACCGAGGATGCCCTGGGCGTTGTTGTCTAGCTCGTTACGGATTTCTTCGTCGGACCAATCGGTGTTGCTGGCCAGAGGAATCGTCAGGATGTCATCCACCGACGCGCGCTCGCGCTTGGCCAGTTCGGCCTGCCGCGCGAACACGTCGACCTTGTGGTAGTGCAGCGCGTGCAGCGCAGCGGCGGTGGGCGAGGGCACCCAGGCGGTGTTGGCACCGGCCAGTGGGTGGGCGATTTTCTGTTCGAGCATTGCCGCCATCAGGTCGGGCATGGCCCACATGCCTTTACCGATCTGCGCACGGCCTTGCAGGCCGGTGCTCAGGCCGATATCGACGTTCCAGTTCTCATACGCGCCGATCCATTTTTCAGCCTTCATCGCGGCCTTGCGCACCATCGCGCCGGCTTCCATGGAGGTGTGGATTTCGTCGCCGGTACGGTCGAGGAAGCCGGTGTTGATAAACACCACACGCTCGCTGGCCGCCTTGATGCACGCCTTGAGGTTGACCGTGGTGCGGCGCTCCTCGTCCATGATCCCGACCTTGAGGGTGTTGCGCGGCAGGTTCAGCACGTCTTCGATGCGGCCGAACAGCTCGTTGGTGAACGCCGCTTCTTCGGGGCCATGCATTTTCGGTTTCACGATGTACACGGAACCGGTGCGGCTGTTTTTGCGCGTGCTGTTGCCGTTGAGGCTGTGGATCGCCGCCAGGCTGGTGAGCAGGCCGTCGAGGATGCCTTCCGGCACTTCGTTGCCGTCTTTGTCGAGGATCGCGTCGATGGTCATCAAGTGGCCAACGTTGCGCACGAACAGCAGCGAGCGACCGTGCAGGGTCACGTCCTGGCCATCCACGCCGGTGTACACGCGGTCGGCGTTCATGGTGCGGGTGAAGGTCTTGCCGCCCTTGGCCACTTCTTCGGCGAGGTCGCCCTTCATCAGGCCCAGCCAGTTGCGGTAGATCACCACTTTGTCATCGGCATCGACGGCGGCGACGGAGTCTTCGCAATCCATGATGGTGGTCAGCGCCGCTTCCATCAGCACGTCTTTGACGCCGGCGGCGTCGGTCTGGCCGACCGGGGTGCTGGCGTCGATCTGGATTTCGAAGTGCAGGCCGTTGTGTTTCAGCAGGATCGCGATGGGCTGGGCCGCAGGACCCTGGAAGCCGATCAACTGCGCGTCATCGCGCAGGCCGCTGTTGCTGCCGCCCTTGAGGCTGACGATCAGCACGCCATCGACAATCTTGTAGCCGGTCGAGTCGACGTGGCTGCCGGCGCTGAGCGGCGCGGCCTCATCGAGGAAAGCACGGGCAAAGGCGATGACTTTGTCGCCACGCACCTTGTTGTAGCCCTTGCCCTTCTCGGCGCCGTCGGCTTCGCTGATGGCGTCGGTGCCATACAACGCGTCATACAGTGAGCCCCAGCGCGCATTGGAGGCGTTGAGGGCGAAACGTGCGTTCATCACCGGCACCACCAGCTGTGGGCCGGCCATGCGCGCGATTTCGTCATCGACGTTTTGCGTCGAGGCCTGGAAGTCTGCGGCTTCTGGCAGCAGGTATCCGATGTCTTGCAGGAAGGCTTTGTAGGCCACCGGGTCGTGGGCCTGGCCGGCGTGAGTCTGGTGCCAGGTATCGATCCGCGCCTGGAAATCGTCGCGTTTGGCGAGTAGGGCTTTATTCTTCGGTGCCAGGTCGTGGATGACCTTGTCGGCGCCGGCCCAGAACTGGTCGGCAGTGATGCCGGTACCGGGAATGGCTTCGTTGTTCACGAAGTCGAACAGGACTTTGGCGACCTGCAGGCCACCGACTTGAACGTGTTCAGTCATTGCTTGCCTCACTCTGCGGAGCTATGCGCTTTTTCAGATTTTCATTATGTAGTGCACGGTTGGGCATACTACATGATGACTTGCGGTTGTGAAAATTAGACTAAATACGTCGTTTAGCGACCCACTTTGGTCGTACGGTCACAGCGGAGAACCGGATGTTCTCAAAAAACTATTGGATTGTTCCAGATAAATATAAAAATGGTACACGATTTGTTTTCGAGGGCTTGCGAGTCCACCTTATAGATTGAATTCAGAGGGCTTCGCCATGGACCATCTTGTACTCACAATTATCGCCGCCGACAAACCCGGCCTGGTTGAACGCATCGCGCAGAACATTGCCGCGCATGGCGGCAACTGGCTGGAAAGCCGCATGGCCCATATGGCTGGGCAGTTTGCCGGAATTTTGCGCGTCAGCGTGCCTGGCGAAAGCCGTCAGGCCCTGGTGGCTGCACTTGAGGATTTATCCACACATGGCATTCGTGTGCTGGTGGCTGAGGGCAGTACCGGGCAGGCCGCGGCCTCCAAATCGATCATGATGACCCTGGTGGGCAATGACCGTGCGGGCATCGTGCGCGAAATCACGGCGCTGCTGAGCCAGCAAGGCGTGAACCTGGAAAGCCTGAGCACGGATGTGCGCCCGGCGCCCATGAGCGGTGATCCATTGTTTAGCGCCGAGGCGCTGTTGCGGGTGCCGGCGGCGTTATCCCTGGATACCTTGCAGCTGTCCCTCGAAACCCTGGCCGATGATTTGATGGTGGAACTGCACCACGAGGAATAATCGGCCCACAAGGTTATGCATGGAAATCTTGCATGGGCCTGTGGATAACCTGTAGAGACCCGGCGCCAGGCCACACCGGCCGGGCTTCTTCGCCAGCTGAGCAAAAAACGAGCAGTTTCAAGGGCTTGTGCACAAACGGCGGGGATGAGGCTGTGGATAACCATGGGGTGGATGTCTGCAAGCCAGGCTGGCCGTGGCTTGCAGGGCTTTGTACGTTATTTGATCAGCGTTTGCGGACGGTCAGCCACGCGTCCAGGCTGTAGACCACCAGCCCCGCCCAGATGAACGCAAAGGCAATCAGCGTGCTTTGCGCCAAGTGCTCACCGAACAGCAGCACGGCTTCCAGCAGCACCAGCGTCGGCGCCACGTACTGCAAAAAGCCCAGCGCGGTGTAGGGCAAGTGCCGTGCGGCGGCGTTGAAACACACCAGCGGGATCAGCGTGACCGGGCCCGCCGCGACCAGCCACCAGGCTTCGGTGGTGCTCCAGAATTCCAGCTGAGCGCTATGGGCCGACGGGTTGAACAGCAACCACGCCACGGCAATCGGCACCAGCATCCAGGTTTCCACCACCAGCCCCGGCAGCGCCTTGACTGGCGCCTGCTTGCGGATCAACCCGTAGAAACCGAAGGTCAGCGCCAGCACCAGCGACACCCACGGCAAGCTGCCCACCTGCCACACCTGTTGCGCCACACCGACCGCCGCCAACCCTACGGCGAACCATTGCAAACGCCGCAGGCGTTCGCCGAGGATCAGCATGCCCAGCAGCACATTCACCAGCGGGTTGATGTAGTAACCCAGGCTTGCTTCGAGCATGCGCCCGCTGTTCACCGACCACACGTAAGTCAGCCAGTTACCCGCAATCAACGAGCCGCTGAGCGCCAGGATCGCCAGGCGCTTGGGGTTGTCACGCAGCTCGCGGAACCAGCCTGGGTGTTTCCACACCATCAACAGCAAACCGCCGAACAGCGCCGACCACAACACGCGGTGCACGATGATTTCGGCGGCGGGAACGCTGGCGATAGCCTTGAAATAAATGGGGAACAAACCCCAGATGACATAGGCGCTCAGGCCCAGAATGTAACCCTTGCGGGGGTTGGCGGCTTGCATGCGAAATCCTTGCTTAGGCAGCTAACAAAGCCGCGATTGTAAGGATATTTGTCAGGAAGTGGGACCTGCTTTGCTCTATGTGTGAGGGAGCAAGCCCCTCCCACATTCAAAGCAAAAGCGGTCAGAACAGTTTCAGCGGTTCTTCATTGAGGGCCGACAGCTGCTCGCGCAAAGCCAGCACCTGGTCGCCCCAATACCGCTCGCTGCCGAACCACGGGAAGCTGTGGGGGAACGCCGGGTCATCCCAGCGCCGCGCCAGCCACGCGCTGTAGTGCATCAGGCGCAAGGCGCGCAGCGGTTCGATCAGCGCCAGTTCGCGCGGGTCGAAGTCGTGGAATTCCTGGTAGCCGTCCATCAATTCCGAGAGCTGGCCCAGGCATTCCTGGCGGTCACCGGCAAGCATCATCCACAGGTCCTGTACGGCCGGGCCCATGCGGCAGTCATCCAGGTCGACGATATGGAACATCTCGTCGCGGCACATCATGTTGCCGGGGTGGCAATCGCCGTGCATGCGGATGTTCTTGTGCGGCGTGGCCTTGTACACCTCTTCCACGCGCTTGAGCAGGTCGCGGGCCACGGACTCGTAGGCCGGCAGCAGGCTTTTGGGAATGAAGTTGCCTTCGAGCAAGGTGTTGAGGGAATCGTGACCGAAGTTCTTCACCCCCAGGGCTTCGCGGTGTTCGAACGGGCGGGTGGAACCCACTGCGTGCAACCGGCCAAGCAACTGCCCAAGGCGATAGAGCTGGTCAAGATTGCCCGGCTCCGGCGCACGGCCGCCACGGCGTGGGAACAAGGTGAAACGGAAACCGGCGTGTTCGAACAGGCTTTCGCCGTTATGAATCATCGGCGCGACCACCGGTACTTCGCATTCGGCCAGCTCGAAGGTGAAACGGTGTTCTTCGAGGATCGCTTCGTTGGTCCAGCGCTGAGGGCGATAGAACTTGGCGATCAGCGGTTCGGCGTCTTCGATGCCCACCTGATAGACGCGGTTTTCGTAGCTGTTGAGCGCCAGGACGCGAGCATCGCTGAGGAAACCGATGCTTTCGACCGCGTCGAGTACCAGGTCTGGGGTGAGTGTTTCAAACGGATGGGCCATGCGAACTCCTGCGCGCAGCAGGGCGCCGCGTCCGGCCCGGTATGGTAACGCACCCGAGCATAGATAGGGGGTGGCTGTGCGGACGCCTTCGCGAGCAAGCCCGCTCTCACATTCGATCGGGTTCCACGGTTGGAATGCGGTCGAATGTGGGAGCGGGCTTGCTCGCGAATACGGTCTATCAGGCGCCGACGATCCCGCCGTCATCGCGCCGAATCGCCATCACCGACGACCGCGGCTTGCCATTCGGCAAATGCTCCGGCCAGGTCGACCCGCCGGTTTCCCCCGGATGCTGAATCCCCACAAACAACGTCTTCTGATCCGGCGAGAAGCTGATGCCCGTGACCTCACACGCGACCGGCCCGACCATGAATCGACGAATTTCCCCGGTAGAAGGATCTGCACACAGCATCTGGTTATTGCCCATTCCCGCGAAATCGCCGGCGTTGCTGTAGTCGCCATCGGTGAGAATCCACAGGCGCCCGGCCTTGTCGAAACCCAGGCCATCCGGGCTGTTGAACATGTTCTGCGGGTTGATGTTGGATGAGCCACCCTTGGGCGTACCGGCATGCACGCCGGGGTTGCCGGCGACCACGAATAAATCCCAGCTGAACGTCATGGCGCCGTGGTTATCGGCATCGGCTTTCCAGCGCAGGATCTGCCCATAGACGTTTTTCTCGCGGGGGTTGGGCCCACCCACCGGCTGGCCGTCTTCGCCGCGCTTGGCGTTGTTGGTCAGGGTGCAATAGACCTGGCCGTCGGCAGGGCTGACCACGATCCATTCCGGGCGGTCCATGCGCGTGGCTTTCACCACACTGGCAGCCAGGCGCGCGTGGATCAGCACTTCGGCCTGGCTGGCAAAGCCTGTGCTGGCGTCGATACCGTTTTTGCCATGGGTCAGCTCGACCCATTGGCCCTTGCCCTTGGGGTGGTCGGCGTTGCCGTCGCCGGCGTCGAAAATCGCCACGTACAAGGTACCGTGGTCGAGCAGGTCTTTGTTGGCCTTGGGGTTCTTGTGGTTGATCTTGTCGCGGCTGACGAATTTGTAGATGAACTCCCCGCGTTCGTCGTCGCCCATGTACACCACGGCGCGGCCGTCACGGGTTTCGGCGAGGGCGGCGTTTTCGTGCTTGAAGCGGCCGAGGGCGGTGCGCTTGACCGGTGTGGACTGCGGGTCGAACGGGTCGATTTCCACCACCCAGCCATGGCGATTGAGTTCATTGGGGTTCTTGGCGATATCGAAGCGCGGGTCGTGCTGGTGCCAGTTGATCTCTTTGCTGGCCGCCACTACGCCGTAGCGCTTCTGCCCGGCGTCGAAGCTTTGCTGTGGGTTGCTGCTGCCAAAGCAGTCAGTGAAGTTCTCTTCGCACGTCAGATAAGTGCCCCATGGGGTCTGGCCGTTGGCGCAGTTCTGGAAGGTGCCGAGGACGTTTGTGCCGGTCTTGTCGGCGCCTGTTTTCAGCCAGGCGTGGCCAGCCGCGGGGCCGCTCAAGCGGATCGGCGAGTTGCCGTGGATGCGCCGGTTGTAGCGCGAGTCCTGCACGAACTGCCAGGTGTCGCCGGTGCGCCGCACTTCGATCACCGACACACCTTCGCTGGCCTGGGCCTTGTGCACGTCCTCGGCCGATTGCGGCGCGCCGCCGTGGGCGAACAGGTAGCGGTAGTTGGTGTATTCGTTGTTGATCGCCATCAGCGCGCGGTTGTCGTCGCCGGGGAAGGCGAACAGGCTCATGCCGTCGTTGTTGTCACCAAACTGCTGTTCCTGGGCTTTGGCGGTGCCGTTGCCGGACGGGTCGAAGGCGGGCGCATTCTTATGCAGCGGCTGGCCCCAACTGATCAGCACCGAAGCGCTGTAGCCCGGCGGCAGGGTGATGGCATCGCTGGTGGCGGCGGCGATGCTGGTGAAACCCAGCAAGGGGCTGGCGTTCGCGGCATTCACGGCCATCGCGCTGCGGGTCAGCAGGTTGCCGCCCAGGAACATCGCAGCGCCGCACAGGGCGCCCGCGCCGATAAAGCGGCGGCGGGTCAGGCCGACCATCTGTTCGAGGTCGGTGGCTTGGTTTTCTTCTAATAGGCTCATATCAGGCTCCTTGCGTGCTTTTTGCGAACACCATAAGGAGCGGGCGTGACGAAATTGTTGCAGTTAGAAGAGGGGCGGGCCTAGACCGGGGTTCCTAGCAGCACATTGCTCGGTGCAAACTGCACTTGGATGGCTGCACCTTCAGCGGCGCCGAGCGCCTTGAGTGCGGCGGGCTGCGCCAGGGCGCATAACACCAGGCCGTTTGGCAGGGCGATGCGCACTTCGCTGGGGCCGTCGTCGGCCTCGAGAATCGCGTCGAGAGTGCCGGCCAGGCAATTGTGTCCAGGTGTTGCGGCCTGCTCCGGGGTGAGCAGTTCCAGCCAGCCGGCCTTGATCAGCGCAACCACTTCCACACCCATTTCCAGCTCCAGACGGTGCGTGCTGTCGTGGGTAATCTGCGCTTCCAGCGTCAGCCCGCCAGCCAGTTGCAGGCGAATCAAATCGTTGCGGCCATGCTGCTCAATGGCAACCACCTGCCCATGCAACTGGTTGCGCGCGCTGGTGCGCAGCATCAAGCGGCCGAGCAAGTTGAAATCACTGGCCGCTTCATCCGAACCCAGCACCTCGGCCTGCAACATTTGCAGGCGTTGATAGAGGCGCAATACCCGTTCACCTTCAGCGGTCAGCTTGGCGCCGCCACCGCCCTTGCCGCCCACGCTGCGTTCTACCAGCGGTTTCTGCGCCAGATTGTTCAGCTCGTCTATGGCGTCCCAGGCGGCCTTGTAACTCAAGCCGGCGCTTTTCGCGGCGCGGGTGATGGAGCCCTGTTCGGCGATGTGCCCCAGCAAGGCGATGCGCTGGGGGCGGCGGATGATGTGTTGGCTGAGGGACGGCGGCAGAGACATGGGGATACGCTTCGATGAGATGCGCCGACGTTGCAGCCCTGGCGCACGCGAGTCAAGTCAGTTGCCCGGTTTGGGCGTGCGTGCCAGGCAATACACATCGACCTGCCGCGCACCGGCCTGCATCAGCAGGCGCGCGAGGCTGTGGGCGGTGGCGCCGGTGGTGAGCACGTCGTCCACCAGCGCGAAGTGCCGACCGAGTACCGCGGTGCCGGGGGCGAGGGCAAAGGCGCCGAGCAGATTGCGCTTGCGCGTCTTGGCATCCAGCGCTTGTTGCGCGACGGTTTCATGCGGGCGTAACAACAGGTGTTCATCAACGGCAATATCCAGGTCCTGGCTGAGCCAGCGCGCCAGCATCTGCGCCTGGTTATAGCCACGCTCGCGCAGGCGCTTGGGCGCCATGGGCACCGGCAGCAGGCAATCGGGACGGCTGAGTTCGGCATTCTCGAAGCGATGGCGCAACGCGTGACCCAGCAAGCGGCCGAGCAGATGCCCGAGCGGCCAGCGTGCTTGATGCTTGAAGCGCGTGATCAAGGTGTCGACGGGAAAGCTGAACGTCCAGGGCGCAATCACCTGTTTAAAGGCCGGCGGTTGTTTCTGGCATTGGCCGCAGATCAAACCCTCCAGGGCCAAGGGCAGGGCGCACGTCCCGCACTGTTCCATCAGCCAGGGCAGCTCGGTTTCGCAGCAGTTGCACACGGAATCGGGGTTTTCGGTGGGTTCATCACAGATTAAACAGGTCTGTGTGTTTTTTAACCAGATGTAAACCTCGTGTTTGTAGTCAGGTTGACAGTGCATGATTCTTCCTTAAATATGCCGAGCATCCGTGTCGTGTCTGTGGGTATTGCCCTTCCCGCAGCGTTAGCCCAAGCATAATCAAGGAAACGCCCATGAGCGCCAGCACCACCGCCACTTTGCGTCACGATTGGTCCCTCGCCGAAGTCAAAGCGCTGTTTGTGCAGCCGTTCAACGACCTGCTGTTCCAGGCGCAGACCGTGCACCGCGCGCACTTCGACGCCAACCGCGTGCAAGTGTCGACCCTGCTGTCGATCAAAACCGGCGCCTGCCCGGAAGATTGCAAATATTGTCCGCAGTCGGGCCACTACAACACTGGCCTCGAAAAAGAGAAGCTGATGGAAGTGCAGAAGGTTCTCGAAGAGGCCGCCCGCGCCAAGGCCATCGGCTCGACGCGTTTCTGCATGGGCGCCGCCTGGAAGCACCCGTCGGCCAAAGACATGCCGTACGTGCTTGAGATGGTCAAAGGCGTAAAGGCCATGGGCCTGGAAACCTGCATGACCCTCGGCCGCCTCGATCAGGACCAGACCGAAGCCCTGGCCCAGGCCGGCCTCGATTACTACAACCACAACCTCGACACTTCGCCGGAGTTCTACGGCTCGATCATCACCACCCGCACCTACGGCGAGCGCCTGCAAACCCTGGCTTACGTACGTGATTCGGGGATGAAGATCTGCTCCGGCGGCATCCTCGGCATGGGCGAGTCGCTGGATGACCGCGCCAACCTGCTGATCCAACTGGCCAACCTGCCGGAGCATCCGGAATCGGTGCCGATCAACATGCTGGTGAAAGTCGCCGGCACGCCGCTGGAAAACGCCGAGGATATCGACCCGTTCGACTTTATCCGCATGCTCGCCGTGGCGCGCATCCTGATGCCGCAATCCCACGTGCGCCTGTCGGCTGGCCGTGAGGCGATGAACGAGCAGATGCAGGCCCTGGCGTTCTTCGCCGGCGCCAACTCGATCTTCTACGGCGACAAACTGCTGACCACCGCCAACCCGCAGGCCGACAAGGACATGCAACTGTTCTCGCGCCTGGGCATCCTGCCGGAAGCCCGTGAAGAGCATGCTGATGAAGTGCACCAGGCGGCGATCGAGCAGGCGCTGGTGGAGCAGAAGAGCAGCGAGCAGTTTTATAACGCCGTGGTTTGACGCCCCACTCCCACATTTGGAATGCAATCCAAATGTGGGAGTGGGCTGGCCTGCGATAGCGGTCATTCAGGCACATTGATGTTGAATGTGACGCCGTCATCGCAGGCAAGCCAGCTCCCACATTCAGGTTGTGTTCATCCAGACATACCGAGGCCTGCATGTCTTTCGATCTCGCCGCGCGCCTCGCTGCCCGCCGTGCCGAACACCTTTACCGCCAGCGCCCATTGCTGCAGAGCCCTCAAGGCCCGGAAGTAGTGGTCGACGGTCAGCCGTTGCTGGCGTTCTGCAATAACGATTACCTCGGCTTGGCCAATCACCCGCAAGTGATCGAAGCCTGGCGCGCCGGCGCGTCCCGTTGGGGTGTGGGCGGTGGCGCTTCGCACTTGGTGGTCGGCCATGCCACGCCGCACCATGAACTGGAAGAAGCCCTGGCCGACCTGACCGGTCGCCCGCGCGCGCTGCTGTTTACCACGGGTTACATGGCTAACCTCGGCGCGGTCACGGCGTTGGTGGGGCAGGGCGATACGGTGCTCGAAGACCGTCTCAACCACGCCTCGTTGCTCGACGCCGGGTTGCTGTCCGGGGCGCGTTTCAACCGCTACCTGCACAACGATGCCGCCAGCCTGGCCAAGCGTCTGGAGAAAGCCACCGGCAATACGCTGGTGGTCACCGACGGCGTGTTCAGCATGGACGGCGACCTCGCCGATTTGCCTGCGCTGGCCCGTGAGACGCGGGCCAAAGGCGCCTGGTTGATGGTGGACGATGCCCATGGCTTTGGCCCCTTGGGCGCCAATGGCGGCGGCATCGTCGAGCATTTCGGCCTGAGCCAGGACGACGTCCCGGTGCTGGTCGGCACCCTGGGCAAAGCGTTCGGCACCGCCGGCGCGTTTGTGGCGGGCAGTGAAGAACTGATCGAAAGCCTGATCCAGTTTGCCCGGCCCTACATCTACACCACCAGCCAGCCGCCTGCCCTGGCCTGCGCCACGCTGAAAAGCCTGGAGCTGTTGCGCACCGAACACTGGCGACGCGAGCATCTCAATGGGCTGATCCGCCAGTTCCGCCAGGGCGCCGAGCAGCTTGGCCTGGATTTGATGGACAGCTTCACGCCGATCCAGCCGATCCTGATTGGCGACAGTGCCAAGGCCGTGCGCCTGTCACAGATGCTGCGCGAGCGCGGGCTGATGGTCACCGCGATCCGCCCGCCCACTGTGCCGGCCGGCAGCGCGCGTTTACGCGTGACGTTGACGGCAGCCCACAGCGCCGCCCAAGTGCAGCTATTGTTAAACGCATTGGAAGAGTGTTTCCGCTTGCTTGGCGCCACGGAGCCAGACTATGCGTGATCGACTGATATTGCTGCCCGGCTGGGGCCTCGGCGTTTCGCCGCTGGAGCCTTTGGCGGCCGCCTTGCAGGGGTTTGACGAACACCTGCAGGTGCAGATCGAGCCGTTGCCGGTGCTGGCGTCCAGCGACCTCAACGAATGGCTCGACGAACTCGACGCCACACTGCCGGACAACGCCTGGCTGGGCGGCTGGTCACTGGGCGGCATGTTGGCTTCCGAGCTGGCAGCGCGGCGCGGCGAGCGCTGCTGCGGCCTGCTTACCCTGGCCAGCAACCCCTGTTTTGTCGCCCATGACGGCTGGCCGAGCGCAATGCCCGCCGAAACCTTCGACGCCTTTCTCGCCGGTTGCCATGCCGACTCCCAGGTCACCCTCAAGCGCTTCGGCCTGTTGTGCGCCAAGGGCGCCAAGGACCCGCGCGGGCTGGCGCGACTGCTGGTCAGCGGTGCACCGAATACGCCTTCCAGTGTCTTGATGACCGGCCTTGAGTTGCTGGCCCAACTGGATACCCGCGAAGCGTTGCTGGCCTATCGCGGCCCGCAACTGCACCTGTTTGCCGGGCTGGACGGGCTGGTGCCCGCCGAGGCGGCCAGCGACCTGCTGGCCCTGCTGCCCGATGTAGAAATCGGCCTGATTGAACAGGCCGGCCACGCTTTTCTTCTGGAGGACCCGCACGGTGTCGCGGGGGCTATCCAGGCTTTTTTGCATGAGTGCGTTGATGACTGATTTATCCCAGCCCTGCCTGCCGGGTGGCTTGCCGGACAAGCGCCAGGTAGCGGCATCGTTTTCCCGTGCGGCAGCCAGTTACGACAGCGTCGCCGAGTTGCAGCGCGCGGTGGGCAACGAACTGCTGGCACGTCTGCCCGCTTCCATCGCCCCCCGGCGCTGGCTGGACGTGGGCTGTGGCACCGGCTACTTCAGCCGGGTACTCGGCCAGTTGTTACCGGCCAGCCAGGGTGTGGCGCTGGACATTGCCGAAGGCATGCTCAACCACGCGCGGCCCTTGGGTGGTGCCGAGCATTTTATCGCCGGGGATGCCGAGCGCTTGCCGCTGCAGGATGCGAGTTGCGGGCTGATCTTCTCCAGTTTGGCGGTGCAATGGTGTGCGAATTTCGACGCGGTGCTCAGCGAAGCCTGTCGCGTGCTGCAACCCGGTGGGGTGCTGGCGTTTGCGAGCCTGTGCGTGGGTACTCTGGATGAATTGCGCGAAAGCTGGCGCGCGGCGGATGGGCTGGTGCACGTCAACCGCTTCCGCACATTCGAAGCCTATCAACAGCTGTGCGCGGCCAGCGATATGCGCGTAGTCAGCCTCGAGCGTCAGCCCCATGTACTGCATTACCCGGATGTGCGCAGCCTGACTCACGAACTCAAGGCCTTGGGCGCGCATAACCTCAACCCGGGCCGCCCGGGAGGGTTGACGGGGCGCGCGCGGATTGTTGCACTGGTGGACGCTTACGAGCAGTTCCGCCAGGCCCAGGGCCTGCCCGCCACTTATCAAGTGGTGTATGCCGTACTGGAGAAACCTCTATGAGCGCCGCTTACTTCATCACCGGCACCGACACCGATGTGGGCAAGACCACCATTGCCGCCGGGCTGCTGCATGCCGCGCGTCAAGCCGGCAAAAGTACGGCCGCAGGCAAACCGGTGGCTTCCGGCTGCCAGGTCACGGCCAAGGGTTTGCGCAACGCGGATGCCCTGGCGTTATTGGCCGAATGTTCATTGCCGCTGAGCTATGCCGAGGTCAACCCGGTGGCGTTCGAGCCTGCCATCGCTCCGCACTTGACGGCGCGGGAGGCGGGCGTGGCGCTGACGGTGCAATCGCTGTTGAAACCGATGCAGCAGATCCTGGAGCGCCAGGCCGATTTCACCCTGATCGAAGGCGCGGGCGGCTGGCGTGTGCCGTTGGCCGACCAGGACAACCTGTCGGACCTGGCCATGGCGCTCAAGCTGCCGGTGATCCTGGTGGTGGGTGTGCGCCTGGGCTGTATCAGCCATGCCTTGCTCACCGCCGAAGCCATCGCCCGGGACGGTTTGCCGCTGGCGGGCTGGGTGGCGAATATCATCGACCCCAAGACCTCGCGCCTAGAAGAAAACCTTGCCACCCTGGCCGAACGCTTGCCCGCGCCGTGCCTGGGCCGTGTGCCGAAACTCAAGCACGCCAGTGCCGAAGCGGTGGCCGAATACCTGGAACTCGACCTGCTTGACTGATTTTGGCTATCGCTAAGGCATTATGCCATTAGTGTTTTTGACGGGCGTTTTCGCGCGATCTCTGCTTCAATCACGGTTCACGATTCTCAAAGGCAGGCTTACGCCATGGAAATCTCTGGAAGCAGCGCGTTTTATTCGGGCCTGAGCACTATTCAGACCGGGCAGAACCGTGTCGACCTGGCCGCCGGCAAGATCGCCAGCGCCACGACGACCCAGCCATCGGACGCGCAAAGCGACCGCCTGCAAGCCAACGATCGGGCCCAACCATCGAATTCGGCGAGCAATATGGTCGAAATGGCCCAAGGCAAGTTTCAAGTGGAGCTGGGTGTGAAAGTCGCCAAGGCTTCGGATGAAATGCTCGGCACGTTGATCGATACCTACGCTTAACTCCTCTCTCTTCAGGTAGGCCAGCTCTTCTGTGGGAGCTGGCTTGCCTGCGATTGCATCTACTCGGTTTGCCTGACGCACCCAGGCGTCTGCATCGCAGGCAAGCCAGCTCCCACACTTGCTCAGCGTCCCTGCTCGTTAATTTCTAAACTCCTTTTGCCGTGGCATCTCGCCACAGGCCTCGCCGTGCTTGACGTTGATCCACATCATGACAAACGGCGCCCGGACGACGCTTGACATCCCCAGGTCGTAAACGTATGTTTCAAACACCTGTTTGACCGCCACAGCAAATCCCCCGCGGTTGTTCATTCCAGATTCATCAGCAGAGGTTTATCGCTATGCCTGACTACAAGGCCCCCTTGCGTGATATTCGCTTCGTTCGTGACGAACTGCTTGGCTATGAAGCGCACTATCAGAGCCTGCCGGCTTGCCAGGACGCTACCCCGGACATGGTTGACGCCATTCTCGAGGAAGGCGCCAAGTTCTGTGAGCAAGTGCTGGCCCCGTTGAACCGCGTGGGCGACCTCGAAGGGTGCACTTGGAGCGAGTCAGGCGTTAAGACCCCTACCGGTTTCAAAGAAGCCTACAAACAGTTCGTCGAAGGCGGCTGGCCAAGCCTGGCCCACGACGTGGAGCACGGTGGCCAGGGCCTGCCGGAATCCCTGGGCCTGGCGGTCAGCGAAATGGTCGGTGAAGCCAACTGGTCGTGGGGCATGTACCCAGGCCTGTCCCATGGCGCGATGAACACCATCTCCGAGCACGGCACCCCTGAGCAGCAAGAGGCCTACCTGACCAAGCTGGTCTCGGGCGAATGGACCGGCACCATGTGCCTGACCGAGCCGCACTGCGGCACCGATCTGGGCATGCTGCGCACCAAGGCCGAGCCTCAGGCCGACGGGTCCTACAAGGTTTCCGGCACCAAGATCTTCATCTCGGCCGGTGAACACGACATGGCCGATAACATCGTCCACATCGTACTGGCCCGCCTGCCGGATGCACCGGCCGGCACCAAAGGCATCTCGCTGTTTATCGTGCCGAAATTCTTGCCCAATGCAGACGGTTCGATCGGTGAGCGCAACGCGGTGTCCTGTGGCTCGCTGGAACACAAGATGGGCATCCACGGCAACGCGACGTGCGTGATGAACTTCGACGCGGCCACCGGTTTCCTGATCGGCCCGGCGAACAAAGGCCTGAACTGCATGTTCACCTTTATGAACACCGCTCGCTTGGGGACTGCGCTGCAAGGCCTGGCCCACGCTGAAATCGGCTTCCAGGGCGGCCTGAAATACGCCCGCGACCGCCTGCAAATGCGCTCCCTGACCGGCCCGAAAGCCCCGGACAAAGCTGCCGACCCGATCATCGTGCACCCTGACGTGCGCCGCATGCTGCTGACCATGAAAGCCTTCGCAGAAGGCAACCGTGCGATGGTGTACTTCACCGCCAAGCAAGTGGACATCGTCAAGTACGGCACCGACGACGAAGCCAAGAAACAGGCCGATGGCTTGCTGGCCTTCATGACCCCAATCGCCAAGGCGTTCATGACCGAAGTCGGTTTTGAATCCGCCAACCACGGCGTGCAAATCTACGGCGGCCACGGTTTTATCGCCGAGTGGGGCATGGAGCAGAACGTTCGCGACAGCCGCATTTCGATGCTGTACGAAGGCACCACCGGTATCCAGGCACTGGACCTGCTCGGCCGTAAAGTGCTGATGACCCAGGGCGAAGCGCTCAAGGGCTTCACCAGGATCGTGCACAAGTTCTGCCAGGCCAACGAAGGCGTCGAGGCGGTCCAGGAGTTCGTGACGCCACTGGCGGCACTGAACAAAGAGTGGGGCGAGTTGACCATGAAGGTCGGCATGGCCGCGATGAAAGACCGTGAAGAAGTCGGCGCCGCTTCGGTGGATTACCTGATGTACTCCGGTTACGCGTGCCTGGCTTACTTCTGGGCCGACATGGCACGCCTGGCCGCCGAGAAACTGGCTGCCGGCACCTCCGAAGAAGCGTTCTACACTGCCAAGCTGCAAACTGCGCGTTTCTACTTCCAGCGCATCCTGCCACGTACCCGTACTCACGTGGCCACCATGCTGTCGGGTGCCAACAACCTGATGGATATGAAAGAAGAAGACTTCGGCCTGGCTTACTAAGCTTCGACGAGTCGATTGAAAAGCCGCCGCTCTTTCGGGAGCGGCGGCTTTTTTATGGGCGCCGGCAAAGAACTTACGGTGCCGGGTTGAACGGCGACCCGTCGCAATAGGTATCGCCGGGCAGAACGCCTCTGACTGGAATGGCCACGGGTGCAGAGCGCAGCAGTTGGTTTTGGGCATTCGGCGCCGAATAGCTGAAATACATCACGCCCCTGCCGATCGCTCCCATGGTGGTGGGGTAGGGCACGTTCACCGTCTGGCCCAGGGTTGGGGCAACCGCTGCCAGCACTGCAGGAACGGTGACGGCGGGAGCCATGGGGTTTGAACCATCATCCTGCCGGCTCAATATGCAGCTGACCGTCAACGTTGTGCCGATGATCAACGTGTTCGAAGGTGGGATAAAAACTTGAATGAAGCGGTTGGGATAAGGTGTGTTCAAGGGGCGCGGCGAATTGCAGTTGAGGGCACCGTTGTTCAAGTTTTGCACCTGCGGCGGCGCCAGCGTCATCAAGGTCGAAAGATTGAAGATCAGGTTTCGCGCCGGTCCGTTGAAAAGTGCGCCGCCGCTGGTGATTCTGAACCTGACCGGGGCTGCACTATCATTGATGGTTGACCCCGTCACCGCGACCTGGATTTGTGTCACCGGGACAATCATCCGTAAGGGTAATGGCTGACCCGCGTAAATCAGGGAAGCGGTCACCGTGGAGCCCGCGCCCACGAGGACACTGATCAAGTCGCCGATTTGCAAGCCGTCGGCGCTGTCCAGCCACACCTCCATCCCGCCCTGGCCAGCCTGGTTGATATCCCCCAGGGTCACGGTATTGTCGGGCGCAGTGGCCTGTGTCACTCGCGGTACGGCAATGTTCGTGGGCGTTATGCGTAACGCCACCAGGACTTCAAGAATCAACGAGTCCATAACGCGGCGACTATCCCGGGTAATGCAGCGATAGGTCAGTTGTTGCCGGCCGTTACCACGGGCGCGAATAACGGCCGCAGGCACTGGAATAAGGCGGTCGGCCGGAGTGTCAGGCAACAACGCGCCGGACGGTATGACATAGGACACCTGCATGTGGCTGGGGGTGTTTCCGTAGTAGGGAATGAAAACCAGGTTCCTCTCACCGTTGATCTCCCGATGCGGGGGGATCCGAAACAAAACCGGGTCGTTGTTGGCGAGGTATTCCTCAGTAATCAGAGCGGTCGCAAGGTTCGTCGGCAGCAACGGGCGTGGCGGAGTGGGGGTTTCGTAGCCAAACGGTGGCGTTCTTCGCACCCGCATGGGCGTGCTGGCGGTTGCGCGCAAGACGTTGTTACCGTCTTCGAGGGTATAGGTCAGTTGATAGTCTCCTTCAGCGCCCACCATGCGGCGCGGCACCATCACCTCCATCTCGTCGTCCGGATAACCTGTGAATTGCCTGAAGGCCACCAATTGGTATTCACCCGGTGCGGGTGATTCAACGAACACTCTGATCGTTGCGCGAGCGCCCGGGGGGGCCGGCTGGGGCAGTGGCGGAATCGTCAGTATCAGGTCTCTGGCCGCCGTGAACAGAGGGACCAGGCCGTCAGAGCCGTCCAAGGCAGCCCTCACGACCAGCGGCTGCAGCGCGGGGATTGCGTTGCGAAGCAAAAACAGTGAATTGGTGCGTACCAGATCGTTGGTTGAGGCTTCCATGGCGGTCACTCCCATCGTGGGCAAAGGACACTCCTTGTCCCGAAAGCCCGCTGGGTGGTGAGTGGTACAGGTGAGTAAACAACGCAGAGCGTTCGATTGAAACTGTGAAAGTTGACAGTTGACGAGGTCTCCGAGCGTGCAGCATTCGGTTTCTGCTCACTGGGTCGGTAAAAAACCACAGCGCGACACTCAGGGATTGGCCGAACCGGCCGTTAAAGTGATGGCAATGTGATACATGCCAGGCAGCGTGTGCTTAACTGTCCAGGTGAAGGCATAGTGCCATTATCCTTTTTACGGGTCGGAGCTTTACCCTTGTCACGCGTGTCCGCTGTACGTTTCAGTCATTTTCTTCCTTCGTTGCTGCTCCTGCTGGCGGGGCTCTCGGCTGCGTATGTGAAGGACCTCAACGTGTTCTTCACCTCCCTCTTCAATGTGTTGCCGACCCTGGTGCTATTGCTTGGCGGTTCGTACTGCGCGGTCTATCGCCGCCAGCGCGAGCTGTTCCTGATGATCACGGTGTACGTGGTGTACTTCCTGCTCGATACCCAGACCGATTACTACCGCGACAACGGGCGTGTCCGCGAAGATGCGGCGGTGGTTTTTCATTTGTGTTGCGTGCTGCTGCCGCTGCTGTTCAGCATTTATGCGTTGTGGCAGGAAAAGACCCACCTGTTCCGCGACTTCGTCGCACGTGCTGCGGTATTGCTGGCGGTGGGTTGTGTCGCGTTGGCGCTGGAGCAAAGTTATCCCCAGGGCGTGCTGAACTGGCTGGCCGAGATTCGCTGGCCGGCACTGCATGGCGCCTGGATGAGTTTGGTCCAGTTGTCCTACCCGATGTTTCTGATTGGCTTCCTGACCCTGGCCGCGCAGTACTGGTATCAGCCGCGGCCTTTGCACGCCGCGCAGCTGGTCGGTGTGTTGGGGCTGTTCTGGATGTTGCCGCAGACCTTCATCCTGCCGTTTACCCTGAACATCATGTGCAGCCAGGTAATGCTGATGATCGCCGCCGGCGTGGCCCACGAGGCGTATCAAATGGCCTTTCGTGATGAGCTGACCGGCCTGCCGGGGCGCCGTGCGCTCAACGAACGCATGCAGCGGCTGGGCCGCAACTATGTGCTGGCCATGAGTGACGTCGACCACTTCAAGCGCTTCAACGACACCCACGGGCACGACGTCGGTGACCAGGTGCTGCGCCTGGTGGCGAGCAAGCTGTCCAAGGTCAACGGCGGCGGGCGTGCCTACCGCTATGGCGGTGAAGAGTTCGCCGTGGTGTTCGCTGGCAAGACCCTGGATGAATGCATGCCGCACCTGGAGGAAATCCGCGAGATCATCGCCGACTACGACATCAAGCTGCGCAACTCTGATCGCCCCCAGGACGACCTGCAGGGCCGTCAACGCCGGGCCGGCAGTGGCGCATCGAGTGTGTCGGTGACTATCAGCATCGGCGTGGCCGAGCGCCTGATTGATCATCGCAGCCCCGAAGAGGTGCTCAAGACCGCCGACCAGGCGCTGTATGCCGCCAAGGGCGCGGGGCGTAACTGCGTGGTCGCCGCCGGGCAAACCCGGCGCGGTGCGGTACGTATGGAGCGCGCTGCCGGTTGAGTGATGGTGGTGTATTCAGCGGTTCTACAGTGATTGTCCGCAGCGTCGGCCGGCAGTAGGTTGGAAACATCTGCTGCCGGAGACAGTGCCATGCCTGAATACAAAGCCCCCCTGCGCGACATGCGCTTTCTGATCGACAACGTGTTTGATTTCCACGGCCACTACGCGGCCCTGGGCGCGACGGACGCGAGCCCGGACATGGTCAGCGCGATCCTCGAAGAAGGTGCGAAATTCTGCGAAAACGTACTCGCGCCGCTCAACCGCAGCGGTGACGAAGAAGGCTGCCATTTCGACAATGGCGTAGTGACTACGCCCAAGGGCTTCAAGGAAGCCTTCGCCCAGTACGTGGAAGGCGGCTGGCACGGCGTAGCGGCAGACCCGGCCTATGGCGGCCAGGGCCTGCCGCAGTCGCTGGGCCTGGTGCTCAGCGAGATGATCGGCTCCAGCAACACCTCCTGGGGCATGTACCCGGGCCTGACCCACGGCGCGATGTCGGCGATCCACGCCCACGGCACCGACGAGCAAAAAACCACATTCCTCAACAAGCTCACCGCAGGCGAATGGACCGGCACCATGTGCCTGACCGAAGCCCACTGCGGCACCGACCTGGGCCTGATCAAGACCCGCGCCGTGCCCCAGGCGGATGGCAGCTATGCAGTCACCGGCAGCAAGATTTTCATCTCGGCCGGCGAGCACGACATGAGCGCCAATATCATCCACCTGGTGCTGGCCAAGCTGCCGGATGCGCCGGCGGGTACCAAAGGTATCTCGTTGTTTATCGTGCCCAAGTTCCACGCAGATTCGGGCGAGCGCAACGCGGTGCACTGCGGCTCCATCGAACACAAGATGGGCATCAAGGGCTCGGCCACCTGTGTGCTGAACTTCGACGGCGCCAAGGGCTTTCTGATTGGCGAGGCGAACAAAGGCCTCAACTGCATGTTCACCATGATGAACCACGCACGCCTGGGCACTGGCATGCAGGGGCTGTGCAACGGCGAAGCGAGTTTCCAGGGCGCGATCAAATACGCCAACGACCGTCTGCAAATGCGCTCGCTCACCGGCGCCAAGGCCCCGGAGAAAGCCGCCGACCCGATCATCGTGCACGCCGATGTACGCCGCATGCTGCTGACCATGAAGGCCTTCAACGAAGGCAACCGTGCGCTGGCCTACTTCACCGCGCAATTGCTCGACACCGCGCATCTGGGTAGCGATGCTGGCCAGCGCCAGGAGGCCGAGGACCTGCTGGCGTTTCTCACGCCGATCTGCAAAGCCTTCATGACCGACACCGGGCTTGAGGTGACCAACCACGGCATGCAGATTTTCGGCGGCCATGGCTATATTCGCGAGTGGGGCATGGAGCAACTGGCCCGCGATGCGCGGATCGCGCCGATCTACGAAGGCACCAACGGCATTCAGGCCCTCGACCTGCTGGGGCGCAAAGTGCTGGGCAGCCAGGGCAAATTGCTGCGCGGGTTTACCAAAATCGTGCATAAGTTCTGCGCAGCGAATGCCGAGCATCCGCAGCTCAAGGCCCATGTGGCCCAGCTCAATCAACTGAACCAGGAATGGGGCGAGCTGACCACGAAGGTCGGCATGGCCGCCATGAAAAACCCGGACGAAGTGGGCGCCGCCGCCGTGGATTACCTGATGTACAGCGGTTACATCATCCTCGCCTACCTGTGGTTGCGCATGGCCATCGCGGCTGAAACTCACGACGACGCCGAGTTTGCAAAGGCCAAGCTGGCCACCTGCGACTTCTATTTCAAGCGCCTGCTCCCGCGTACGGCCACCCATCGCGCGGCGGTGGAAGCGGGCAGCGAATGCCTGATGAGTCTGCCTGCGGAGGCATTTGCGCTGGAGTGACTTAAAAATACCAATCAGTCACAAGTGGACCCTATGTGTCTGAAAAGTTGTTCGGGTACACTCGGAGCCTGTAAAACCGATCCTACCGAATCACTTTTCACGTTCTCACGAGGTTTGCCATGGCTGATTACAAAGCGCCGCTGCGTGATATGCGCTTCGTCCTCAACGAAGTCTTTGAGGTCGCCACCACTTGGGCCCAATTGCCGGCATTGGCAGACACCGTCGACGCCGAAACCGTTGAGGCAATCCTCGAAGAGGCCGGCAAGGTCACCGCCAAATCCATCGCGCCGATCAGCCGCGGTGGCGATGAGCAGGGTTGCAGTTGGGCGGACACGGTCGTGACCACCCCGGACGGTTATCCACAGGCCTACAAAACCTACGCTGAAGGCGGTTGGGTGGGGGTCGGCGGTGACCCGGCATTTGGCGGCATGGGCATGCCCAAGGCGGTGTCGGCGCAGGTTGAAGAGATGATCAACTCGTCGAGCCTGGCCTTCGGCCTGTACCCGATGCTGACCTCCGGCGCCTGTGTGTCGATCAACACCCACGCCAGCGAAGCACTCAAGGCCACTTACCTGCCGAAGATGTATTCCGGTGAGTGGGCCGGCTCCATGTGCCTGACCGAAGCGCACGCCGGGACCGACCTGGGGATTATCCGCACCAAGGCCGAGCCTCAGGCGGATGGGTCCTACACAATCAGCGGGACCAAAATCTTCATCACCGGCGGCGAACACGACCTCACCGAAAACATCATCCACCTGGTGCTGGCCAAACTGCCGGATGCGCCGGCCGGTCCCAAGGGGATCTCGCTGTTCCTGGTGCCGAAATTCATGGTCAATAGCGACGGCAGCCTGGGCGCGCGCAACCTGGTGAGCTGTGGGTCGATCGAGCACAAGATGGGCATCCAGGCGTCCGCCACGTGCGTGATGAACTTCGACGCCGCCGTGGGTTACCTGGTGGGCGAGCCCAACCGTGGCCTGGCGGCGATGTTCACCATGATGAACTACGAGCGTCTGGGCGTGGGTATCCAGGGCCTGGCGTCCGGCGAGCGCTCGTACCAGAACGCAATTGAATACGCGCGCGACCGCCTGCAAAGCCGTTCGCCGATGGGCGCCCAGGCCAAGGACAAAGTGGCCGACCCGATCATCGTCCACCCCGACGTGCGCCGTATGCTGCTGACCATGAAAGCGTCGAACGAAGGCGGCCGTGCGTTCTCCACCTACGTGGCGACGCAGTTGGATATCGCCAAGTTCAGCGAGGACCCGGCAGCCCGCGAGCGCGCCGATAACCTGGTGGCATTGCTGACGCCAGTGGCCAAGGCCTTCCTCAGCGACCTGGGCCTGGAGACCACCGTGCTCGGCCAGCAGGTGTTTGGCGGCCACGGTTACATTCGCGAGTGGGGCCAGGAGCAACTGGTGCGTGATGTGCGCATCACGCAAATCTACGAAGGCACCAACGGCATTCAGGCGCTGGACTTGATGGGTCGCAAGATCGTCGGCAGCGGCGGGGCGTTCTACACCTTGTTCGCCGACGAGATCCGCCAATTCATCGCCACAGCAGGCGCCGAACTGGGCGAATTCACCCGTCCGCTCAGCGCGGCGGTGGATAACCTGGACGAGTTGACTGCCTGGGTGTTGGATCGCGCCAAGACCAACCCGAATGAAATCGGCGCGGCATCGGTGGAGTATCTGCATGCTTTCGGATACATGGCCTATGCGTATATGTGGGCGCGCATGGCCAAGGCGGCGCTGGGCAAAGAGGCTGAGGAAGACTTCTACGCCAGCAAATTGGGGACTGCGCGCTTCTACTTTGCGCGCCTGCTGCCCCGTATTCACTCACTGAGTGCGTCGGTAAAAGCCGGTAGCGAATCACTGTTTTTGCTGGATGAAGCACTGTTCTAAGGGTTTGGAGGGCGTGTAAGCATTCTCTTACATGACGTGCTGCTATTCGTCCTCTATCGCCAAATTGGATCCACGGATAATCTACTTCACATGGACGTCGCGCAGGAAGCGCAAAGCAACAACAGGGACACGTAGGATTCTGCCAGGATGGCGGAGTGAAATGGATGTCAGGGAAACAGTCTGCAAAACCCCGCTTCGGCGGGGTTTTCTTTTGCCTGCGAAAAAGTCAGGCCGTCACCTGCGGGGCATTCATCACGTCCTCCAGCAGGGTGCGCAGCAACGCCACTGTCGCCTGCTGGCGCTGCACATCGCGGCACACCAGGCCCACTTTCAGCGGCACTCTAGGCTCACTCAAAGGTTTCCACAGCAGTGCTTTGCTGTTGTGTTCGTCCTGGGAACGGCCAGGCAGCACCGTTGCCAGCCGGGTGTGCGGCAGGCTGTCGAGAATGCCCACCATGGTGTTCAGCTCGGCCTGCACTTGTGGCCGTCGGCCCAGGTTGGCGAGCTGGCCCTGCCAGATCTGGCGAACCTGAAACTCCTCCCCCAGCAGCAACATCGGTAACTCTGCCGCCTGTTTCAGCGAGACTTTCTTGAATTCGCGCAGGGGATGGTCTTCGGGGATGACGACTTTCAATTCGTCTTCATACAGCAGCACGCCGTGCAGCCCAGGTTGGCGCGGCGGCAGGTAACTGATGCCAATATCCAGCGAGCCATTGAGCAGCCGGCGTTCAATCTCCATCCCGGTCAACTCATAAATCTGCACGACAAGATGCGGCTGCGCCTTGCGCACGCGTTCGAGCATTTGCGGGACCAGGCTGGTGTGCACGGTTTGCAGCACACCGATGGCCAAGGTGCGCATGGCCTGCCCCTTGAAGTTACGCAAGGCTTCGACGGCCTGCTGCATGCCATCGATCAGCGGCAGTGCGTGGTTGTACAGCGTATGAGCGGCGAGGGTCGGCAACAGGCGTTTGCTGCTGCGCTCGAACAGGCTGACGTCGAGGTTCTGCTCGAGCTGGCGAATCTGTTGGGACAAGGCTGGTTGGGAGATTGACAGGCGCTCAGCGGCACGGCCTACGTGGCCCTCCTCGTACACCGCGACGAAATAACGCAGTTGCTTGAAATCCATAAGTCTTTCTTATCGAAAAAGCTGGAAAATCGAAATGGCCGTGGGCCCCTGAGACGCCTAGTCTAGCGCCTAATCGCAGGGCTTACAGGGCCGGATCGGGCAATGAATAGCGTTTATGTTGACGGCTTTTACATAGGCAAGGCAAAAAACCTCAAGGCCCTGGGTACAGGGTTTGTCGACCAAGGTCCGGTTGCCAGCGGGGGTGAGTTGTGAACCTGTTCCGTCGCCCCGCCCCGAGCCTCGACGATTTGATCCTCGACGCCCCGCACGCCGACCCGTCCAGCGAATGCCTGATGCCCACCGTGGCCAAGCCCGCACAGGTGTTTGTGCGTGGCCAGGGTTCCTGGCTATGGGACAGCGATGATCGCGCCTACCTGGATTTCAGCCAGGGTAACGGCGCCAATAGCCTGGGCCACAGCCCACAGGTATTGGTCCAGGCCCTTGCCGACCAGACCCGGATGCTGATCAACCCAGGCATGGGCCTGCACAACCGCGCCCAACTCAACCTCGTCGAACGCCTGTGCCATCGAACCGGCAGCGACCAGGCCTACCTGCTCAACAGCGGCGCGGAGGCCTGCGAAGCCGCCATCAAGCTAGCGCGCAAATGGGGCCAACTGCATCGCGGCGGCGCCTACCGCATCATCAGTGCCAGCAATGGCTGCCATGGTCGCAGTTTCGCCGCGATGGCGGCCTCGGCAAGTGGCGGAGAAAACCGCTTTGAACCGCAATTGCCGGGCTTCAGCCACGTACCCTTCAACGACCTGCCGGCCCTGCATGCCGCCGTTGACGCACAGACCGTCGCAATCATGCTGGAGCCGATCCAAAGCGCAGCCGGCGTAATCCCGGCCACCGAGCACTACCTCAAGGGCGTCGAACGGCTGTGCCGCGACTTGGGGATTCTGCTGATCCTCGACGAAGTACACACCGGCCTCGGCCGCAGCGGCACGTTGCTCGCCGAACAACAGTACGGCGTGCGTGCCGACATCATTACCCTCGGCAAAGGCCTGGGCGGCGGCGTGCCTTTGGCGGCGCTGCTGGCGCGCGGCAAAGCCTGCTGTTTTGAAGCGGGCGACCTGGAAGGCACTCATCATGGCAACGCGCTGATGGCATCGGCTGGGCTGGCGGTGCTTGATACGGTGCTGGAACACGGCTTCCTGGACCAGGTGCGGGAGGCCGGCCTCCAACTGGGTGAAGGCCTTGCCCGCCTGGCTTACCGCTACGACCACGGCCAACTGCGCGGCCACGGCCTGATGTGGGGCCTGAACTTGTCGGACGATTCTGCGGATGCGGTGGTAAAAGCTGCGCTGCACGAAGGCCTGATCCTTAACGCCCCGCAACCCAACTGCCTGCGCTTTACCCCGGCCCTGACGGTGAGCAAAAGCAACATCGACGAAATGCTCCTGCGCCTGGCCCGCGCCTTCTCCCGCGTACGCACCGCACAACTGCAATGCCGCAAGGGCATCGCCGTTTAACGCCCATTCCTGAACCGTCTCGCGGCATACGCGGCGCCTCCAGCCTGATTCTTTTGGCTGGGGGCGTTTTTTTTGCGTGTTCACTTCAGGATGGCCGAGTGCCAGATCCCACTGAACCCTCACGAATGTCCAAGGTCGATTAGCTACACGGCTCACACGAGCCGATTTTTTGGAGCTGACCCATGGACATCATTCGTATCATCATCGCCATTCTGCTGCCGCCACTGGGTGTGTTCCTGCAAGTAGGTTTTGGCGGCGCGTTCTGGCTGAATATTCTGCTGACCCTGTGCGGTTACTTCCCCGGCATCATCCACGCGGTGTACATCATCGCCAAGCGTTGAGGCCGTCAGCCTTTTGCGATGAGCCTTGAATTGCGCTCATTGCGAAAGGCCAGCTGCTCGATAGTCTGAGTGGCCTGTTCGGCTTCTTCCCGCGCCTTGAGGATGATGCCGTGCTGCTCGGACTTGCTGCACACCGGGTCGGCGTTGCTCGCATCTCCCGTGAGCATGAACGCCTGGCAGCGGCAGCCGCCGAAGTCCTTCTCTTTTTCGTCGCATGAACGGCACGGCTCGGGCATCCAGTCGTAGCCGCGAAAGCGATTGAACCCAAAAGAGTCGTACCAGATGTGCTGCATGCTGTGCTCGCGCACATTCGGAAACTGCACTGGCATCTGCCTCGCACCGTGGCAGGGCAGGGCGGTGCCGTCCGGTGTCACTGTCAGAAAGATGCTGCCCCAGCCGTTCATGCAGGCTTTGGGGCGTTCCTCGTAGTAATCCGGCGTCACGAATATCAGCTTGCACGGGTGGCCTTCGGCTTCGAGCTTGGCCCTGTATTCGTTGGTGATGCGTTCTGCCCGTACCAGCTGTTCTCGGGTCGGCAACAACCCCACACGATTGAGCTGCGCCCAGCCGTAGAACTGGCAGGTGGCGAGCTCGACAAAGTCTGCCTCCAGGGCAATGCACAGCTCGATGATGCGGTCGATCTTGTCGATATTGTGCCGATGGGTGACGAAGTTCAGCACCATCGGGTAGCCGTGCGCCTTCACTGCGCGGGCCATTTCCAGCTTTTGCGCGAAGGCTTTTTTCGAGCCGGCCAGCAGGTTGTTCACCTGTTCGTCGCTGGCCTGGAAGCTGATCTGGATATGGTCCAGGCCGGCTTTCTTGAAGTCGCTGATTTTCTGCTCGGTCAGGCCGATGCCGGAGGTGATCAGGTTGGTGTAGAACCCCAACCTGCGCGCCTCGGCAATCAGCTCGGCGAGGTCCTGGCGCACCAGCGGCTCACCGCCGGAAAAACCCAACTGCGCTGCACCCATCTCGCGGGCTTCGCGAAATACCTTGAACCACTGCTCGGTGCTCAGCTCCTTGCCCTGCTCGGCAAAATCCAGCGGGTTGGAGCAGTACGGGCACTGCAACGGGCAGCGGTAGGTCAGCTCGGCCAATAGCCACAGCGGCAGGCCAATCGGGGGCTTTTCAGGCAAGGGTAATCCAGTGCTCAGCACGGGCGACCTCCATAAATTGCTCGATGTCTTCACCCAGCTCCGGCACGCCGGGAAATTGCCTGTCCAGCTCGGCGATGATGGCGGCGACGTCACGCTCACCGTCGATCAAACCACCGATCAACGCAGCGCTGTCGTTGAGCTTGATCATGCCTTCCGGATAGAGCAACACATGGCCTTTCTGCGCGGGTTCGTACTGGTAGCGATAGCCCTGGCGCCAGGTCGGTATTCTGCTGCGATCAAAGCTCATAGGGTGATCCCTTTATGCCAGACCCGCTGCTCGGTCACGCTGTGATACGGCGGGCGTTTCAGTTCGTAGGCCATGCTCATGGCGTCCAGCATGCTCCACAGGATGTCGAGTTTGAACTGCAGGATTTCCAGCATGCGCTCCTGGCCCTCGCGGGTGGTGTAGTGCTGCAGCGTGATCGCCAGCCCATGTTCCACATCGCGCCGCGCCTGGCCCAGGCGAGTGCGGAAATATTCATAACCGGCCGGGTCGATCCACGGGTAGTGCTGCGGCCAGCTGTCCAGGCGTGACTGGTGGATCTGCGGCGCGAACAGCTCGGTCAGCGAACTGCTGGCGGCTTCCTGCCAACTGGCGCGGCGGGCAAAGTTGACGTAGGCATCCACCGCAAAACGTACGCCGGGCAACACCAGTTCCTGGGAGCGCAGTTGGTCCGGGTCGAGGCCGACCGCCTGGCCCAGACGCAGCCAGGCTTCGATGCCGCCGTCTTCACCGGGTGCGCCATCATGGTCGAGCAGGCGCTGGATCCACTCGCGACGGATTTCCCGGTCCGGGCAGTTGGCCAGGATCGCCGCGTCTTTCAGCGGGATGTTCACCTGGTAGTAAAACCGGTTGGCGACCCAGCCCTGGATCTGTTCGCGGGTGGCGCGGCCTTCATACATCGCCACATGGTAAGGGTGATGAATATGGTAGAAGGCGCCCTTGGCCCGCAAGGCATGCTCGAATTCGGCGGGCGTCAGCGGTGTGTCGGTCATTTCTGTTGCTCCTACAATTCAATGCTCATGCCGTCGTAAGCCACTTCGACATTGCGCCGCACCAGTTCTGCCCGCTCGGGGGAGTCTTCATCGAGGATCGGGTTGGTGTTGTTGATGTGGATAAGCACTTTGCGCTGCTCTGGCAATTGCTCGAGCACTTCGAGCATGCCGCCGGGGCCGTTCTGCGCCAGGTGGCCCATCTCGCGGCCGGTGCGGGTGCCGACGCCCCGGCGCTGCATTTCATCGTCGTCCCACATCGTGCCGTCCACCAGCAGGCAGTCGCTGCCGGCCATGATTTCCAGCAACGGCGCGTCGACCTTGCCCAGGCCCGGGGCGTAGAACAATTTGCCGCCGGTGCGCAGGTCTTCGACGATCAGGCCGATGTTGTCGCCTGGGTGCGGGTCGAAGCGGTGCGGCGAATAAGGCGGCGCAGCACTGCGCAGTGGCAGTGGGGTGAAGCGCAGGTTGGGGCAGGCCGGGATGGTGAAGCTGGCGTCCAGCTCGATGCGGTTCCAGGCCAAGCCGCCATTCCAGTGGGTGAGCATGGTGAACAGCGGGAAGCCGGTGCTCAGGTCCTCATGGACCATGTCGGTGCACCACACCTGATGCGGGCAACCTTCGCGCAGGCTCAACAGGCCGGTGGTGTGGTCGATCTGGCTGTCCATCAGGATGATCGCGCTGATACCGGTGTCACGCAGGGCACGGCCGGGCTGCATGGGCGCGAAGCCCTGGAGTTGCGCGCGGATATCCGGCGACGCATTGCACAGCACCCAATTCACGCCGTCGTCGGAAATCGCGATGGACGACTGGGTGCGCGCCTGCGCCCGCAGGCTGCCGTCACGAAAACCTGCGCAGTTCACGCAGTTGCAGTTCCACTGCGGGAAACCACCGCCGGCGGCGGAACCTAGAATCTGGACAAACATGGCCGCTCCATCAAGCAAAGCTCAAAACAAAAACGCCCCGGGCGAACCGAGGCGTTGTAATACCCAGCGGATTAACGGCTGGCGAAGTACATGGTGACTTCGAAACCAATGCGCAGATCAGTGTAAGCAGGTTTGGACCAGGTCATATTCATACTCCTACGAAGGGATGGGACGTTCACTACTAAGCAATACATATAGTCCACCTCCAGTCGCAGATGTTCAGAGGTGTGCTAGGGAATGTTACGCAATTCTTTTCAAGTTAGCGCTGTCTTGGCGGAAAAAGCCTTTTGCAGGGGCGGCAATGATCAGCCTGCCGTGTGCCAGGAATCGTTGATACGCGGGCCATTGGCGACGCAGCGCCAGCCACCTGTGGCGTCGTTCAACTGTTGGGCGGCGTGTTGCAGGCTCGCCTGGGTGCAGCTCTGGATCGCCTGTTGCAGCTGCGCAAGGTAATCTGACGGGTGGCCCGCCAGGTGCGCCTGCCACAGCAAATCGGCCGCTTGGGTAATGGGTAGCGTGTGGGGGGAGAATTGCTGCGCAACGAGCGAGTTGCCCACATCCTCGCTATCGTCGACCAGTCTCGGTAACTGTTTCAGGAAGGCCAGCAGGTGGTCGACGATCCCTTCAACGGAAATGCTCGGCGATTGCACACCGAACAGCAGGCCGGTTTGCCCGTTGATTTGTCGGACGCCGCTGAACACTGCGTAGCCTAACTGCAACTCGACCCGCAGGCGCTGGTAGAAGGGGCCTTGGAGCCGATGCCCGAGCAGTCGCCAGGCGGCTTCATCCGCCAGGGATGCGGTAGGCGTCGGGCAAAAAAGCAGCACTGCGGGTTCGCTGGAGTGAGTGTTCACCTCGTGCCACAGGCGCTGGCCGTTGAGGCTTGGCCGGCGTGGCACAAGGCTGGCGGGCTGCCCAGGCAACCGGGCGGCCGCAGCTTTTATCGCTGCCTCACCCGCAGGTGGGAAACCTACCCCAAACCCTTGCCAGCGTGCAGAGGCCCACGAAGCTGGCTTTTCGCTCTCATCGGCAACACCTCCGGCGCAGCAGGCAGGCAGCGCCTTGAGCAGTTCGCGGATGGCGATCATGGGTGTCGAGGCGTCGGGCAGCTCTGGCGACTGGTTCAAGCTGCTGACCAAGGCTTCCAGCACCGCTGGCATGGGTTCCTGCAGGCCAGTCAACTTCACTTGCCAGTCATTACCGATAGCGTCGAAGGATATTTCTACGCCGGCCTGACGGGCATTTTCGCGCAACGGCTGCAAATGGCTTTCCAGCCCTGCAGGTACGGCTGAATCGAACTGCCAGTGCAGGTACAGCGCGCCTTCTTCGGTGTCATCCGCCAGCGCCGGGCTGAAGGTCAGCGCAGACAGCTCGCGCCGCCCCCTCGAGCGATCCTGGGCAAAGGTGCGCAAGCCGCGATGGGCGCTGGTCTGGCCGCGAATCAGGCCGGCGCGCTCTTCCTTGATGGGCGGGCGCAGGAACGGGTTATTCGGTGGCAGTTGCCAATCGTGCCGGGAGGCAGGCAGGTGCAACGCATCAAGCAGGGCCTTGAGGGCTGCGGTGCCTTGTTCCGACAGCTGCTCCCCCAGGTCTTCGCTGTCGTGGCGAGCCAATGCCAGGGCGCCCTGCACCTGTTGCTGGCGCGCATGCAGCAGGGCGAACTCTTCGCGCAGGGGAGTCCAATCGCTGTGTGCGAAAAAGCTCAGCCAGTCGTACAGCAATGCCTCTATCTGTGTCGCCGATGCGCCTCGGTTATCGAGCGTAAAGTCGATATCCAGCACTGCTTGCCCGTCGAAGTGGTAAAGCACACTTGCGTGCAGGGCCGTGGCGAGTTGCTGCGCTTTCAGCTCAGCCTGTAGCCCACCGGGCGCTGTGGCGTTGAGCCAGGTGCAGAGAAAATCCAAGGCTTCGCGGGGCGCTACGCCGGTGATGACCTGGTGCAGGTGATTGCTGGCAGCGTGTTGGTAGTCGCGTGCCGGGCCTTGCATCAGTGCTGGCGGGGCGACTTGTGGGTGCAGTGTCCCCGAGGTCAATGCCTGGCTGAATGCCAGGGCCATGGTTTCCAGCTCGTTCAGTGACTGCGGGCCGACAAGGCTCAAGGTCATCTGCCCACTCTGATAGAAGGCTGCATGGAATTCCCGCAATGCTTGCTGAAAAGCCTCACGCTCCACCGGCAGGCTGTCGCGATTCCCCGCATGAAAACCGCGCAACGGATGATCAGCCGCCAGGCCTTGCAGTAATGCCACCTGCTGTTGCGCCTTGGCATCCTGGGACCAGGCGACAAACTCCGCGTGCAGCACTTCGCGCTCACGCAGCTGGTCGTCCAACGCCAGGCGCGGGTGCGTCAGCATGTCTGCCAGCCGCTCCAGCCCATCGCTTAAAGTTGAAACCGGCAGTTCAAAAAAGAAGTCCGTGGTGCGTTCGCGGGTGCTGGCGTTGACCTCTCCGCCCTGACGCTGCACGTAGTCCATCAGCCCTTCGCCCGTCGGAAATTGCTCGGTTCCGAGAAACAACAGGTGCTCAAGAAAGTGCGCCAATCCTGGCCAGGCCAACGGCACGTCATGGCTTCCGGCCGCTACCCGCAAAACTGCGGCACAACGCTTCAAGCGCGGCGCATGGCGCAGGGAGACCCGCAAACCGTTGGCAAGGGTCAGGTGGAGGTGATGAGGGTGGGCCGGCGCAGGCATGGGCACTTCCAGAACGTATGAAGTGGCCATGTTAACAAACCGGCTGGCGTCAGGGTTTGTGCAGCGCGCCGTACAGCTCGGGGCGACGGTCTTGGAGGTAGTGATTGGGGGCGCGTGCGTCGACGATCGATTGGCGATCCAGCTCACCGACGATCAAGGCCTCATCCAGCCCGGCCTGGGCAATGCGTTGGCCGTCAGGTGCTGCGATGCTGCTTTGGCCGCAGTATTGAATCTCGCCTTCCTGCCCACAGTAATTGGCGTAGGCCACGTAGCACTGGTTTTCGAAGGCCCGCGCCCGCACGGTCACGTCTGCCACGAAATCGAACGGCACCATATTGGCCGTGGGCACCAGGATCAGCTCGGCACCGGCAAGGGCCAGGCGCCGGGTATTTTCCGGAAACTCCAGGTCGTAGCAGATCAGAAAGCCGAGCTTCCAGCCATTGAGCTCCACCAGCGGGAAATCATCTCCTCCAGCGCTGAACATCGAGTGATCCAGATCCCCGAACAGATGAGTCTTGCGGTAGTTGCACAGGCGCTGGCCCTGGGCATCGATCAACTGCACGGCGTTGTAGATCTGCCCGTCTTCAGCCCGCTCCGGGTAGCCATACAGAATCGCCAGGCCGGCGCTTTGCGCCAACTCGGCAATCGCCTGCGCCGACGCGCCGTGCTGTGCCTCGGCCAAGGCGCCAACCGCTTCGGCGCCGATGTTGTAGCCGCTCAAGAACATCTCCGGCAGCACCAGCAGATCGGCGCCGGACGCCTCGTGCGCCAACTGGTGCAGGCGCTTGAGGTTGCCGGCCACGTCCAGCGGCAGCGGCGGGCATTGGTACAGGGCGACGCGCATGTTCAGCTCCTTAATCTGCCAGGGCAATCGGCCCGATTTCATCGAACACATCACCCGGCCCCGGGTTCTCGGGGTGAGTGCTGCCGCCAAAGTGGGTCATGATGCCCCAAACCGCGTTCAGCGAAGTCTGTACCGCGCCCTCCACCCAGGCCGGTGTCCAGGACACGTCGTCACCGGCGATAAAAATCCCACGTTGTTCGGCGGGCATGTCCTTCTGCATGAAGTGCGCATACATCCGCTGGTTGTAGCGATAGTGGCCCGGCAGCGCGCCCTTGAAGGCACCGAGGAAATGCGGGTCGGCTTCCCAGGACACGGTGATCGGGTCGCCGATGATGCGCGCCTTGATATCAACTTTCGGGTAGATCTTTTTCAACGCGTCGAGGGCCAGCTTCACGCGCTTGTCGATCGGCTGCGGCAGCATTTTCAATGCGTCGCTCATCCACGAGTACGACAGGCAAATCACGCCCGGCTTGTCGTCACCGTTATCGAACAGGTAGGTGCCGCGGGTCAGGCGATCGGTGAGGGTCATGCTCATCAGGTCGCGGCCGGTTTCCGGGTCTTTGTCTTTCCAGAACGGGCGGTCGACCATCACGAAGGTTTTCGACGACTGCATGTAGCGGGTGCGGTCCAGTGCCATCCACATTTTTTGCGAGAACAGGGTTTCATCGCATTCGATCTGGGTGGTCAGCAGCCAGCTCTGGCAGGTGGTGAGCACGGCGGCGTATTCGCGGGTGTCGCCATAGTTGTCGGTGACCGCAAAACGGCCGTCGGCGGCGTGGGCGATACGCGCGACCCCGGCGCGTGGTGCACCGCGATGCAACGAGCTGAGGCTGGTGCCCGCCGGCCAGTGGGCGCAACGCTCCGGTACGTGGCGCCAGATGCCCATGGGCACCTGTGCCACACCGCCGACCACCAAGTGCTGGTGGTCGTCGCAGTTGGTCATCACCACGCGGAAGATTTCCAGCATCGAGTTCGGGAAGTCAGAGTCCCAGCCGCCGGTGCCGAACCCCACCTGGCCAAACACTTCGCGGTGCAGGAACGAGAGCTTGGCGAACGCCTTGGACGTGGCAACGAAGTCATAGAAGGTGCGGTCGTCCCACAGCGGCACCAACTTGTTCCACAGCTCTTTGAGGCGCGGTACGTCGCGGTCGCGGATGGCTTGCTGGATGTCGCCGAACTGCGAGCCGGCCTCCAGCGCATCGGCCCAGGCGTCGGCGACTTCCTGGAACAGCACCGGCAAGTCGGAAAGTTTCTGTGCGTAGTGGGTCTGGCCTTCCAGGTCGATCACCGTGCTGCCAGATGCTGGCGTGAGCGGGTTCGGGAAGGGTTTGGTTTCCAGGCCCAGCTTGTCCACGTAGTGGTAGAACGCAGTGGACGACACCGGGAAGCGCATGCCACCCAGCTCGGCGATGATGCCTTCGGCGCCTTCAAAGGCCTGGGAGCGCAAACGGCCGCCCATTTTCGAGGCCTCATACACCACCGGCTTGAGGCCCAGCTTCATCAGTTCATAGGCGGCCACCAGGCCTGCGATCCCGGCCCCGACGATCGCCACTTCGGCACCATGGTTGGCCGCAGGGATGCTGCCCAGGCCGGCGGGGTGCTCGATCCAGTCATCAAAGGCAAACGGGAAGTCCGGGCCAAAAATGGTGATGGGTTTCTTGCCGTCTGCGGGGTGGCGATTGGTCTTGCTGATGGTGCTGGACGGAATGCTCATGGCTGACCCTTGCTGACGACTCGACGGGCGTGACCCGCTGAGTATAGGAAAAGATGGCAGCCAGTTTAGGGAGCGTTGCGCTCGTTATTAAGACGCAATGTGTCGTCGGATTGGATTGATTTTAGTCGGTATGACGAAGCTGGTGGTCAGATTGGCTGTCCGCGATCCAATTTGTTACTGAGGATGATCGATGTGGTGGTCTTTTCCACCCCATCGACGCTGCCGATCTGGTCGAGCAATTGGTCCAACTGCTCCGGCGAGTCCGTGCGCAGCCACGCCACATAATCGAACTCGCCACTCACCGCGCACAACTGCTGCACCTGAGCCATGGCACTCAGCCGGCGCAACACTTCTTTGCCCGAGCGCGGTTGCACGGTGATACCCACATACGCCTGTAAACCACCATCCGCCACACGTTGGCCCAGGCGTACGCCATAACCGGTGATCACCTGGGTTTTCTCCAGGCGCGCCAGGCGCGACGTCACCGTCGTGCGCGCAATGCCCAACTGCCGAGCAAGCATGGCCACGCTTTCGCGCGCGTTGATCTGCAAGGCGGCGATCAGTTGGCGATCGATTTCATCGAGGACGGGCAAAGGCAGGGCTCCAGTGCGGACGGCAATGGGGTGGCATGTTACAGGCTTCCGGACACGCAAAAGCCGCGCAATGCGCGGCTTTTTTGTTTGGTGGGCCCACACGGACTTGAACCGTGGACCAAAGGATTATGAGTCCTCTGCTCTGACCAACTGAGCTATAGGCCCTCAGTAGGTCGCGGATTATAACGATGGTTTCTCCACTGTGCCATCCGAAAAGTCTGAAACGTTCATGCGTAAAAACGTGGCTGCGAAAAGCGCTGGCGGCAGTGGCAGGCTGACGATGTAGCCCTGCATCTGTTCGCAGCCTTCGGCGGCGAGGAAGGCCTGTTGCGCGGGGTTTTCCACGCCTTCGGCGATGATGGTGAATTGCATGCTGTGGCCCAGGGCGATGATGGCGCGCACGATGGCGGCGTCGTGGGGGTCGTCGGGCAAGCCGCGGACGAAGGACTGGTCGATTTTGAGGAAGTCCAGCGGCAAGCGTTTCAGATAGCTGAGGGATGAATAACCGGTGCCGAAATCATCGATGGCCAGTTGTACACCGAGGCGTTTGAGTTGGTGCAGGACTTCCAGCGCCTCTTCGGCCTGGCTCATGATGAAGTTTTCGGTGATCTCCAGTTGCAGGCAGCCGGGGTCGAGTTGGTAGTCGCTCAGGAGCTGTTCGATGCGTGCCAGCAAACCAGGGTGGCGCAGTTGTGCGCCGGCGAGGTTGACCGACAGTGGGCCGAACTCATCGAAGCCGGTTTGCCAGACGTGCATTTGCCGGCAGGCCTGTTCGAGCACCCAATCGCCAATCTGCAGGATCATGCCGTTTTCTTCAGCCAGGGCGATGAAGTGTTCGGGCGGCACGTCGCCAAACGTGGGGTGGTGCCAGCGGATCAACGCTTCGGCGCCGATCAGTTCCTGGGTCTCCAGGCTCAGCTTGGGCTGGTAATACAGGGTCAGTTCGTCGCGCTCGAGGGCACGGCGCAGTTCATGTTCCAGGGCCACACGCTCGTTGGCCTGGGCGGTGAGGTCGCGGGTGTAGCTTTCGACGCGGTTACGCCCTTTGGCCTTGGAGCGGTACATCGCGGCGTCGGCGTTTTTGACCAGCGTGGCGACGTCGGTGCCGTCCTGTGGGTAGAGGCTGGTGCCGATACTCGCGCTGATAAAAAACTCGTGTTCGCCGGCCTGGAACGGTGGGGTAAAGCACGCCAGCAGTTTGTTCGCCAGGTACTGTGCGTCGCAGGCGTGCTGCAGGCCGGGCAGCAGGATGATGAACTCATCGCCGCCCAGCCGGGCGACGGTGTCGATGTCGCGCAGTTGCTCCTTGAGGCGCACGGCGATGTCTTTCAGAAGCAGGTCACCAATCGGGTGGCCCAAGCTGTCGTTGATGTGTTTGAAGCGGTCCAGGTCCAGAAACAACACGGCGCCTTGCTTGCCGGTTTCCTGATGGCCGTTGAGGGCGGCCTGCAATCGGCTTTCAAACAGGGTTCGGTTCGGCAGGCCGGTCAGTGGGTCGTGGTGTGCCTGGTAGTCGAGGCGTGCCTGGGCCAGCTTGAGGCTGGAGATGTCGGCAAACACGGCCACAAAGTGCGTGATTTTTTGGTCGCGGTTGCGCACGGCGCTGATCGTCAGCCAGCTGGGGTACAACTCGCCGTTCTTGCGACGGTTGGAAATCTCACCCTGCCAGTGGCCCTGGGCTGTCAACTGGTGCCACATCGCGGCATAGAACGCGCTGTCATGCAGGCCGGAGGCAAGCAGGCGCGGCGTGTTGCCGAGGGCTTCGGCCTCGCTGTAGCCGGTGATTTCGCTGAAAGCACGGTTGACCGCGCTGATGTTCTGGCGGGTGTCGGTGATCAATACGCCTTCGGCGGTGCTCTCGAACACGGTCGCTGCCTGTTGCAGTTTTTCCTGCATCAGTTGGCGTTCGGTTATGTCGCGGGCGATGGTCAACATGCAGTCCTCATCGCCGATAGGCAACGGGCGGCTGGACAGTTCGCAGAGCCGAATCTGCCCATCGCTGCGGCGGATATGGCAAATGAAGTCACGCACAAAACCATCGCGCTGCATCAACTCCAGCATGTGCTTGCGTTCGTTGAGATCGACCCAGATACCCAGTTCCAGTGTTGACTGGTCGAGGGATGCTGCACTGTTGAAGCCGGTGATGCGGCTGAAACCATCATTCACTTCTATCAGCAGGCCGTCCCGCTGTCGGCTCAACAGCAAGCCGTCGGGGGAGGCATGGAAAGCCTTGGCGAACTTTTCTTCGGAGGTTTGCAGCCGTTGCTGAGTTTCTTTGAGTTGGGTGATGTCGCGTACCACCACCACCAGGGCTTCGGTGGTGTCGAGCTGGAAAGGCTCGGCCGAGATCAGCCCGGTGAATGACTGGCCGTTGCTGCGCAGGAAGGGCATTTCCAGGTTGCGAATGCTGGTGGTCTGCACCCGCCGCAGCAAGTCAGGGCCGGTGCCCGGGATACCCCAGATATTCAGGGTGGTGGCGGTTTTGCCGATCACCTCTTCGGCACTCAGGCCGACTTGATCCTCGAACGCCTTGTTGACCTCCAGCAGGCAACCATCCGACAGGCGTGCGATGACCAAAATATCCGGGCACTGCTGGAATACCGAGGCAAACTTCTGCTCGGAAAGCTGCAGCGCCTCTTCAGTGCGCTTGGCCTCGCTGATGTCGATCATCAGGCCGCGCAGCACCGGTTCATGGCCGTGTTCGATCAGGCTGACAATGTCGCGCACCCACAGGCAGCGGCCGTCGGCGGTGATCACGCGGTAATCAATGCTGTGATCGCGGTTGGCGCGGGTTTCGCTGTAGCAATAGGCTTCGGTGCGCATCAGGTCGGCCGGGTGAATGATGTTGCGCCAGAAGCCCGGGATCAGCCAATGCGCTCGCGGGTAACCGAGCAGGTCCTCGGCATGGGGTGACACGTAGCTGTAGGTGAAGTCGGTGATGCTGGCTTCCCAGGCGATGGCGGACAGGCTCTCCACCAGGCCTCGATAGTGGTATTCGCTGCTGCGCAGTTCCTGTTCGAGGGCTACCCGGCGGGAAATTTCCGAGCTGAGCCGGCGATTGATCCGAATCACAATGGCCAATACCGTGATCAGCAGCAGTACGGCGGGAAGCCCGTATAACAGCAGGTCGGTCCAGAATGTTCGGTTATCGGTGAATTTACCTACCCAGTGTTGCTGAATCGCACTGGTTTCTTCCGGGCTTAGGTCGGCAAGCACTTTGTCGAGAATGCCCACCAGCATCTTGTCCTCGCGCGGCACACCCATAGCCAATTGATAGCGATAGGGCGTTTCGCCACTGACGTACAGGCCGTCGAGCTTGAGCTCGCGCAAGCTCCACACACTGGACGCCAGGTCGCTGACGACGGCGTCCACCTCGCCGGTCGCCAGGGCCTGGAGCGTGGAACTGACGTTGGGCATCGCGACCAGGTTGAGGTCGGGGTGGTGGGTGCGCAACAGCTCGTGGGGCGCGTAGTTTTCCACTACGGCGATTTTCAGCCCATAGAGATCCTTGAGGTTGCGCGGCCGCGGTCCACCTTCATGGGCCAGGATGACCATCGGAAAGTCGATGTAAGGCCGGGTGAACGCCAGGTAATCCTGACGCTCCGGCGTGGACATGATGCTGGGTATAAGGTCCAGCTGATTGTTTCGGGCGAGTTCCAGCACAGCCCCCCAACTCGGCGGCTCAATCACTTTGATCCTGACACCGAGACGGTCCTGGATCAGGCGCACGTAGTCCGCTGCCAGGCCTTGATAGCGGCCATCTGCATCACGGTATTCAAAAGGTGGCCATGACGCGTCCACCCCCAAGCTCAGCTCTTGATGGTCCGCCAGCCAGCCACGCTCATCGTCGGTTAGAGTCAACGCGCCAGCCGTTGCGGTCCAGGTGAGCAGCGACAGCAGCAACACAGTCGGCAATCTGGGCATAACGGTCTCGTTATGGCACGGGGAATGTTTCGAGTGTAGACGGGCATTGCGGGGGAGGGGTGTGGCGCGGAGGTTAATCTACACAAAGAAATCCATACAAAACAAAACCCCCGGCCTGGGCCGGGGGTTCTGGTATCACTCGTCGAGGAAGGAGCGCAGATGCTCGCTTCGCGTCGGGTGGCGCAACTTGCGCAGCGCCTTGGCTTCGATTTGACGGATCCGCTCACGGGTCACGTCAAACTGCTTACCGACTTCCTCAAGGGTGTGGTCGGTATTCATGTCGATGCCGAAACGCATGCGCAGTACCTTGGCTTCACGGGCAGTGAGGCCGGACAGTACGTCGCGAGTCGCTTCTTTAAGGCTCTCAACAGTGGCGACATCGATTGGCGACTGCATGGTCGAGTCTTCGATGAAGTCACCCAGATGGGAGTCTTCGTCATCACCGATCGGGGTTTCCATGGAGATCGGCTCTTTAGCGATCTTCAATACCTTGCGGATTTTATCCTCAGGCATTTCCATGCGTTCACCCAGCTCTTCCGGGGTCGGTTCGCGACCCATTTCCTGCAACATCTGCCGGGAAATACGGTTGAGCTTGTTGATCGTCTCGATCATGTGCACCGGAATACGGATGGTGCGGGCCTGGTCGGCGATCGAGCGAGTGATCGCCTGACGGATCCACCAGGTGGCATAAGTCGAGAACTTGTAGCCGCGACGGTATTCGAACTTGTCCACAGCCTTCATCAAGCCGATGTTGCCTTCCTGGATCAGATCGAGGAATTGCAGGCCACGGTTGGTGTACTTCTTGGCGATGGAGATCACCAGACGCAAGTTCGCTTCAACCATCTCTTTCTTCGCGCGGCGGGCCTTGGCCTCACCGATCGACATGCGACGGTTGATATCCTTGATCTCGGCAATCGTCAGACCGGTTTCGGTCTCAAGCGCGGTCAGCTTCTGCTGGCAACGGATGATGTCGGGCTGCAGGCGACCAATGGCTTCGGCGTATTTCGCCTTGCCCTTGGCCAGTGCGTCGGTCCAGCTTTCGTCTACTTCATTGCCCGGGAACTGGCGCAGGAAGTCGGCACGCGGCATACGCGCATCACGAACACAGAGCTGCATGATTGCGCGCTCTTGTGCACGCAGACGCTCAAGAGCGCTGCGAACACGCTCAACCAGGCCTTCGAATTGCTTCGGTACCAGCTTGATCGGCATGAACAGCTCAGCCAGCGCCAACAGCTCGGCAATTGCCTGCTTGTTGGAGCGACCATGCTTTTTCAGGGCCTTGCGGGTGATTTCCATTTGATCGGAAACCGCACCGAAGCGCTGGGCAGCGATGATCGGGTCTGGACCGCTTTCGACTTCATCTTCGTCATCGCTGCTGGCTTCAGCATCGTCGTCTTCGGTTTCGTCGTCCGCTTTCGCGGCTTTCGGATCGACAGGCGGCGGTATTTCGGCAGCAGGCGGTGCAATACCGTCGTCCGGGTCGATATAACCGCTCAGGACGTCGGACAGGCGGCCGCCTTCGGTGGTGACGCGAGTGTACTCGGAGAGAATGTGGTCAACCGTGCCTGGGAAGTGCGCAATTGCGCCCATCACTTCACGGATACCCTCTTCGATGCGCTTGGCGATTTCGATTTCGCCTTCGCGTGTCAGCAACTCGACGGTGCCCATTTCACGCATATACATGCGCACAGGGTCAGTCGTGCGACCGATGTCGGTCTCCACCGCGGCCAACGCAGCAGCGGCTTCTTCAGCGGCTGCCTCGTCGGTATCGGCGTCGGCCAACATAAGGGCGTCCGCATCCGGAGCACTCTCGTGTACGGGGATCCCCATGTCATTAATCATGCGGATGATGTCTTCCACCTGCTCAGGATCTGAAATATCCTCAGGCAGGTGATCGTTGACCTCTGCGTAAGTCAGATACTTCTGCTCACGACCAAGGGTGATCAACTCTTTGATACGAGACTGCTGTTGCGCTTTTCCGGACATAACACCCTATCCACTGAAGGTCTTGGCGGGCAAAAAACAAGCCGAGGATTATACCCGAGCTATGACCTCACACGCCAGCTGAGGTCGGGTTTGATGCGGAAACATTCTGTTTTAAGAGGTCGCGCATCTGTTTTGCTATCTGAATTTGCTCTTCAGCCGACAATCCCGGCTGTCTTGCTCTCTTGATGAGTTCATCGAGGGTCTGCGTGTGCTGACCCGCGGATAACCTAGTAATGGTGTCTAAAAACTGTTGTTCAAGGTTATCGCCGTCAATTAGCCACTCCTTTTCTGCGAGTGCTTTCAATAAACGGCCTTGTTCGGTGCCGTGCCAACGAGCCATCAGCTGAATAGAGTTTAGCTTAGGATTTTTCTGCATGGCCTCGATCAGGGCGATCAGCACCTGAGCGTAGGTGTTGCTCTCGTTGGCAAAATGATCGGCACTTTCAACCTTGCCCGCCAATTGCGGATGGTGGATCAGCGTGCGCAGAGCAATCAGCGTCGGGGCTTCTACGGCCACCGGTGTGCGCGGGGCGTATGCCTCATCGCGATCACCGCGCTTGCCATTCTTGCTCCACGGTTTTTTATCCCATTTCTTGCCGCCGGCACCGGGCTTCTTCGGCGTCCACTCCTGCTGGGGCGCGTAGGCGTCCTGCGGCTGATGGAAGTCGGAATAGTCCGGCATGGCGTCGTAATCCATGCCTGGGTCATAGGCGGGCGGAGCATCCTGCGGTGCGCTGTGCACCAGCTGGCTGACGGCCTCGCCACTCAAGCCGGTAATTTGCTGCAGGCGCTGGCGCATCAGGGTGCGCAGGTTGGCACCGGGCACCTTGTCGATCAGCGGCGCGGCGAGGGTGGCCATGTGGGCCTTGCCTTCGAGCGAGCGCGGGTCGGCCTCTTCGGTCAATTGCTGGAAGAAATAGTCCGCCAGCGGCTGCGCATGTTGATTGATGCGGGCGCGGAACGCGTCGGTGCCTTCGGAGCGCACCAGGGTGTCCGGGTCTTCGCCTTCGGGCAGGAACAGGAAGCGCGCGCGGCGCCCGTCCTGCAGGCTCGACAGCGTCGCTTCGAGGGCGCGCCAGGCGGCGTTACGCCCAGCCTGGTCGCCGTCGAAACAGAACAGCACGCTGGGCACCACGCGAAACAGGCGCTTCAGGTGTTCCTCGCTGGTGGCGGTGCCCAGGGTCGCCACGGCATTGCGCAGGCCTTGCTGGGCCAGGGCGATCACGTCCATATAGCCTTCAACCACAATGATTTCATCGAGGTTGCGATTGTTCTTGCGTGCCTCGAACAGCCCGTATAGCTCCTGGCCCTTGTGGAACACAGGGGTTTCCGGGGAGTTCAGGTATTTGGGCTTGTCGTCCCCCAGCACGCGACCACCAAAGGCGATGATGCGCCCACGGCTGTCGCGGATCGGGAACATCACGCGGTCGCGGAAGCGGTCATAACGCTTGCCGGTCTCGGCGTTTTCCACCAGCAAGCCGGCATCGATCATGGCTTTTTGCTGCAGGGTGTCGCTGCTCAAGTGTTTGTAGAGGTTGTCCCAGCCGGGCGGCGCGAAGCCGAGGCCGAAGTCACGGGCGATTTCGCCGGTGAGGCCGCGCCCCTTGAGGTACTCGACAGCGGCTTTGCGCTGCGGATGGCTTTTAAGCGCCTGACGATAAAAGTCGGCAGCGGCCGTCAGCAGCGGGTAGAGCGGCGAGTCGGTGGGTTGCCGCGGTTTATGCGGGCGGCCACTTTCTTCGCGGGGTACTTCCATGCCGGCGGCTTTGGCCAGGTCCTCGATAGCCTGGGGGAAGTCCAGGTTGTCGTGGTCCATGAGAAAGCCGAGGGCATTGCCGCCCGCGCCACAGCCGAAGCAGTAATAGAACTGCTTGTCGGGGCTGACGCTGAACGATGGGGTTTTCTCTTTGTGAAACGGGCAGCAGGCAGTGTAGTTTTTGCCGGCTTTTTTCAATTGCACGCGCGAGCTGACAACATCGACGATGTCGGTGCGGTTCAGAAGGTCGTCAATAAAGCTCTGGGGAATTAGCCCGGCCATGGCGTTCTCGTCATCACTGCGTGTAAATGAGGGCCCGTGAGGTGTTCAAGCGCGCGTATCGAGTGCTCGAGCATCCAGCGTCTGCATGGGTTGTCAGGAAGTGTATCTGCCGAACATTCATTGACGTTAGTTTCAGGTCAGTTTTCGGCTTGGAAATGTTGCCCCAGGCGTCCGGTCTTGGCCAGTGGTGGCCTCGGAAGCTCGTCGTCGGGCACAGTCGACCTGATGATCGCCTGCTTGAAGAATAAGTGTGCTCGTCAGTAGCCTTGTTAGGCTCGTCAGAAGAGACGCGCACCGCTGGCAGAAAAGCCAGTCCTGACGTGTGAAGCAGTTCGTTTCAGTCGCATGTGCGGCGTCAACGGTGAAGCATCAAGCGATATCCGCAAATGCCAACAGCCCGGCTGAGGGCCGGGCTTGGCAGAAGCTTGCTACGAACGTCTGTGTATTAGTACAGACGAACGGCGCGGCGCTGTTCGCGCTGAACTTTCTTGGCGTGACGCTTAACAGCGGCTGCTGCTTTACGCTTACGCTCAGAAGTTGGCTTCTCATAAAATTCGCGGCTACGAACTTCAGCCAGAACACCGGCTTTTTCGCAGGAGCGCTTGAAACGACGCAGAGCTACGTCGAAGGGTTCGTTCTCTTTTACTTTGACGGCTGGCATCCAGAGCTACCTTCTTTCATTACCGGGAATCAACGTTCTCGTCGCAAAAAATTCGCGGCTGAGGTCGTCGGTTTTTAAGGGTTGCGGATGTTAACCCCTCATTGCCCGGAATGCAAAGCCTCTGATCGAAAACCGCTAGGCGGGAGGGGGAGGGGCGACTATTATGCGCGCCTTCGAATTCAGCCTCTACAAGGCGCAAACCCATGCTAGTACTGGGACTTGAAACCTCCTGCGACGAAACCGGTGTCGCACTTTACGACAGTGAACGCGGGCTTTTGGCCGATGCACTGTTCAGTCAGATCGACCTGCACCGCGCTTACGGCGGGGTAGTGCCCGAGCTCGCCAGCCGTGATCACGTCAAGCGCATGCTGCCGTTGATTCGCCAGGTGCTGGACGAGGCCGGCTGCGTGCCGAAAGAGATCAACGCGATTGCCTACACGGCCGGCCCCGGATTGGTCGGAGCCCTGCTGGTTGGGGCCTCTTGCGCCCAGGCGCTGGCTTTTGCCTGGGGCATTCCGGCCCTGGGTGTGCACCATATGGAAGGCCATTTATTGGCGCCCATGCTGGAAAAAACCCCACCACAGTTCCCGTTCGTCGCTTTGTTGGTTTCGGGCGGCCATACGCAGCTGGTTCAGGTCGATGGAATCGGCCAATACACGCTGCTGGGCGAGTCCCTGGATGACGCTGCCGGCGAAGCGTTCGACAAGACTGCGAAGATGATGGGCCTCAATTATCCCGGTGGCCCGGAAATCGCCCGTCTCGCCGAAAAAGGCACGCCAGGCCGCTACACCTTCCCGCGCCCGATGTGCGACCGCCCGGGCCTGATGTTCAGCTTCAGCGGCTTGAAAACCTCCGCGCTGAATACCTGGCAGCACAGCGTCAGCGCCGGGGACGACAGTGAGCAAGCCCGTTGCGACATCGCGCTGGCGTTCCAGCAGGCCGTGGTGGAGACTTTGACCATCAAGTGCAAGCGTGCCCTGAAGCAGGCGGGCATGAAGCGCCTGGTGATCGCAGGCGGCGTCAGCGCCAACAAGGCCTTGCGTACGTCGCTGGAAAAAATGCTCGGCGATATGAAGGGTGATGTGTTTTATGCGCGGCCTGAGTTTTGCACCGACAATGGCGCGATGATCGCCTATGCCGGTTGCCAGCGTTTACAGGCCGGGCAGCATGAAAGCCTGGCGATCAGCGTGCAGGCACGTTGGCCGATGGAGCAGTTGTCGCCGTTGTAGGCCGTAACGTGAGCCGGGCTCATCGCGGTTATTTAAAAATGCCGTTCGCGCCCGGCAAACAGGTCGCGTAAATTGCCGCGGTGGCGCCAGACGATCAGCAGTGTCAACACGCTCATCGGCAACAGCGCCGCCGGTTCCTGCCAGGCCAGCAGCGGTAGGGTGAGCGGCGTGGCGATCAGTGCGGCCAGTGAGCTGGTACGGGTCAGGTAGAACGTCAGCAGCCAGGCGAGTACGGCCAGCAGCGCCGCTGGAGGGTAGATCCCCAGCAGCATGCCGGCCGCCGTGGCAACACCTTTGCCGCCGCGAAAGCGGAAGTACAGCGGAAACAGATGGCCCAGGACGGCGCACACGCCCACCCAGGCCTGCTGTTGCAGGGAGAGGCCGGCGAGGCTGGCGATCAGCACGGGCAGCAGGCCCTTGCAGACGTCGCCCAGCAGCGTCAGTACGGCGAGCTTCTTGCCGGCCAGGCGCAGCATATTGGTGGCGCCGGCATTGCCTGAGCCACTCATTCGCGGATCGGGGTTTCCCGTCAGGCGGCTGAGCAAAATGGCGAAGGACAGCGAGCCGAGCAGGTAGGCGAAGATCGCCAGTGACCAAAACATGCTAACTATTCCGGGCGAGGACGCCCTGATTCTAACGGGGCATCGCGCCCTTGTCGTGCTGCGGAGAAGAGCTTGGACAGAGTGTTTATCGAAGGCCTGGAAGTCGACACCGTGATCGGGGCCTACGACTGGGAGCGCGGCATCAAGCAATGCCTGCGCCTGGACCTGAGCTTCGCCTGGGACAACCGCCCGGCTGCAGCCGGTGACGACCTGACCCTGGCACTGGATTACGCCAGCGTGTCCGCGCGTATCCAGGCTTTCGCCGAGCAATCCCAGTACCAGCTGGTGGAGACCTTTGCCGAGCGCCTGGCCGAAGTGCTGATGAGCGAATTCCAGATTCCCTGGCTGCACCTCAAATTGACCAAGCCGGGTGCCGTGCCGGCAGCCAAAGGCGTGGGCGTGGAGATCGAGCGCGGATGTCGCTAACTCAGGTTTACCTTGGCCTTGGCAGCAATATCGAACGCGAGCGTCATTTGCGTGCCGGTCTGGAGGCGTTGGCGAGTTTCTTGACTGACGTGCGCTGCTCGCCGGTGTTTGAGAGCCAGCCGGTGGGTATCAAGAGCGGGCCGTTCTTCAACCTGGTGGTGTCGGCGTATACCGACCTGCCCTTGATGGAACTGGATCGACGCCTGAAATTCATTGAGGCCGACAATGGCCGCTATGCTCCTGACCGTAAAGGGCTGCCGCTGGATATCGACGTGCTGCTGTATGGCGAGCTGGTGGGGAATTTCGACGGTTTGATCCTGCCGCGTGCAGAGATCCTGAAGAATGCCTTTGTGCTGTGGCCGTTGTCGTTGATGGCGCCGGATCGTGTCCACCCTGAAGTCGATAAGACAATGGCCGAGTTATGGCGCGATGCCCAGATCGACCAAGTGCTGGCGCCTGTTGCGTTTGAATGGCAGGGCCAGCAGTTGACCTCGGCGGATCTACTGTAGCCGCCGATGCGCTTGGCTTGACCGGATTCAACTGTGGGAGCGGGCTTGCCCGCGAAAGCGGTGGGTCAGTCAACATCAATGTTTACTGTGCCGACGTCTTCGCGGGCAAGCCCGCTCCCACACGTTTTGCGTTTAACTGAACGGCATTGATGCAGACCCGTTTGCCACAAAGAGTAACGACTACAGGTTGTGTTGCTCTTTGTAGGCCTTGAGCACCTTGAGCCGCTCACGCTTGAGCGCCTCGCCCAGTTCCGGGCCTTTGAAACCTTTTTCCAGCAGCGGCGCCACGGGTACCTCGCGGGCCGCTTTTGCCGCGCCGCGCAAATAATCCGCTTGTGGATAACTTCTCTGCTCCAACCCTTTGCGGCCCCGCGCGTCCATTTCGCAGCTCACCACAAATTCTTCAAACCGCTGCGGCCGGCGATAAACGTCGAAACTCTGCAACAACTCCAGCAGTGTCGAAGCTTTCAATTCCAGGGCGCGGTGGCCATGGGTGTGATATTGGCCGACCAGCAGCGCCAGTTCCTGGCAATCCCTGGGCACCTTGAACCGTTCGTTCACCGTCTTTATCAGCTTCAAGCCCCGCTGCTCGTGGGCGATGTGCTGCGGTAACTTATCCACAGGCGTCTGGCCCTTGCCCAGGTCGTGCAGCAGGCAGGCCCAGCGCACGGTCAGGGGCTGCTTATGCAGGGCGGCCTGTTCCAGCACGCTGAGGGTGTGCACGCCGGTGTCGATTTCGGGGTGGTGGGCTTCGGGCTGTGGCACGCCGAACAGCGCGTTCACTTCCGGCATCAGGGTTTTCAATGCATCACAGTCGCGCAACACCTGGATAAACACCTGTGGCTGATCTTCCATCAGTGCGCGGGAGATTTCTTTCCAGCTGCGTTCAGGCGTAAGGGCCTCGAGCTCGCCGGATTCGCTCAACTGACGCATCAGTTCGAGGGTCTCGGGGGCTACCGTGAAACCGAGGTGAGCATAACGCGCGGCAAAGCGTGCAACACGCAGCACTCGCAGGGGATCTTCGGCGAAAGCGGGGGAAACATGGCGTAAAACTCGGGCTTCCAGATCGCGCTGCCCGTGGTACGGGTCGGTCAAGTTACCGTCATCGTCTTCGGCCATGGCATTGATGGTCAGGTCGCGACGGATCAGGTCCTCTTCCAGCGTCACTTCGGGGCTGGCGTGAAACACAAAGCCGCCGTAACCCCGGCCGCTTTTGCGTTCGGTGCGGGCGAGGGCATACTCATCGCCGTTGCTTGGGTCGAGGAATACCGGGAAGTCAGCGCCCACTGGCTTGTAGCCCTTGGCGAGCATCTCTTCGGTGGTTGCGCCGACGACGACGCGGTCGATGTCGGTTACCTTGATGCCCAGCAGGCGGTCACGTACGGCACCGCCGACTTTGTAGATTTTCATGAAAAAGCCTCCATTAGCGGCACAGGATAACGCCTGTGCCTGACCAATGGAGGCTTTGCTGTTTCAGAGATGCACGACGGCCAGGTCCAGGCGCCCGTAGTCGCCGTCGTTGTGATCGCTGCGCGGCGGTACATGGTGGGTTTTCATCACTTGATCGCCTTGCAGGGTCTCCAGGTGGATGTCGAATCCCCACAGCCGATGCAAGTGCTTGAGCACTTCCTCGGTGGATTCGCCCAAGGGTTTGCGGTCGTGCTGCTGGTGGCGCAGGGTCAGCGAGCGGTCGCCGCGCACGTCGATGCTGTAGATCTGCACGTTGGGTTCGCGGTTGCCCAGGTTGTATTGCGCTGCCAGGGTTTCGCGGATGGTGCGGTAGCCGGGTTCGTCGTGGATGGCCGGCACCAGCAGGTCGTCCTTGAGGTCGTCGTCCATGATGCTGAACAGCTTGAGGTCGCGAATAACCTGGGGGGACAGGTACTGCAGGATAAAACTCTCGTCCTTGAAGCTGCTCATGGCGAACTTGATGGTCGACAACCAATCGCTGCCGGCGATTTCCGGGAACCAGCGGCGGTCTTCCTCGGTTGGGTGTTCGCACATGCGCCGAATGTCGCGGTACATGGCAAAGCCGAGGGCGTAGGGGTTGATGCCGCTGTAATACGGGCTGTCGAAGCCGGGCTGGAACACCACGCTGGTGTGGGAAGTGAGGAACTCCATCATGAACCCGTCAGTGACCAGGCCTTCGTCGTACAGGTCATTCATCAGGGTGTAGTGCCAGAACGTCGCCCAGCCTTCGTTCATCACCTGGGTCTGGCGCTGGGGGTAAAAGTATTGGGCGATCTTGCGCACGATACGCACGATTTCCCGTTGCCACGGCTCCAGCAGTGGCGCGTGCTTTTCCAGGAAATACAGGATGTTTTCCTGAGGTTCGGTGGGAAAGCGCGCATTGTCCTTGTCGCTGTTTTTCCCGGCTTTCTTGGGAATCGTGCGCCACAGGTCGTTGATCTGCTTCTGCAGGTGCTCTTCGCGCTCCTTCTGGCGCAGGCGTTCTTCCTCGGCGGAAATCGGGTATGGGCGTTTGTAGCGGTCGACCCCGTAGTTCATCAAGGCGTGGCAGGAGTCGAGCAGGTCTTCCACCGCATCGATGCCGTGGCGCTCTTCGCATTGCATGATGTACTGCTTGGCGAACACCAGGTAATCGATGATCGAACTGGCGTCGGTCCACGTGCGGAACAGGTAATTGCCCTTGAAGAAGCTGTTATGCCCGTAGCAGGCGTGAGCCACCACCAGCGCCTGCATGCAGATGGTGTTTTCTTCCATCAGGTAGGCGATGCACGGGTCGGAGTTGATCACGATCTCGTAGGCCAGGCCCATCTGACCACGGGTGTAGGACTTTTCAGTGCTGAGGAAGTGTTTGCCGTAGGACCAATGGTGATAACCCAACGGCATGCCGACGGAGGCGTAGGCGTCCATCATCTGCTCGGCGGTGATTACTTCGATCTGGTTGGGGTAGGTGTCCAGGGCATAACCCGCCGCGATGCGGCTGATTTCCCGGTCATAAGCCTGGATCAGTTCAAAGGTCCACTCGGACCCCGTGGAGATGGGTTGGCGCTTATGCTCTTTTTTGGCGGTCATGTCACTAACCTGCGCTGGAAGAGTTCACGGAAGACCGGGTAGATATCGCCGGCCGAGACCAGTTGCTGCTGGGCGAACGTGTCGGCAAAGGCTTCGCCGATGCGCTCGTATTCGAACCACAGGGCCTGGTGCTCACGGGGGGTAATTTCGACGTAGGTGTAGTACTGCACGAACGGCATGATCTGGTTGATCAGGATGTCCCGGCAGATCGGCGAATCATCGTTCCAGTTATCACCGTCGGACGCCTGGGCCGCGTAGATATTCCACTCATTGGCCGGGTAACGCTCGGCCATGATCTCCTGCATCAGTTTCAAGGCGCTGGAGACAATGGTGCCGCCGGTTTCCCGCGAGTAGAAAAACTCTTCCTCGTCGACTTCGCGGGCGCTGGTGTGATGGCGGATGAACACCACGTCGATCTTGTCGTAGTTCCGCTTCAGGAACAGGTACAGCAGGATGAAAAAGCGTTTGGCGATGTCCTTGGTGGCCTGGGTCATCGAGCCGGACACGTCCATCAGGCAGAACATCACGGCCTTGGAGCTGGGGTTGGGTTGCTTGACCAGCAGGTTGTATTTCAGGTCGAACGTGTCGAGAAACGGCACGCGGTGAATCCGGGCGCTGAGTTTGGCTATCTCTGCCTCGATCTCCTGGATATCGCCGAAGTTGTCTGGCTCTTCGCGCTTCAACCGCTCCAGTTCGGCCTTGGCGTCCCGCAGTTTTGCCCGGCTGCTGCCGGACAAGGCGATTCGCCGCGCGTGGGCCGAACGCAGTGTGCGGATGATATTGATGCGCGAAGGGTTGCCCTCGTTGCTGATCCCGGCGCGCACGGTTTTGAAAGTGTCGGTGCCGGTCAGGTTGCGCTTGACCAGGTTGGGCAGCTCCAGGTCCTCGAACATGAATTCGAGGAATTCTTCCTGGGTGATCTGGAACACGAACTCATCCATGCCTTCGCCGGAATTGCCCGCCTTGCCAGGACCTTTGCCGCCGCCACCGCCTTGAGGGCGCTGGATATGCTCGCCGGTGGTGAATTCCTTGTTACCCGGATGCACGACGGTCTGTTTGCCGCCGCGACCATGGTGCAGCACCGGTTCGTCGATGTCGCGGCCGGGAATGCTGATTTGCTCGCCGTGCTCCATGTCGGTGATGGAGCGGCGGCTGACGGCCTCTTCAACCGCCTTTTTGATGTGGTCACGGTAACGCCGCAGGAAACGCTGACGGTTTACCGTGCTCTTGTTCTTGCCATTGAGGCGTCGGTCGATCACATAGCTCATGGGGAGCCCTCCGGGCAGCTTCACGTTACAAGCTTCAAGCCACGAGCTGGAAGCTTAGAGACAAGCGGTCAGCTGCCGGGCGATAGCCTGGCAGCCTATGCTCGTCGCTGCCTTACTGTGATTTACGAACCCGCAGATACCACTCGGAGAGCAGCCGTACCTGTTTGTCGGTGTAGCCGCGCTCGACCATTCGTGTAACGAAGTCGTTGTGTTTTTGCTGGTCCTCCTTGCTGGCCTTGGCATTGAAGCTGATGACCGGCAGCAGATCCTCGGTGTTGGAGAACATTTTCTTCTCGATGACCACCCGCAGCTTCTCGTAGCTGAGCCAGGTCGGGTTCTTGCCGTTGTTGTTGGCGCGGGCGCGCAGCACGAAGTTGACGATTTCGTTGCGAAAATCCTTCGGGTTGCTGATGCCGGCGGGCTTTTCGATTTTCTCCAGTTCCTCGTTGAGGGCCACGCGGTTGAGGATTTCGCCGGTTTCCGGGTCGCGGTATTCCTGGTCCTGAATCCAGAAATCCGCATACAGCACGTAGCGGTCGAAGATGTTCTGGCCGTACTCACTGTAGGACTCCAGGTACGCGGTCTGGATTTCCTTGCCGATAAACTCGATGTAGCGCGGCGCCAGGTATTCCTTGAGGAAGCGCAGGTAGCGTTCGCGGGTTTCGGCCTGGAATTGCTCCTGTTCGATCTGCTGTTCCAGCACATATAGCAAGTGCACCGGGTTGGCGGCGATCTCGTGCGGGTCGAAGTTGAAGACCTTGGAGAGGATCTTGAACGCGAACCGAGTCGAAAGGCCATTCATGCCCTCGTCCACGCCTGCGGTGTCGCGGTATTCCTGGATCGACTTGGCCTTGGGGTCGGTGTCCTTGAGGTTTTCGCCGTCGTACACGCGCATTTTCGAGTAGATATTCGAGTTTTCCGGCTCCTTGAGGCGCGACAGCACGGTGAACTGGGCGAGCATCTTCAGGGTGTCAGGCGCGCAATGGGCCTTGGCCAGGGAGCTGTTGAACAGCAGCTTGTCGTAGATCTTGATTTCGTCGCTGACCCGCAGGCAGTAGGGGACCTTGACGATGTAGATCCGGTCGATGAACGCTTCGTTGTTCTTGTTGTTGCGGAAGGTGTGCCATTCCGATTCGTTGGAGTGGGCCAGCAGGATCCCGGTAAACGGAATCGCGCCGAGGCCTTCGGTACTGTTGTAGTTACCTTCCTGGGTAGCAGTGAGCAGTGGGTGCAGCACCTTGATCGGCGCCTTGAACATCTCCACGAACTCCATCAGGCCCTGGTTGGCCCGGCACAACGCGCCCGAGTAGCTGTAGGCATCGGCGTCGTTCTGTGGGTATTCCTCCAGTTTGCGGATATCGACCTTACCCACCAGCGCAGAGATATCCTGGTTGTTTTCGTCCCCAGGTTCCGTCTTGGCCACGCCGATCTGGTTGAGGATCGACGGATAGAGTTTCACCACGCGGAACTGGCTGATGTCCCCGCCAAACTCGGCCAGGCGCTTGGTAGCCCAGGGCGACATGATGGTGTTGAGGTACCGCCGTGGGATGCCGAAGTCTTCTTCGAGAATCGCGCCATCTTCCGTGGCGTTGAACAGGCCCAGGGGCGACTCGAAGACCGGGGAGCCCTTGATGGCGTAGAAGGGCACCTTCTCGATCAGTTGTTTGAGCTTTTCGGCCAGGGACGACTTGCCGCCGCCGACGGGGCCGAGCAGGTAGAGAATCTGTTTCTTCTCTTCCAGGCCTTGGGCTGCATGGCGGAAGTAGGAGACGATCTGGTCAATGCATTCTTCCATTCCGTGGAAGTCTTCAAAGGCCGGATAGCGACGGATCACCTTGTTGGAAAAGATTCGCGACAGGCGCGAATTATTCGCGGTTTCCACCAGCTCCGGCTCGCCAATCGCCAACAGCAGGCGTTCGGCGGCAGACGCGTAGGTGCTGCGGTCCTGTTTGCACAGCTCGAGATACTCTTGCAGCGTGAGTTCTTCCTGCTGTGTGGACGCGAAGCGTTGTTGGAAGTGGCTAAAGATACTCATGACGTCGTCACCTCGCTCGATACGTGGAGCCGACGCCGGGTCAATCAGTCGATGCTGGCAGTCATTGGTGATCAACCAATGGCCGTTTTCCCCCCAAACACCCTGAAACGCTACCGATGACCCGCACGCCGGTGTACCGGCTCTCCCCTGATTCGGATGGCCTGCGCTTAAGGATAGTTCGGAATCGGGGAGGTCAAGGCGGGATACGCAATTAGTTTGGCTGCGCCGTTCGTCAGAATCGGCGCGAGCCCAAGCGTCACGCGGGGTAGCGGGGTGTGAAAAAAATTATTGCGAATCGCCTGAGGCAATTTCAGCAGGAAAGGTCGCACGCCACAGCTCAAAGCCGCCATCCAGGCTATAGACGTCGGAGAAGCCCTGGCTGATCAGGTACGCCGCCGCGCTCTGGCTGGAGTTGCCGTGGTAGCAGGCCACGATCACCGGCGCGTCGAGGTCGGCGGCGCGGATGAAGTCGGCAATGTTGTGGTTATCCAGATGCTGGGCGCCGCTGATATGCGCGGCTGCGTAAGTTGGCTGGTCACGGATGTCGACCACCACCGCACCTTGCTCGCGCAGGGCCTGGGCTTGTTCGGGAGGGATGCGTTTGAATTCGCTCATGGCGGGCTCCTACGGCTTGGAGGCCGGCAGTGTGACGGAAAGGGGGGACTCGCACTGGCAGCTCAGGCGCTCGCCGGTGTCGATGTTCATCAGGGTCATGGCACCGCCCCACACGCAACCGGTGTCGAGGGCGAAGACGCCGGGTTCATTGCACTTGCCTTCGAGGGCTGCCCAGTGGCCGAAGATGATCTTCGTGTCACGGGTCTTGCGTTCCTTGTGGGCGAACCAGGGTTTGAAGCCGGGCAGTGCGGTGTCGGCGCCTTCCTTGCTTTTGAGGTCGAGCTTGCCGTCGGCGGTGCAGAAGCGCATGCGCGTGAAGTAGTTGGTGACCACGCGCAAACGGGCCACGCCGGTGAGGTCGTTGTCCCACTTCACCGGTTCGTTGCCGTACATGCCGTCGAGGTAGGTGGTGTACAGGCTGTCATCGGCCAGCGCGCTCTCGACTTCGGCGGCGCACTTGAGGGCTTTTTTCAGTGTCCACTGGGGCGGGATACCCGCATGCACCAGCGCCACGTCGCGGCCTTCGTCGTAATGCATGATCTTTTGCCGGCGCACCCAGTCAAGCAGCTCGGCGCGGTCCGGCGCTTCAAGGATTTCGCGCAGCGTGTCGCCCTTTTTCAGGCGCTCGATGTTATTGGCGGCCGCCAGCAGGTGCAGGTCGTGGTTGCCCAGTACGCATACCAAGGAATCGCGCAGGCTATATAGGTAACGCAAAGTCGCCAGCGACTCGGGCCCACGGTTGACCAGGTCGCCTACCAACCACAGGCGGTCATTCGCCGGGTCGAAGGCCACGCGTTCGAGCAGGCACTTGAGAGGTTCCAGGCAGCCTTGCAGGTCGCCGACCGCGTACGTCGCCATCAGTGCAGCGCCCCGGGCACCGCGAGGCGGAAAGGCGCGATGACGGCGTCGAACAATTTGCCGTCAGTGGCTTTCATCTGATACGAGCCTTGCATGGTGCCGACCTTGGAGGTCATGACCGTGCCGCTGCTGTAGGTGTGGCTGGCGCCGATGTCGATCAAGGGTTGCTGGCCAACCACGCCTGCGCCGCGCACTTCCTCGACCTGGCCGTCACCGTCGGTGATCACCCAGTGGCGCGACAGCAGCTTGGCCGGTACCTGCCCATTGTTTTTCACCGTGATGGTGTAGGCAAAGGCAAAGCGGTTCTGTTCGGGTTGCGATTGGTCCGCCAGGAAGCGGGTGACGACGCTGACGTCGATCTGGTAGCGAGGATCGGACATGCAAGAGGCCTTAAAAGCAAAAGCGGAGGACAGCAGATGCGGATCAGTCTAGGCCAAGACGTGGGCACTAGGCCAGACATGCTGTCTGGCCCATGCCTGGCAGGCTTCAGTCCGCGGCGGGAGCCGGCTGGATCGCCAGCTGGTCGGCCAGGCGCACAAACGCGGCCAGGTCCAGTTGCTCGGGACGCAGGCTGCCGTCGACGCCGGCGGCTTCGATCTCGGCGTTGCTCAACAGCGCCTTGAGCGTGTTGCGCAGGGTCTTGCGGCGCTGGTTGAAGGCTTCGCGCACGACGCGCTCGAGCAGTTTGTGGTCCTTGGCCGGGTGCGGCAGCACGGCGTGAGGCACCAGGCGCACGATGGCCGAGTCGACCTTTGGCGGCGGGTTGAACGCGCCAGGGCCGACGTTGAACAGGTGCTCCACGCGGCAGTGGTACTGAACCATGATCGACAGACGGCCCCAATCACCACCGCCAGGGCCGGCAGCCAGGCGCTCTACCACTTCCTTTTGCAGCATGAAGTGCATGTCGCGGATGATCCCGGCGTTGTTCAGCAGGTGGAAAATCAACGGCGTGGAGATGTTGTACGGCAGGTTACCAACCACGCGCAGGCTGTTCGGCGCGGCGTTGAGGCTGTTGAAGTCGAACTTCAGCGCATCACCCTGATGCAGGTTGAAGTTGGGCATGCCCGCGAACTGCTGGTTGAGGATCGGGATCAGGTCCTTGTCCAACTCAACCACGTCCAGTTGGCCGCCGCTGTTCAGCAGGCCCTGGGTCAGGGCACCCTGGCCCGGGCCGATTTCCAGCAGGCGGTCGGAAGATTTGGCATGGATGGAACGCAGGATGCGGTCTATCACGCCAGCGTCGTGCAGGAAGTTTTGCCCGAAACGCTTGCGCGCCCGGTGTTGGTAATGCTCGGTCATATACGGGTCTCGGCCATCTGATAGGCGGTTTCCAGGGCCACGTGCAGGCTGCCGGTATCGATCTTGCCGCTGCCGGCCAGGTCCAGGGCGGTGCCATGGTCGACGGAAGTACGGATGATCGGCAGGCCCAGGGTCACGTTGACGGCGGCGCCGAAGCCTTTGTATTTCAGCACCGGCAGCCCCTGGTCGTGGTACATCGCCAGCACTGCGTCGCAGTGCTCCAGATATTTGGGGGTAAACAGAGTGTCCGCAGGCAGTGGGCCGCGCAGGTCCATGCCTTCTTGGCGCAGACGCTCCAGGGTTGGTTCGATGATGTCTATTTCTTCATGGCCCAAGTGGCCGCCTTCACCGGCGTGGGGGTTGAGCCCGCAGACCAGGATGCGCGGTTGGGCAATGCCGAATTTCTGTTGCAGGTCGGCATGCAGAATGCGCGTCACGCGCTCCACACGCTCGGCGGTGATGGCGTCGGCAATCTCACGCAGCGGCAGGTGCGTGGTCACCAGGGCGACTCGCAGCCCACGAGTGGCCAGCATCATGACGACTTGTTCGGTATGGGTCAGCTCGGCAAGGAACTCGGTGTGGCCGGAAAAGGCGATACCGGATTCGTTGATCACGCCCTTGTGCACCGGGGCGGTGATCATGCCGGCGAAGTCGCCGTCGATGCAGCCCTGGCCGGCGCGTGTCAGGGTTTCCAGGACGAACGCCGCATTGGCCTTGTTCAGTTGCCCGGCGACCACCTTGGCGTGCAGCGGGGTATCCCACACATACAGGCTGCCGGCAGGGGCGGGCAGGTCGGGCCAGTTGCCTGGCGCCACCTCCAGTAACGTGACAGCCACACCCAGCTGCGCGGCCCGCTCAAGGAGCAGGTCGCGGCTGGTAATGGCAATCAGGGGGTGTGGCTGGGGTTGCGAGGCGAGCAGCAGGCACAGGTCTGGACCAATGCCGGCCGGCTCGCCGGGTGTCACCGCGAAACGCTGGGGTTTCACTGAACTGCCTGGTCGGTGCCTGTTTGCTCGGCGCCTGGCAGCTTGTTCTCTACATAGGCTTCGTCACGGATCTGACGCAGCCACGTTTGCAGCTCTTCGTCGTACTTGCGGTTACGCAGTACGTTCAGCGCCTGTTGCTCGCGGGCCTGGCTGGTGTTATCGGTGGCGCGACGGCCAAGGACTTCCAGTACGTGCCAGCCATATTGGGTCTTGAACGGCTTGGACAGCACGCCTTGCGGCGTTTCGGCCATCACCTGCTGGAACTCAGGCACCAGGGCTTTCGGGTCGATCCAGTTCAAGTCGCCGCCGTTGAGGGCAGAACCCGGATCTTCCGAGAAGCTCTTGGCCAGGGTGGCGAAGTCTTCACCGCTTTCGATGCGGTCATAGATTTTCTGGGCCAGTTCCTTGGTTTGCGCTTCGCTGCGGATTTCGCTTGGCTTGACCAGGATGTGGCGAACATGCACCTCATCTTTCAGCGAAGTCTCGCCGCCGCGTTTTTCCAGGAGTTTGAGGATGATGAAACCACCCGGTGTGCGCGCAGGCTGGGTGATGCCACCCACTTCCATGGCGCTCAGCTCACGGTCAAACGGTGGTGGCAGTTGCGCAGCTTTACGCCAGCCCATGTCACCGCCTTCAAGGGCGTTGTCGCTGCCGGACTGTGCGATCGCCATTTGGGCGAAGTCGGCACCGGCTTTCAGGCGATCATAGATAGCCTGGGTCTTGGCCGCGGCTGCATTGAGCTGCTCGGAGTTGGCGCTGTCCGGGGTCGGAATCAGGATGTTGGCCAAGTGCAGCTCTTCGGAAAGCTGCATCTTGCCCAGGTCCGAGGCCAGGAAGTTCTTCACTTCCTGCTCGGACACCTGAACTCGCTCGGCCACACGGCGCTGACGCACACGGCTGATGATCATTTCGCGGCGGATCTGGTCACGGGCGTCCTCATAGGACAAACCATCGTGGGCCAAAGCGGCGCGGAACTGGTCAATGCTCATGTTGTTGCGCTGGGCAATGGTGCCGACAGCCTGGTTCAGTTCTTCGTCCGAGATGCGGATGCCGGAACGATCGCCGATCTGCAGTTGCAGGTTTTCGACGATCAGACGCTCCAGCACCTGCTGGTCCAGGACGCTGGTAGGGGGCACGCCACCGCCGCGCTTGGCGATGGTTTGCTGCACTTCCTTGACGCGCTGGTCCAGTTGGCTCTGCATGATCACGTCGTTATCGACGATGGCCACTACTTTATCCAGTTCTTGAACCGCAGCGTGAGCCGATACGGTACCCAGGAACAGTGCGCCCAGCACTAGTGGGCGCAGACAATCAGAAAGCTTGGTCTTCACGTTCACGATAACCTTCAATGCCTTTGTCGAGGAAGCTCTCTACCTTGGCGCCGGTCAGGCCGCCGAGTCCTTTGAGGACGATCTGCAGGAAGAGCCCGTGGTCACCCTTTTCGTTAAGCGGGGCGATCTGGCTGTATTCGTCGTTGGAAACCCAGTAACGGTTGATGACGCGCAGTTTCCAGCAGCAGTTGTCGTACTCGAAACCACCGAAGGCTTCCAGGGTACGGTTGCGAGCGTAGTCATACTGCCAGCGGGTGATCAGGTTCCACTGTGGAATGATCGGCCACATCATCGAGAAATCGTGTTGCTGGATTTTGTAGTAATCCTTCACGAAGTTCGGATCGCCTGGCTGGCCGTAGTCACCGCCGAACTGCCATTTGCCGGTCAGCTGGTTGTAGACGACCTGGTCGTTACGATAGCGATAGCCGACGTTGATGATCTTGTTCGGGTTGTCTTCCGGCTGGTAGTGAAGCATCGCGCTGCCGGAACGAGGGCTGTGTTCCTCGGTGTCCCAGTTGTAGTCGGCAGTGGCGCGCCAGTCGCGGTTGAAGCGGTACTCGTAGTCCAGCGCAACCGGCGACACATCAGACTGTGCGTCGGCACGGTCGGAGGCCAGGATGCCCGGCAGTTGAACTTCACGATCCTTGAAGTACAGCGCCTGGCCCACGGCTACGCGCTGACGCTCGAAGCCGTTGTCTTCGATCCAGCGGCTGGTCAAGCCCAGGGACAGCTTGTTCTCGTCGCCGATACGGTCGGAGCCGCTGAAGCGGTTGTCACGGAACAGCGAGGCGTAGCTGAACGAGTACTCGCTGGTGTCGAAGACCGGGATATCCGCCTGGTCCTTGTTCGGCACGTACAGGTAGAACGCGCGCGGCTCAAGGGTCTGGCGATAGTTGGTGCCGAACCAGTTGGTATTGCGATCGAAGTACAGGCCGCTGTCCACGCTGGCCACCGGAACCGCACGGTCCTGGGAGCTGCTGAAGGTGCCGCCTGCGTACGGGTTGGCCGGGGTGGCTGCAGCTTGAGCGGCAATGATGTCGTTCTTGCCGATGCTGTCCAGGTCCAGGTCGTACTTGGTGTAGACGTACTTGAGCTTCGGCGTAACAAAGCCGTAGGTCCAGTTCATCGGGTATTCGACGGCCGGCGCCACGTTCAGACGAGTACCGTTTGCGCGGGTCAGGCCGGTGACGTAGGTATCCAGGCGGCGGGTTGCTACGCCGTCCTGATCCTTGAAGAATCCGTTCTCCAGGTCACGGTCGAAACGCACGGCTTCGGTTTCGTAGCTGAAGTTCAGACCACCCGGGTGGTACGGAAGCTGGCCGTTGAAGGTGATCTGCGGCAGGCGGTCATACGGGGTGATCTGGGAGATCGTCGCCAACTGGTAGGCCTGAAGGTTCAGGCGTGCCTGGAAGGTGTCACCGCGATAAGTCACGGAACCCTGCTGGTTGACGTAGTCCCGGCTCTCGACGCCTTCCTGGTTGGACTTGAGGTCCTGGAAGAAGTAAGGGTCGCTGATCGTGGTGTAGTCGACCTGGGTCGCTACACGCGAATCCAACCCGCCCCTGTGTTGCCAGTTGAGCATGTAACGGGTTTTTTCGTAGTCGGTCTGCTGCTTGCGTTCGTCGTTGTCGTCGTTCAGGTACGCGCCGCCGAACTGGCCTTCGCTGGACTTGGTGAGGTAGCGGAATTCGCCTTCCATCATCATGCCGCGCTTGGTCATGTATTGCGGGTACAACGTGGCGTCGTAGTTCGGCGCCAGGTTGAAGTAGTACGGCGTGACCAGGGTAAAGCCGGTTTCGCTGCCGCTGCTGAAGCTCGGTGGCAGGAAGCCGGATTGACGACGGTCGTCGATCGGGAAATAGATATAAGGGGTGTACAGGATCGGGATGTTCTTGATCCGCAACGTCGCGTTGGTGGCCGTACCGAAACCGGTGGCCGGGTTCAACGTGATGTTGTTGCCCTTGAGCTGCCAGGCGTTGCTGTCCGGCTCGCAGGTGGTGTACGTACCGTCCTTGAGACGGATGATCGCGTTTTCGGCACGCTTGGCGTACAGCGCGTTACCGCGGATGCGCGATTTGTGCAGCACGTACTCGGCGTTGTCGATCTGCGCCGCACCGGTGTCCAGCTGGACTTCGGCGTGGTCGCCGACGATCAGGGCACCGTTGTCGCGCAGGCGCACATTGCCATTCAGCTCGCCGCGGTTTTCAGCCTGGTACAGGCTGGCTTCCTCGGACTCCAGCTGCATGCTGCCCTGGCGCATGACGACGTCACCGGCCAGGGTTGCGACTTGTTGTTCCTGCTCGTAACGCGAGGCCTTGGCGCCGATGAAGGTGGGCGCATCGCTCTTGTTCGTCTTGTCGTTCATGCCAGGACGAATCGGCTCGACGTACGCACCGCCGCAGTAAGGGCCGGTTTCGGCCAACTGGGCTGCGGTCAGCTTGTCGCGTGGTACCCAGTCCAGGTGGCTGTAGTCGGCGCTGCGCGAACGCAGGCCACGGCCCTTGGAATCGGTGACCAGCGCGGTCTTTGGCTCGGCCTCGGCTTTGCCACCCGTGTCGGCTTGCGCCGTGCTGGTGGCCGAGCTGACGGCTGCACCGTCATGCACCGGGCGCGGTGGCAACGGGGCTGCGGCTGTTTTCGGCGCGCAATCCCAGGCACCCGAAGCAGAGACTGAGCAGTCATACTGTTCCGCGGCGACCACGAATGAAGTGGCGAAGGGTTGCATGGCCAGCAGACTGCCGGTTACCAGCAACGGAAATTTTCTACGAAACGCGGGGGATTTCAATGCCATCTTATTAGTCCGGGCTTCCTGCGTGCCATCTGCCCGCGGTGGTGGGCCGCACGCCTCTCGATGGTCTGAAAAAGATGCGTGATAATAAAGCATGACCCGCTTGACGGCTAGCGCCGTCGGAGACCCTTGTAATGCCCGAGCAAGATCTACGTTTACAACAGCTGGAAGTCTGGCTGGATGAGCAGTTGCCGATCCTTTTCAACGCTCAGGACTGGGGTGCCGTACCCCCGGCCACATTGACCGCGGCCAGCAGCGACGCGAGTTTCAGGCGCTATTTCCGTTGGGAAGGCGGCGGTCGTACGTTCGTGGTAATGGACGCGCCACCCCCCCAGGAAAACTGCAAACCTTTCGTCGATATCGCCCATTTATTGGCAAAGTCCGGCATAAATGTTCCAAAAATTTATGCAGAAGATTTGCCGCGAGGCTTTCTTTTGCTCAATGACTTGGGCAGAAAAACCTATCTGGATGTGATTGACGAGCAAAACGCCGATCAATTATTTGCCGATGCCATCGATGCCTTGCTGGCCTTTCAGCAATTGCCGATGGACGAACCGCTGCCCAGCTATGACGTGGCCCTGCTGCGCCGCGAGCTGGAATTGTTTCCCGAATGGTACGTGCGTCGGCACTTGGGTATCGAACTCGATACACGCCAGCAGGCACTCTGGCAGCGCGTCAGCGATCACCTGATCGACAGCGCCCTGGCCCAGCCCAAGGTGCTGGTGCATCGCGACTATATGCCGCGCAACCTGATGATCAGCGAGCCGAACCCCGGCGTGCTGGATTTCCAGGACGCGGTGTATGGGCCCGTGACCTACGACATCACCTGCCTGTTCAAGGACGCTTTCCTCAGCTGGCCACAAGCCCGCGTGCGCGAATGGCAGCGCGGCTACTGGGAGCGCGCCGGGGAACTGGGTATTCCGGTCCAGGCCGATTTCGACGAGTTCCTGCGCGCCAGCGACCTGATGGGCGTGCAACGTCACCTCAAGGTCATCGGCATTTTTGCGCGCATCTGCCATCGCGACGGCAAGCCACGCTACCTGGCCGACGTGCCGCGCTTCTTTGCTTATATAGACGCGGTGTTGGCTGACCGACCTGAGTTGAACGAACTGGCTGAGCTGTTGACCAGCCTGCGTCAACCCGCCGAGGCCAGCCTATGAAGGCGATGATCCTCGCGGCCGGCAAGGGCGAGCGCATGCGCCCGCTCACCTTGCACACGCCCAAGCCGCTGGTGCAGGCCGGTGGCAAGCGCCTGATCGAGTACCACCTGGAGGCGCTGGCCAAGGCCGGCTTCACCGAGATCGTGATCAACCACGCCTGGCTCGGCCAGCAGATCGAAGCCTACCTGGGCGATGGTGCGCAGTTTGGCTTGCGCATCCGCTATTCCCCGGAAGGCGAGCCGCTGGAGACCGGCGGCGGGATTTTCCAGGCCCTGCCGCTGTTGGGCGATGAGCCGTTCCTGGTGGTCAATGGCGATATCTGGACCGACTACGACTTCAACCTGCTCAAACAACCGCTGCAGGGGTTGGCCCACTTGGTGATGGTCGACAACCCGGCGCATCACCCGTCGGGTGGTGATTTCTACCTTGATCAAGGGTTGCTTCATGATGCGGCGCCCGGTGCCGATAACCTGACCTTCAGTGGCATTTCCGTGCTCGACCCCAAGTTGTTCGAGGGGTGCAGCGCGGGTGCCTTCAAGCTGGCGCCGCTGCTGCGTGCGGCCATGGCGAAAGGTCTGGTAACGGGGGAACACATGGCGGGACGCTGGATTGATGTCGGCACGCTGGAGCGCCTGGCGCAAGTCGAAACCCTGCTGACAGCGGGGCAGTAGCATGTTGTGGCCAGGGACGCTGATCGGCGCCGGGGCTGGCTTTGCCATTGCCAGTATTCCGGGGGCCTTGTTGGGCGCGTTATTGGGGCAGGCGCTGGACCGTCGCCTGCAGCTGCAAAGTTGGGCGCAGTTGCGCGAGCGCCTGGGCGGGCGTCCGGCGTTGCGCAATGACGAGCTGTTGTTTGTATTGCTGGGGCGTCTGGCCAAGAGTAATGGCCGGGTGGTGGACGGGCATATCCAGCAGGCGCGCCAGGAAATGCGCGCGCTGGACATGACCGACTCGGCCCAGCGCCGGGCGATTGCGGCGTTCAATCGCGGCAAGTCCGGCTCGGACCGGGTGCGCAGCTACTTGCGTGTGCTCAAGGCCCAGCCGCATGCGGCGGAAGGCGTGTTGCGCGCGTGCTGGCGAATGGTCTGGGCGGACGGCAGGGCGGATGATGCCGAGCGCGACCTGATCGACCTGTGGGGCAAATGGCTGGGCTGGACGCCGCAACAACTCCAGGCACTGGCCGCTGACTTTGCCCCGGAGCGCAAGCCGCTGGTCAACCATGGCGGTTCGTATCAGGACGCGTTGCGGTTGCTCGGCGTAACCGCTACCTCCGAACCGTCGGTGATCAAGCGCGCCTATCGCCGACTGCTCAGCCGCCACCACCCGGACAAGATTGCCGGCAGTGGCGCCACCCCCACGCAAGTGCGCGAGGCCACCGAGCGTACGCGTGAACTGCACAATGCCTACGCGTTGATCCGCGAGCGCCGGGACTTTCGTTGACGGCCACAATTTCAGTGTGATAACGCAAGCCAGTGTGGGAGGGGGCTTGCTCCCGATAGCGGAGTGTCAGTCAGCATAAATAGCAGCTGACCCACCCTCATCGGGAGCAAGCCCCCTCCCACATTGATTTAGCCGTGCATCACTCAGTCCGCACTGGCCTGCGGGCTCAGCCAGCCACGAACCCGGCGATACAGCTGCTCCTGCTCGGCGGCGCTGTTGCCGGGCACCGTCTTGAGCGACACCTGCTTATAGCCGTCATTTTTCGCACGCTTGGCGGCCTGGGCACGCTCCTGCGCCTTTTTGCGGTCCTGGGCGGCGTCTTGATAGAAGACGTCCGCCGTGGGCAGTTTCAGCGCCGGGGCCAGTTGCTGCAGGTCGGGCGTGCGCGCAGTCGGTGTTTTACCGGCGACCATCACGAACTTCTGGACCTGGGACGGTTGCTTCTCGCTCAAATAACGCGCGGCCCACCAGGCACCGGTGCCATGGCCAACCAGCACCACGCTTCGCGCGCTTTGGGTCTGGGCGAAGGCCACGGCGGCGTCGATGCGGTCGAAGATGCGCGACGCATCGGTCTTGTCTTGCTCGTCGGCGCCAGGCACCACCGCAGGGTCGGTGCCTTCGGCTTCGGCGCTGGCGGCTTGCTCGATCGGTTTGTCGGCGGTGCTTGCCTCTTTGCTGCTGGTGTCGACGGTCGCCTTGGGCGCTTCCATGACGCGCGGCGGCAGGGTGTCGACGCTGGTGTCCGGCAGCGACAGGCTGAGCGTGCCCCAGTTGGCATCTGGCAATTTGCTCCGCAATGGGCCGATTGCTTGCGGCCAGTCAGCATTTTCGCCGGCGCCGGGTACGATAATTACCACGCCTTCGGGCTCGGCGCTGTTGGCCGGTTTCCACAGGGCGAGGAATGAGTCACTGCCAGCCTGCAACTGCTGCTGTTCCTGCTGCGGGATTTTTCGTTCCAGGGCACTGGCTTCTTCCGTGCTGCGCTCGGGCAGGGGTTGGCGTTCAACCGGTTTTTCGGCGGCGGGCGCGGGTGCGTCGGCGGCCTGAACAGAAAAGGCGCTGGTAAATAGCAGCGACAGGCACAATGCTGGCAGTGCCGAACGGTGGATAAAGGGCATCGTTAATTCCCGGCCAGAAGTGATTCCAGCAGCCTAATGGGTTGGTCAGTATTTGTCAGTGATGTGAGACGTGGATCATGGGTTTTCGCTGTCTGCTGGTTATCGGCTGTATGTGCTTTGCCTTGATCGCAAATGCCGCCCCAACACCCGTCGCACCGCAGGCGCAGCTGACTGCGCCGCAACGCGAATGGCTGGCCGCGCACCCCGAGCTGCGGGTGGGCCTGGTGTTGCAGCCACCGTTTGCGCAATACGACCGACGCCTGCAGCGCTTGTCCGGGGCCAATGTGGAGTTCATGCAGTGGCTGGCCAAGGCGCTGAATATCGACCTGACCTGGCGTAACTTCCCCAATCAGGAACAACTTGAGGCCGCGCTGAGCGATGGCGAGGTGGATATCGCCCCCGGCCTGCAACAAACCCCGGCCGGTTTGCGCCTGTGGTTATTCAGCGACCCGTATATGCGCGTGCCTCAGCATATCGTCGGCATTCGTGACGGCGGCGGGGCGGTGGACCTGGAGAAACTCGACGAACAATCCCGCGTCGCGGTGCGCATGCCCAGCGCCGTGGCCGATTACCTGCGCGCCACCTATCCCGGCCTGAACCTGCAAGGCGTGCCCATGGAGCGCCAGGCCCTGCAATTGCTGGTGAGTCAGCAGGCGCGCTATGCCGTGGTGGATGAGGCGCAGTTGAGCCGGTTGTCCGGCGAGGCCGAGTTCGCCGGGCTGGCGGTGGTGGGGGATATCGGCCTGCCGCAATTGCTGCGAGTGGCCACGCGCCGGGACTGGCCGGAGCTGGCCGGCATCCTGCAAAGCGCCTTGCGCGCCATCCCCGCCCGCGATCTGGACCAACTGCACAGCCGCTGGCTGCAACCCAAATACCCGCGCATGACCGAGTCGCCCGGCCTGTGGCAAAACCTCAGCCTGCTGCTCGGCCTGTTGTTGCTCGCCAGCCTGGCCATCGTGTTCTGGCAACGTCGCCAGCAACGCGCGCTGGAAAACGACCTGCTGGCCGCTCGCGAAGAAAGCGCAGCGCGCGCCGCCGGTGCCGAAGCGCTGCGGTTGACGCAGTTTTCCATCGACCAAAGCACCGTCGGCATTCTCTGGGTCAACTGGGACAGCCATGTGCGCTACGCCAACCGCGCGGCTGAAAGCATGCTCGGCTATGGCCCTGGCGCGCTGATCGAACGCCCCTTGGTCGACCTCGACCCAACCCTGGACATGGACCGCTGGCTCAACTTGTGGAAACGCGCGCGTGCCAGCGAAGACGGCCCGCAGAACTTCGCCACCGATTGCAGGCGCGCGGATGGCAGCGTGTTGCCGACCAATGTATCCCTGAGTTTTCTGCGCTTTGCCGAGGCCGAATACCTGGTGGTCTACCTCAACGACGTCACCGAATTGCGCCGTACCCTGGCCGCCTTGCTGCAAAGTGAGGCGCAATTGCGCGAGCTGTCAGCCCACCTGGAAACCGTGCGCGAAGAAGAAAAAGCGCGCATCGCCCGCGAAGTGCACGACGAACTCGGGCAGATGCTCACCGTGCTCAAGCTGGAAACCTCAATGTGCGAGTTGGCCTACGCGCAGCTCGACCCCGGGCTGCACGAACGCCTGAACAGCATGAAGCGCCTGATCGCCCAGCTGTTCCAACTGGTGCGTGACGTGGCCACGGCGTTGCGCCCGCCGATTCTCGACGCTGGCATCGCCTCGGCCATCGAGTGGCAGGCGCGGCGCTTTGAAGCACGCACGCAGATTCCTTGCCTGGTGCAGGTGCCCGAGAACCTGCCGGCCCTGAGTGACGCCAAGGCCATCGGCCTGTTCCGCATCCTGCAGGAGGCGCTGACCAATGTGATGCGCCATGCCCAGGCGCATACTGTGGAGCTGACGCTGGTGGTCGAAGGCACTGACTTGCGGCTGACCATCAGCGACGACGGCGTCGGTTTCGTCCAGGCACCTGGGCGCTCGGCGTCGTTTGGCCTGGTAGGCATGCGCGAACGGGTGCTGATCATGGGCGGGCAACTGAGCCTGGTCAGCCAATTGGGCGAGGGCACCACCCTGAGTGTCACGGTGCCGCTGGATGCATAACGATAAGAGGAAGCCCCTGTGATTCGCGTACTGGTAGCCGAAGACCACACCATTGTTCGAGAAGGCATCAAGCAGTTGATCGGCCTGGCCAAAGACCTGCTGGTGGTGGGCGAGGCGAGCAATGGCGAGCAGTTGCTGGAGACGTTGCGCCACGTGCCTTGCGAGGTGGTGCTGCTGGACATCTCGATGCCCGGCGTCAACGGCCTGGAAGCGATTGCGCGGATACGTGCCTTGAGCAACCCGCCGGCGATCCTGGTGCTGTCGATGCACGACGAGGCGCAAATGGCCGCGCGTGCCTTGAAGGTCGGCGCCGCCGGTTACGCCACCAAGGACAGCGACCCGGCGCTGTTGCTCACGGCGATTCGCAAGGTCGCGGCGGGTGGGCGCTATATCGACCCGGACCTGGCCGACCGGATGGTCTTTGAAGTCGGCCTGACCGACAACCGCCCGCTGCACTCGTTGCTCTCGGAGCGTGAATTCTCGGTGTTCGAACGCCTGGCCCAGGGCGCCAACGTGAATGACATCGCCCAGCAGCTGGCGCTGAGCAGCAAGACCATCAGCACCCACAAGGCGCGGCTGATGCAAAAGCTGAATATTACCTCCCTGGCGGAACTGGTGAAGTACGCCATGGAACACAAGCTGCTCTAGCGACATGCCTGTTTGCGACCCCCTCTGAGCGGTGCTGAACCCAGCCCCGGCGCCTGGCGCCGGAGCACTGTTCCATTCCCGCCATCCGTGTAGGGCGATCCCTACCCCCAACCTTCCATCCGGCTGATGCGATTCTCTCCTGGCCCCCGATTTCCGGGGGCTCGCGCCTGGACTACGCTTGTGCCACAGCAGTCCAAAACACAAAGGTGCGGGTATGAGCGAGGTGGATTCAAATGATGTGCTGGTCAGCTTTCGTGGCGTGCAGAAGAGCTACGACGGCGAGAACCTGATCGTCAAAGACCTCAACCTGGAGATTCGCAAGGGCGAGTTCCTCACCCTGCTCGGGCCTTCCGGTTCGGGCAAGACCACCAGCCTGATGATGCTCGCCGGCTTCGAAACGCCGACCGCCGGTGAAATCCAGCTGGCCGGGCGTTCGATTAACAACGTGCCGCCGCATAAACGTGATATCGGCATGGTGTTCCAGAACTACGCGCTATTCCCGCACATGACCGTCGCCGAGAACCTGGCCTTCCCGCTGACCGTACGCGGTTTGAGCAAGACCGACGTCAGCGAGCGGGTCAAACGCGTGCTGAGCATGGTCCAGCTCGACGCCTTCGCCCAGCGCTACCCGGCACAACTTTCCGGCGGCCAGCAGCAGCGCGTGGCGCTCGCCCGTGCGCTGGTGTTCGAGCCGCAGCTGGTGCTGATGGACGAACCCCTCGGCGCCCTCGATAAACAACTGCGCGAACACATGCAGATGGAGATCAAGCACCTGCACCAGCGCCTCGGCGTGACCGTGGTGTACGTGACCCACGACCAGGGCGAAGCCTTGACCATGTCCGACCGCGTGGCAGTGTTCCACCAGGGCGAAATCCAGCAGATCGCCGCGCCGCGCACCCTGTATGAAGAGCCGAAGAATACCTTTGTCGCCAACTTTATCGGCGAGAACAACCGCCTCAACGGCCGCCTGCACAGTCACACCGGCGACCGTTGTGTGGTCGAGCTGGCGCGCGGCGAGAAGGTCGAGGCGTTGGCCGTGAACGTCGGCCAGATCGGCGGCCCGGTGACCCTGTCGGTTCGGCCCGAGCGCGTCAGCCTGAATGGCGCAAGCGATGTGTGCGTCAACCGCTTCTCCGGGCGGGTGGCGGAATTTATCTACCTGGGCGACCACGTGCGCGTGCGCCTGGAAGTCTGCGGCAAGGCCGATTTTTTTGTGAAACAACCGATTGCCGAGCTGGACCCAGCCCTGGCGGTCGGCGACGTGGTACCGATTGGCTGGCAAGTCGAGCACGTTCGCGCACTCGACCCACTTCTAGAGGCGAACTGATCGCCCCCATGGCTTCACCAACCCTGCACGTGGAGAGAACAACAATGTTGAGTTCCTTGAAGTATTCCGTCCTGGCATTGAGCTTGATGGGCGCGACCCAGGCCATGGCCGGCCCGGACCTGACGGTCGTGTCCTTTGGTGGCGCGAACAAGGCAGCACAGGTCAAAGCCTTCTACGCACCGTGGGAAAGCGCGGGCAACGGCAAGATCGTCGCCGGCGAGTACAACGGTGAAATGGCCAAGGTCAAGGCCATGGTCGATACCAAGAGCGTGTCCTGGGACCTGGTGGAAGTGGAGTCGCCAGAGCTGTCCCGTGGCTGTGACGAAGACATGTTCGAACCGCTTGACCCGAAACTGTTCGGCAACTCTGCCGACTACGTCAAAGGCGCGATCCAGCCGTGCGGCGTGGGCTTCTTTGTGTGGTCGACGGTGCTGGCCTACAACGCCGACAAGCTGAGCAGCGCGCCGACCAGCTGGGCGGATTTCTGGGACACCAAGAAATTCCCGGGCAAACGCGGCCTGCGCAAGGGCGCCAAGTACACCCTGGAATTCGCCTTGATGGCCGATGGCGTTGCACCGAAAGACGTCTACAAAGTGCTGGCCGGCAAAGATGGCCAGGACCGTGCCTTCAAGAAACTCGACGAACTCAAACCCTCGATCCAGTGGTGGGAAGCCGGCGCACAACCGCCGCAGTACCTGGCCTCGGGTGACGTAGTGATGAGCTCGGCCTACAACGGCCGCATCGCCGCCGTGCAGAAAGAAAGCAACCTGAAAGTGGTGTGGAACGGCGGCATCTATGACTTCGACGCCTGGGCCATCCCTAAAGGCCTGGCCAAGGACCGCGCCGAAGCGGCGAAGAAATTCATCGCCTTCTCGGTACAGCCGCAGCAGCAGAAGATCTACTCGGAAAACATCGCCTACGGCCCGGCCAACACCCAGGCCGTGCCGTTGCTGGCCAAGGATGTGCTGAAGGACATGCCGACCACGCCGGAGAACATTGCCAACCAGGTGCAGATCGACGTGAGCTTCTGGGCGGATAACGGCGAGCAGCTGGAGCAGCGCTTCAATTCCTGGGCTGCCAAGTAATCAGCAACGCCGCTAAATCCTTGTGGGAACCGGTAAGTGTGGGAGCGGGCTTGCTCGCGAATGCAGTGTGACAGTCAACACATGAGGAGGCTGATCCACCGCATTCGCGAGCAAGCCCGCTCCCACACAAACCCGCTCCCACAGGGGATCTGCATTTATCTTCAACAAATCCGGAGTTTGCCATGGCTACCGCCATTCCTGGCCCCACCCTCAAGCAGCGCCTGGCGCGTGCCGAGCGGCTCAACCGCTGGAAGGCCCAGGCCTTGATTGCGCCGCTGGTGCTGTTTTTGCTGCTGGTGTTCCTGGTGCCGATCGTCGCGCTGCTCTACAAAAGCGTCGGCAACCCGGAAGTGGTGGGCGGCTTGCCGCGTACCGTGGTGGCGGTCAAGACCTGGGACGGCCGTGGCCTGCCGGGCGAGCCGGTGTACCAGGCCCTCAGCGAGGACCTGGGCGAGGCGCGTGCCAACCAGACTTTGGGTGATCTGTCCAAACGCTTGAACATGGAACTGGCCGGCTATCGCAGCCTGCTGACCAAAACCGCGCGGGCGTTGCCATTCAGTGAAACGCCTGCCTCCTATAAAGAAGCGCTGGAAAACCTCGACGAACGCTGGGGCGACCCGGCGTATTGGCAGGCGATCCGGCGCAATACCAGCAGCCTTACGCCGTATTACCTGCTGGCGGCCGTCGATCACCGCATCGACGACCTCGGCGAAGTGGCCCCGGCCACCCCGGACCAGGCGATCTACCTGGATATCTTCGCCCGCACTTTCTGGATGGGCCTGGTGATCACCGCCGTCTGCCTGTTGCTGGCCAACCCGCTGGCGTACCTGCTGGCCAACCTGCCGGCGCGCAAAAGCAACTTGCTGATGATCCTGGTGTTGCTGCCGTTCTGGACCTCGATCCTGGTGCGCGTCGCCGCGTGGATCGTATTGCTGCAGTCCGGCGGGCTGATCAACAGCGCACTGATGGGCCTGGGGCTGGTGGATAAACCGGTGGAACTGGTGTTCAACCGCACCGGGGTCTACATCTCCATGGTGCACATTCTGTTGCCGTTCATGATTCTGCCGATCTACAGCGTGATGAAAGGCATCTCGCCGACGTATATGCGCGCGGCGATTTCCCTGGGTTGCCACCCGTTCGCGAGTTTCTGGCGCGTGTACTTCCCGCAAACCTACGCGGGTGTCGGCGCCGGTTGCCTGCTGGTATTCATCCTGGCGATTGGTTACTACATCACCCCGGCGCTGCTGGGCAGCCCGAACGACCAGATGGTCAGCTACTTCGTGGCGTTCTACACCAACACCAGCATCAACTGGGGCATGGCCACGGCCTTGGGCGGCTTGCTGCTGCTGGCGACCGTGGTGCTTTACCTGATCTACAACCGGCTGGTGGGCGCCAGTCGCCTGCGCCTGAGCTGAGGAGACCTTGCGATGCTGAGCCCTTATATGTCACCGGTGGAACGGGTGTGGTTCTACAGCTTGCGGATCCTCTGCGGCTTGATCCTGCTGTTCCTGATTTTGCCGGTGCTGGTGATTATCCCGTTGTCGTTCAACAGCGGCAGTTTCCTGGTGTACCCGCTGCAAGGCTTCTCGCTGCACTGGTATCAGGATTTCTTCGCCTCGGCCGAATGGATGCGTGCGCTGAAAAACAGCATCATCGTTGCCCCCGCGGCCACGGTGCTGGCGATGATCTTTGGCACCCTGGCCGCGATTGGCCTGACCCGCGGCAATTTCCCCGGCAAGGCGCTGGTGATGGCCTTGGTGATTTCGCCGATGGTGGTGCCGGTGGTGATTATCGGCGTGGCCAGCTACCTGTTTTTCGCGCCGCTGGGCCTGGGCAACAGCTTCTTTTCGCTGATCGTGGTGCACGCGGTGCTTGGCGTGCCGTTTGTGATCATCACCGTGTCGGCGACCTTGCAGGGGTTTAACCATAACCTGGTGCGCGCAGCGGCCAGCCTGGGCGCCTCGCCGTTGACCGCGTTTCGCCGGGTGACCTTGCCGCTGATCGCGCCGGGGGTGATCTCCGGGGCGCTGTTTGCCTTCGCCACGTCGTTCGATGAGGTGGTGGTAACGCTGTTTCTCGCCGGCCCCGAACAAGCGACTTTGCCGCGTCAGATGTTCAGCGGCATCCGCGAAAACCTCAGCCCGACGATTGCAGCGGCGGCAACCCTGCTGATCGCCTTCTCGGTGGTGCTGTTGCTGACCCTGGAATGGCTGCGCGGGCGTAGCGAGAAGTTGCGTACTGCCCAGGTCTGACGGTCGAAACCGGATCAAATGTGGGAGCTGGCTTGCCTGCGATGCAAGCGACTCGGTGTTTCAGTGACACCCGGTTGATGCTATCGCAGGCAAGCCAGCTCCCACATTGACCGTGCCCGCTTGAGGTGACCTGACCATTCAGGTCCTGAATGCTTGGCAACCCAAAATCCCCAGCTACGCTTGTGCCAGCCCATTCCCTGACAAGAGGCCGCGCACATGAGTACTTCCTCATTCAAGATCGCCCACAAACTGCTGACCGGCGCCGGCGCCATTGAACAACTGGCGGCCGAACTCACGCGCCTGGATGTGGACAACCCGCTGATCGTCACCGATGCCGCACTGGTCAAGTCCGGCACTGTGGCGCTGGCGCTCGAACACTTGGGCGACCGGTCCTATGAAATTTTCGACCGCGTGCTGCCCGACCCGGAAATCGCCATCGTCGAGGACTGCATGCGCGTGTACCGCGAGGGTGGGCACGACGGCCTGATCGGCCTGGGCGGCGGCAGCGCAATTGATATCGCCAAAAGCGTCGCGGCCTACGCCGGTTACCACGGCGCCCTGGCGGATTTGTTCGGCGTTGACCAGGTGCCGCGCAAGGGCCCGCCGCTGATCGCCATCCCGACCACGGCGGGTACCGGCTCGGAAGTGACCAACGTGGCGATCCTCTCGGACAAGGTCGCGCAACTGAAAAAAGGCATTGTCAGCGATTACCTGCTGCCGGACGTGGCGCTGATCAGCCCGCAGATGACCCTGACTTGCCCGCGCAGTGTCACTGCGGCGAGTGGCGTGGACGCGCTGGTGCACGCGATTGAATCCTACCTGTCGCTGAACGCCTCGCCGATCACCGATGCCTTGGCCATTGGCGCGATCAAGCTGATCGCCAACGCGCTGCCCAAGGCCTACGCCAACCCGTCCAACTTGCAGGCCCGCGATGATATGGCTACCGCCAGCCTGATGGCCGGCATGGCCTTCGGTAACGCCGGGGTGGGCGCGGTGCATGCACTGGCGTACCCGCTGGGCGGGCGGTTCAATATTGCCCATGGCGTGAGCAATGCGCTGTTGCTGCCCTATGTCATGCACTGGAACAAGCTGGCCTGTGTCGAGCGCATGCAGGACATTGCCCAGGCCATGGGCGTGAATGTCAGCGGTTTGAGCGTGAACGATGCCGCCGACCAGGCCGTCGAGGCCATGGCGCGACTCTGCGCCGCAGTCGAGATCCCGGCAGGCCTGCGCAGTTTCGGGGTTCCCGAGGACGCCATACCCGCCATGGCCACGGAAGCGGCGGGCATTGAGCGCCTGATGCGCAACAACCCGCGCAAGCTGAGTGCGGCGGATATCGAGAAAATCTACCGGGCGGCTTACTAACCATTGAGTGAGGTCACGGTGCGCGCGGCAAAGCATGAGGTATACAATGCGCGCCATCGTGATTTAGCTCAAAAAAGGTGCGTCATGCAGCCCTTCGTCATTGCTCCATCGATTCTCTCCGCCGATTTCGCCCGCCTGGGTGAGGAAGTGGACAAGGTGTTGGCCTCCGGGGCTGACTTCGTGCACTTCGATGTCATGGACAACCACTACGTACCCAACCTGACCATCGGCCCGATGGTCTGCGCGGCGCTGCGCAAGTACGGCATCACCGCGCCGATCGACGCGCACCTGATGGTCAGCCCGGTGGACCGCATCGTCGGTGACTTCATCGAAGCCGGCGCGACCTACATCACCTTCCACCCGGAAGCCACGCTGCACGTGGACCGCACCCTGCAATTGATCCGCGAAGGCGGCTGCAAGGCGGGCCTGGTGTTCAACCCGGCGACCCCGTTGAGCGTGCTCGAGTACGTAATGGACAAGGTCGACATGGTGCTGCTGATGAGCGTCAACCCAGGCTTCGGCGGGCAGAAGTTTATCCCGGGTACGTTGAACAAGCTGCGCGAAGCCCGCGCGTTGATCGACGCCTCGGGCCGCGATATCCGCCTGGAAATCGACGGCGGGGTCAACGTCAACAATATCCGCGAAATCGCTGCAGCGGGCGCCGATACCTTTGTGGCCGGCTCGGCGATCTTCAACGCGCCGAACTACCAGGAAGTCATCGACAAGATGCGAGCAGAACTGGCGCTGGCGCGTCCATGAGCGGCTTCGAGCAGTTGTTCCCCGGCAAACTGCCACGGCTGGTGATGTTCGATCTGGACGGTACGTTGATCGATTCGGTGCCGGACCTGGCGGCGGCGGTGGACGAAATGCTGCTCAAGCTGGGGCGCAAGCCGGCGGGGATCGAGTCGGTGCGTGAGTGGGTCGGCAATGGCGCGCAGATGCTGGTGCGCCGCGCCCTGGCCAACCATATCGACGCAGAAGGCGTGGATGAGGTCGAGGCCGAACACGCCCTGGAGTTGTTCAATGCCGCCTATGAAAACGGCCATGAACTGACGGTGGTCTACCCCGGTGTGCGCGACACGCTCAAATGGCTGCACAAAAAGGGCGTGGAAATGGCCCTGATCACCAACAAGCCGGAGCGCTTCGTCGCGCCGCTGTTGGACCAGATGAAAATCGGCCGGTATTTCCGCTGGATCATCGGTGGCGATACCTTGCCGCAGAAGAAACCCGACCCGGCCGCGCTGTTTTTCGTGATGAAAATGGCCAATATCCCGGCCTCCCAGTCGTTGTTTGTCGGTGATTCGCGCAGTGATGTGCAGGCCGCAAAGGCGGCTGGTGTGCAGTGCGTGGCCCTCAGTTATGGCTACAACCATGGCCGGCCGATCGCCGAAGAGTCGCCGACGCTGGTGATTGATGACCTGCGACTGTTAATCCCCGGTTGCTTGGGAGCGGGCGCTGAGATAACGTTGCCCGATATCGATCCGTCCCCTTCTGGAAATTCCATCGTGGTGGTCACTCGCAAACTCTGGATGAAAGTCATCAAGGCCCTGGCCCGCTGGCGTTGGCGCGCCTGACTGATCCTGGCCGCGCTGCGGCACGTTTGCATACCTGACTGTTAGACCCTCACGCCACGAGGCACACCATGATCCGCGAAGAATTCCTGCGTTTGGCCGCTGCCGGCTATAACCGTATCCCCCTGGCCTGCGAAACCCTGGCCGACTTCGATACGCCGCTGTCGATCTACCTGAAACTGGCCGACGAGCCCAACTCCTACCTGCTCGAATCGGTGCAGGGCGGCGAAAAATGGGGCCGTTACTCGATCATCGGCCTGCCGTGCCGCACCGTGCTGCGGGTGCACGACCATCATGTGAGCATCACCCATGATGGCGTCGAGATCGAAAGCCATGACGTAGAAGACCCGCTGGCCTTTGTCGAAACCTTCAAGGCGCGCTATAACGTGCCGACCATTCCTGGCCTGCCGCGTTTCAACGGCGGCCTGGTGGGGTATTTCGGCTACGACTGCGTACGCTATGTGGAAAAACGCCTGGGCAAATGCCCGAACCCGGACCCGCTGGGTGTGCCGGACATTCTGCTGATGGTTTCCGATGCCGTGGTGGTGTTCGACAACCTCGCCGGCAAGATGCACGCCATCGTGCTGGCCGACCCTTCGCAGCCCGAGGCCTTCGAGCAAGGCCTGGCCAGCCTCGAAGCGCTGCTGGAAAAACTGCGCCAGCCGATCACCCCGCGTCGCGGCCTGGACCTCAGCCGTCCACCGGCCGCCGACCCGATCTTCCGTTCAAGCTTTACCCAGGATGACTACGAGCGCGCGGTCGATACGATCAAGGAATACATCCTCGCCGGTGACTGCATGCAGGTCGTACCGTCGCAGCGCATGTCCATCGATTTCAAGGCCGCACCGATCGACCTGTACCGCGCGCTGCGTTGCTTCAACCCGACGCCGTACATGTACTTCTTCAACTTCGGCGACTTCCACGTGGTGGGCAGTTCGCCGGAAGTGCTGGTGCGTGTCGAAGACAACCTGATCACCGTGCGCCCGATTGCCGGTACACGCCCGCGTGGCGCGACCGAAGAAGCGGATCTGGCGCTGGAAGAAGACCTGTTGAGCGACGACAAGGAAATCGCCGAACACCTGATGCTCATCGACCTGGGCCGCAATGACACCGGGCGCGTTTCTGAAATCGGTTCGGTGAAGCTCACCGAGAAAATGGTGATCGAGCGCTACTCCAACGTGATGCACATCGTGTCCAACGTCACCGGCCAGCTGAAAGCCGGCTTGACTGCGATGGACGCGCTGCGCGCAATCCTGCCGGCGGGCACCTTGTCGGGCGCGCCGAAAATTCGTGCGATGGAAATCATCGACGAGCTGGAGCCGGTCAAGCGTGGTGTCTACGGCGGCGCCGTGGGGTATTTCGCCTGGAACGGCAACATGGACACCGCCATTGCGATCCGCACGGCCGTGATCAAGGACGGGGAGCTGCATGTGCAGGCCGGTGGCGGGATTGTCGCCGACTCGGTGCCGGCCCTCGAATGGGAAGAAACCCTGAACAAGCGCCGCGCGATGTTCCGCGCCGTTGCGCTGGCTGAACAGACCCCCAATTCCTGAGGTTTCCCCCATGTTGCTGATGATTGATAACTACGACTCCTTTACCTACAACGTCGTGCAGTACCTGGGCGAGCTGGGTGCCGAGGTCAAGGTGGTGCGCAACGACGAACTGACCGTGGCCGAAATCGCCGCCCTGAACCCGGAGCGCATCGTGGTTTCGCCGGGCCCGTGCACGCCGAGCGAGGCGGGTGTTTCCATCGAGGCCATCAAGTATTTCGCCGGCAAGCTGCCTATCCTCGGCGTGTGCCTGGGGCATCAGTCCATTGGCCAGGCCTTTGGCGGCGACGTGGTGCGTGCGCGCCAGGTGATGCACGGCAAGACCAGCCCGGTATTCCATAAGGACCTGGGCGTCTTCCAGGCACTCAACAACCCGGTAACCGTGACCCGCTACCACTCGCTGGTGGTCAAGCGCGAAACCCTGCCGGACTGCCTGGAACTGACTGCATGGACCCAGCTGGAAGACGGCTCGGTCGATGAGATCATGGGCCTGCGCCACAAGACACTGAATATCGAAGGGGTGCAGTTTCACCCCGAGTCGATACTGACCGAGCAGGGCTACGAGCTGTTCGCCAACTTTCTCAAGCAGAGCGGCGGCACGCGCTAAGGACTTTCCATGGATATCAAGACTGCCCTGAGCCGTATCGTCGGCCATCTGGACCTGAGCACCGCTGAAATGAGCGATGTCATGCGCGAAATCATGACAGGCCAGTGCACGGACGCGCAGATCGGCGCGTTCATGATGGCCATGCGCATGAAGAGCGAGAGCATCGACGAGATCGTCGGCGCCGTTTCGGTCATGCGTGAGCTGGCGGACAAGGTCGAGCTCAAGACCCTTGACGGTGTGGTGGATGTGGTCGGCACCGGTGGCGACGGTGCGAATATTTTCAACGTGTCGACAGCGTCCTCCTTTGTCGTGGCGGCGGCCGGTTGCACCGTGGCCAAGCACGGTAACCGTGCAGTGTCGGGCAAGAGCGGCAGTGCCGACCTGCTGGAAGCGGCCGGCATCTACCTGAACCTGACGCCGGTACAGGTTGCGCGCTGCATCGACAACGTCGGCATCGGCTTTATGTTTGCCCAGTCGCACCACGGTGCGATGAAGCACGCGGCCGGCCCGCGCAAGGACCTTGGCCTGCGCACCCTGTTCAACATGCTCGGCCCGCTTACGAATCCGGCCGGTGTGAAACACCAGGTAGTCGGCGTCTTCAGCCAGGCGCTGTGCCGCCCGTTGGCAGAAGTATTGCAGCGCATGGGCAGCAAGCATGTGCTGGTGGTGCACTCCAAGGACGGCCTGGACGAATTCAGCCTGGCGGCGCCGACCTTTGTTGCAGAGTTGAAGAACGACCAGATCACCGAATACTGGGTCGAGCCTGAAGATTTGGGTATGAAGAGCCAGAGCCTGCACGGCCTGGCGGTGGAGAGCCCGGCGGCTTCGCTGGAACTGATTCGCGATGCCCTGGGGCGTCGCAAGACCGAGAACGGTCAAAAAGCTGCGGAAATGATCGTACTTAACGCAGGCGCGGCACTTTACGCGGCCGACCATGCCTATAGTCTTAAGGAAGGTGTGGCCTTGGCTCATGACGCGCTGCACACCGGTCTGGCTCGCGAAAAACTCGAAGAGCTGGGAGCATTCACCGCTGTATTCAAGATGGAGAATGAGGGATGAGTGTGCCGACCGTTCTGGAAAAAATCCTGGCCCGCAAGGCTGAAGAAGTTGCCGAACGCCGTGCCCGCGTGAGCCTCGCCGAGCTGGAAGCGCAGGCAAAGGCCGCTGACGCACCGCGTGGTTTTGCCAATGCGTTGATCGCCCAGGCCAAGCTCAAACAGCCTGCCGTGATTGCTGAAATCAAGAAAGCTTCGCCGAGCAAGGGCGTGATTCGCGAGATCTTCATTCCTGAAGAGATTGCCAAGAGCTACGAGAAGGGCGGCGCGACTTGCCTGTCTGTGTTGACCGATATCGACTATTTTCAGGGCTCCGACCTGTTCCTGCAGCAGGCCCGCGCCGCGTGCAAGCTGCCGGTGATCCGCAAGGACTTCATGGTCGACCCGTACCAGATCGTCGAAGCCCGGGCCCTGGGCGCCGACTGCGTGCTGCTGATCGTCTCCGCCCTGGATGACGTGAAGATGGCCGAGCTGGCGGCTGTGGCCAAAAGCGTCGGCCTGGATGTGCTGGTGGAAGTGCACGACGGTGATGAACTGGAACGTGCGCTGAAAACCCTCGATACACCGCTGGTGGGCGTCAACAACCGTAACCTGCACACCTTTGAAGTCAGCCTGGAAAATACCCTCGACCTGCTGCCGCGAATTCCGCGCGACCGCCTGGTGATCACCGAAAGTGGCATCGTCAACCGTGCCGACGTGGAGCTGATGGAAATCAGCGGGGTGTACTCGTTCCTGGTGGGCGAGACCTTCATGCGCGCCGAGAACCCGGGGGCGGAACTTCAACGCCTGTTCTTCCCGGAGCGTGGCGTGGCGGTGAGCGGTTCGACGCTGGACTGATGTGAAACGCGCTCGACAGTTGAAATGCTGTCAAATGTGGGAGCGGGCTTGCTCGCGAATGCGGTGGGTCAGTTAAAGATATATTGACTGACACTGCGCTTTCGCGAGCAAGCCCGCTCCCACATTGGGGTTTGTGTTTACTTCTATAGGTGGGTGTTTGATGACGAAGCCGATAGCGATGACTGTCGAAGCCGGGCTTGCCGCCGAGCAGGACTTGCTGGCGGCCGTTTGCGCGGGTGAGCGGGCGTTTGGCCTGCTGTTCTGGCAGCCCATCGACCTAGCCCTGGTGATGCCACGCCGCTTGAGCCGGTTGCCGGCATTTGACGCGGCCAGCCAAGTCTCGGCGGACGCCGGTTGGCCGGTATTGCTGCGCGAAACCGGTGGCGAGCCGGTGCCGCAATCGAGCGCCACGGTGAATATCGCGCTGGTCTACGCGCCGCCGCGCAGTGAAGGCGATCAGGGCCGTATCGAAACCGGTTACCAGCGTTTATGCCAGCCGATTTGTGATTTGCTGATTGAGCTGGGCGGCGATGCTTCGGTCGGTGAAATCGACGGGGCGTTCTGCGACGGTCGCTACAACGTCAACCTCAACGGTCGCAAGATGGTCGGCACGGCCCAGCGCTGGCGCCAGAGTGGCGGCCGCCCGGTAGGGCTGGTGCACGGTGCCTTGTTGTTGGAGAACGACCGCGAGGAACTGATCGCGGCGGTCAATCGCTTCAATCAGGCCTGTGGCCTTGACCAGCGGGTACGGGCCGACAGCCATATCGCGCTGCATGAAGCCTTCCCCGCGCCGGACGCCATCAGTCGGCTGGACATCCTGTACCGTCAAATGCTCGCCAGCTTCCTGCCGGCTTAACGGGTACCGAACACCACCATTGTCTTGCCTTTGACGTTCACCAGGTTGCGCTCTTCCAGATCCTTGAGCACGCGGCCGACCATCTCCCGTGAACAGCCGACAATGCGCCCGATTTCCTGGCGGGTGACTTTGATTTGCATGCCGTCGGGATGGGTCATGGCGTCGGGCTGCTTGCACAACTCCAGCAAGCAGCGGGCGACGCGGCCGGTGACGTCGAAGAACGCGAGGTCGCCGACCTTACGCGTGGTGTCGCGCAGGCGCTGGGCGATCTGGCCGCTCAGGGCGTAAAGAATGTCCGGATCCTGCTGGGCCAATTCGCGAAACTTGGTGTAACTGATCTCGGCCACTTCGCATTCAATCTTGGCCCGCACCCAGGCGCTGCGTTCCTGCTCCTTGCCGGCTTGTTCAAACAGCCCCAGCTCGCCAAAGAAATCCCCGGTGTTCAGGTAAGCGATGATCATTTCACGGCCGTCTTCATCCTCGATCAGGATGGTGACCGAGCCTTTGATAATGAAGAACAGCGTTTCTGAGCGCTCGCCCGCGCAGATGATGTTGTGCTTGGCGGGATAACGCCGGCGCTGGCAGTGCATCAGCAGCTTGTCGAGATTCTTGATCTTGGGTATGGGCGTAAGGGCAACCATGGTTGTATCCCGAAAAGGCAGCGCGGTCGGAGTTGTTGTAGCCATTGGTATCGGCATTGATACGAATTGTATAAATGGTATCAATTAGCCATCGAATTGGCGCCAGCTTACCAGACACATTCTGTCTCGATTAGCCAATTTGCCGGGGAAACCCTGCGATTGATCACTTTGACGGGAAACGCAGCCGCTGGCGGGGCCTGTGCTAAGCTGGCGACCCTTTTTTAGCAGTGGAGTCTGGGCGATGAAGGCACGCATCCAATGGGCGGGCGAAGCCATGTTCCTCGGTGAGTCGGGCAGTGGCCATGTGGTGGTCATGGATGGACCGCCGGAAGCCGGTGGCCGTAACCTGGGCGTACGCCCGATGGAAATGCTCCTGCTGGGTGTAGGCGGTTGCAGCAATTTCGACGTGGTCAGCATCCTGAAAAAGTCTCGCCAGGCCGTGGAAAGCTGCGAAGCGTTCCTGGAAGCCGAGCGCGCCACTGAAGATCCCAAGGTATTCACCAAGATCCACATGCATTTCGTGGTGAAGGGCCGGGCGCTGAAAGAAGCCCAGGTCAAACGGGCCATTGAGCTGTCGGCCGAGAAGTATTGCTCGGCCTCGATCATGCTCGGCGCCGCGGGTGTGGCGATCACCCATGATTACGAAATTATCGAGTTGGGTTAACCGCTGGAATTGGCAGGCAAAAAGAAAGGGCGCTTTGAAGGCGCCCTTTTTTGTGGGTCAGAGACTTTAAATCCGGTAGGTGCTTTTAGTCATGACCTTGGCCAACACACTCATGCCAAACCGCACCGGCGCCGGGAAGCGGAAACCGCCGGCATCCAGCGCGCTTTCCGCGTGGTGTTCTTCATCAATGCGCATCTGCTCAAGAATCGCCCGGGACTTTTCGTCTTCGGCCGGCAATTGTTCCAGGTGCTCATCCAGGTGCTTGCACACTTGATGCTCAGTCGCCGCGACAAAGCCCAGGCTGACCTTGTCGCTGATCAAGCCGGCAGCCGCGCCGATGCCAAACGACAAGCCATAGAACAAGGGGTTGAGCACGCTGGGGTGGCTACCCAGTTGGCGGATGCGTTGTTCGCACCAGGCCAGGTGGTCGATTTCTTCCTCGGCCGCGTGCTCCATGGCCGCGCGTACCTGTGGCAGCTTGGCGGTCAGGGCCTGGCCCTGGTACAGCGCCTGGGCACAGACTTCGCCGGTATGGTTGATGCGCATCAGGCCGGCGACATGGCGGGTCTCGGTGTCGCTCATCTGTGCTTCGGGCTGCACGATGGCGGGTGACGGGCGGTACGGTTGGCCGCTGAAGGGCAGCAACGTACGCATGGCCATGTCGGCTTGCAGCAACAGACGGTCAATCGGCGAGTAGTGACGTTGGGTAGTCATGCTGACCTCCGGAAAGAATCTCGGCGGCCAGTTTACCGCAAGAGAGGGCGAAGCGTTTGCGCTGAGTCAATTTGCCCCTGTGGCGAGGGAGCTTGCTCCCGTTCAACTGCGAAGCAGTTGCAAGCTCCCACCGAAAATCAGCCCGGCGGCCAGTTCATCTGGCGCTGACCCAGCACATGCATATGGATGTGGTAAACGGTCTGCCCGCCGTCTTCGTTGCAGTTCATGACCACACGGAAACCCTTCTCGCAACCCAGTTCCACGGCCAGGCGTTGAGCGGTGAACAGGATATGGCCGGCGAGGGCCTTGTCGTCCTCGGTCAGGTCATTGAGGGTGCGGATGGGTTTTTTCGGAATGACCAGAAAATGCACCGGCGCCTGGGGGGCGATGTCGTGGAAGGCCAGGACTTGGTCGTCCTCGAAGATGATCTTCGCGGGTATTTCTCTGTTGATGATCTTGGTGAACAGAGTATCCACAGCTGTTTCTCCATATGAAAGGGCAGGGTGAGTGTACTCAGCCGGTCAGCGCGGGCAATAGGCCTTGTTGATGGCGCCGGCGATCTTGCGCGTCAGCCAGCGTGGGCTGAAACGCGGGCTGAAGGCGATCCAGCGGTTGCGTCGGCCGGGAATGATCAGGGCTTTGTTCTTTTCAAGTGCGCGCACGGTGTAAAGCGCGACTTCTTCCGGGCTCATCAGTTTGTCACTGCGCTCGAGCTTGGCGGTGTCCATTTGTGCGGTGCCGAAGAAAGCGGTACGGGTCGGGCCGGGGCAGAGCACCGAAACCTTGATGCCACAGGTTTTCAGTTCTTCGCGCAGACCTTCGGAGAAGTGCAGCACATAGGCCTTGCTGGCGTAGTAGCTGCTCATCCATGGGCCGGGCTGGAACGCTGCGACCGAGGCAACGTTGAGAATCTGCCCGCCGCCCTGCAGGGCCATGGCATTGCCGAGGGCGTGACACAGGCGGGTCAGGGCCAGGATGTTAACCTCAATAAGGTCCTGCTCGGTCATCCAGTCCTGGGCCAGGAATGGCCCGCTGGTGCCGATACCGGCACAGTTCACCAGCAAGTCGATCTGGCGTTCGCCTTCTTCAAGCTCCAGCAGGAACCCGGACAAACGCAGCGGCTCGCCCAGGTCGCAGGCCCGAAACAGCACCTCGACGCCAAAACGTTGGGTCAATTCGATTGCAATGCTTTCCAACTGATCACGCTGGCGGGCCACCAGAATCAAGCTGCGGCCGCGACGGGCCAATGCTTCGGCCAAGGCCAGGCCGATGCCGCTGGAGGCACCGGTGATCAGAGCGTAACGGGTCATGCCTTTCTCCATCGCAACGCCCCCGCCTGTGATGGAGGCATCACAGGCGGGGGGCGTTTCTTTACTGTTCCGGAGAGTCTACAGGTTCGGCCGCTTCGTCAGCACTTTGCGCATCGTCTTCCTCGACGGTGGCGGCTTGGTCGGCGTCATCGTCAGAGGTGATGGCGCTGCTTTCGTAGCTGCTGTCCATGTTGGCTTCGAGTTGGTTGAGGTAGCCGTTCATGCCCAGCGTGAGCACGATGGCCAGCATCACCGGAATAAACGCCAGCCACAGTGTGGCCAGGACTTTGACCGCCGTGGAGTTGCGCGGCGGTGGTGCGCCGTACTGATTGGCGCCCGCATTACCCGGCAATACCAGCAGCAGGATCGGGAATACGCTGTTCACCAGCGGGACCAGGTTGAGGAAGTACAACCAGCCGGACCAGCCCAGGTCGTGCAGGCGCTGCACGCCGATTTGCACGCTGACCCACACAAGCGCAACAAACAAACCCAGGCCCAGCAGCACGCCGATGATGGTGCCCAGCGTTGGCGAGGCCGTAGCCACGGCAAAGCTGACGGTGCTGATGATGCCACCGGCAACCAGCAGGGCCAGGGTCAACACCAGCGTCCACGCGAGATAACGCAGGCGACCGATGCGCCCGTGGATGGTGAACACCTTGAGGGTGGCGTATTCCGGCAAGTCATCGCCCACGGTAGCGCGCGGCGGTGCATACGGCGAAGCGGCGGCGCGGGAGAAGTCAGCGGAACCCGTCTCGTGGGTTTCGGCGAGGCTGAAGGCCACGGGCTGTTCGTCTTCGATACGTGCATCGACCCCGGCGTTTTTCAGCGCAGTGAGGTAGGTTTCGGCATCGGGGCGCGACAAGTCGCGTTTCAGCGCGACCGGGCGGCCGGTGAAGAGCTTCTCGATGGCGTCGACATCACTCTTGAACAGCTCGGCCAGATTCAGTTTGGCGGTGGTGCTTTCGACGCCCGGAAGCAAAGCCCCATCAAACACAATCTTGAAACGGTTGTCGCTCATGCAGGCATCCTTGTCACTTATTCAGGGAAGTTGTGCAGGCCTGCTCAAGCGGCAGGCCTTGCGGTGGGTTCAGCGTGGCCAGCGCAACTGTGCCGCCTGCTCGCGCGCCTTGCGGTATTCGGCATCGAGGCGGGTAACGAGTTCATCCACACTGGGCAAATCATCAATTTGACCGACACCCTGGCCGGCGGACCATACGGTCTTCCAGGCCTTGGCCTCGTCGCTCAACGGCTTGAGCTTGGAACCGAAGTTGACTTCGCCTTTGCCTTGCAGCGCGGCGAGGTCGAAACCGGCGTTTTCCAGGCTCTGGCGCATAAAGCTTGCGGGCACGCCGGAGACAGCGGGAGTGTGCACGATGTCGGCGGCGCGCGATGTGAGCAGCATCTCTTTATACGCATCCGGGGCATGGCTTTCGGTGGTGCCGATAAAGCGCGTGCCAAAGTAGGCCAAGTCTGCGCCCAGCAGTTGCGCGGCGAGTATCTCATGCCCATGGTTGAGGCAGCCGGCCAACAGCAGGGTTTTATCGAAGAATTGGCGAATCTCGGCGATCAGTGCAAACGGGCTCCACGTCCCGGCGTGCCCACCGGCGCCCGCCGCAACGGCGATCAGGCCGTCTACACCGGCTTCTGCCGCTTTTTCGGCATGACGCCGCGTAGTGACGTCGTGGAACACCAGGCCGCCATAGCTGTGTACGGCGTCCACCAGCTCCTTTACCGCGCCCAGGCTGGTAATGACGATCGGCACTTTGTGCTCGACGCAGATCGCCAGGTCAGCTTCCAGCCGTGGGTTGCTGTTGTGCACGATCAGGTTGACGGCATACGGCGCGGGGTTGTCCAACTGCGCCAGGCCCGCTTCGATTTCTTCCAGCCAGGCCTTGAAGCCGCGGCTTTCACGCTGGTTAAGCGCCGGGAAACTCCCGACCACCCCATTGCGGCAGCACGCCAGGACCAGTTGCGGATTGGAAATCAGAAACATCGGCGCCACCACCACAGGCAGGCGCAGATGTTTTTCGAGCAAAGCGGGCAGCGACATTGGAGGTACCCCGAGTAATTGAAATTAGAACGGTTTGACCACGACCAAAATTACGATAGCCAGCAATATCAGAACGGGCACCTCATTGAACCAGCGATAAAAGACATGGCTGCGGGTGTTTTCGCCACGCGCGAAACGTTTTACCTGCGCGCCACACATGTGGTGGTAGCCGATCAGCAGCACGACCAGGGTCAGCTTGGCGTGGATCCACGCACCGGATTGAAAGATGGCGGGGTTGAGGTAGATCAGCCAGGCGCCGAATACCAGGCTGGCGATCATCGCCGGGCCCATGATGCCGCGGTACAACTTGCGCTCCATGACGCTGAAGCGTTCCTTGCTGACGGTGTCCTCGCTTTGGGCGTGGTACACGAACAGGCGCGGCAGGTAAAACAGCCCGGCAAACCAGCAGACGATACTGATGATGTGGAAGGCTTTGATCCATAGATAGAGCATTTCTAGTTATTCCCAGGTTCACGGTAACTGAAGATAGTAGTGGCTCATGCGCCCGTACGTCACGTTGACGGTTGTCGCAGGACGATACGGCCCCTATTATCGACGGCTTTCCAGTGGGTTCGTTGAGGGCAGGTTTATGGTCAAGGTCGGTATCGTCGGCGGCACGGGTTACACCGGTGTTGAATTGCTGCGTCTGTTGGCTCAGCATCCGCAAGCTGAGGTGGTGGTCATTACCTCCCGATCCGAGGCCGGGCTGGCCGTGGCCGATATGTACCCGAACCTGCGCGGCCACTATGACGGCCTGGCGTTCAGCGTTCCGGACATCAAGACCCTGGGTGCTTGTGACGTGGTGTTCTTCGCGACGCCGCACGGTGTAGCCCATGCGCTGGCCGGTGAATTGCTGGCCGCCGGCACCAAGGTGATCGACCTGTCGGCTGACTTCCGCCTGCAGGATGCTGATGAATGGGCCAAGTGGTACGGCCAGCCGCACGGTGCGCCAGAGTTGTTGGAAGAGGCGGTGTACGGCTTGCCGGAAGTCAATCGCGAGCAGATCAAGCAAGCGCGCCTGATTGCCGTGCCGGGTTGCTACCCGACCGCCACGCAGCTGGGTTTCCTGCCACTGCTGGAAGCCGGGCTGGCGGATGCTTCGCGCCTGATCGCAGACTGCAAATCCGGGGTGAGCGGTGCCGGCCGTGGCGCGGCAGTCGGTTCGCTGTACTCCGAGACGTCGGAAAGCATGAAGGCCTATGCGGTAAAAGGGCATCGCCACTTGCCGGAAATTCGCCAGGGGCTGCGTCGTGCAGCCGGTAAGGATGTGGGCCTGACCTTTGTGCCGCACCTGACGCCGATGATCCGCGGTATTCATTCCACGTTGTACGCCACCGTGGTTGATCGTTCGGTGGATCTGCAGGCGCTGTTTGAAAAGCGCTACGCCAACGAACCGTTCGTCGATGTGATGCCGGCTGGCAGCCACCCGGAAACTCGCAGCGTGCGCGGCGCCAACGTGTGCCGGATTGCGGTTCATCGTCCACAGGATGGCGACCTGGTGGTGGTGCTGTCGGTGATCGATAACCTGGTCAAGGGCGCGTCGGGCCAGGCAGTGCAGAACATGAACATCTTGTTCGGCCTGGATGAAAAGCTGGGCTTGTCCCACGCGGGCATGCTGCCGTAAGTTTTCTGCTGTTGCGCAAAGGCCCGTTGATCGGGCCTTTTGTGTTTTTAATGGCGGCTGCGCAGATTGATATACCGTAACAATAGTTGACCGCTTTTCTAGGAGAAGCGGATAATGCCCGCCATCACGCATATGGCGGCGCTACGCCGGGAGATTATCAGCATGAGCGTTGAATCCTTCACCCCCACGGCTTTGCAATTCACCCACGGTGCTGCGCACAAGGTGAAGAGCCTGGTCGATGAAGAGGGTAATGATCGCTTGAAGCTGCGCGTATTTGTTACGGGCGGCGGTTGTTCAGGGTTTCAGTACGGTTTTACCTTCGATGAAGATGTTGCCGACGATGACACCATCGTTGAGCGCGAGGGCGTGAGCCTGGTCGTGGACCCGATGAGTTTCCAGTACCTGGCAGGAGCCGAGGTGGATTATCAGGAAGGTCTGGAAGGTTCGCGTTTCGTGATCAAGAATCCTAACGCCACCACGACTTGTGGTTGCGGGTCTTCGTTCTCGATCTGATCGACACCCGATAGAAGAACGCCGCTTGGCTTTGATCGGCCAAGCGGCGTTTTGCTGTGCGCAGATTCTATGGGTCAGGCGGGGTAGATTGCGCCCAGTACCCGCAGCCCGCGTGCGCCGGTGACGCTCGGGCGGTTAGCGGCGATGCCCTCCAGGCAGCAATGGGCCAGCCAGGCGAACGCCATCGCTTCAACCCAGTCCGGGTCCACGCCATAAGTGGCGGTGCTGCTGACCTGCGCGGCGGGGAGCAGCGCGGCAAGACGCTTCATCAGCGTGCCGTTGTGAGCGCCGCCGCCACAGACCAGCAGGGTTTGGGTCTGGGCTTGTGCCGTTTGCAGGGACTCGATGATGGTCAGCGCAGTCAGTTCCAGCAAAGTGGCCTGTACGTCCAGAGGCTCAAAGGCGGGTAAGCGCCCAAGGTGTTGCAGCAACCATTGCAGGTTGAACACTTCACGCCCGGTGCTTTTCGGGCCTTTGGTCACGAAGAACGGGTCACTGAGCAGTGCCGTGAGCAGCTCAGGTACTACCTTGCCACCGGCCGCCCATTGACCATCGCGGTCAAAGTGTTCGCCGCGCTGTTGATGAATCCAGGCATCCAGCAACACATTACCCGGCCCGCAGTCGAAGCCGGCTACAGGCTTGCCGGTCTCGATCAGGCTGAGATTGCTGAAACCTCCGACGTTCAATACCGCGTGGTTACCGGTGCGCTCACCAAACAAGGCTTCATGGAACGCAGGCACGAGTGGAGCGCCTTGACCACCGGCAGCCACATCGCGGCTGCGGAAATCACTGACTACTGTGATGCCGGTCAGCTCGGTAAGTAGTGCCGGGTTGCCGATCTGTACGGTAAAGCCCCGGGCGGGTTCGTGGCGAATGGTCTGGCCATGGCTGCCGATAGCACGAATATCATGGGGCTTGAGGTTTTGCTCGGCGAGCAAGGCGCGAATGCCTTGTGCTGCGAGGTTTACCCAGTTCTGCTGGGCAATGGCTGAGCGGGCGATCTCATCCGGGCCGCTGGCGCAAAGGCCAAGCAGCTCGGTGCGCAGGGCGCTCGGCATGGGGATGTAGTGCGTGGCGATCAGCTTGATCGCCGGGTCTTGTTCGATCAGGGCGATGTCCAGGCCATCGAGGCTGGTCCCGGACATCACCCCTATATAGAGCGGCATACCCTTAGCGCTTCGCCGAGGCAAGCAGGGTGGAGCGCTCCTGGTCCATGCGCGCCATCAGCGGCTGGCTTTGTTGCATGAAGCGCGCACGCTCGGCCTTGGCAATCGGGTCGGCCATCGGCAGCTTCTGGCCCAATGGGTCGACGTGCACGCCGTTGACCTGGAACTCGTAGTGCAAGTGCGGTCCGGTGGACAGGCCCGTGGTGCCGATATAGCCGATCACCTGGCCTTGTTTCACGGTACCGCCAGTCTGCACGCCTTTGGCGAAGCCTTGCATGTGGCCATACAGCGTACGGTATGTGTTGCCGTGCTGAATGATTACGGTGTTGCCGTAACCACCGCGGCGCCCGGCCAACAGTACTTTGCCGTCGCCGGCTGCCTTGATTGGCGTGCCACGAGGGGCGGCGTAGTCGACGCCTTTGTGGGCGCGGATTTTATTCAGGATCGGGTGTTTGCGGCCCATGGAGAAGCGCGAGCTGATACGCGCGAAGTCTACCGGCGTACGGATGAAGGCCTTGCGCATGCTATTGCCGTCGGCCGTGTAGTAGCTGCTGTTGCCTTGCTTGTTGGTGTAACGCACGGCGGTGTAGGTCTTGCCGCGGTTAGTGAAGCGCGCGGAGAGAATGTTGCCGGTGCCGACGACTTTGCCGTTGGCGACTTTCTGCTCGTAGATCACGTCGAATTCGTCACCCTGGCGGATGTCCTGGGCGAAGTCGATGTCGTAGCCAAACACGCTGGCCATGTCCATGGTCATGCTGTGCGACAGGCCGGCGCGAGCCGCGGATTGCGAGAGTGAGCTGTTGATCACGCCGTGTACGTAGGCAGAGCGCATCACCGGCTTGGTGGTAATGCGGTTGAAGGCAAAGCCTTTGGCGCCTTTGGTCAGGGTGATGCTTTCGAGGTCGCTGACATTGCTGTGCAGGTTGTTCAACTGGCCGTCGGGGCCGAATTCGAACTCAAGTTTCTGGCCGTGCTTGAGCTGGGAGAACTGTTTGGCTTGTTTATCGCTGGCCAACACCTCATTAACGGTAGAGGCGGGCAGGCCGACTTTCTCGAACAGGGTCGACAGCGTGTCGCCCCTGGCAACGATCACTTCGCGGTGTTGAGGGTTTTTGGCCGCGTCCGCAACCGGCGCAGGCAGGCTTTGGGCTGCTTGCTTGGTGTCTTCGGGGCTGTTTTCGATCTGGGCGAACGGCGAGTCTACTGGGGCATTTGTGGCTTGTTGTGCGTCGGAAGCGTCTTGATCTTGTGTCAGTTGCTCAACCGGACTTTCCAGGTCAAGGCTCAGGGAGGTTCGTTTGGCTTCTACGTCACTGGAAGGGAATACCAGGAGTGCCAGGCTGAGAAGGGCGGCGATACCACTTGCGGCGAGCAGGTGGGTCTTCGGGTAAAGCGGCGGCGCTTTAGACGGTTCTGTGGTCATAGGTAATTTTGACTTTGAAGATGAAATGGAAAAGATGAATGACATGATGAAGATGAAATAACTGTATAAAATATAACCAAATCATCTGTGGCGCAAGCTCGCGAACGCTGGGCTTGCTGAACGGTGTCCGTGCGCAGGGCAAAACTTGTAATTAGTCCCTGATCTTGTATGGTTGGTTCCCTTTTGAATCTGAGCCTTGCGGGTCTGTTATGAAGTCGGTTGAAGAGCAGCTAGCGCTGATAAAACGTGGTGCGGAAGAACTGTTGGTCGAGTCCGAGCTGATCGAAAAGCTCAAGCGTGGCCAGCCCCTGCGTATCAAGGCAGGCTTTGATCCGACGGCCCCGGATCTGCACCTGGGTCACACCGTGCTTATTAATAAGCTGCGCCAGTTCCAGGAGCTGGGGCATCAGGTCATCTTCCTTATAGGTGACTTCACCGGGATGATCGGTGATCCGAGCGGCAAGAGCGCCACGCGTCCGCCGCTGACCCGTGAGCAGGTTCTCGACAATGCCGAGACCTACAAGACTCAAGTGTTCAAGATTCTCGACCCGGCCAAGACCGAGGTGGCCTTCAACTCCACCTGGATGGACCAGATGGGGCCGGCTGACTTCATTCGCCTGACATCCCAGTATACCGTGGCACGCATGCTTGAGCGTGATGACTTCGACAAGCGCTACTCCACCAACCAGCCGATCGCGATTCACGAATTCCTTTACCCGCTGGTCCAGGGGTATGACTCGGTCGCGTTGCGTGCGGACGTTGAGCTGGGCGGCACCGATCAGAAGTTCAACCTGCTGATGGGGCGCGAGCTGCAGCGTGCGTATGGGCAGGAAGCTCAGTGCATTCTGACCATGCCGTTGTTGGAGGGCTTGGATGGCGTCAAGAAGATGTCCAAGTCACTGGGTAACTATGTAGGTATCCAGGAAGCGCCGGGCGTGATGTACGGCAAGCTGGTTTCGATTCCCGATGCGCTGATGTGGCGCTACTTCGAGCTCCTGAGCTTCCGTTCGATGGATGAGATCAATGCGCTGCGTGCTGATGTCGAGGCGGGTGCCAACCCGCGCGATGTGAAAATCAAGCTGGCGGAAGAGATTGTTGCGCGTTTCCATGGTGAAGAGGCTGCGGCCAGTGCTCACCGTGCGGCCGGCAACCGTATGAAAGATGGCGAGCTGCCGGATGATCTGCCAGAGATTGAGCTGACTGCTGCTGAGGCGATGCCGATTGCCGCTGTCCTTAATAAGGCAGGCCTGGTGAAGAACTCGGCGGTTGCGCGCGACCTTCTGGGCTCCGGCGGTGTGCGTATAGATGGTGAGGTTGTCGATCGCTCCTTTATATACGAACTGGGCTCCACCCATGTTTGCCAGGCCGGCAAGAAGGCATTTGCGCGTATTACGCTTAAAACCGAATAAACCTGAAATTAAGTGTTGACGGCGTTTTATATCTGTCTATAATTCGCCCCACTTCCGGCGCAGTCGAAATGGAAAACTCTTTGGTAAACAAAGAGTTATGCGAGATTCGACAGCGAGTTGCTTCAGGTCATCGAAGCCCAGAATAAGTTGGTAGAGCGGTGTTGTTTGGCTCTATTAACGTTTCGATCTTCTCGGTCGAAAGCGGAGAAAAAGAGGTGTTGACAGCAGCGTGTAACGCTGTAGAATTCGCCTCCCGCTAACGAGAGATCGGA